>CAYRBO010000003.1:0-261824 GCA_964422545.1 uncultured Anaerolinea sp. | reverse complement strand
CCACCTCGGCCCTCGATACCGAATCCGAAGCGCTCATCCAGCAGGCCCTGGCGCGGCTGATGCGCGGACGTACGACCTTCATCGTTGCCCACCGCTTGTCCACCATTCGCAATGCTGACCGAATTGTGGTGCTGCGCCAGGGGAAAATCGTAGAAACCGGCACGCACGAAGAACTGATGCGCCGCAAAGGTGCGTATGCCAGCCTGCAAACCGGTCAGGCTGGGCTATAATCTCTGCCATGAAACAGGAATTTCTCGAAAAACTGCCTGCGCCTCTGCGCACCATTGTCGTGGCCTTCTTCCATTGGTGGGATGACCTGGTGATGCAGTCTGTAATGAGCCTGATTTGGAGCCTTTCCTGGTTCACGGTCATTCTTGGGCCGCCCATTACCTTTGGCATTTATTATGTTCAGAGTCAGTATGTGCGCGGAGAAAACCCCGGCCTGCGCGGAATGTGGGAGGGAATGCGCAAGTATTTCTTCAAAAGTTGGCAATGGATGCTGGCAAACTTGCTGATTGTATCTGTTTTGATTGCCAGCATTGACGCATATCGTCTCATAGAAGCCGGCTGGGCTGATTTCGCGCGCGGGCTAACCATTGCGATTGGCGTGGGCTGGGTTATCGTCCAGTTTTACGCTGTTCCGCTCCTGATGGTTCAGGAGCAAAAATCGCTGCGCCTGGCCTGGCGAAATGGCCTGATGATGACCCTGGCATCGCCTGGATACTTGAGCGCGCTTTTCTTATTCCTCGCCTTGTTTGGCGCTGTCAGCGCGCTCCTGGTGTTCCCAACCATCCTGGGCTACATCAGCCTTTTCAGCCTTTTAGCCAGTCAGGCTGTGCGTGACCGTCTGGATGTGTTTCGCAAAATTTTGTCAGATGATTAGTCAGAAATTTCCCAAGATTTTTGGAGAGCCGCTTTACTTTCGTGCCACATTACGCCAAAAACGCGCCCATTCGGGCGCGTTTATGTTTTGCCAGCCTTTTTTGCTTATTCAAGAAAGAATTTGTTTGAAACAAAAGGTTAGCGTGCTGCCCTTGCCAATCTCGCTTGCCATCGAAATTGCCCCGCCCATGCCTTCTGTCAGGGCTTTGGCAATCGGCAATCCCAGCCCAAAGCCTGGCACGGTCAGGCTGTCTTCGCCGCGATAGAAACGGTCGAAGATGTGGGCGAGCGTTTCGGGGGGTATTCCGGGGCCTTCGTCTCGAATTTGGATTTCTGCCTGGCTGCCGTTGCGATGGGTTTTGACCAGAATCGGGCCGTTGGAATGTTTGAGGGCGTTATCCAGCCCAATGAGCAGGACCTGTTTCAGCGCGTCGCGGTCGCCCAGGATGGTGAGCGGTTCGGCTTCGAGCAGAATCTCGCGTTCGGGGTCAAGAGCGCGCGCCTGGCGGCAGGTTTCTTCCAAGATTGGCAGAATTTCCACAGGCTCACTTGCCAGGCTTCTTCCGGCATCGGCGCGGGCCAGTACCAGCAGGTCATTCACCAGCCGAATCAGGCGGTCGCTCTCATCAGTCATATCCGCCAAAATGTCATCCTGCTCATCAATCGGGATGGGCGGCTGGCGGCGCAGCAGGCCCAGGTTGCCGCGCAAGGTGGTGAGCGGAGTGCGCAGTTCATGGGAAACATCAGCCACAAAATCGCGCTGCATCTCCAGCGAATGCGCCACCTGCTGGTAGGCATCTTGCAAACGCGAAAGCATGGAATTGAACGTGGTTGCCAGTTGCCCAACTTCATCCATCGGGCCGTGATACTGAACGCGGTGGGCGAAATTGCGCTCATCGCCAATGGTCTGCGCGGTTTGGGTGATTTTTACAATTGGGTGCAGGATGAACCCCGAAAATAACCAGCCAACCCCAACCGCCGTCAAAATGATAAACAAGCCAATTGCGCCAAACGCCATGCTGAAAAAGTACAGCGAACGATTGCGCTCTTCCAGCGAACGCGCCAATTGCAGGATGTAGACGGTCTGCCCATCTCGCAAGAGTGGGCGGCTGTAAATGAGCATGGACTGTTCGTTGACGGTGGCAGTTTGCCACCATTCTCGCCCGCTTTGGATGTAATTCAGTCCGGTTGCATCGAGCGGCAGGGCGTCTTCGGCGCGCCCCATTGGGCTGGCGAGCAGGTTGCCGAGCGGGTCGAGAATGCGGACGATTTCGCGTTCGCGCAAATCACGAAAAGGTCGGTCTTCGGGAAAGTCATCGAAAGAGCGCGGCGGAATGCCAACGAGGGGGCGAATTTGCATATTCAGACTGTTGGTGTTTAAGATCGCCTCCCCCAGCCCAAAACTGGCGCGGCGCAGGTCCTCTTGCAAGGCCAGGTAAGTGACGCGCGAGAGAATGCCATAGATTGCCAGTCCAACAAAAGAGAGGGTGATGGCAAGAATGGCACTATACAACAGCGTAAAGCGCAGGCGAATCGACATTATTCCTCGCGTAAGACGTAGCCCACCCCGCGCACGGTCTGGATAAGACGGGGTTTGCCGCCGGCTTCCAGTTTTTTGCGCAGGTAGCCAACGTAAATTTCCAGCACGTTATCGTCGCCACCGAAATCGTAACCCCAAACTTCGTTCAGTATTTGGCGCCGTTCCAAAACCTGGCGCGGGTGACGCAGGAACAGGTGCAGCAGGTTGAACTCGGTCACAGTCAGCGACAGACTCGTTTCACCGCGCCGCGCTTCGCGAGTGATTGGGTCGAGGGTCACATCGGCATACGAAACGACCTGCGACTCAGGTTTGGATTCCACCCTGCGCAGCAAGGCGTGGACTCTTGCCACCAGCTCGGCAGGGGCAAACGGTTTCACCAGGTAATCATCCGCGCCGCTTTCCAGCCCCTCGACGCGGTTTTCGATGGCGTCGCGGGCAGTCAACATCAACACCGGGGCTTTGTTCTTCTCGGCGCGTAACTGCTGGAGCAGGGTCAGCCCGTCCATCTTGGGCATCATCCAGTCGAGGATGAGCAGGTCGGGGGCGTGGACATCAATCAGCGGCAGGGCATCGGCGCCGTTAGATGCGGTCAGCACCTTCAGCCCTTCGTAGGTCAGTGTGCGCTGCAACATTTTGAGCAGTTTGGGGTCATCATCTACGATGAGTAAAGTGGCATTCATTATTCACCATTGATATTCATTATTTTACATTTCAGTATATTCTGTTTTGCTGTGAAAACGCTGTTAACCCCGGCTATTTTCACAGCGTGTTCACAGCTTTTTCTTGGGGGCTTCACAGACACAAATTTTAGAATGGGGAAAATACATTAAGGAGCGTTTCTCATGTCCGTCTCTACCAAAACCAACCTCGTTCTCGATTTAACCATTTTCCTGGCGGTTCTGGCGCTGGCAACCCCCGAATTGACTGGTATCCCCATTCATGAGTGGCTGGGGGTGGCGTTCGTGGCGGCTCTGCTGACGCATTTGCTCTTCCATTGGAAATGGATTGTGAATGTCACCGCCCAATTTTTCAAGAAACTTTTTCACGAGTCGCGCCTGAACTACGTGTTAGATTTGCTCTTCCTGTCGCTCATGACCGGCGCGCTGTTGAGCGGGCTGCTGATTTCGGAAAGTGTGCTGGCATTCTTTGGCATTCATCTGGAGCCTGACCCGGTTTGGCGTGGGTTGCACCATTCCCTTTCAGATGCCTCAGTGGCTGTGCTTGGGCTGCACCTGGCTTTACACTGGAAATGGATTGTGAGTAATCTCAATCGCTATGTGTTTCAGCCGGTTGTTCGCTTCTCGGGTTCGGCAAGGGGGCGGCTATCTCATATTCCAACGTTCCAGTTATCTGCTGTTCCTATCCGGCAACAGGCTCAAGAGACTGTAGACGAATCAGATCTATCAACGCGCTAATCTCTCGTTGTCTCTTCATCTTTCCCTTGCTGCCCTTCTCTAGTATCGAATATCTATCACGGAGCGTCCCCATGAAGAAAATTTTGACCAACATCCTTGTTCCTCTGCTCATTTTGAGCGCCGTCATTGGTCTATTCGGCGCGGGCTGGTGGTGGGGGGCAACCCACACCCAATTTTTTGCTAACACCGGGCGCGGCGAATTGCGCGATGGTATCCGCCGCCCCACGCTCGACGGTGAGAATCCGCAGTTTCGCCCTCGTCCCGAAGGGTTTGAAGGCCGCGAATTTGGCGAGCGCGGACGCGGCCCTTCACTGCTGCGCGGACTCGGCGGGGTCTTTGGCTCGCTGGTCAAACTGGCGGTGATTGTCATCCTCGTCCTGCTCGTCCAGCGCGGCCTGGCCTGGTTCGATGCCTGGCGCGCCAAACGCAAGACTCAAACCACCGCGCCGCCTGCCGAACCAGAAGGATAACCGAGTTGTTAATAACAGGCTTCAGTCGGTACATTCATGCTAAAGCCTGCGGTACAGTAATCAGAAAATAAAGGACATCATCATGCAAAACAATCTGAAAACCATTCTTCTACTGCTTGTCTTCGGCCTGCTGCTCACTGCCTGCGCCGGGCAGGCCAACGCCCAAACCAGTGTCACATTCCAGCCGGTGACGACCGTTACGCTTGGCACAAGCATCGAATCGAGCGGCACACTCAGCGCCGGGCAATTGACCACCCTGACGTGGGGAACGAGCGGCGTCATCGAGGCGGTCAACGTCCAGCCGGGCAGCCAGGTCAAAAAAGGCGAGGTGCTGGCCAGCCTGCGGCTCGATTCCGTCCCTGCCAGCATCCTCCAGGCGCGCGCCAATCTCGCTTCTGTCGAGGAAACCCTGGCCAGCCTGCAAGATACCGCCCTGACGATAACCCAGGCACAGTTAGACGTGGTCACTGCCCAACAAACCCTGGCCGATGCCGAAAAGACCTTCGCCTCGCTTGACTATCCGCGCGCTTCTGACGCGCTCATTAAAAACACCGAGGCGCAAATCCGGCAGGCGGAGCAGAACGTGGCCCGCGCGTCTGACCGTTACCGAATGGTACAAAATCTGCCAGAGGGCGATTCACGCAAAACCGAAGCGGCGTTGGCGTTGACCAATGCCCAATTGTCGCTCAACGAATTGAAAGCCAAACTGAACTGGTACACTGGCAAGCCCGACCCTAACGATTACGAAGCAGCACGCCTGAATGTGGAAAAGGCCAAAATCCAACTGGCTGAAGCCCAAAAGGAATTAGAACGTTTGCAAAGCGGCCAACCCTCCGCTGAGCTGGCACAAGCCGAGGCCAGCCTGGTCGCCGCGCGCGAACAGGCCGAAACCATGTATATCATCGCGCCTTTCGATGGCGAAGTGATTGTCTTGTATGCCAAACCGGGCGATGTCGTTCAGAATGGCACAACCGCTCTCGGCCTGGTGAACTACGAAACCATGAAAGTCGAACTGGCGATTGACGAATCCGAAATCACCCAGGTCAAAGTGGGCGACCCGGCAGAAATCACCCTCGATTCGCTCCCCGGCCTGACATTAACCGGCAAAGTAACCCTGATTGACCCCATCGGACAAACAGTCAGCGGATTGGTCAAGTACACCGTTATCGTCTCGGTCGAGCGGCCCAACTCGCCCATCCTGTTCGGCGCAACCGCCAATGTCGTCGTCACCACCGGCGAGCCGCGCGCCTTGTTAGCCGTTCCGGTTGGCGCAGTGTTGAGCGATTCGCAGGGCGAATATGTCTTGCGGGTTGGCGCAGACGGTCTGACTCAGCGGGTGGACATCGAAACCGGCGACCTGGCGGGCGGCATGGTGACACTCACAAAAAGCGGCGGCCTGAAAGAAGGCGACCAGGTGCAGGTTGGCGGTTCATCCAGCACCAATCAAAACCAGCAGCGCGGCCCGGGCGGAATCATGATGCCCTTCGGAGGCTGATATGGCGCTCATCGAACTGCGCGGTCTGACCAAAGTGTTCCAGATGGGTGAAAACGCCGTCCATGCTCTGGCCGGAATCTCGCTCGATATCGAAAAGGGTGAAATGCTTGCCATCATGGGGCCTTCGGGGTCGGGAAAAAGTACGCTCATGTCCATCATCGGCTGTTTGGATATTCCAACCAGCGGCTCATACCGCCTGGACGGGCAGACGGTGGAAAAACTCAAAGACTCACAGCTGGCCCAGGTGCGCAACCGCAAGATTGGTTTTGTCTTTCAGCAGTTCAACCTGTTGCCGCGCGCCAGCGCGCTCGAAAACGTGCTGCTTCCGCTTGGGTACAGCGGCCTGGGAGCGCGCGCCAGCCGCGAAAAAGCCCTCAAAGCGCTGGAAATGGTCGGGCTTGCCGAGCGCGTCAAACACCACCCGGCCGAACTCTCCGGCGGCCAGCAGCAGCGCGTAGCGATTGCGCGGGCGCTGGTCAACGAACCGGCTATCCTGATTGCCGACGAACCCACCGGAGCATTGGACAGCAAAACCGGCGAGGAAGTAATGGGGCTGTTCCAGCGACTGCACAGCGATTTCGGGCAGACGGTCATCATCGTCACCCACGACCCCTTCGTCGCCCGCCACACCCGCCGCATCGTGCGCCTGTCCGACGGGCTAATTACATCTGATACGCCCAACCCCAACCCCATCGCTGCCGGTACGCCGCGCCCCGAACTGGAGATGTGACCATGCTCCTTACCCAAAACATTCTTACTGCCTTGCGCAGCCTCATGGCAAACAAACTGCGCTCCGGGCTGACCATTCTCGGCATTGTGATTGGCGTGGCGGCGGTGGTCGCGCTCATGGCAATTGGCAGCGGCGCCACCAGCGACATCACCAGCCAGATTCAGAGCGCCGGGACGAACCTGCTTTCCATCCAGGCCGGGCGGATGCAGCGCCCCCAGGCGGGTGGCGCGCCGCCGTCCTTTTCCGCGCTCACCTATAAAGATTACCAGGCTTTACAAGCCGCCCTGACCGATGTGGCAGGAATCGCGCCCGTTTACCAGGCCAACAGCACGGTTGTCTTTGAAACCGATAGTTACAACGTCTCCGTAACCGGCACAAGTGAAGACTACCTGAAAGTCTATTCCTACGAAATGGAGCGCGGGCGCTTCTTCTCCGCCGAGGACCGCCAGAACAACAAACAGGTGGCCGTGTTGGGAGCAACCACCGCCGGGGAATTGTTCCCAAACACCGAAGCCGTTGGGCAGACAGTCAAAATCAACGACGTGCGCTTCATGGTGATTGGCGTTCTCAAAGCCAAAGGCAGTTCCGGCTTCAGCAACCCCGATGATATTGTTCTGATTCCGCTCGAAACGGGCTATCTCAAACTTTTTGGCGCAAATGCCATCCGCAACGGGCAAAAAACGGTCAACTCCATCGCGGTATCGGCGGCCTCTGCCGAGGCGGTCGATTCGGTCACGGCCCAAATCAACTTCATCATGCGCCGCCAGCACAAAATCGAACCCGGCGCCGATGCCGATTTCCGCGTCCTGAGCCAGAGCGACATGCTCGAAACGCTCAGCACGGTTACCACCACCCTAACCACCTTCCTCGGCGCAATTGCCGCCATCTCCCTGCTGGTGGGCGGGATTGGGATTATGAACATCACCCTGGTCTCGGTCAGTGAGCGCACGCGCGAAATCGGCCTGCGCAAAGCCGTTGGCGCGCGCAAAGACCATATCCTGCTCCAATTTTTGGTAGAGACGATGACCCTCAGCCTGTTGGGCGGCGTCATCGGCATCCTGTTGGGAATCGGCATTGCCCAAACGGTCAGCGCGCTGGGGTTGATTAATTCGCTGGTAACCATGTCCTCCATTCTGCTGGCTTTCTTTTTCTCGTTGGGGATTGGCCTGTTCTTTGGCCTGTACCCGGCCTACCGCGCCGCCAACCTGCACCCGATGGAAGCCTTGCGGTCAGAATGATTATGGAGTCCATCGGCTTGCCGATGGACAATAACTTTCGGACGGCAAGCCGTCCGGCTTCATAGGTGAACCATGCAAACATCTTATCCAAAATCCATCCTCACTATCATCATTTTGCTTGTTGTTTTATCCATCGTCAGCCTGGCGATGCCTTTTTTGAGCGGGCTCAGGATGATCCCCGCCGGACGCCTGCCTGGGAATATGCCGCAGGCAGACAACTTCCGGCCAGAAAACGCAAATCCCCCGCAAGGTGGGGGATTCCAGGGTGGTCGCAGCGGCAATAATTTGCTGCAGCGGCCCAATAGCGGCGCGTTCAACCTGTTCAGCCTGACTCGCGCGCTCGGCCTGGGCGGGCAGGCCATGATTTATATCAATTACGGCATCAGCGGCATCGGCGCTGGGCTGGCTGCGCTGGCGGCCTTCTGGGTTTGGAAAAAAAAGAAGGCCGGTTTGAACCTGGCCCTCGTTTTGGCAATCATCTTCCTCCTGGGAGCGCTACCGGGTGTTTTTTCTGGCCTGCGCTTCATGGACACCATCGCTATCATCCGTTATACCCTCAATCTGCTCAGCGCGGGCGCGTCGCTGGTCATCCTGGCGATGGCAATCCTGCCCTCCGCGCGGGAGGAAGTGGAATAAGCTTACATGCGGAACACCCCGAAGCCGCCTTCTTCTTCCGGCGCATTCAAGACCACCGAAAGGGCCAAACCAAGCACCTGGCGAGTATCCACCGGGTCGAGGACACCGTCGTCCCATAGCCGCGCCGTAGAGTGATAGGGATTGCCCTCGCGCTCGTATTTTTCCAGGATGGGACGTTTGAATTCATCGGCTTCTTCAGGCAACAGGAGCGGCTTGCCTTCACGGGCCAGTTGCTCCTGTTTGACCGTTAACAGCACGTTGGCGGCCTGCTCCCCGCCCATCACGCTAATGCGGGCATTCGGCCACATCCACAGAAAGCGCGGGTTGTAGGCCCGCCCGCACATGCCATAGTTCCCGGCCCCAAACGAGCCGCCGATGATAACGGTCAGTTTTGGCACGCGGGCTGTAGCAACCGCATGAACCATTTTTGCGCCGTCTTTGGCAATTCCACCCGCTTCGTATTCCTTACCCACCATAAAGCCGGTGATATTTTGCAGGAACAGGAGCGGAATGCCGCGCTGCTGGCATAACTCAATGAAATGCGCGCCTTTCAGGGCCGATTCGCTGAACAGAACGCCGTTGTTGGCGAGAATCCCAACCGGGTAGCCGTGAATGCGGGCAAAGCCGGTGACGAGGGTCGTGCCGTAGCGCGCCTTAAACTCGCGGAATTTGCTGCCATCCACCAGCCGGGCGATGATTTCGCGCGCGTCATACGTCTCGCGGAAGGTGCGCGGCAAGATGCCATAAATTTCCTCTGCCGGGTATAAAGGCTCCTCCGGCGGCGCAAGAGGAAAGAAGAAAGAATGCTTTCCTTTTTCTTCTTTTTTAGGCAGCGTTTCCACAATTCCGCGCAAAATTTCAATCGCGTGTTCGTCATCCTCCGCAAAATGGTCAGCCACGCCGCTTTTGCGGGTGTGTACATCTGCCCCGCCCAGTTCTTCGGCGCTCACCTCCTCGCCGGTAGCGGCCTTCACCAGCGGCGGCCCGCCCAGGAAAATCGTCCCCGTGCCGCGCACAATCACCGCCTCGTCGCTCATGGCCGGAACGTAAGCCCCACCCGCCGTGCAGCTGCCCATCACCGCCGCAATTTGCGGAATGCCCTTTGCGCTCATGCGCGCCTGATTGTAGAAAATACGCCCGAAATGATTCGCGTCCGGGAAGACTTCATCCTGAAGCGGCAGGAAAGCCCCGCCCGAATCAACCAGGTACAAACAGGGCAGGCCATTTTCTTCGGCAATCTGCTGGGCGCGCAAGTGTTTCTTGACCGTCAGCGGGAAATATGTGCCGCCTTTAACGGTGGCATCGTTGGCGACAAGCAGTACCTCGCGGCCAGCAACGCGCCCAATGCCGGTCACAATGCCCGCGCCGGGAGATTCGCCGTCGTACATTTCCCATGCCGCCAGTGGAGAGAGTTCCAGGAAGGGCGAGCCGGGGTCGAGCAGGCGTTCGATGCGTTCCCGCACGAACAATTTACCTTGTTCTTCCTGACGCCGCCGGTATTTTTCGCCCCCACCCTGGCGAACGAGCGCCATTCGTTGGCGCAGGGTGGCGGCCAGGGCGCGATGATGTTCCGCATTGGCAAGGAATTCAGGGGATTGCGGGTTGATGTGGGTGGGCAGGGTTTCCATGTTTGAATTGTAGCGCAAGATAGTCTCATGCGCTATACAATGGAGACTTCCGCGCCCTCGTAACTGGTCCCCAGCTCGAAGATTCGGGCCGTCAAACCGGCCTGCTCAAATGCCCGCTGCATGGCCGCGCCGATTTCTGGATGTTCTTTCGACGAAAAGGCAATCAGGCTGGGGCCGGCCCCCGAAAGGGCAACCGCTGCTGCCCCGGCCTGGCGCCCGGCCTGCATGGCGGCCTGCGCCCCTGGAATCAGCGGCAGGCGATAGGGCTGGTGCAGCATGTCGGTCATAGCTTTGCCGAGCAGGTCCAGGTCGCCAGTGCGCAGGGCCTCGGTGACCAGAACAGCGCGGCTGATGTTGTAGATGGCATCTTTACGCTCGACCTGCTTGGGCAGGATGGCGCGCGCCTGTTTGGTCGGGAAGTCGAAATCGGGCAAGACAATCGTAACGTGCATGGGAGAGCGGTTAGCCCTGGCCGGAAGTTTGAGCGAGATGACCCGTTCCTCGTACACAATCGAGGCCACCAGCCCGCCCAACATGGCCGGAGCGACGTTATCGGGGTGGCCTTCAATTTCAATCGCCAGTTTCAAGATTTCTTCGTCTGTAAACGGGCTGCCCAGCAGGGCGTTTGCGCCCAACATGCCGGTCAGCATTGCAGCAGAAGAAGACCCAAGCCCCGAACCAATTGGGACGCGGTTCACGCAGCGGATTCGCAGCCCGCTGCACGGCTTGCCAACCAGTTCATAGATTTTCAGAGCGGCCTCGACGATGGCATTTTCGGCACTGAGCGGCAATTTGCCTTCCCCCTCGCCGCTGATGCTGATGCTAATCTGACCGTCCCCAGTGGCCGTGAACTCGGTTTCGTTCCATAAATCCAGAGCCAGCCCCAAAGCATCGAACCCAGGACCAAGGTTGGCGGTGGTGGCGGGGACTTTGACTAAAATTTTCATGTTTTTTACCATCCTCGAAGTGGGTTTGATTTTTGATGCGGAATTATAAATGAGTATTGGCGTAGTTCGTCCAGCAAAGCGAAATGACGAATGTTTTCACGCGAAAATCCAAACCTTGACCTTCCCCTGCGTGTGGAGTAAAATACCTTCCGCTAATGCCCTCGTAGCTCAGTGGATTAGAGCGCTTGCTTGCGGAGCAATAGGTCGCGTGTTCGAGTCGCGCCGAGGGCGCCAGGAAGAGTGAGACATCGTCTCACTCTTTTGTGTTAAACCTTCCTTGCGTTAAATCATCTGTTTGTCACCTGTGACAGGTAAAAATCCGCATTACAATTGCGCCATGCCCAAACCCCAAATCTTACTCACCAATGATGACGGCATCCGCTCGCCCGGTTTGTGGGCCGCTGCCGCAGCGCTTTCCAAACTCGGCTTCGTGACGGTTGCCGCGCCGCGCGAGCAGTCCTCTGGCATGGGGCGCAGCCTGCCCGGCAGCAGCGACGGTATCATCCAACGCGAGACGGTCAACGTCAACGGCCAGAATTGGATTGTCCATGCGGTTGGCGGCACGCCGGCTCAGGCTGTCCAACACAGCATTCTCGAAATTATGCCGCAAAAGCCAGACCTGGTTGTTTCGGGCATCAATTATGGCGAAAACCTGGCAACCGGCATCACCATCTCTGGCACGGTGGGCGCGGCCATGGAAGCGGCGGCGGTGGGCATTCCGGCCATGGCGGTTTCGCTGGAAACCGACAAGATTCACCACCTGTCCTACTCGACCGAGGTCGATTTCTCCATCGCCGCCCATTTTACCGAGTTTTTTGGACGCCTGCTCCTGGAACGTGGCCTGCCCCCCGGCATGGAACTGCTCAAAGTGGATGTGCCTGCCAATGCCACAGCAGATACCCCCTGGGAGTGGACGCGACTCTCGAAACAGCGCTACTACTACCCGACCGCGCCCCAGCGCGCCTCGTGGGATGTCCCTGGAACGGTTGGCTACGAAATGGGAGTAGATTGGGAGCGCGAGCCGCGCGATACTGATATTTTCGTCCTGCTCAAAAAACGCCACATCTCCGTCACGCCGCTCACCCTCGATATGACCGCGCCCATCGATGCGGCAACGCTGGCGAACTATTACGCCCCAAATAGCAAGCCATAAACATTCGAATGGCAAGCCATTCAACTCCTCTACGCGCGAGGCTGTTTTATGCCACAAACCCAAAATCGTTCTGTCATGCTCTGGTTGTTCGTCTTTGGCGGATTGGTCGCCTTTCTAGTCGTGTTTGGTGGGTTTACCCGCCTGACTCGCTCCGGGCTTTCGATTGTCGAGTGGAATCCGGTGCATGGGGCCTTCCCGCCCATTGGCGAAGAGGCCTGGCTGCGTGAGTTCGAGCTCTACCGGCAAACGCCGGAATACCAATTGGTGAACAAAGGGATGACGCTCGAAGCCTACAAAGAGATTTTTTACATCGAGTGGTTTCACCGCCAGATTGCGCGTTTTGCGGGTCTGTTCTACGCTATTCCCGTTTTCTATTTTCTCTTCAAGGGCTTTATCCCACGCCGCGAATTTGGCATTTACTTCGTGATGGGCATATTGTTCATTGGGCAGGCTTTTATGGGCTGGTTCATGGTTGCCAGTGGATTGGTGGACCGGCCCGCCGTCAGCCACATCCGCCTGACGATGCACCTGTTCCTGGCGCTCGCCTTGTTTGGCTTGAGCCTGTGGGTGGCGCTGGGTCATTCTTTTGGCTTTCCTAAACCCGGAGTAAAAGCAAAGTGGTCGCCGCTCTCAAAACTGGCGGCAGGAAGCATGGCCGTGCTGCTTGTGCAAATCGCCTATGGCGGGTTCACCGCCGGGTTGAAGGCAGGTCATGTTTCCTCTACCTGGCCGCTGATGTTTGGCCGACTGATTCCACCCGGTCTGTTCACATCGGCAATCGATATCATCGAATCGCCGCAAACGGTAGCCTTCATCCATCGCTGGTTTGCCTTCGCGGCGCTGTTTGCCATCCTGTGGCTGTATTTCGAAGCGCGCAAACAGGGGTACGGGCAAGACATCACCAATGGACTATTGATGTTGATTGGTCTGGGCGGTGTGCAAATCACGCTGGGCATCCTGGTCGTCGTGTTCTATGTGCCGATTTCGCTGGCGCTCGCGCACCAGGCCGTAGCGATTGTTCTTTTCGCGCTTTCAATCTATTTTCTCCACCGGCTGCGGGCGTTAGATGATGCCCGCGCCAGGCAGTCTTCTCATGCGTAGTCAACTTGCTTTTCTGGTGTTTCTTTTCCTGTCTTTGTTGCTGCTGAGCGCGTGTAACGAGAGCAGCCAATTAGAGTCAGCCTCCCTGAACAGCCCATCCGATACCCAGGCTGGGAAAACCTTGTATGAAAACTTCTGCCTGTCCTGTCACGGCCCGACAGGGAAAGGCGATGGCCCCGCTGCATCTACGCTCCAACCCAAACCCGCCGACCTTTCGGCCCTGTTGCAATCGCAAGAGGATGCCTATCTTGCGGCCCGCATTTCCGAAGGAAAAGATGGAACGGCCATGGTTGCCTGGAAAAATGTATTGAGCGAGGCGCAAATTCGGCAGATTGTGGCTTATTTGCGCACGCTGAAATAGGACATCACTCGTCTCCAAACGAAACACCTACCGAGCGGGCGGTCAAGACTCCATCGCCATTGACGTTGACTCGTTTGGGAACGGCCAGGGCTTCTTCGAGCGGGACATCTTTGACGCGGGCGCTATCCAGCCCAACCATGCGTCCAAACCAGCCCTGGGCAGCCACCCGCACGGCGGCAGAACCATAGCGGGTTGCCAGCCAGCGGTCGAAGGGGCTGGGCATGCCGCCACGCTGGAGATGCCCCAGCACGGTGACGCGCGTCTCAATGCCGGTTTCGCGTTCGATATGTTCGCCCACCTTCTGAGCAATTCCACCCAAGCGCGGCACATATATCGAATCACCGGGGCGGCTGAAGACTTGTTCGCCCTCCAGGGGTTTGGCGCCCTCCGAAACGGCCACGATGCTGAAGGGGCGTCCGCGCTCCTTGCGGCGCAATATCTTTTTAACCACCGATTCGTATTTGAAGGGGATTTCGGGGATGAGGATGACATCGGCCCCGCCCGCCACGCCAGAGTGCAGGGTGATAAAACCGGCGTCGCGCCCCATCAGTTCCAACACCATCACCCGCTGGTGCGATTCGGCAGTGGTGTGCAGTTTGTCAATCGCTTCGGTAGCCGTTCCAAGCGCGGTATCGAACCCAAAAGTGACATCCGTGCCGCCGATGTCGTTGTCAATCGTCTTTGGCACGCCCACCACCGGCACGCCCTTTTGGAATAGTTCAAGCGCGATGCGCAGCGTACCGTCTCCGCCAATCACAATCAGGGCGTCGAGTTCTTGGGCTTCGATGGCGCGCACGATGTCATTGGATGCATCTACAATTTTTTCTTGCCCATCTACAATCACTTTGCGCGCAAACGGGTTGCCGCGATTGGCCGTGCCGAGAATTGTGCCGCCGCGCGGCAAGATTCCGCGCACAGAATCGTAATTCAGCGGAAGCGCGCCCTCCGGGTCCAGGAAGCCATCGTAGCCGTTGCGGTAGCCGATGACTTCGCAGTGATACACATCCAGGGCGGTCTTGACCACTGCCCGGATGACCGCGTTTAGGCCGGGAGCGTCCCCGCCGCCGGTTAATACGCCAATTCGTTTCATCGCTGCCTCCTTCTGACTGTAGGACAGGTCTCTGACCTGTCTCTGACCTGTCTACCACATCAAACAGGTCAGAGACCTGTTCTACGGAATTTGGAATTGGAAGCGCCAGTCGCTGCCCTCGCTGGTGATTATCGAACTGCTGCCGACCATTTCGAACCAGGTGTTACCCGGCTTGAGTGGGAAAGGCTTGCCATCAGCGCCGACCAGGATAAAGAGTTGATCGAGCGCGTTGCGATACCACTTTAGTTCGAACATCTGCCCGTCGCGGAACAGGTAGGCTTTATCGGGACCAGACATCACAATATCAATGATTTCGGGCTGGCGCGAAAAGTACCTATGCGAGACGTACAATACGACGACATTATCGGCGCTAATAGGAGCGCCGGTCAATCGGTCAGTCAGCTGTTCATAGACTTCGTTACGCCCCTGTTCCAGGTCGTTTTGGGTATCTGAATAACGGTAGTACTTGCCGGTTTGGGGGTCGTAATCCCAGCGGTTGTAAATGGCTGCCGAGTAACGCACATAGACCCGGCCCGCCTCCGCGCCCTGGGCAGGCGCATCATAATTGAATGCAAACCCATCCAGGTTTTGGCGGCCATTGCCCTCGCGCAAACGGCGGTTGTTGATGAAGGTCGTCAGGTCGGCGGTGTTTGCCATCAGGTAGTTGACGCCGTTCGGCTCGTAGCGGCACATCGGCGGGCAGGCGCTTTCGATGACCAGCCGGTTGGCGTAATTCTGGTTGAAGAGCAGATTCAAGACGCGCGCATCCGCCGAGCCAAAGGCAAAGTTGGCTTTATACATCGTAATCAGGTGATTATCAAAAAACCGACCGGAGCGAATAGGCCCTACCATCGAGGCATCCTGCCCCAAAAAGACCGCCGCAAAACGGGTGGTGCCTTCTTCGATGTAATACTCAAATACATGGTCGGCCAGCGAAAGCCCCCACTGCGGGCGGTAGGCGCGCGGCAGATTAGCAACTTTGATAATCATCGGGCGGCGTTCCAGCAGGGCCGGGTTCTCCACCTTCAGCCCAGTCAGCGGGTTGACATTTTCGGGGAAACCGCTTGGCCCGTAGCCTTCGGGGGGGTAATCGCGCGTAGGCGTGGGCGTGACTGTTGGAGTGGGCGTTTCAGTAACAGTCGGGGTGACAGTGAGCGTAAGGGTCAAGGTTGCTGTGGTCGTGTTCGTTGGGGCTGGGCTGGGCGAGGCGGTTATCGAGACGACCGTTCCGCAAGCCGCAACCAAGAAAGACAGGAGCGCAAGTATCAAGAAACGTCTCATAGTTCCTCCATCTCTTTCTCTTTATCATACCCCAAAAGCAGGCTGAGGTGGCAGGATAAATCTCGCCCTGCAACGGGTATAATCGCGCCATGAAAAATCAACTTCTGACCGCTGCTCAAAAATTATCTAACTGGATGGTGCCGCTGGCTGCCATCGCCATCGTTGCCGCCTTTCTTTCCATCGCCCCTGCGGGCATATGGGGAAAAATTGACGCGGTCGGTTACGCCGTTTGCCACCAACTTGATGAGCGCTCCTTCCACGTGGATGGACAGCGTTTGCCTCTCTGCGCGCGCTGTTCAGGGATGTACCTGGGCGCGGTGCTGGGTATCGCCTATCTCACTCTAACTCAGCCGCGCCGCGCCGGGATGCCGCCCAAAGCAGTTATCGCGCTACTGGCGGTGTTTGGGCTGGCGTTTGCTCTCGATGGGGGGAATTCCTATCTCTACCTAATGAAGCAGACTGCGGGCGGGCGGCTCGATTTCATCCCCAATCTGTATATTCCCAACAATACCTTGCGGCTGTTCACCGGAACCGGGGTAGGGCTGGGGCTGGCGGTCGCCGTGTTCCTGTCCTTCAACCAGACCATGTGGAATGACTGGACAGACCGCCCTATTCTTGGCGCGTGGAAAGATGTCGGAATTTTGATTGCCCTGGCGGTCGGCATGGTCTTGTTGGTTCTGACTGAATGGGAGGTTGTGCTTTACCCGGCGGCCTTTCTCAGCACGGGCGGAGTCTTGCTGCTGTTGACGATGGTCTATTCCATGCTCTGGGCGATGCTGATGCGCCAGGATAATGCTTACCACACCCTGCGCGCTGCCTGGCTGCCGGTGCTGGCCGGGCTGACAATTGCCCTGCTCCAAATTACGCTCATTGACCTGTTCCGGCTGTGGCTGACCGGCACCTGGGGTGGATTCCCGCTGCCATAGCAGGCCTATCTGGGTGACTTTTTGAATTTAGAGTTCATTTAAATTCGCCCTAAAAGACAAAAAACATGACTGATTTGGCGCGAAAAACCCAAAACCCGTACGCAGATTTTACGGATTAGACGGACTGCCCTGCGGGCGCGCGGATTTTTCTTAAAAAATCCGTGAGATTCTGTGTAATCCGCGTAATCCGTGTCCAAAAGGTTTTGATTGCAAACGAACTCTAAACTCCGGGATTAAAGCAACGCACCGGTTCCACAGGTTGGACCGGTGCGTTTGTATTCAGAAGGGATGATGGTTAGAAATTTTTGATGGCAGAGAAAATCGCGTCGAAGGCGGCGCGCTCGGCATCATCCAGCGGCAGGAGCGGTCGGCGGGGCGCGCCAACCGGGAAGCCAAGCAGTTCACAGCCGCGCTTGACCTTTTGGGTGTAACTTCCGCTTTCCAGGCAGCGCAACAGGGGCATGAGTTTATCCATTGCGGCGCGGGCAGATACGAAATCACTTTTGAGCGCGGCCTCTAGCACGGCGGCGTGCTGACGAGGGGCGCAGGAGGCGCCACCGCCAATCCAGGCGCGGCTGCCCCATAGGAAGTAGTCGAGCGCCTGGTCATCCGAACCGCATATCATCTGGAATCGTTCGCCATAGCGCAGTCGGAACTCGTAGACGCGGCTCATGTCGCTAGAGGCTTCCTTGATGCCGATTACATTGGGCAGGTCAAGCAGGCCGTCTATCACTTCGTAACCGACCTCCGTCCCAGCCCTCCAGGGGAAGTTATAGAGCACAATAGGCAGGCCAGTGCTGGCGGCGACGGCGCGATAGTGGGCCAGCAATTCGCGCTGGCTGGGGCGCGAGTAGGGCGGGACGGCGACCATCAGAGCGTGATAGCCCATTTTTTCGGCAGTTTGCGCGAAGCGGATGACATCGCGCGTTGCCCCGGCATTGACCCCGGCGATGAGGGTTGTTTTATCTCCCGTGTGGTCGCGGACAAACTGGAACAGTTCCACCCGTTCCGCGTCGCTCAGGGCGTAGACTTCGCCAGTGGTACCGCCCGACACCAGGCCACTGATGCCGTTAGCAAGCAGGAAGTCAATCAGTTGTTCGAGAACATCGTAGTTGATGGTTTCATCGGCGTGAAAAGGCGTCACGATAGGGGCGTAAATACCGGTCAGTTTCATCGTAGTCTCCTGGAATTGAGTGGACTTCCGCGATTACATCATCTCCGGCGCGGTAATGCCCAGTAAATACAGCCCATTCGCCAGCACTTGCTTGGCTGCCGCCACCAGCCGCAGGCGCGCCGCTTTAATCGATTCGCTTTCCGATTGCAGCACCGGCACGGCATGATAGAAACTGTGGAAGGCCGTCGCCAGGTCATAGACGTAGGCCGCCACCAACAGCGGGCGGTATTCGCTGGCGGCCTGCTGGACCACGTTTGGAAAGCGCGACATCTGCTCGATGAGTTCGATTTCGTGATTCGTTAATGGATACTCGAATATTCGAGATTCGAGTGTTCGAGGTTCGAGTATGCGAGTATTCGATTTTCGAAGAATGGAATTGGCTCGCACATAGGCATTCTGAATATATGGCCCGGTGCGCCCGTCGAAACTGAGGGCATCGTTGATGTCAAAGACCATATCCTTGTTGTTATCCACTGAAAGCATCGAATAGGCCAGCGCGCCCATCCCAACTTTTTTGGCGACGCCCAGCCGTTCGCTTTCTGGCATGTTGGGGTTTTTCTCAGCAATCGTCGCCAGTACGCGCTGAATAGCCTCGTCATACACATCCTTGAACAAGACCACCCGCCCGCGCCGGGCCGACATGGCCCCTTCCGGCAGACTGACAAAGCCATAGCCCAGGTGATAGCATTTCTCAGCCTGCTTGAAGCCCCACAGTTCCAAAATCTTGAAGGCCTGCTGGAAGTGCAAACTCTGGCGGTTATCGACCACATATATTGAGCGGTCGACGTGATACTTGTCGAACTTCACCTCGGCCAGCGCCAGGTCTTTGGTCAGGTATAGGGTCGTGCCATCCGAGCGTAAAATCACCGCTACGCGGTATTTTTCCTTCGTCAGGCCAAGTTTTTCGTCAATCTTGACAATCACCGGGCCGGTTGGCCGCTCATCCTCGGCTATTCCTTTGGCAATCAGTTCCTCGACAATTTTCTTCGAGGGTTCATCTACTTCGCTCTCGAAAAACCACACGTCGATTTTGACATCCATCATCTCCAGGATGTCGCGCAGTTCGATGAGACTCCACTCGCGGGTTTCCTGCCATAGTTGGCGCACGGCCGGGTCGCCTGCGTCCCATTTTCGGTACATCTCGCGCCGTTCGGCCTCGTACTGTTCGCGCAGGGCGCTCTCTTCGGGCGTTTCGTTCTCTTTTTTGGTCAGCAGGTTGGTCGCTTCGGCGTAAATCTTCAACAGCCACTGCCCGCGCTCATGAATATCGGCGGGTTCCTGGCCTTTGTAAAACTTCTCGTAAGCCCACATTACTGTAATTACGCCCAGCCCCAGGTCGCCAGGATACGAAGCGCGAATCGTCTCGAACCCGGCGAATTCCACAATCCGCGCCAGCGATTCGCCCAGGATGGTGTTGCGATAATGCCCGATGTGGAAGGAGTGATGAGTATTCGGCTGGGCATACTCCACCATCACGCGCTCGTTTTTGGGACTCCCGGCCCCAAACCTGCTTCCATCCGCCAGGGCCGATTCCACCACCCGCTGGGCCACCTCCGCTGTCGAGAAGTACAGATTCAAATACCCTTTCACCGCCTCGCCGCGCGAAATGCCGGGCATTTGTCCCAAGCTGTCTCGCACCGCTTCGGCGATTTCCTGCGCCCGGGCTGGCACTGGCATCCCTTTGCCTTTTCCTGCTTTGGCTTCCGCCGCGGCAGTCGCAAAAAACGAGGTGCTGATACCCCACTCCCCGCTAAACGGGATGGGCATCCACTTCAACTCGGCCAGTGGAATATCATTGGCCGCGCAATAAGTCTTAATTTGGGCTTCGATGGCTTGCTGCTCGCGTTCAAACATCCTTGCACCTTTATAGAGTCAAACGTCAGGAGACGGTTGACTCAAAAATCGGGAGATTTTTGAGTCCAGGAAAGAAAATAGCGTTGGCGGAGATGCCCGCGCACTTTGCGGGAAAGTCCCGCGCACTTTGCGGGATTATACCATTCCAACGCTGTTGACTGTTCGTGGCGCGAGATGCTATCGCGCGTTATTCCACTTTCAAAAACTTCCTTACATTACACAACAACGCCCGACAGTTACAAGCCCAAAAGCGGGAGCAGCCGATTGGCGCTCCCGCTTGATTCGCAAGGTCACAAGCCAGGGGTTACTTGGTTTCGGCAGCCGCGAGGGCCTTCATCAGGCGGCTCTTGCGGCGGGCAGCGTTGTTCTTGTGAAGAACGCCTTTTTCGGCAGCCTTGTCGAGGCGGCTGATGGCAAGCAGAACGGCGGCCTTATCGGGCGTGCCAGACTCAATGGTGGCGCGGGCGGCGCGCACAGCGGCGCGGGCCGAACCGCGAAAGGCGCGGTTGCGCAGGCGGCGGGCTTCGTTCTGGCGATTGCGCTTGATTTGAGACTTGATATTAGCCAAAGTACTTCCTCCGAGAAAAAACTATCCTTATACAGCGGGGCGGAATTGTACCCGATGGATTTCGTTTTGTCCAGACCGAATCAGGGCGTCGGCGTGGCGGCTGCCCCTGGCGTGGGTGATTGCAGCGCAGGCGGCAGGCCAGGCGTGACAGTTGGGCCGGGGGTGATGGTCGGGTTGGGCGTAACGGTTGGCGTGACCAGATTGACGCGCACCTTGATAACTTGGCCGACGAAAATCCGATTGGGGTCGGTGATGCCGTTCGTCGCGAGAATATCTTCAATCGTGCTGTTGAAGCGGGCGGCAATGGCCGCGATGGTATCGCCAGCCTGGATGGTGTAGTTAACTTCCGCGCCGCGCCGCAGAGTCGTCAAATCAATCGGGGTGGGGGTTGGGCAGCGCAGGTCGGGGTTGGGCAAGACAATTGACTGCCCAAGCGAGATGTTGTTAATATCAATTCCTGGATTCAAAATGGCGATGGTGCAAAGGAAGTCATCTCCCAATCCAAATTTTTCTTGCAACCCGTACAATGTATCACCGCTTTGAATTTCATAATTGAATGGCATCGAAGGCGTGGGGGTCAATGTTTCGGTCGGAGTCGATGTCTCGGTCGGCGTGCTGGTTGGGGTGGCGGTATTGGTAGGGGTGGATGTTGGCGTAACCGTTGGGGTTTCGGTCGCCAACATGGTCTGCACCGGGCCATCCGCGCCGAACAGCCAGGTACCCAGGATAATCAGGCCGCCCACAACCAGCAGCACGACCAATCCCCAGATAACAAAAGGACCAACCTGTTGTTTTTTGCGGTAGTTGGTCATCACCTGGGCCGGGGGGCGCTGGTTGACAAAGGCCGGCGGCGTGGTTTTTGGGGAACGTTTGGGCTCGGCGGGACTCGATTCAGCGTGTTCGTCTGAAGGAGGAATATTCTGCGACATGATGGTTTTCCTTTTTGGGTGTGCGGATGAAAAAGACTTCATCCAGGAACGTATTTATTCTACCTGAAAAATAGACGTTTTTTAGACAAAAAAGGCTGTGTCAATTTCGACACAGCGTAGCCTGGAGTGGAGGTAAGTCCGTCGCTCAGCTACTGCGAACAGGGCTGGCTGGGCAACCATTGTGATTACGGGCGATTGACTGGGGTTTTTCCAAGTTCCAGCAGAAGTTCTTCGATTTCCTGGCCGCGCGCGTTCGCAAACCCTTTGGTTTCTTCGATAATTTGAAAGCCGCATTTCTCCAACACCCGGCGCGAACCGAGATTGTCTTTGGCTACGCGGGCATAGATAGGGCGAGTTTGGTTTTTGCGCGCTAAAAACTCTTTCAACGCCCATGTCGCAATGCCCTTGCCCCAAAACGCTTTCCCAAGCCAATAAGTGACTTCCGGTTTGCCTTCTTCTTCATAGCTCGCAACACTTCCCGCAACCTGTCCATCAACGATAATAGTCTGGATGATAACGGTTTCATCCATCAAAATCCTGCGCCAGTGCGCCAGAAAGGATTCCCGGTTGGTTGGGTCTTTTGCTGTGAAAGCCGCCATGTGGTTGGCTTCCTCGTCCAACTGATGCTCGAAAAAGATGGGCAGGTCGTCATTTGCTACATCGCGCAGGAACAGTTCGGTCAGCATACGGCTTTTTTCCATGTTTTTGTCTGGGTTCTGGTTATGGTGCCTTTTACGCGTGACTCTAATGACCTTTTTGCAGTGGAGTCATGAGTTGAAATGGCCCATGTGCTGCGCCAGGAATTGCCCGGTGTAACTGCTTTGAACTTGCATGACCTGTTCCGGCGTTCCCTGGGCAATCAACTGCCCGCCCCGCTCGCCGCCTTCGGGGCCGAGGTCGATAATCCAATCGGCGACCTTGATAATGTCCAGGTTGTGTTCGATAATCAGCACCGAGTTCCCGGCATCCACCAGTCGCTGCAAGACCTCGATGAGTTTATGCACATCGGCAGCGTGCAGGCCCACTGAGGGTTCATCCAGCACATACAGCGTCCGACCGGTGGCGCGGCGCGAGAGTTCTTTCGACAGTTTCACGCGCTGGGCCTCGCCGCCGCTTAGGGTGGTGGCGGGCTGCCCGATTTTGACGTATCCCAGCCCCACTTCCTGCAACAGTTTGAGTTTGTTCATCATGGCTGGGAAGGCGCTGAACAGTTCCGCTCCCTCATCCACCGTCATGTCCAGCACTTCGGCGATGGATTTGCCCTTGAAATGGACTTGCAGAGTCTCGCGGTTGAAGCGCGTGCCGTGACAGACATCGCACGGGACGTAAATATCGGGCAGGAACTGCATTTCGATGCGCAACATGCCCTGGCCCTGGCAGGCTTCGCAGCGTCCGCCATGCACGTTGAACGAGAAGCGGCCCGGCTTGTAGCCGCGAATCTTGCTTTCGGGCAGTTCGGCAAACAGCTTGCGGACTTCGTCCCACATGCCGGTATAAGTGGCCGGGTTCGAGCGCGGCGTGCGCCCGATGGGCGACTGGTCGATTTCGATGATTTTGTCGAGATGCTCCACGCCCTCGATGCGCTCATGTTCGGCGGGCTGGGTGCGGGCCCCATTAAGTTGGGCCGCCAGCGCGTGATACAGAATCTCGGTCATCAGGGTCGATTTGCCCGAGCCGCTGACCCCGGTGATGCAGACCAGCCTGCCCAACGGAATCTCGACATCGATATTCTTCAGGTTGTTGGCGCGCGCGCCGATAATTTTCAACCGTTTCCCGTTGCCGTTGCGCCGCTGATTCGGAATCGGCACCGATTTGCGTCCCGATAAATACGCGCCCGTTAATGATTTGGGGTGCGCCAGGATGTCCTCCGGCGTGCCTTCGGCGATAATTTCGCCGCCGTGCGCGCCTGCCGCCGGGCCGAGGTCGATAATCCAGTCGGCGGTGCGGATGGTTTCGTCGTCGTGTTCCACCACCAACACGGTATTGCCCAGGTCACGCAGGCCCTTGAGGGTGGTCAGCAGGCGGTCATTGTCGCGCGGGTGCAAGCCGATGGACGGTTCATCCAGCACATATAAGACGCCCACCAGCCGCGAACCGACCTGGGTCGCCAGGCGAATGCGCTGGGCCTCGCCGCCGCTCAGCGTGGCTGCCGAGCGGTGCAGGGTCAGGTAATCCAGCCCAACGTTGACCAGGAAGCCCAGCCGGGCAACGATTTCCTTCAGAATCCGCTCCGAGATGGCCTGCTGGCGCGGGTTGAGTGGGGTCTGCGGCCCGGCCAGTTTCTGGGCCCACTCCAGCGAGCGATTGATTGGCCATTCGGTGACAGTCAGGATATTTTCATCGGCGACGGTCACGGCCAGCGCTTCGGGGCGCAGGCGTTTGCCTCCGCAAGCCGGACAGGGCCGGTCGGTCATGTACTCGCTGATTTTGTTGCGGATGTAATCTGAATTGGTTTCGCGGTAGCGCCGCTCCAGATTGCCAATGATGCCCTCGAAGGCGGCCTCGAAACTGGCGGTACGGCCCTCGCGGTTGCGATAGTTGACGCGCACCCGTTCACCCTTTGTGCCGCGCAGGATGAGTTCCTGCTGCTGGGGGGTCAGTTCCTTGAAGGGCTTGTTCAGGTCGATGCGGTAGTGATGGGCCATTGCCTCCAACATTTGCCAATAGTAGCCAGAGTTGCCATCTTCCCGCACATTGCTCCACTCCATCGCAATCAGTGCCCCGTCGTTAAGCGACTTTTCCGGGTCAATCACCCGCTCTGGGTCAATCTCCAGTTTCGAGCCGAGGCCCTGGCATTCGGGGCAGGCCCCCTGCGGGGTGTTGAAGGAGAAGGTGCGCGGTTCGATTTCGGTCAGCGAAACGCCGTGTTCGGGGCAGGAGAGATTCTCGGAGAAGAACATATCCTGGCCCTCACCCCCGGCCCCTCTCCCGGTGGGAGAGGGGGGCAAATCCCCCTCTCCCATTGGGGGATGGGTTAGGGGTGAGGGAAGAATCGACACCGTTACATATCCTTCCCCAAACTTGAGCGCCGTCTCCACCGAATCGGTCAGCCGGGTGCGGAACTGTTTCTCGTCTTCCTCGGTGGCAGGGTGCTGAATCACCAGCCGGTCGACCACCGCGTCGATGTTATGCTGCTTGTAGCGGTCGAGTTCGATTTCGTCGTCCAGGCTGACAACCTTGCCATCCACCCGGGCGCGCACGAAGCCGGCCTTGCGAATTTCCTCGAAAACGGCCTGGTAAGTTCCTTTGCGTCCGCGCACCACTGGCGCGAGGACCAGGATGCGCGCGCCTTCGTCAAGTTTTTCGATGACCTCCACAATTTCCTGGGCCGATTGCTTGACCACCTCGCGCCCGCAGACCGGGCAGTGCGGCGTGCCGACGCGCGCGTACAAAAGCCTGAGATAGTCATAGATTTCGGTTACGGTACCTACCGTCGAGCGCGGGTTGTGGGAAGTCGATTTCTGGTCGATGGATACTGCCGGGGAGAGTCCCTCGATGTAGTCCACGTCCGGTTTGTCCATCTGCCCGATGAACTGGCGCGCATAAGCCGAAAGCGACTCGACATAACGGCGCTGGCCCTCGGCGAAGATGGTATCGAAGGCCAGGGAGGATTTGCCAGAGCCAGACAGCCCGGTAATGACGACAAATTTATCGCGCGGAATCTCGACCGTGATGTTTTTCAGGTTATGCTGGCGGGCGCCCACCACGCGGATGACATTTTGAGACATAGTGCCTCGATTCAGGGAATAGGGAAATCGAACGCTGATTATAGCACAAATGTTTTACTTATCGACGTGAAACTGCAAAATAGAATTATACCAACCTGCCTTGCTGATGGTTGTATCAAACCAGGCGCGAAATTTACATAATTGGACTTATTTTGCCCGATTTAAGATAAAATTCGACCCAAAAAGGAGAAAAGACGATGACAACCCCCAAACGATACCACCCGGCCTTGGTTGCTTTACATTGGTTCTCGGCTGTATTGATTATCCTGACCTTGTTTGCCGGTCTGGGCACCTTGGGTGAACTACCCAATACGCCTGAAAAAGCGCCTATGCTGGCAACCCACATGATGATGGGCCTGCTCATATTGGCGCTGACGATTATCCGGCTGGTGGTGCGTTTTACCTCCAAAAAACCGGCCCCGGCGACGGCGGGGCATCTCATCCTCGACAAAATTGGCGTAGCGACTCATTGGCTGCTCTACCTGGGCGCGCTGGGCATGGGACTGAGTGGTCTGGGAATCGCCTTGCAGTCGGGAATTTTCCCCTTACTGGGCGGCATAGAGGTCTCGCTTCCGGCAGATTTTATGGTCTACCCACCACGCATCGGGCATGGACTGGTTGCCCGGCTTTTGCTGGCGCTCATCGCGTTGCATGTTGGCGCGGCGCTTTATCATCAATTTATCCGTAAAGATGGCTTGCTGGGCCGGATGTGGTTTGGAAAGTGAAGAAGGACAAAAATAATCTATGATTCCCCTCCACTGAACTCCGTGAAAGGGAAAAGGGTGTAAGAAGGCAAAAGAAAGCCTGCATGACAGCAGACAAGCCCTGTAGAAACCAGCAGAGGCCGTGCAGCCCTTTTTAACCCAGAATACCCAAAATCATCTGTTGGGCAACTCGACTTGTGGATAATCACCAGTGTAATCGGCCTTATCAGCAACCGCCAGGAATTGGTAAAATCGAAATTTCAGGCACAGGTTTTCATCGCGCGGCCCAATCGCTGAATCCCCTCATCAATCTTCTCTTCATCCTGGACAGCAAAATTCAACCGCAGCCAGCCCGCACCTTCCGCTGGATTCAGGAAAAACCCACTGCCGGGCATAAAATCGACGCCCTCGCGGATGGCGCATGACAGCAATTCATCGGCTAAGAGATCGCCTGGCAGCTTCATCCACAAGAAGAGGCCTCCCTGCGGCGTTTCAAACTGGAAGCAGCCAGGAAGGAACTGCTGGAGCGCAGCCAGCATGGCATCGCGCCGTTTGCGGAAAATCTGGCTGGAGCGGCGTAGATGAGCCTGGTAGCGTCCAACCGTGACGTAATCATGCAGGGCGCGCTGGATGAGGCTGGAGGTCGCCAGGTCGTTAACCCGCTTGAACTTGACCAAACCGTCATAGACCGGGCCATCCGCCACCAGGAATCCGACCCGCAGGCCGGGCATCAGCATTTTGGAAAACGTGCTTACATGTATCACCCGCCCGCCTGGGTCGAGCGCCTTAAGGGCGGGCTGGGCGCGGCCCTCGTAGCGCAGGTCGCCGACGAAATCATCCTCCAGTATGGGGACGTTGTAGCGGTCGGCGAGAATGATGAGTTCGTGGCGGCGCGCTCCCGAAAGGCAGGTCCCGGTCGGATTGTGAAAGTTCGGAATGGTGTAGACCAGTTTGGGGTGGTGTTGCTGCAATTGCTTTTCGAGCAAGTCAACCTGCATCCCCTGGCTATCTACCGGGACGCTGATAATCCTGAAGTTCAGGGCGCGGAACAGGTCGAGCGCGCCGGAATAGGTGGGACGTTCGACCAGGATGGTATCACCCGGTTCGAGCAAGAGTTGCGAAACCAGGGCCAGCGCCTGCTGTGACCCGGCGGTGATGAGGATATTTTCGGGGCTGGTCTGCAAGCCCTGGCTGGCAAGAATGTGCGTGATGGTCTCGCGCAGAGGGGCGTAACCGCGCCGGTCGCCGTAATCGAGCGCGGCGATACCGTCGCGGCGCATAACGGCTTGCAACACTTTGCGGAAGTCCTCGGCTGGGAACAGGTGCGAATCGCTGATTCCGCCCGCGAAACTGATGTGGTCGGCCCGCCCGGCGGCCAGGCGCATCTGCTCTACTGCGGCACGCGCGCCCAGGCTGCGTTCGGGCAGGGTTTGCTGCCATAACGGCCAGGCCGTTTCGGCGCTTTTTTGGGGAATCTGTGGGAGCGGCAGGGGCGGCAGGACGTAGGTTCCGCTGCCAACCCGCGAATAGACCAGGCCATCGGCCTCCAAAGCGGCATAAGCGTTTTCGACTGTGATGCGGTTGACGCCCAAATCCTGCGCCAGTTGGCGGCTGGCGGGCAGGCGCGTTTCGGGCGACAGGCTGCCGTTCAGTATGCCCTGGCGCAGATGCTGTTCGATTTGCTCATAGAGCGGGATGGGAGAGTCGCGGTCGAGGGGGATGCGCATGTCTTGATGCGGAAGGTTGAATGTTTAAGGATAAATCTGGCAGCAGGTCGCGCAACGGCGGGGGTTGCCCAATCTAAAGCGGCTTGGTTAATATATCATTATTATCGCCAGGTTTGTAGAGCCAATTTGGCCTGAAAAGGTTGAATTTAGTAAATTGGACTGGTTTTGTTTTGCCTTTATTGGCTCTTAACATACTCCAATTTTTGCCTAAAATTATGTAAACCGGAATTCATTCCGGCAAATTTTGGACAGACCAAAATTTGTCCTACATCAAGGAGATTTTATGGAATCTATCACTGGTAGTTTTGCCGTCAAAAAAGGCCTGGCGCAGATGCTCAAGGGCGGCGTTATTATGGACGTGGTCACACCCGAACACGCTAAAATTGCCGAAGACGCGGGCGCATGCGCGGTGATGGCGCTGGAGCGCGTTCCCGCCGATATTCGCGCCAATGGTGGCGTGGCGCGCATGAGTGACCCCGGCCTGATTGAAGAAATCATGAAAGCCGTTTCCATCCCTGTCATGGCGAAGTGCCGCATAGGGCATTTTGTCGAGGCACAGATTCTCGAAGCAATTGGCGTTGATTACATTGACGAATCTGAGGTGCTGACCCCCGCCGACGAATCGCATCACGTCAACAAGCACGAGTTCAAAGTCCCGTTTGTGTGCGGCGCGCGCAACCTGGGCGAGGCACTGCGGCGCATTGCCGAAGGCGCGGCCATGATTCGCACCAAAGGCGAGGCTGGCACCGGCGACGTGGTGGAAGCAGTCAAGCACGCCCGCGCGGTGCTGGGCGAAATCCGCAAATTGACCAGCATGGCCGAAGAAGAACTGTTCACCTATGCCAAAGAAATCGGCGCGCCCTACGCGCTGGTGAAAGAAGTGAAGGAACTGGGACGCCTGCCAGTCGTCAACTTTGCCGCTGGAGGGGTGGCAACCCCTGCCGATGCCGCGCTGATGATGCAACTCGGCGTAGATGGCGTGTTCGTCGGCTCGGGCATTTTCAAGAGCGGCGACCCAGCCAAACGCGCCGCCGCCATCGTCAAGGCGGTCACGCACTACAACGACCCGCTCATCCTGGCCGAAGTCAGCCGCAATCTGGGTGAGCCGATGGTGGGCCGCAACGTCTCGACCATGCCCGAAGTGGAAAAAATCGCCGGGCGGGGTTGGTGAGGCAACATGCAGTTATCAGTAATCAGTGAACGATTTTTGCGAACATTGGTTACTGATAACTGAACATTGAAAACTGGTTTCTGATTATGAAAATTGGAGTCCTCGCCCTGCAGGGCGATTTCGCCGAACACCTTGCCATGCTCAAGCGCCTGGGCGTTGAAACCGCCCAGGTGCGCCTGCCGGGTCATCTCGATGACCTGGATGGTCTCATTATTCCAGGCGGCGAATCTACTACCATCGCCAAACTCGCCATCGCCTTTGGGTTGATGGAACCGCTGCGCGACTTTGGGCGCGAGAAGGCCATTTGGGGAACCTGCGCCGGGGCCATCTTCCTCTCGAAAGACGCCAAACGCGACCAGCCCCTGCTCGGCCTAATGGACATCACCGTCGAGCGGAACGCCTTTGGACGCCAGGTCGATTCGTTCGAGGTGGACCTCGACATCCCTGAACTGAAAGCCGCCACCCGCAGCGAATCGCCCTATCACGCCGTCTTTATCCGCGCCCCGTTGATTGAATCGGTCTCTGGCGAAGCGCGGATTCTCGCCGAGCTCCCCGATGGACGGATTGTGGCCGCTTTGCAGGGTAAACTGCTAGCGACTTCCTTTCACCCGGAACTGACGCCCGATACACGCTTCCATGAGTACTTTCTCTCGCTGATACGTTAATTTGGTTGTCCGGTTGTCTGGTTATCCGGTTGTCCGGTTCTCCAGTTGTACGGTTGTCCCGTTGACCGGTTGCCCAGTTGTGGTACGATTACCGGGCAGCCGGTCAATGGTTAAATTTGGATAACCGGCAAACTGACGATATGAACATCCGCTCCCTCGACCTGCTCGACCTGCCCACGCTTTACCGTTATCGCGGCGAAGTGCTCAGCCTGGATACCGCCCGGCTGCTCACGCGCGGCAATCCACTGGGGGCGATGGGGCTGATGGCCTATCTTAACCCTGAGCGGCACATTTACTCCGCCGTCGCCAGCGAGAACGGGGCTACCTTGCTGGGCGGCATCAGCCAGACCAACGGTGATTCCTTTGCCAAATTGCTCTACCTGGCGCCCGCCAGCCAACTAACGCACCCCGGCCTGCCCGCGCTGCTGGAACATCTCGCTGCCGAAGCCGGGGAATGGGGCAGTTTCCACATCCTGGCCGAGGTGGACGAAAGCAGCGAAGCCTTTCCCTCCCTGCGCGCGGCGGGATTTTCGGTTTATGCCTGGCAGCGCGTTTGGGATTTGAGCGCGGTCAACCGCCCGAAGTCTGCCGACGGCTGGCGCAAAATTTCCTCGGCCAACCTGCCATCCATCCAATCTCTGCACCATCAAATCGTCCCGCCGCTTTTGCAGCCTATCGAACCCGCGCCGCGTCGCGCCAGCGGATTGGTTTGCCCCGAAGGCGTGCGCTGCTATGTCAGCCTGACCTCGGGCATAAGCGGTATCTTGCTGACGCCGCTTATTCACCCCGAAGCAACCGACGTGGCCCGAAAAATCGCCGGGCTGTTGAACCACCTCCCCGACCGGCGCAGCCGGCCCGTGTATCTGTGCGTCCGCTCCTACCAGGCCTGGCTGGAGCCCGTCCTCGAGGACCTGGGCGCGCAGGCCAGCCAGCGCCAGGCCGTGATGGTCAAACACCTGGCGCGCGTCATCAAAGACGAACAACTGGCTCGGACGGCGCAGCCCGCGGCGGTTATCCCAGCATCGCGCATGAGCCGGATAGAGACAAAACGAGAGAAATAACAACATCCCCAGAATAAAATATCTGAGGATGTCTTTTGGGGCAATTCTAACTTGGTGGTCACTCCTCCTGTCTCACCGCCAGCCCCAACTTCTCCCCAATCAGGCGGGCAATACGGCGCGAGGAATCGGGACGGGCTGCTTTTTTACAGGCTTCCACCACTTTTTGGCGGGATTCGGGCTTTTCGATCCAGGTTTTTAGCGTGGCTACCACCCTTTGCGCAGTGGGGGCCCACACCCCGGTTCCGGTTTCGCGGACGTAGGTCACGTTGCCATCCTCCTGACCGGGCAGTTTGGCATACAGGATGATGGGCAGGTGGGCGTTCAGGGCTTCGGCAATCGTCCCCGGCCCGGCCTTGGTAATCAATACATCGGCAGCGCGCATAAAATCGGGCAGTTCGCGCGTGAAGCCGTAAATTTTGGCAGGAATGTGCCAGGAGTAATTCTCCAGGCTGTGCTTGAGCCGTTCGTTGCGCCCGGCCACCACCACCAGCGATAAATCCAGCCCAGATTCGTTGATGGCGCGGGCGGTTTGGGCCAGCGGCCCCATGCCCTCGCCGCCGCCCACCAGAACGGCGGTAAATTTATCTAGCGGCCAGCCCAGTTTTTGGCGCAGTTCTGTTTTGTCGCCCACCGGAACGCAATAGCGCGCCGCAATTGGCTGACCAACCGTTATGACTTGCTCCGGCTCCATGCCGTATTCTATGGCCCGGAAGCGGGCAATGTCGGTCGGGACGCAAATCAGGTCGGCGCGCTGGTCGAACCACAGAGCATGGGTCGTCACCATATCCGTCACAACGGTCACAAAGGGTGGGCGGTTCTTTCCAAGCGCTTTTAATATGAATGAATTTGCCAGCGGGTGCACAGAGACAATCAAGTCGCTGGGATGGGCATTGACAATGCTGCGCGCAATCCGGCTGACGGCCGGCCACAGGGTGGCGGTGATGGCGCGAGCCCGGGCGCGCCCGTCGCTGATGTGGAAACTCGCGCCCCACAGCGACGGCGCCTTGACCATGTATGGATACCACTGCGGCAGCCGGTTGAGCGGCAGGGGCGTGTGCTGCTTGAAAAAATCCACCATCTCGGTGCTGATGGCGTCGCCAAATTCGAGTTCGATGGCTTCGATAATTGCTTCCGCTGCCGAGCGGTGGCCGCCGCCGGTATCGGAAAACAGGAACAAGACATGGGGTTTTGGGTTGGTCGTCATAGCGTGATTGTATCCTAAAGTTACGCCCGCAGTGTACTGCGGGCGTAGAGGAACTCTTATTTCAACATTGGCATCTTGATTCCGTGCCGTTTGGCCGCTTCGATGGCGATTTCGTAGCCCGCGTCGGCGTGCCGGACGACGCCCATGCCGGGGTCGGTGGTCAGCACCCGCTCCAGGCGCGCCGCCGCCGCGGGCGTGCCGTCGGCCACAATGACCTGCCCGGCATGCTGGCTGTATCCCATCCCCACCCCGCCGCCGTGATGGAAGGAGACCCAGGTTGCCCCGCCAACGGCGTTAATCAGCGCGTTGAGAATCGCCCAGTCGGAGATTGCGTCCGAGCCGTCTTTCATCGCTTCGGTTTCGCGGTTGGGGGAAGCGACCGAGCCGCTGTCGAGGTGGTCGCGGCCAATCACAATGGGGGCTTTGACCTGGCCGCTGGCAACCAGTTCGTTGAATTTCAGCCCGGCCCTAACGCGCTCGCCGTATCCCAGCCAGCAGATGCGCGCGGGCAGGCCCTGGAAAGGCACTTTCTCGCGCGCCATCACCAGCCAGCGGCGCAGATGGTCATCATCGGGGAACAGTTCCAATATCGCCCGGTCAGTGGTGTAAATATCTTCCGGGTCGCCGGAGAGCGCCACCCAGCGAAACGGCCCCTTCCCCTCGCAAAATAGCGGGCGGATGTAGGCTGGGACGAAGCCCGGAAACTCGAAAGCATCCGTCACGCCGTAGTTGTAGGCCTGTTGGCGGATGTTGTTGCCGTAGTCGAATACTTCCGCGCCCTGTCGTTGGAAATCGAGCATGGCCTGGACGTGCTTCGCCATGGAGGCCATTGCCATCTTTTTGTATTGCTCGGGGTCCGCAACGCGCAGTTGGTCGGCGGCTTCCACCGTCAGCCCGGATGGGACGTAATATAAGGCTTCGTGGGCCGAAGTCTGGTCAGTAACAACATCCGGGATGACGCCGCGCGCCACCAGTTCGGGGTAAATATCGGCTGCGTTGCCCACCAGCCCCACCGAGAGCGGCTTCTGTTCCTTAACGGCTTCTTCCACCAGGGTCATGGCTTCTTCGAGCGTATCCACCACCATATCTACATACCCGATGGCGCGGCGGCGTTCGGCGCGGTCTTTATCTACCTCGACGATGAGTCCTACGCCCTCGTTCATGGTGATGGCGAGCGGCTGCGCCCCGCCCATGCCGCCCAGCCCGGCGGTCAGCACAAACTTGCCCTTGAGCGAGCCCCAACCTTTGAGTTTTGCCAGCGCCCCAAAGGTCTCGTAGGTTCCTTGCAAAATGCCCTGCGTGCCAATGTAAATCCACGAACCGGCGGTCATTTGGCCGTACATGATGAGACCTTTTTTTGCCAGTTCGTCGAAATGCTCCCAGGTGGCCCAATGCGGCACCAGGTTCGAGTTGGCGATTAGAACCTTTGGCGCGTCTTTATGCGATTTGAAGACCACGACCGGTTTGCCCGATTGCACCAGCAGGGTTTCGTCTTCTTCGAGATGGACCAGGCTGTCGAGAATCGCGTCGAAGGCCTCCCACGAGCGGGCCGCCTGCCCGCGCCCGCCATAGACGACCAGATTTTCGGGCTTCTCGGCCACTTCGGGGTCGAGATTGTTCTGAATCATGCGAAAGGCAGCTTCGCTTAGCCAGTTCTTGCAGGTCAGTTCTGTGCCGCGCGGCGCGCGAACCACACGAGGGCCAGACATAGGTTTCTCCTTATTTGAAGTGATTCATGAGTGTCAATCACTGACGCTGTAATTATACGCCAGGTACATAACCAAAAGGCGACAGTCACTTTGGCAGTGACTATCGCCTTTGTCCAGGCCAGATGAGTTTTCCCTATTTCGTTAACCGGATGGATTCTATCATCGTGTTGACATCCGGTGAAATCTGCTCCTCAAAATCCTTCATAAAAGTAAATGTGATTCGCACGACCGACGTAGGGGATGGTTTGAAAAAAGCCAGTGTCGTCACAAAAGGAATAGAGCCTCCTTGCCCATCAGACATAGAAAACCGGCCTTTAATAACCATGACAGATACGCCGTTCCCATTCTGGATAATCTGCGAGGTAGTCGCCCGAAAACCGGGGATGGAGCCTGAGGATTCTAATTCGCGCACCAACCGCCCCATCGTTGCGTTGTCAATCGCCTGGGTATCAGGGTCTTGCCATACCAGTTTTGAAAACCCAAAAACAACGTTCTCCCGCAAGTCTGGCCTGATTGGGTAAATGAAAAGCCGGTCAATATTTGCTTCGTAAGCATCTCTATCCGAAACCAGTTGGTCGAACAACATCTGGTTTTTCGCACCTTCTCCCACCAATGCTGCATTGACTTCATCCCTGTTGTCAGGCCGCACCGCTAGCCAACCGGCAGGGATGCTCACTTCAAAGCCGCCATCCAGGTCAGTGAACTTACTCGTGCCGTCTGGCAGCCGCTCCAGTTGCGTGCCAAGGATGACCGGTACAGGGGTTTCCGTAGGCGGCGGGGTGGCTGTTGCTTCTGCCACCGGCTGGGTGGGCGGCTGACCGCCTGCCTCCATCGCTGACAAAGTGCCAGAATAATAGACTATCCCTCCGATACCGCACAAGCACAGGCATACAATCAAACCAATTTCTATCCCCACAATCAACTTCAAATTCTTGCTCTTCATGCAGGTCTCCTTGAACAAAGCCCCTGTCAGGCAGAGACAGGGGCTTATCAGTGGTGTCTCCCTCCAGACAACCGGCTTATCCCGCTGGGACAAGCGTTTTTAATTCATGGAAACAAACTGGGCAAAATTTGTCGCCTTCAGCCGCTTCACCAGGTCTTCTTGCGCATCACACCAAATAGGGCGCAGAGGGCACTCGTCGCCAAAAGAACAGGCATCCGTATCGTTAACGCACTCGTTCAAGGCAATTGGCCCATCAATGGCTTCGACCACTTCCAGCAGGGTGATTTCTTCGGGTGCGCGGGCCAGCGTTACGCCGCCGCGCGCGCCGCGCGAGGTTTGGAGCAGACCGGCAATTGACAACTGCGAAATAATCTTCGCCAGGAAAGAGGGCGGGATGTGCTGCTCTTGCGCAATCTGGCTGGTAGCAGCCCGTTGATTTGGCCCCAGCTTGGCAATGTACAACACAGCACGGATGGCGTAGTCGGCCTGACGGGTAATTTGCATGTTGTCCTCTTCTATAAAAAAGGTAATTTTCACCTGGATATACCATATTCTATAGAATATGAAGTTTTTCACAAGTGACCATCGTCACGGATATATTATGACCTTTTACTCCGAAATTAACAGCACGCAACCAGCCCTCTTTGGCGTGAGATATCGGGAGATTAGTCGATATCAAGAATTTTACGGACGGCTGTGACGACCTCGGCGCGGTCAACCGTCTCTTGAGTCGAAGTGGTCAGGTTTTTGATGGTTACTTTCCCGGCGGCGGCTTCATCCGGGCCGATGACGAGGGTCACTTTGGCGCCCATCCGGTCAGCGAATTTGAACTGCTTGGGCAGCTTGGCCGGTTCGGGGTAACTGGTGACCTTGATTCCGGCGGCGCGCAATTCGGCGGCCAGGGCGTAACTTTCCATCCAGAGCGATTCGTCGAAGATGGTGACCAACACCGGGGCCGGGGTCGGCACGAAGGGCGGAATCAGCCCCTTTTCTTTGAGAATAATCCCAATCACCACATCCCCCATCGCAAAGCCGACGCCTGAGAGCGGGTCGCCGCCTACGTCGCGCAGCAGGTTGTCGTAGCGGCCTCCACCCAAAATAGCGCGCCGCACCGAGCCGGAGATATCGAAGGCCTCGAAGACCGTCCCGGTGTAGTAGAGCAGTCCGCGCATAATGTTTGGGTCGAATTTGACGTATTCCTTCACCCCAAGCGCTTCGAGCGCCTTGAACAGCCGCGCCAACTCATCCGATTTCTTCCAGAGTTCATAGTTGCTGAGAATCTGCTTCAGGCCATCCAGCTGCTGCTGGCTGAGACCGAGTTCTAGCACATATTCATCCCATTTGGCTGGCTCCATTTTTGAGCGGCGGTCCACCGCGTTCGAGACATCGAGCCGCTTTTCGAGTGGAACGCCGAGGGCGTCGAATTGAGAATCCATCAGGCGGCGATTGTTGACGAAAATGGCGGCCTGTTCCGGCGTCAGTCCAACCAGTTTCAGGAAGGTGGCGGCAACGGCAATCAGTTCGGCATCCGCCTCGGGCGAGTTGACTCCCAACATATCCACATTCCACTGGAAGAATTCGCGCGAACGTCCGCGTTGGGGCCGTTCGTAGCGCCAGAAGGGGCCAAACGACCACCAGCGCACCGGGAAGGCCAGTTCGCCCTGCTTTTGGGCAATCATGCGCGCCAGTGAGGGGGTTAGTTCGGGGCGCAGGGTAATCAGGTCGCCGCCCCGGTCAGGAAAGACGAAAGACTGCTCTTTGACGAGTTCCTCGCCCGATTTGGCGGCGTACAGGTCGATGGTTTCGAGGAAAGGCGCGTCCCATTCCTGGTAGCCGAAGGTTTGCGAGGCCTGGCGCGCTTTCTCGTAGATGAAATTGCGCTGCGCCATCTCTTCGGGGTAGAATTCGCGCGTGCCTTTGACGGATGGGATGATGGATTTAGAGGCCATGTATTTACTCCAAGATAATTTCTAGTAGACAGAGTTATGTTTTACCGTCTGTGGACAAATTTGTATTTGGCGTCGGTTGCTCAGCAATTCGTTTCAGTTGCAATTTGCGCACCTGCCGGGCTTCGAGATAGGCGCGCAACGCCTCGCGGATGAGTTCGCTGCGTGAGCGGTGTTCCTCGGCAGCCAGTTGGTCGACCTCATCCAAGAATTCCTGCGGGAGCGAAACCAAGATTTTCGTGGTCATGGGATATGTCCTGTATATCCATTTTACATCTTGTGGAAATATCCAGCAAGGCATATCGCAAAATTCAGCCGTTGAATTTTGAAATAGGATTGGGTATAATCGCAAAACCTGTACGCCACATCAAAGGAGAGAAAAATGGAAATTAACTATCAGGAAACCAGCAAAGACTTGTTGATGCGCATTTACATCCATGAAACCTACGGCGCGCGCAACATTGACCAATGGAACATCGAAGTCCTCGACCCCAAGCCAGGATTCAAAATTTTAGATGTAGGCTGCGGGGCAGGGAAACAATGCTTTTTGTACAGCGACCACACCAAAGGCCTGGCCGAAATCATCGGCGGCGATTTTTCAGAAGAACTGCTCGATAAAGCCCGCGCCAAACTGGCCGAGCGCGGCGATAAGAACATCTCCTTTCAGTTTCTCGATTTTAACAAACCGTTCGAGTTCGCTGATAACACCTTCGACCTGGTTTCAAGCGCCTTTGCGATTTACTACGCCGCAGACCTGAAGTTTACCTTTGGCGAAGCCCACCGCGTCACCAAACCGGGCGGGCGTCTATTCGTAACCGGCCCGCTGCCCGAAAACAAAAAAATGTTCTATGACATCATCACCGAAGCGACCGGCAAACCCATCCCACCCATGCCCGGCTCCAGCCGCTTCAAGGGTGAAATTTTTGACACCATCAATAGCATTTTCGCCAAAACCGAGCTGCTGACTTTTGAAAACCCGCTCACCTTTCCCGAAGTGAAGCCGTTCATGGATTACGTCCGCGCCTCGTTGAGCGAAGACCGCAAACTGTGGACGAGCATGTTCAATACCAAAGAAGAATATGAAGAAATCCTGCGCAGCATCGAGGCCGTTGCAACCCGCTGGTTTGAGCGCGATGGTAAGTTGGTGATGACCAAAGTCGTTGGCGGGATTTTGGCTACGAAATAGGGAGCGGAAGGCCTTCGGCACAGCGATAACCGGAATAACGGATAATTCGATAATCGGATTACTGAATAACCAAACAATGGGACAATCGAATGAACTTCTATGGAAAACGCGTTCTCTTCATCGGCGCGCATCCTGATGACATCGAACTGGGCTGCGGAGCGGTGATTCACCAGATTGCCCCGCTGACCGATATTTTATGCGTCACGCTCTCAGACAACCAGAAAAACCCGCTGCTGACGAATTTGGTGGAAGAGCATTACCGCAGCATGGATGTATTGGGCGTGAAACGCGAAAGCGTGATACTGGGGCCATTTACAACCCGCATCTTCCCCGATTCGCGCCAGGAAATTCTGGAATACTTCCTCAAACTGCGCCGCGATTTCAACCCCGACCTGATTTTCGTTCATTCAAAAGCGGATGTTCACCAAGACCACAACACCATCACTGACGAAGCCCTGCGCGCCTTTCGCGGCATTACCGTGCTGGGGTTCGACGTGGTGCGTTCCTCCTATGGTTTTTTCCCGCACTTCCTGGTGGAGGTCAGCGAGGAGAGCGTCAACAAAAAAATCGAAGCGCTCTCGCAATACGAAACCTACCGCGACAAATATTACTTCAACAGCGACCTGACCCGCTCCATCATGGTGCGGCATGGCGCGCTGGCCGAAGTTCCTTTTGCCGAGGGTTTCGACATCCTGCGTATCGTTGGAACATTTGGGAAGTAGGCAAAAATGGACGCTGGAAAACTAACTCGCGAACTGGAACTGGGTGTAGGGATGGTCACGGCCCTGCTGGATGGCGTTTCCGTTGCAGAAGCGCGCTTCAAGCCGACGGCGGAAACCTGGTCAATACTGGAGGTGCTCTGCCACCTGTACGACGAGGAACGCGAAGATTTTCGCCAGCGTCTCGATATTCTCCTGCACCGCCCCAACGACCCCTGGCCGCTCATCCGCCCTGCGGAATGGGTCACGGAACGCGACTACAATAGCCGCGACTTCGATGAAATGCGCCGCAAATGGCTGGAGGAGCGGCAGAAGTCGCTGGACTGGCTGCGCGGGCTGGAAAATCCCAATTGGGAACAATCCGCCACCGCTCCCTGGGGCGCGACGATGAAAGCGGGCGATATGCTTGCTTCGTGGGTTGCGCACGACGGGCTGCACATCCGCCAGTTGGTCGAACTGCGCCGGGCGCGAACGGAGACGCTCACCAGACCATATTTTATTGGCTACGCTGGGGATTGGTAAAACGCAACCGGCCCGAAGATTGTTGAAAATCTTTGGGCCGGTTCTGCCTCAGTCACTCTTTTGGAATTCCCACGAATAAATTCCCATCCTGAATTCGCACCGGGTAGGCCGGAATGTCTACCACAGCCGGCATCATCATCACCTTGCCCGTGCGAATGTCGAATTCCGCGCCATGCCGGGGGCAGACGATATTGTAGCCTTCCAGGTCGCCATCGCCGAGCGGGCCGTCGTCGTGGGTGCAGACATCGCCAATCGCAAAATACTGCCCGGCAATGTTGAACACGACAATCGGCTTATCGCCGATTTCGACAAACAACCGCTCACCGTTGGGCAGGTCAGCCGGGCCGAGTTCGTAAAACTCTGCTTGAGAATCGTCGAAGTGGGTGTAATTGAACACAGGCGTTACTCCACAAGTGAGTCGGGGGCTTCGCCCAGTCCATATACGCCAGCCTTAAGCACTTTGAGCGAGAGCAGGGCGCACTTCAGGCGCACCGGGCCCAGGTCGAGGCCGAGCATATCGAGGACATATTGCTTATCGAGATGTTTGACTTCTTCAAGCGGCTTGCCGATGATGGATTCGAGCAGCAAATCGGCCGAGGCCTGCGAAATAGCGCAGCCATGTCCTTGAAAGGCGGCTTCGCTGATTTTGTTTTCGCCATCCACGCGCAGGGTAATCTCGATATGGTCGCCGCACAGCGGGTTGCTATCGGCGAAGGCGTAATCGTGCGGGTCAAGGTAGCCCCGGTAGCCGGGGTTTTTGTAGTGTTCGATGATGACTTCGCGGTAGAGGTCGTCCATTTCAGTAACCAGTGTTCAGTAATCAGTATTCAGTGGTGGGCTAGCCAAAATATTTCTTGACTTTGTAAATGCCATCGACCAGTCTATCCACTTCTTCTTTGGTGGAGTAGAGATAGAAACTGGCGCGCGAGGTGGCGGGGAGGTGGAATTTCTCGTGCAGGGGTTGGGCGCAATGATGACCGGCGCGGACGGCCACGCCGTCCTGGTCCAGAATTTGGGCCACATCGTGAGGATGCACCCCCTCGAGTGTGAACGCGGCCACCCCGCCTTTATCTTTTATTCCGGGTCCAAACAGTTTCACGCCTGGGATTTCTTCGAGCCGCTCCAGGGCATATTCCGTTATCTCGTGTTCGTGCGCGGCGATATTCTCCATGCCAAGCGAGGTCAGATAATCGCAGGCTGCGCCAAACCCGACTGCCTCGGCGATGGCAGGCGTGCCAGCCTCGAACTTATGCGGCAGGGCGTTTGGCTTGAACGAGCGTAGTTTGACTTCTCGAATCATGTCGCCGCCGCCGAGGAAGGGAGGCATGGCCTCGAGCAGGCTGGCCTTGCCGTACAACACGCCAATGCCGGTCGGTCCGCACATTTTATGCGCCGAAAAAGCCAGGAAGTCAACATCCAACGCCTGCACATCCACCGCGAAATGGGGAACGGACTGCGCCCCATCGACCAGCGTCAACGCCCCGGCCTGGTGCGCCAGGCGGATGATTTCGCCCGCCGGGTTGATGGTGCCGAGGACGTTGGACATGTGCGTAAACGAGACCAGTTTGGGGCCTTGTTCGAGCAGTTTTTTGTACTCTTCCAGATCGAGCAGGCCGGTTTCGGTGACGGGGATAAACTCCAGCCGAATGCCGCGTTCCATCTCCAGCATGTGCCAGGGCACCAGATTGCTGTGATGTTCCATCTCGGTCAGGATGACCAAATCACCCGCCTTAAGATTAGCGCGCGCCCAACTGTAGGCCACCAGGTTAATGGATTCGGTGGTGTTGCGGGTGTAAATGACCTGCTTCGAGGCGGGCGCGTTGATGAATTTGGCAATTTTCTCGCGCGCCTGCTCGTAAAGGGTGGTCGCTTCCTCTGCCAGGGTATGCACGCCGCGATGAATATTCGCATTTGAGCGGCGATAATAATCATCCATTGCCCGAATGACCGCCAACGGTTTTTGAGACGTAGCAGTCGAATCCAGATACACCAGCGGCACGCCAGGGCGCACCTCGCGCTGGAGAATGGGAAAATCGGCGCGGAGTTTGGCAACATCAAAAGTCATGGGGATTCTCTGTTTCCGTATCTACGCTTCTAGTAATCGGGAATATCGTCTTTTGGAATACTCTTTTTGACAATCGGCGGAGTCTTTTTGCCGGTGCCGGCCGGGCGAATCTGGTCGGAGTTGGTGGGATACCACAGGATGCGGTCAGGAACCATCCAGCCGTCGGTGAGGAAAACGTTGGAGCGAAACTGCACCGCGACCATTTTGTTGTCGATTTGCACGACAATGCCCTTCAGCCAGCCGCGCACGCGGTCATTGCCCCTTTCATGGTCACACAGGGCTTCGACGACATCGCCAACCTCGAAGGCGTATTGCGCCGCCGGAGAACGCATGAAGGAATATGGAGCGGAACCACCACGCAGGCTGCGCTTGGGCTTCAGTTCACCGGTTTTTGGGAGGACGGATGGACGAACAGGTTGTTTCATAAGACTGCCTCACTCTATTTAGACTCAAAATTGCCAGGAAAACCAAAAAATCATAGTATTTTACATTAAGTTGGCAGTGGAATGCAAATTTTCGGCGAAATCGCCCTAACGCGGGATGAATTCCGCGAACTGACAAATCAATTATGATAAAAACCGCCGAAGCAGACAGCAGACCGGAGGGGCGGTCAGCAGTCGGCCGTCGGCGGTCACTCGAAACGTCATCATCCCAAAGGTTCTTTGGCGCGATTCGCGCTAAAAAAAACTGCGGGACGTTGACGGCGATTCTATTCAGACATTTTATCTGCAATGTACTGCTGAAACCGCTCGCGCACGCCTTCGAAGGGGATGCGCTGGAAGATGGGGTCGAAGAAACCTTCGACAACCAGTTTTTCGGCCTCGGCCTGCGGAATGCCGCGCGATTTCAGGTAAAAGAGCGGCTCCTGCTCCAGTTTCCCGACCGTTGCGCCGTGCGTGCAGCGCACATCATCGGCGCAGATTTCGAGGCCGGGGATGCTATCGGCGCGGGCGCGCTCATCTAGCACGAGGTTGCGGTTGGCCTGGTAGCCATCCGTTTTCTGCGCGCCGGGGGCGACGTAAATCATGCCTTGCCAAACCGAGCGGCTCTTGCCCTTTAACGCGCCTTTGAACAGAAGGTCGCTGGTGGTGTTGGGGGCGAGGTGGTTTTGCTGGGTATCGTGGTCGAGGTGCTGGTTTCCGTCGGTGAAGTAAAAGCCCGACATGCGGCCCTGCGCGCCCTGACCGGCCAGGTCCAGTTCAGAGAAGTTCTTGGTGAGGCGTGAGCCAATTGCGCCGAAAATCCAGTCCAGTTGGGCGTCGCGCTCGACGCGGGCGCGCTCGTGGCTGAAATTCCATACATGGCGGCCCCACGATTGCAGTTCCACAAAGCGCAAGTTAGCGCCTTGCAATACCTGAATTTCGACAATTCCGGCGTGCATGGTATCGGCGCCGGGTTCGTCGGGCGAGGCGGCCTCATGGATGTACGTCACCGAAGCGCCTTCATCTACCAGGACAAGCAGGTGCGAGATGTGCGCAAACCCGCCCGGCCCCCACAGGATGCTGTGGAGCGGGGCCTCAACCTGGAGTCCTTTTGGGACGTACAGCACAACGCCATTTTGGGCAAATGCGCCCGCCAGGGCGGCAAACTTGCCTTCTTCGGGGTTGACCACGCGCCCAATCAGACGGGCAACCAGGTCGGGGTGTTCGCGCTCGGCGGTCAGCAGGTCGGTAAAGATGACGCCTTGCGCGGCGAGTTTTTCATCCAAATCAACCGTCGCGCCGCCGGGCAGCAGCAGGATTTGTCCGCCGTGCTGTCCATCGGCCAGGGGGCGCAGCAAATCTTCACGCACCGGCGGCAGGTCTTCATACGCGCCCGGTTTGGGGAAGGTAAACCTGTCAGCCGGGATCTGGTGAATATCGGTGCGCCGCCAGGCCTCCAGCGAGGTGTCGGGCAGATTAACTTTCTTGAATTCGTTCCAGGCGCGGGCGCGGTATTCGTTCAGCGCGCCATCCATCCGCGCATCAGCCTGAGAAAAGGAAAATTCTTTCGCGGCGGCATCGGGGCGGCGGGAGCGGGAGGAAACAACGACCTTTGGTTTTTCTTCCATATCAGCCAATGCTCCCTTCCATCTGCAACTGGATGAGGCGGTTCATTTCGACAGCGTATTCCATTGGCAGTTCCTTAACGAGCGGCTCGATGAAGCCAGAGACGACCATCGTGGTGGCTTCTTCTTCGCTCAGGCCGCGCGACATCAGGTAAAAGAGTTGCTCCTCGCCAACCTTAGAGACCGAAGCCTCGTGACCAATCGTCACATCGTCTTCGTCGATTTCGATGTAAGGGTATGTATCTGAACGCGATTGCGGGTCGAGCAGCAGCGCGTCGCAGACCACGTTGGATTTGACGCCCTTGGCGCCTTTATAAACCTTGAGCAGGCCGCGATACGAAGCCCGTCCGCCAGCCTTGCTGATAGATTTGGAGGTGATTTTGCTGGTGGTTCCCGGCGCGAAATGCACCATTTTGGAGCCAGCGTCCTGAATCTGGCCTGGCCCGGCAAAGGCCATCGAAAGCATTTCGCCATGCGCGCCGGGTTCCATCAGGTAGCAGGACGGATATTTCATGGTCACCTTGCTGCCCAGGTTGGCATCCACCCATTCATGGGTGGCGTTTTCAAAGACCTTGGCGCGCTGGGTGACGAGGTTGTAAACGTTGGTGCTCCAGTTCTGGATGGTGCTATAGCGCGAACGCGCGCCCTTCTTAACGATGATTTCGATGACGCCGCTGTGGAAGGAATCGGTGGTGTATTGGGGCGCTGTGCAGCCCTCTACATAATGTACCTGCGCGCCTTCGTCCACGATAATCAGCGTGCGCTCGAACTGCCCAACGTTAGCGGTGTTCAGGCGGAAGTAAGCCTGAAGCGGCAAATCGACCTTGACGCCTTTTGGCACATAGACGAACGAACCGCCCGACCAGACCGCCGAGTTGAGCGCGGCGAATTTGTTGTCTTCGATGGGGACAACCGTCCCGAAGTATTCGCGGAACAAATCGGGGTGCTGCTTCAGGCCGTCTTCGATGGACAGGAAAATCACGCCTTGCTTTTCGAGGTGTTCCTGTATGGAATGGTAGACCATCTCCGACTCGTACTGCGCGCCAACCCCAGCCAGGAACTTGCGCTCTGCTTCAGGGATACCCAGCCGGTCGAAGGTGCGCTTAATGTCATCCGGCACGTCATCCCACGATTTTTCCTGTTTTTCAGTCGGTTTGACGTAGTAGTAAATATCATCGAGGTCGAGTTCCTTCAACGCTGGCCCCCAGTTGGGCATGGGGCGTTTGAGGAAGTGGTCGAGCGCTTTCAGGCGGAACTCCAGCATCCACTGGGGTTCGCCTTTCATGTAAGAAATCTGCTCGACGATTTCACGATCGAGTCCCTTGCGGGATTTGAAGGTGTAATAGTCATCACGGTCACGAAAACCGTATTTGTACTCGCCAATTTCTGCAAGAATCTGGGCATCTTCGCTCATAGTAAACTCCAGGTACCAGTAAAATTTTCAGGCGGCTTCTTCGACTTTTTCACGAATCCAATCGTAACCGTGTTCTTCGAGATGCAGGGCCAGGTCGGGGCCGCCGCTCTCGACGATGCGGCCATCCATCATGACATGGACAAAGTGGGGCTTGATATAGTTGAGCAGGCGCTGGTAGTGGGTAATCACCAGCACGCCCATCTCATTGCTCATCAGGGCATTGACGCCATCCGAGACAATCCGCAGAGCGTCGATATCGAGGCCCGAGTCGGTCTCATCGAGAATGGCAATGTTTGGCTGGAGCACGGCCATCTGCAAAATTTCGGCGCGCTTCTTCTCGCCGCCCGAAAAACCGTCATTCAGGTAACGCCCGGCAAAAGCCTGGTCCATCTTGAGCATTTCCATCTTACTCTTAAGCATTTTTCGGAACTCAGGGATAGGGATGCCCTTGTCTTCAGGATTTTCGGCCCGGCGGCGGGCATTGATGGCCGAGCGCAAGAAGTTTGCTACCGTCACGCCCGGGATGGCGACCGGATACTGGAAGGCCAGGAAAATGCCCAGCCGCGAGCGTTCGTCTGGCTCCAACTCAAGGATATTCTGACCCTTAAACCAAACCTCGCCCTCGGTCACTTCGTAAAGCGGGTGTCCCATCAATGCGTAAGAAAGGGTGGATTTGCCCGTGCCATTTGGCCCCATAATGGCGTGGATTTCGCCTGGGTTGATGGTCAGGCTGAGCCCTTTGACGATTTCCTTGCCGTCGATACCGACATGCAGGTTCTTGATTTCCAGTTGTGACATAACTGCTCCTGAGATTTTTACTTTTTCGGCGTTGCGCCTGGGGTTAGAATGTTTTTTGTTTCGCAGGGATTATAGCAAATCGGACTAAAAAAGTCAATATTTATGATATTTTTCTAGTTTATTCATACGCGGCGTTAATGCAGCGCGAATCGACAATTCGCGCTACAGAAGGATTTTTAGAATTGTCGGAGTGATGCCGGTCAGGTCATTCACCGTTGAGAACTTTTCTCGCGCCGGGGCGTTCCCCACCAGAAGCAGCGGAACCGGGCTGGCAGTGTGCCGCCGCGTAGAAAGGTCTTCCAGGTTGCCGTGGTCAGATGTAAGCAGCACCAGGCCATTCTCATCGTCCCAGGCTGAGAGCAGGCCGCCCAAGACGGCGTCGAACTGCTCCAGCAAGCGCACCGCCGCGTTCATTTCCTGCCCGTGACCGGCGTAATCGGTCAGCCAGTACTCGAAGAAGGCAAAGTCCAGGCCAGCCGATAACTCAGCCAGGCGCTTACCAGCCTCCGGCGGCGAAAGCAGCGGGGTTTCGGAATGCCCCAGCCGCTCATGCCAACCCTGCCCGGTAAAATCTGCGCTGATGGCTTTGCCCGCCATCAAATCGTCCGCGCTGCGCAGGGTCAGCCCGGCCTTTGTTACCGCCAGGGGGATGGAGGAATACAACCGTCTGCCAGAGCGAATGCCCTGAAAGTAACCCGCCGGATAGGCGTTGAGAAGCGCGGCACGCCTGCCAGACCGGGCAAGAACGCCAAAAATCCCGCCATCCTCCAGCGCGGCGGCGGTGGCTTTATCGGGCTTCGGGCCATAGTGATAGCCTATTTCGGCGGGGATATTGCGCCCGGTCAATAAAACTGCCTGCCCAGTGGCCGACTGGGGCAGGCCAGGGACGCCCAGGCAGGCATCCAACGCCAGGAGCGTGGCGCGCCCGTTTTGGAACGGGGCGGAATCAGCCAGCAGCCTGCGCCCATCCAACAGGTGGGTCAAATTCGGCAGGTCGGCGCGCGCGAAGGGGTTCAGGGCTGGGTCGTCAAGTCCCAGCCCGACTCCATCCAGAAACAGGAAAAGGACGCGCATCGGTCAGGTTTTTTGAAAGGTGAAATAGGCCGAGGCCCGCTTCCCGTGGTCGAAACCTTCTTTATAGGAAGTCATGCGAAACAGGCCGCGAATCGCATCGATATCAGAGGGAAAGATTCCCGGCGGGGAAAATTCGGTCAGGAACCCGTATAAGAACCAGATTCCGCCTGGGGCAAGCAAGCGGTCAATCTGACGGATGTATTCCTTTTTCCCTTTTTCGGATAGACTGTGGAAGCAGCCAATGTCGAGCGCCAAATCATACGGACCGCTGAAGCGGTCGAGCCGGGTTACGTCCCCCAAGACGAAATCGGCGGTCACGCCGGCCTGCCTGGCTTTGCGACGTGCTTGCTTAATTGCCGCCGGGATAAAATCAACGCCCGTCGCCTGCCAGCCGAAGGATGCCAAAGTAATTGTATTTGTGCCGGTGCCGCAGCCCAGGTCTATGGCCCGCCCCGGCGGCCTGCCTTCTAGAAAGGAGTACAGTTCTGGAGGGGTCACGCCGCTATCCCATGGCGGGCGGCGAAGGTAGGAGAAGAGAAACGACAGGCGGCGGAAAATATCCATAAGAATATTCCAGATACAGACGAGGGGTCTAATGATGTGATTGTAGCACAAGCAGTCGCTGAAAACAGATAGCAAGATTGAACTTTTCGCCAGAATCTAAACTCGTGACTTAACGCGCAAGAAAAAAGGTACAATTGCGTTCACTTCGCTTTGACAATTGGGCAGACTTCTCTTAAAATTCAGCCCGCTGCTATTTTTTCCAATCTTTAATACGAGGAGTAAGTCTCCATGAAAGAGTACACCACCGAGTACCTCCGCAATATCGCCCTGGTTGCGCACGGCGGCGCCGGGAAGACGATGATGGCGGAGGCTTTTCTTCATTTTACAGGGGCTACCACTCGCCTGGGAAAGACGGACGACGGCACAACCATCTCCGACTATGATGAAGAAGAAATTCGCCGCAAGATTTCCCTGTACACCAGCGTCATTCCCGTAGAATATCGTGACCATAAAATCAACGTGCTGGATGCGCCCGGCTTTACCGACTTCATCGGCGAAATGATTTCAGCCCTGAGCGTAGCCGATGGAGCGCTTATCCTGGTCGATTCGGTGGCTGGCATGGAAGTCGGCACTGAACTGGCTTGGAATTACTGCGACCAGTTCAAACTGCCGCGCTTCGTGGTCATCAATAAGATGGATCGCGAAAACGCCAACTTCGAAAAAGCCTACCAATCGGTGGAAGGATACGCCCAGGCTGCCGGAGCGCGCCTGATTAAGGTGCAGCTGCCGCTCGGCGAGAAGCTCGAGTTTCACGGCGTGATTGACCTGGTGACGATGAAAGCCTACGAAGGCGACGGCAAAACCGCCAAAGAAATTCCGGCGGAGTACAAAGCCGCCGCCGAGGAAGCCCGCACCGCGCTGATGGAAGCCGCCGCCGAGGGTGATGACGCCCTGATGGAAAAATACTTCGAAGACGGGGAACTCAGCCAGGAGGAAATCCTGAAAGGGCTGAAGGCCATCGTGCAAAATGGGGCTTTTATTCCTGTCTTTGTTTCTGCCGCCGGACACGCGAAAGGCGTTGGGCCGCTCTTGAACGCTATCATCGACCTGATGCCCAACCCGGCCCAGCGTCCCGAAGTCGTGGTGGAGGGCAAAGGCGGTGAAGAGAAGTTATCTGCCAGCAATGCTGGGCCGGTGGCCTTATATGTGTGGAAGACCACCGCCGACCCGTTCGTGGGCAAGATGACCTACTTCAAAATCCTTTCGGGGAGCGTTGCCAATGACGTTCACCTGTGGAATCAGACCAAAAGCGTCGACGAGCGCATGGCTGGCCTGCACGTTCAGCGCGGCAAAGAAGCCCTGCCCATTAAGGTGGCTCATGCCGGCGATATTGCCTGCGTAACCAAGTTGAGCGTGACCGCTACCGGCGATACGCTGTGCGACAAGAGTCATCCTGTCACGGTTCCTATCCCCAATTACCCGCGCGCGCTTTATCGCGTTGCCATCCAGCCCAAGACCCAGGCCGACGCCGCCAAAATTTCGCCCACCCTCACCCGTCTGTGCGAAGAAGATATGACGCTTTCGTGGTACAACGAACCCGCTACCGGGCAAACCATTCTGCAAGGCATGGGCGACCAGCATATTGACGTGGTTATCAACCGCGCTCAGGCCAAGTTCCAGGTTGGGCTAACAACGGCGGAGCCGAAAGTGCCCTACCGCGAAGGCATCACCCGCAAGGCTTCGGCGCAGTACCGCCACAAGAAGCAGACCGGCGGCTCCGGCCAATTTGGCGAAGTCCACCTGCGCATTGAACCCTATCCCGATGGCGAGTTCGAGTTCACCGATGAGTTGGTGGGCATGAACCTTTCGCGCTCTTACCTGCCGCCGATTGAAAAAGGCATTCGCGCGGCAATGGAACAGGGCGTGTTTGCTGGTTACCCCATGAGCAACGTCAAAGTCATCGTCTATGACGGTAAAGAACACCCGGTGGACAGCAAGCCGGTGGCCTTTGAAACCGCCGGACGCGAAGCCTTCAAACTGGCCGTGCAAGATGCCGGGCCGGTCTTGTTCGAGCCGATTATGGCCGTGCGCGTCACCGTCCCCGATGCGAACATGGGCGACATTATGGGCGACTTGAATACCCGGCGTGGACGCGTGCAAGGCACCGAGGCCGAGCGCGGCAACACCACCATCATTGCGCATGTCCCGCTGGCCGAAATGCTGCGCTATACTACCCAACTGCGCTCGCTGACCGGCGGACGCGGCCACTTCACGATGGAATTCGACCACTACGACATTGTGCCACAGCACCTGGCCCAGCCGATTGTAGAAGCGCACAAGAAGGAAATGGAAGCCAAGAAGGAAGATTAGCCTTTGCTTTTTTGCGTACCCCCCTGCCGCTTTTGGCTGCTAAAGGCCGGTTTGGGCGGGGGGGTACGCAGAGCGCGCTCTTCATTTCGTTTTGGGCAAAAAGATTGGCTCTTCTCGAAGGTTAATGTAAAATAGGGGCACGCTGACCCTCCAAAACACAAGAAAGAAAGCCTGTTTTTGACAGGGAAAAGAAGGGTCAGAATCAAAAAATGCCCGTCAGGGCATTAAGACCTGGGCGCGATGATTGCCGGTTCGCGTTTTCGCGGCGAGTTCGTCAGAATCAAAAAATGCCCGTCAGGGCATTAAGACGCACCAGGATGCGTTTCTTACCCGCCAACAGGTTGACGGGTCAGAATCAAAAAATGCCCGTCAGGGCATTAAGACGCGATTATACATAGCAAATGACTCAAACTTTCCATCTTGTCAGAATCAAAAAATGCCCGTCAGGGCATTAAGACGAAGTGTAGATTAAGTTTTTGGAGCGGACGAATCCCCGTCAGAATCAAAAAATGCCCGTCAGGGCATTAAGACAGAATATCCTGAATATCCTGTTTTTGCCACACTTATTCTTTTGTCAGAATCAAAAAATGCCCGTCAGGGCATTAAGACGCTGTGAAGAAAAAAGATTAATTTCACCATTTTTGTGTCAGAATCAAAAAATGCCCGTCAGGGCATTAAGACTTTCTTGCACGCGCAAGCCAATGTAAGCGAAGGGGTAAGTCAGAATCAAAAAATGCCCGTCAGGGCATTAAGACAAAAAAGCCAGGTCATCATCGCTCACCGGCTCTTTGGTCAGAATCAAAAAATGCCCGTCAGGGCATTAAGACCCTTGTTGCCAGGGACTATATGCCCACCGTCTCCATGTCAGAATCAAAAAATGCCCGTCAGGGCATTAAGACATGTTCTCGAAGGAATAATCGCGAGCGATTACATCTTTGTCAGAATCAAAAAATGCCCGTCAGGGCATTAAGACTTATTTTCCAAAAGACTTCTTTGCAGTATGCACAAACGGTCAGAATCAAAAAATGCCCGTCAGGGCATTAAGACGTTTCATTAGATTATCCTTTTTTGAATGTTTGAAAATGTCAGAATCAAAAAATGCCCGTCAGGGCATTAAGACTCATTTTTTCCGCACGATTTCCCATAACAATGCTGTATTCAGTCAGAATCAAAAAATGCCCGTCAGGGCATTAAGACTTAATCCTTAATCCTGTAATCAGGAATTGAAATTATTCGTCAGAATCAAAAAATGCCCGTCAGGGCATTAAGACTCGATAATGGGAGAGGTTGTCATGATGATTTGATTATTTTCGTCAGAATCAAAAAATGCCCGTCAGGGCATTAAGACATAAAGCGAAAGGTCTCGAAGCGGAGCGCGTAGTTATTCTGTCAGAATCAAAAAATGCCCGTCAGGGCATTAAGACCTATTGGGGATATCCCCAATGGTAACGAAATCGCATGGTCAGAATCAAAAAATGCCCGTCAGGGCATTAAGACCCTTTTGCGCTTGCGCTATCAGAAATGCTGCAAACGTGGCATAATATCGTCAGAATCAAAAAATGCCCGTCAGGGCATTAAGACCGGCACATTTATACTACTTGATTTTTCGCAGAGAGTCGTCAGAATCAAAAAATGCCCGTCAGGGCATTAAGACCGGCTTTTCCTTCGTAAGCCGCCCTGAAATTCTTACTTTCGTCAGAATCAAAAAATGCCCGTCAGGGCATTAAGACGCACCCTAACTGGTGCTTATCCCGCGCCACCAGCAGACGACAGTCAGAATCAAAAAATGCCCGTCAGGGCATTAAGACGTAGGATGCGGGCGGAATTTTTCTTGTTGCTTGGCTCTAGTCAGAATCAAAAAATGCCCGTCAGGGCATTAAGACGTGCAAGCCGCACCAGGCAGTATAACGTGAGCCGTACCCCGGGTCAGAATCAAAAAATGCCCGTCAGGGCATTAAGACCGATTTGCGGCCCATCATCCATCTTTGCGCCGTCTGTCAGAATCAAAAAATGCCCGTCAGGGCATTAAGACGGACATCGAACATTGAGCAAACTAGCGATACTGTGTTAAGTCAGAATCAAAAAATGCCCGTCAGGGCATTAAGACTAGGCGCCGGGAGGTAGTGTACCTCCCATACTATCGTCAGAATCAAAAAATGCCCGTCAGGGCATTAAGACCCAAGAGCCTTTTTATGGTTTCGGCGTCCTGCTCTTCCGTCAGAATCAAAAAATGCCCGTCAGGGCATTAAGACGCCAAGCATACGAGGAAGTACGCACCAAGCGCCGAGTAACGGTCAGAATCAAAAAATGCCCGTCAGGGCATTAAGACACTATGTCCCTAATGTTCGTCCACTCGCCATTGTCGTAGCGGGTCAGAATCAAAAAATGCCCGTCAGGGCATTAAGACTGCCGGGCCGTCCGTGTTTCCCCCGCCGACCAAGTGTCAGAATCAAAAAATGCCCGTCAGGGCATTAAGACCCAATATCATGATAGGCGTTGTCTGACTCGCTGTTGTTGGTCAGAATCAAAAAATGCCCGTCAGGGCATTAAGACTAATTGGAGATTACATAATCTCCAACGCGATACAGAGAAACGTCAGAATCAAAAAATGCCCGTCAGGGCATTAAGACTTACCGACCGGTTTTCCGGTTGGCACATCCGCCGTCTTGTCAGAATCAAAAAATGCCCGTCAGGGCATTAAGACGCCCTGCTGGTGGAGCGGGATAATCGCCCGATAGGGTGTCAGAATCAAAAAATGCCCGTCAGGGCATTAAGACCGTTATCGATTGCGATTGATGTCGCGGCGGCAATTGTCAGTCAGAATCAAAAAATGCCCGTCAGGGCATTAAGACTTGCGGAAGGCGGGAGTGCTTAAAATTCCCTTTGTAAGTCAGAATCAAAAAATGCCCGTCAGGGCATTAAGACCGGCGCGTTGTTTTTTGCCATTTCTTTCTCTCTTTAGTATTACAGCCTCACTTGGCTGGTGGTTGGGGAAAGATACCATGCCTTCTTTTTCAGGCTAACTTGCTTGCTGAACTTTGCGCTGTAATACTAATAACCTTGCTTTATCCCAAAAAAGGCAGTATTATCAAAACTGCAAACCTGCGCTGCGCAGGGACGATATTCAAGAGGAGAAGAAAAAACATGAAACGCTCGCTGTACCTGTTGTTTGCTGTACTGGCTCTGGCCTCTATGGTGCTGGCCGCTTGCGGCCCGGCTGCCACGCCCGTACCCCCCACCGAGGCGCCTAAGCCGACGGAAGCTCCCAAACCCACCGAGGCTCCCAAGCCAACCGAAGTGCCGCCCACCCCGGTTCCCCAGCTCGGCACGCCTGAAAACCCGCTTATCATGGCGCTGGCTCCTTCTGCCACCACCCAGGAACTGCAAACCGGCGGCGCGGCGATTGCCGAAGAGCTGAGCAAGATGACCGGCCTGACCATCACGACCGTTGTCCCAACCAATTATGCCGCGATGATTGAAGCCATGGGCGCCGGCAACGCGCACATTGGCTGGCTGGCCCCGGTGCAGTACATCGTGGCCCACGGCAAGGGCTTTGCCGATGTCGCTCTTTCGACCATCCGCAACGGTTCCAACCACTATGGCGTGCAGTTTGTAGCGAATGTCGAAAGCGGTTTCACTTCGTATTATGACCCGGCCACCGGCCAGACGACTGCCGACGCCAAGACGGCTCTGTCTCAGTTCGAGGGCAAAAAACCCTGCTGGACCGACCCGCTTTCGGCTTCCGGTTACATCATCCCGTCGGGTATCTTGAAAAACCTCGGAATCAAGACCCCGGCTGGCGCCTGGGTGCAGGGACATCCGACCGTTATCAAATCGGTCTATCTCAGTCCCAAAGGTGAAATCTGCCACTTCGGCGCGACTTTCATCGATGCCCGCGCCAATGTGACCGCTGACTTCCCGGATGTCAATGACAAAGTCGTGATCATCTATGTCACTGAGCCGTTCATCCCGAACGACAATGTTTCCTTTGCGACGACTGTTCCCGCTGAACTGCGCGAGAAAGTAACCAAGGCCCTTCTTGAAATGGCTGCGACCGAAGAAGGCAAAACACTGCTCAAAAATGGTGGCTACAGCATCCAGGGTCTCGAAGTCGTGGATGATACCTTCTATGATGAGTTCCGCGTCTACCTCGAGGCTTCCGGCGTCGACCCGACGACTCTGTTCAAGTAAATCCTGAACAACCTGGAGAGGGAGGGCTTTTGTTCTCCCTCTCCTTTTTTGCCTTTTGCAAGGCGCGAGATGTAAGATGTGGAATGATTTTTACGTCTTACATCTCACGTTTTGAATCAAATTCCAGATTGAGGATGGCAGCATGCTTCGTATCGAACACCTCTCCAAAACATATCCGACCGGCACGCAGGCGCTCAAGGATGTGACGTTCAACGTGCCAGATGGCGAATTCATGGTGGTCATTGGCCTCTCCGGTTCGGGCAAATCAACCCTGTTACGCTGTATCAACCGGCTGATTGACCCGACAGAAGGCAAAATCTATTGGGATGATACCGACATCACTGCCGCCAACCCGACAGAACTGCGCCATATCCGCCGCAATATTGGCATGGTTTTCCAGCAGTTCAACCTGGTCAAACGCTCCAGCGTGCTGACCAACGTCCTTTCAGGGCGGCTGGGATACGCCAACCCCTGGCTGAGCCTGCTTGGAATCTGGCCGCAGGCCGAAAAGGAGCGCGCAATCAAGGCACTGGAACGGGTGGGGATTGCCGATAAAGCCTATAACCGCGCAGATGCCCTTTCGGGCGGCCAGCAGCAGCGGGTGGGGATTGCCCGGGCTCTGATGCAGGAGCCAAAAATCATCCTGGCCGACGAACCCGTTGCCAGCCTGGACCCGGTGCTGTCCCATTCGATTTTGCAATATCTCGAAGTCTTGAACAAGGAAGGGATTACAGTGATCTGCTCCCTGCACTTCCTTGACCTGGTGCATCGCTATGCTACGCGCGTGGTGGCGCTCAAGGACGGCGTCAAGGTATTTGAAGGGACAGCCCAGGAAATCGACCGCGCCAAATTCAAAGAAATCTACGGCGAAGAAGCGCAGGAAGTTCGCGCCGCGTCGATGTGAGGCCTGCATGGAGATAAAACGTTCTCCCCTTTTGGCGGCCCTGCTCTCGCTGGCGATTCCTGGCCTGGGGCAGGTCTACGCCGGGCAACGCTACCGGGGCGCGTCCATTTTGATTGGAGCGCTGGTTGCTGCCGGAATGGTGCTTTGGTATGGCGACCCGCTCTGGTACTTTGTTCCGGTTGTAATCCAACTCTGGAATGTCTGGGATGCCTTTACCCTGGCCAGACAAGGCCGCGCGCGCTCCATTCTAATTCCCGTTGTGGTTGCTATGGCGGCAGCCTATACCATCGGCTGGCAGGTGGTCGGCATCGATTTTGCCGCCGCGGACGCCAACCGCGCCTTGCAAATCCTGCGTCCCATGCTGCGGCCCGATTTCATCCAGCCGCGCCGCGAAGTTAACAGTATGTACGTCCCGGTAGAAGTGCCTTGCTCGCCGCAGCCGGCCCAGGCGCGCCGCGAAGCGGATGGGAAAACGGCAATGGTCATGCCCGATTGTGGCCGCGTTGGCGAAACAATGATCGTGAACGTGACTGGTCTGTGGCCCAATACCGAAACAGAAATTGTCTGGAATACGCCCATTGGCAACGCGCTCATGCTCGGCGGCAACGAAGATGCCATGCTCAAGATGCAGACCGATGAAACCGGGGCGCTGACAACCACCATTCGCGTTCCGCGCACCGCCCTGGTAGCGGCCCCTGACCCAACCCTGCCGCAAAATCATCGCGTTGTTGTCTATCAGTATCGGCCATTAGGGGGAATTGAACTCTCGTATATTGGCGGCGAAGTGGCGCATGGCGCGCTTGCGACGGTTGGCATGGCGCTCATTGCCACGGTGCTGGCAGTTATCTTTGCCATCCCCATTAGTTTCCTGGCGGCGCACAACCTGATGAGCGGCAACCCCGTGACGTATGCAATTTATTTCATCGTTCGTACCCTGCTCAACATCTTACGTTCGATTGAGTCATTGATTATCGCCATTGTGTTTGTCGTCATCGTCGGCCTGGGGACTTTTGCAGGCGCCCTGGCCCTGGCCCTGCATTCGATTGCCGCGCTTGCCAAACTATACTCAGAAGTTATCGAAGGAATCGACCCCGGCCCCATCGAAGCCGTGCGCGCCACAGGCGCCAACTGGCTCCAGACGGTGCGCTACGCCGTTATCCCGCAAATTATCCCACCCTTTACGGCTTTTACTATCTACCGCTGGGATATCAACGTCCGCTCTGCCACCATTGTCGGTTTTGTGGGCGGCGGCGGTCTGGGTTTCTTGCTCATCGAATTAATTCGCGTCAATAACATGCAAGGCGTCAGCGCAGTGTTTATCACCATCGCCGTCATCGTCACTGCAATGGACTATATCAGCGCAAAAATCCGCGAAAGGCTGGTGTGAAATGGATACCCGCCTTTCGGTTGGAAAAATCGTTCGCAATACACTGATTATCGCGCTGGTATTTGTGGCGCTTGGTATTTCATGGAATGTGACCGGGGTGGATTTCCCGCGCCTGGTACGTGACCTGCCCAAAGGCCGTAACATCGTCCTGGCCTTCCTTACGCCCGATGTCGTTACCCGTGATACAACCACCTCAACAGTCAGCATCGCCTTCCCGATTCCCTGCGGCTCTGCCCCTGAGTCTGAAATTCCAGACAGCGGCCCGCGCCTCGTCCCAAGCGTCAATTGCGCCGCCGAAAAAGAGAAATTCACTCTGGAAGGGTACGAACTCGAACCTGATTCCGAAATCATCGTGCGCTGGAAGCTGCCCGGCGAGCGCGTCATGACCGCCATCCGCGCCCAGAGTAATGCCGATGGTTATTTCAAAGTTGATATGGAAGCGCGCCCCATTGCCGCTTCGGTGGATAATGTCGCCGCCAGACTCGAGGTGGATGCCCTTACGCCGGTGGGACCTTTCAAACCCAGCGAAGCAGTACATGATGTCTTGGCGGCCATGTTCGTGACCATTTTCATGGCCTTGCTCTCCACCACCCTGGCAACGATTGTAGCCGCCCCACTTTCCTTCCTGGCGGCCAGTAATATCATCAAGCGCGGAGTAGTAGGAACGACCGTATACTATATTACCCGTTCGGTATTCAACCTGCTGCGTTCCTACGACCCGCTGGTCATGGCGACCGTCTTTGGCTTCTGGCTGAGTTTTGGCGCGTTTCCGGGTTTCCTGGCGCTCAGCGTTGTGACAGTCGCCTCGCTTGGAAAACTGTTTTCGGAAGCCGTCGAAAACATCGACCAGGGTCCCATCGAAGCGCTGCAAGCCACAGGTGCTAACCGCTTACAAATCGTTGTGTATGGTGTTGTTCCGCAAATCGTCCCTGATTTCGTCTCGTACATTATCTATCATTGGGACATCAACGTCCGCATCTCGACCATCATCGGCTTTGTGGGCGGCGGCGGTATCGGCTATTACCTGAGCCAGCGCATCAACGGTTTCGAGTATAGCAAGGCTGGCACGGCCATCTGGGCCATCGTCATCGTCGTTATGGCGATGGACTTCCTGAGCGCCGAGGTACGCAAGCGGCTCACCTGACGCTTGCCCTGCGAAAGATATGCGTTTCCTTAACGCCGGAGAAATCCGGCGTTGTTTTTGGTACAATGCCGCCCATGCTCAGAAAACTGTTCAAAACCTTTGCGCGGCTCGTCTTTTATCTGACGTTGGGCGGGGTAGGGATTCTCGTCCTCTCGCGGCTGCTCACCGGGCTGGTGGGTTGGGCGCGCACTTACAGCGAAGCCGAAGTCCCTGCCAGGCCAGTGGCGATTGTGTTTGGCGCTGGTCTCACCCGCAATGGTGATGCATCTGTTGTATTGCGTGACCGCATTCAAACTGCCGCCAACCTGTATCTCGCAGGGAAGGTCGAAAAACTTTTGATGACCGGCGATAACAGCACCCTGGACTACAACGAACCCGCCGCCATGCGCGCTTATGCCCTCTCGCTTGGAATCCCCGACGAAGACATTGTTCTCGATTATGCCGGACGCCGCACGTATGACTCGTGTTACCGCGCCCGCGAGATTTTCGGCGTCGAGCAAGCCATCCTCGTTACCCAGGATTTCCACCTGCCGCGCGCGCTCTACCTGTGTAATATGCTCGGTGTTGACGGGGTGGGCGTTGTCGCTGATAATTACCGCTACCGCCGCATGTCTCTGCTCTTTTGGAACGCCCGCGAACTGGCCGCCACCCTCACCGCCCTGGTCGATGTGCATGTCACCCGCCCACTGCCCATTCTGGGTGAGCCGGAGCCGATTTTTTCCTATCGGTCGCAATGAATCTGGACAGAAACGGTTGCAAAGAGACGCGAGTTCGGGGCCTGTGTTGATATAATCCCCCCATGCACCCCGATTTTATAAAACCCATCTACGGCCTTGGCGGATTCGCCAGCCTGCCTGGCATCATCACCAGCCTGTTCAATGGACAGCGGCCCCTCGAGTCGTTTCAGGCTGAGTACGATAACGTCATCTTGGGCTTCATTGATGGCTTTGGCTGGCGGCATTTCGAGAAGTTTGCCGAACACCCGGCCCTGCGCCGCTTTACCCGGCACGGACTGGCCGCCAAATGGACCTCCCAATTCCCCTCCACCACTTCCGGGCATGTGACCTGCATTCACACGGGTCAATGCGTAGGTCAGAGCGGGGTGTTCGAGTGGAATTACTACGAGCCGCAACTCGACGCGATGATTGTGCCGCTCCTGTTTTCGTTTTCCGGCGCGACAGAGCGCGACCAACTCAAAGCAACCGGCATCGACCCCAAAAAACTCTACCCAACCGGCACGTTGTACCAAAAACTCAAGGCGCAGGGCGTCAACGCGGCTGTCTTCCAGCACCGCGAATACACCCCCTCCACCTACTCGAATATTCTCTTTGAGGGCGCAACGGCGCGCGGCTTCAAATCCCCGGCAGAAATGCTGGTCAACCTTGCGACGGCGCTCCACGAAGCGCGCGGCAGGAACTACTACTTTTTCTACTACGACAAAATCGACTCGGTCAGCCACGATTACGGCCCGGCCTCGCGCCAGGTGGAAGCCGAAATCGACCTGTTCCTGTACGCCCTGGAACGCTATTTCTTCTCCGCGCCGCTCGCCAAAGGCCGAGCATTGCTCCTGCTGACCGCCGACCATGGCCAATCGGAAATTGACCCGGCCACTACCATTTACCTGAACCGCGCCTTCCCACAAATCGGAAAATTCCTGAAGACCAACCGCGAAGGCGAGTACCTCGTCCCCGGCGGCTCATGCCGCGATATGTTCCTGTATGTACGGGATGAACTGCTCGACGAAGCCCAGGAAATGCTCGCCAGGGGCCTGGCAGGCAAAGCGGATGTGGTCAAAACCGAAGATTTAATCGCCGCCGGTTACTTTGGGCCCGAAATTTCAGACGCTTTCTGCGCCCGGGTCGGGAATCTTGTGATTTTGGCATATCGCTACGAATCGGTCTGGTGGTACGAAAAGGGCAAGTTTGAACAAAACTACTACGGCCACCATGGCGGGCTGACCCCGCAAGAGATGGAAATTCCCCTGCTGGGAGTGGAACTGTAATGTTTCGCAAAATCCTCATCGCCAACCGGGGCGAAATTGCCATTCGCATCATGCGCGCCTGCCGCGAACTGGGCATTGGCACGGTTGCCGTGTACTCCACCGCCGATAAAGACGCGCCGCACGTCCGTTTTGCCGATGATGCAGCGGAAATTGGGGATTCCCCGCCGCGAGAATCGTATCTCAACATCCCGAAGGTCATCCAGGCTGCCAAAGCGACCGGCGCGGAAGCCATCCACCCTGGCTACGGCTTCCTGTCCGAAAACGCGGCCTTCGCTGAAGCAGTGGAATCCGCCGGATTAACCTTCATTGGCCCGCCTGCTTCTGCCATCCGCGCGATGGGCGATAAGGCGCAATCCAAAATTACGATGAAAGCGGCGGGCGTGCCGACCGTTCCCGGGGCGGAGAATCTTTCGGGTGAAGCCGAGTTCCTCGCAGCGGCGGAACGAATCGGGTATCCTGTTTTAGTGAAGGCGGCTGCCGGGGGCGGCGGAAAAGGCATGAGAGTGGTTCGTTCCGCGCGGGAAATGCCCGAAGCGTTAGATTCTGCCCGGCGCGAATCCCAAAATGCCTTTGGCGATGACCGCCTGCTCCTCGAAAAATACATCGAAAACGCCCATCACATCGAGTTCCAGGTCTTTGGCGACCGGCACGGCAACCTGGTTCATCTCTTTGAGCGCGAATGCTCGGTGCAGCGCCGCCACCAGAAAATTATCGAAGAAAGTCCCTCGCCGCTGCTGACGCCACAAATCCGCGAGCAGATGGGCGCGGCGGCGGTGGCGGCAGCCCGCGCGGTGGGCTATTTCAATGCCGGAACGGTCGAATTTATCTTCGACCCCGCTCGTTCCTCTTTCTTCTTCCTTGAAATGAACACCCGCCTGCAAGTGGAACACCCCGTGACCGAGGCCGTGACCGGGTTGGATTTGGCGCAATGGCAAATTCGCGCCGCGGCGGGCGAGCCGTTCCCGTTTCGGCAAACCGACCTGACCCAGCGCGGACATGCCATCGAGTGCCGCCTGTATGCCGAGGACGCGGCGGGCGGCTTCTTGCCTTCCACGGGCAGGATTTTGCAGTTCATCGAACCGCGCGGCCCAGGCATTCGGGTTGATGCGGGGATAGTGACCGGTTCGGAAGTGACCCGCTTTTATGACCCGCTCTTGGCAAAGATTATCGCCCACGCTGAAAACCGCGAGGCCGCCATCCGCCGAATGCGCGCCGCGCTGCGTGAGACCGTTCTGCATGGCGTGACCAGCAACCTCGATTTTTTGCAAGCCATCCTGGCGCGCCCAGCCTTTGCCGAGGGCAAAATCCACACCCGCTGGGTGGAGACGGAGTTCGACTGGAAACCGGCGGAAATCCCCATCGAAGCCCTGATTGCGGCGGCGCTGGCGGGGTCGGTAAGCGATAATCGAAAATCGAAAATTGAAAATCCGACTGAGCCTGACCCGTTCAGCCCGTGGAAGAGCAGGAGCGGATTCAGGAACTAAATCGGTGATAGACTCAGATAAAAGATAGGGTCAGTTTGGTCTGAAAAACACAAATCGTGTACACGGAACGCGCGGAATTCACGGAATCACGCGGAAAGTGTCTCGCAAAAACGGCTTTTTCCGTGTAAATTCGTGAAATCTACGTACAAAAGGGTTTTGTTTCAAACAAACTCTAAACTCCAGTGGTGCAATAAGCCATGAAACTCCAACTCGAACACAACACGCGTGTTTACTTACTTGACCTGGCGCAGAGTGGCAAAATTGTCACCGTTACCCTCGAAGGCCAAACCTATACCGTCGAAATCCTGCGCGCTGGCGAGGGCTGGCTCGACCTCCGCTTCTCCGCTTCCCCATCCGTTCCCCCATCCGTTCCCCCATCCGTTATCACTGCCCATGTTTCGAGCGATGGCCCCAAGCGCTGGGTGACAATCAACGGCCAGACCTTCGTCTTGACCCAATTGACCGGCCCGGCCAAACGCGGCGGGCACGCGCAGCACGCGGCAGGCGCGCTCACTGCCCCCATGCCGGGACAAATCCGCGCCGTGCAGGTAACACAAGGGGAGACCGTTTCCAAAGGCCAGACGCTGGTGGTGGTCGAAGCCATGAAAATGGAACTCAAAGTGACCGCGCCCTTCAATGGGACGATAAAATCGCTCAAAGTGCAACCCGGCCAGGCAGTCGAGAAGGATGAACTGTTGGTCGAAATGGAAAGCAAGGAGTAAAGATTTTCATGCAAAGCCGCAAAGCGCGCAAAAAGAACAAAAAAACTGGCGGTCTTTGCGGCTTTTGAGTGCCGTTTGTTCCGTGTTCGTCCGTATTTTCCGCGTCTTCCGTGTCCAAAAAACTAGAATCACGAAAATTCTCAGAGCGCCAAGGAGTCCCCATGCCCGGAAAATTCTACGAAGACCTCGAAGTCGGCCAGAAAATTCGGCACGCCAACGGCCGCACCGTGACCGAGATGGATAACGTCCTGTTCTCCATGCTGACCATGAACACCCAGCCCCTGCACTGCAACGAAGATTTCTCTGCCAAAACCCAGTTTGGCCAGCGGATTGTCAACGGCATTTTCATCCTCGGCCTGGTGACCGGCCTGAGCGTCCCCGACCTGACGGAAGGCACGATTCTCGCCACCGTCGGCTACGATAAAGTCGTCAGCCCCAATCCCACCTTTCACGGCGATACGATTTACGCCGAGACCGAAGTGCTCGAAAAGCGCGAATCCAAATCGCGGCCTGAGGTGGGCGTCGTCCGGCTCAAACACTGGGGCAAAAAGCCCGATGGCACGGTCGTGATAGAATTCGAGCGCACCGTCCTCTTCCTCAAACGCCCCTCGTCTTGAAAACAGTTAGCAGTGGACAGTTATCAGTTATCAATCCAAAATCTGAAATCAAAAATCTCCTATGCACTCACGACGCGCCCTTTTATACATGCCCGGCGACGACCGGCGCAAAATCGAAAAAGCCACCACGCTCGGCGTGGACTGTATCTGCATGGATTTGGAAGACGGCACTGCCCTCAGCCGCAAAGCCGAAGCGCGCGCTGTGATTGCCCAGGCCATGCGTGAATTGGACTTTGGCCGCGCTGAGCGCTGCATCCGCATCAACGGCATTGGCTCCGGCTTCGAGCGGGATGACCTGGCTGCGGCATTGACTGCCCGTCCCGATACCATCGTCGTCCCGAAGGTCGAAACCGCTGCGCAGGTGCAGTGGGTCAGCGGGGAAATCGAATCCTACGAACTGGCGCACGGCCTGCCGCTGGGCGGAATCCGCCTGCTGGTGGGGGTCGAAACCGCCAGGGGCATCCTGAACCTGAAAGAAATCGCCGGGGCTGATAAGCGCCTCGAAGCCATCATCTTCGGCGGCGAGGATTTTGCTGCCAGCGTGGGCGCAACCCGCACCCCCGAAGCCACCGAACTGCTCTATGCCCGGCTGGCGGTTGTCACCGCCTGCGCCGCCTTCGATTTGCAGGCCATCGACATCGTGACGATTGACTTTCGCAACCCCGAAATTGTCCGCGCCGAGGCGGAAGTTGGCGCGAAACTGGGCTTTTCGGGCAAGCAGGTGATTCACCCGGCGCAGGTCGAGCCGGTCCAAGCCGCGTTTACCCCCTCCGACGAAGCGATTGCCTACGCCCGGCGCGTGGTGCAGACCTTCGAGGCGCATCAGAGCGAAGGCAAAGGCGCATATGAACTGGACGGCAAGATGATAGACCTGCCGCTGCTCAAAAATGCCCAAAAAGTGCTGGAGCGGGCGCGCGCGGCGGGGAAACTGGCAGTATAATTCGCCCACTATGTTGCACCTCCTACCTCTTGAACCGGTGGACTACCTGGTCATCGGCCACATCACAATTGACCTGACCCCCTCTGGCCCGGCCCTGGGCGGTTCTGCGGTTTATTCCGCGCTCACCGCGCGCGCGCTTGGTCTGCGAACCGGCATTGTTACTATGCGCGGCAATGAAATTCCGCTCAAGGGGCTGGAGGACATTCCCGTTGTAGCGGGCGAAGCGGAATATAGCACGACCTTCGAGAACATCTACGCTCTTCAGGGGCGCACCCAGTATATCCGCCGGGTTGCCCCCAAAATAGACTTCGCTATCGTCCCCGAAGCCTGGCAGCGCGCCAAAATCATCCACCTGGCCCCGGTGGCGCAGGAAGTGGACGCCATGCTGCCCGCCGGCTTTCGCCCCTCGCTGCTCGGACTCACCCCCCAAGGCTGGATGCGCGCCTGGGACGAAAACGGGCTGGTGCGCCCGCGCGCCTGGGAGGGGTCTCAATCTGCGCTGGAAGGGGCCGGGGCAGTCGTTTTCAGCGTAGAAGATGTCGGCGGCGATGAAGAGTTAATCGAACAGTATGCGCACTCTGGGCGGCTGCTGGCCGTCACCGAGGGGATTGCCGGGGCCAGGGTCTTTTGGAATGGCGATAGCCGCCGTTTCCGCGCCCCCAAAGTGCAAGAAGTGGACGCCACTGGCGCGGGCGATGTCTTTGCGGCGGCTTTCTTTGCGCGCCTGCTCAACACCCGCGACCCCTGGGAAGCGGCCCGTTTTGCCAACCAGGTGGCGGCCATTTCCGTCACACGGCCTGGTATAGCGGGCATTCCCTCTTACGAAGAAATCCAACGCTGCCTGATGGAAGTGCTGGACTGAATCTATCCATCGATTTCACAGATTTTGCCGATTTTCAAAGCCATCTGCGTAATCCGTGAAATCGGTGGATTATTCCCGAAAAAACTGAAGAACCACAAATCTGTAGCAACTGACGAGGATACTTTATGAAACAAATCTGTGTAGTCGGCGTCGGCTATGTCGGACTGGTCACCGGCGCCTGTTTCTCTGACCTGGGCAACAAGGTCATCGCGCTAGATGTCAACGAACAGCGCATCGAAAATCTCAAAAAGGGCATCATGCCCATTTATGAGCCGGGCTTGGAAGAATTGGTGCGCCGCAACGTCAAAGCCGGGCGGCTCGCTTTTACTACCGATTATGCAGAGGCGCTCAACGGCACTGAATTTGCTTTCATTGCCGTCGGCACGCCCTCCGGCGTCAACGGCGAAGCCGATTTGCAGTACGTTGCCTCGGCAGCCGAATCCATCGCCCGCAGCATGACCGCCCCGCTCATCATCATCAACAAATCGACCGTGCCGATTGGCACGGGCGACTGGGTGGCCGACATCGTTCGGCGCGCCCAGCCCCAGCCGATTGATTTCTCGGTTGTCTCTTGCCCCGAATTCCTGCGCGAAGGCTCGGCCATTGGCGATTTTATGAACCCGCACCGCACCGTCATCGGCTCTTTTGATAAAGAAGCCGCCAACAAGGTGGCCCAATTGCACCTGCCCCTGCGCGCGCCCATCGTCATTACTGACCTGCGCACCGCCGAGATGATTAAATACGCATCCAACGCCTTCCTGGCGACCAAAATCTCCTTCATCAACGAAATCGCCGAAATCTGCGAAGCCTATGGCGCGGACGTGAAAGAAGTGGCCGCCGGCATGGGCTACGACGCCCGCATTGGCCGCCACTTCCTCGACGCCGGACTGGGCTGGGGCGGCTCGTGCTTCCCCAAAGACGTAAAGGCCCTGGCCTACATGGCCGAAGAAAAAGGAATCGAGCCACGCATTCTCAACAATGTCATGGATGTCAACTACGACCGCCGCAAACAGGTCGTGCGCTGGACCGAAAAAATGGTCGGCTCGTTCAGCGGCAAAACCATTGCCTTGTTTGGCCTGGCCTTCAAACCCAATACCGACGACATGCGCGACGCCCCCTCCATTGACATTGCCCACGAACTAACCGCCGCCGGGGCCACCGTGCGCGCCTACGACCCGGTCGCCATGGACGTAGCGCGCGGCATCTTGCCCGCCGTGCAAATGTGCAACGACCCCTACGAAGCCGCCGCTGGCTGCGACGCCGTGATTATCGTCACCGAATGGAACGAATTCAAGCAAATCGACCTCGAAAAACTCAAAAGCCTGCTCAAAACCCCGGTCATCATGGACGCCCGCAACCTCTACGACCCGGCCCGCATGAAAGAGATGGGCTTTACCTACCGGGCGATTGGACGATGACTGAACCCCCCGTTTGCGACTACGAAGGCTCCGATTACCAGACCTCTTTCTGGGAAAAGGGCGGGCGTGATTATGAAGATAAAGCCGAAGAGATTGCCCTGCGCCGGATGTTACCCGTTAAGTGCAATCTCCTCCTGGAATTGGGCGCTGGCGCCGGGCGAAATACGCCTCGCTATACCGGCTGCGACCGAATCGTGCTGCTCGACTACTCGCGCACTCAACTTCAGCAGGCCCGCGCCCGATTGGGCGATTCGCCCCGCTACATCTACGTCGCCGCCGACATCTACAAACTGCCCTTCGTCAACGCCCTGTTTGACGGCGCGACCATGATTCGCACTCTGCACCACATGGCCGACGCCCCCAAAGCCCTGGCCCAGGTGCGCCGCGTATTAGGCGCGAACGCGGTATTCATCCTCGAATTTGCCAACAAACGCAACCTGAAAGCCATCCTGCGCTACTGGCTGGGGCGGCAAGCCTGGAGTCCCTTCAGCCTCGAACCGGTCGAATTCGTCAAACTCAACTTCGACTTCCACCCCAAAGCCATCCGTCAGTGGCTGGGAGAATTGGGTTTTCGCGTGGAAAAGACCCTCACCGTTTCCCACTTCCGCCTCGGCCTGCTCAAACGAATTCTCCCCGCTGGTTTCCTGGCCGCGCTCGATGGCCTGTTCCAGCCGACCGGCGAATTCTTCCAACTCACGCCAAGCGTCTTTGTGAAAGCAAGAGTAGGGCAAAATGGCATTTTGCCCCACTCTGACAATACGCTGTACTGGTTCCAATGCCCCGAATGCAGCGCGCACCCTTTGGACGACCGAGGCGACCAGCTGCGCTGCCCTGGCTGTGGGCGCAAGTGGCCCTTCCACGATGGAATCTATGACTTTCGAGAGCCGCTCGATTGAGCGGCTTTTTTGTGACATTTGTCAATTGACAACCCAATTTGCATCTCTTACAATCAAAGACACAACTTAACCGCCCAGGGTGCCTGCTCCCCCGGATGGGAAGGCTCAAAGGCGAAGCCGGTGCAAGTCCGGCGCTGTCGCGCAACTGTAAGTTCGTCATTCGATAATCGAGTATTCGAATATCGTCCGAACAAGTCAGGTCGCCCGCCCTGGTCGTTGGTTCACCACATCCTCGCAGAAAGGAGGTGGGAACGGCGCATCTGACCCGGATTTGCCCTCCCCCTCCCCTGTCCTCGCAAGGCAGGGGATTTTGATTCGGCATCTGCCCTCGAATTACCATTCACTATTTACCAATTACCAACTTGGAGAAGTCACCATGTTTCGCAAAACATCACTCGTCTTTTTGACCTTTGCCCTTTTGCTGGCCGCCTGCGCCCCGGCAGCCACGCCCGCCCCCGCACCGACGCCCGTCCCGCCCACGGAAGCGGCTGCCCCGGCCCCCACCCAAGCCGCGCCCGTCATTGTAGCCCCCGCCGAAAACCTGACCGATGGCTGCATTCCCGAAGGACAATTCGACCCCAACATAGATTACTTCCCCCAAAAAGCCAACCTGCAATTCACCACCGGCTTTAACATCGAATATCATAATTCCTACAAAGTCATCACGGTCAAAACCCCCTGGCCCGGCGCGACCGAATCCTTGCAATATGCGCTGGTGCAGTGTGGCGCGCCGGCTCCTGAAGGATTCTTGGAAGAACAAGTCATCACTGTTCCTGCTCAAAGCATCATCACCATGTCCACCACCTACCTGCCCGCGCTCGATGAGCTCGGCCTGCTCGACCGTCTGGTGGGCGTAGACGATACCACCTATGTCAATAATCCGACCGTCTTGAAAATGGCCGAAGAAGGCAAACTGGCTTCCATCGGCTACGGTTCGGGCGTCAATGTCGAAAAAGTGCTGGAACTGGCCCCCAGCCTGGTAATGACCTATGGCTCTGGCGCGCCCGAATATGACGCGCATCCCGTTTTGCTGCAAGCCGGCCAAAAAGTGGTGGTCAACGCCGAATGGATGGACACCTCCCCGCTGGGCCGCGCCGAATGGCTCAAATTCATTGCCGTTTTCTTCAATAAAGAAGCCGAATCCGAAGCCCTCTTTGCCCAAACCGCCCAAAAATATCAGGAACTGACCGCACTTACCGCTGCTGCTAGCCAGAAGCCAACCGTCTTCACCGGCTCGGCCTATCAGGGCACCTGGTACATGCCCGGCGGACAAAGTTTTGCCGCCGCCTTCCTGCGCGACGCCGGAGCAGACTACCTGTGGAGTGATGACACCTCCACCGGCAGCCTGCCGCTTTCCGTCGAGGCCGTTTTCGATAAAGCCCAGACCGCTGATTTCTGGCTCAACGTAGGCTATGTTGGCTCGCTCGATGACCTCAAAGCCATGGACGCCCGCTACGCCGATTTCGCTGCCTTCCAAAACGGCAAAGTTTGGAATAACGACGCCAAGACCAACCCGAATGGCGGCAACGACTATTACGAAAGCGCTGTCATCCACCCGGAACTCGTCCTGGCCGACCTCATCGCCATCCTGCACCCCGACCTGCTGTCCAATCACCAACTGGTGTATTACCGCCAGGTAAAATAAATCCAAAGTTCAGAATGATGAATGCAGAACACCCCGCTTCACTCTGCATTCATCATTCATCGTTCATCATTCCATCGTGTCTCGCTGGATTTTCCCGCTCCTCGTCCTGCTTTTACTGCTCGCCTTCGCCCTCAGTCTGGCGTTTGGCTCGGTGACGATTCCCTTCGAGCAAATTCTCCACATTTTGCTGGGCGGAACGCCCCAAAAAGCCGCCTGGGCCGATATCCTCTTCAAATTCCGCCTGCCCAAAGCCCTCACCGCCGTACTGGTAGGCGCGGCGCTCTCCACGGCTGGCTTGCAAATGCAAACCCTCTTCCGCAATCCGCTGGCTGACCCTTACATCCTGGGCGTCAGTTCGGGCGCCAGTTTGGGCGTTGCAGTGGTCATCTTGGGGATGGGAAGCGGTGGAATCGCCCAAACCTTTATCTCTGGGCTGGGCGCTTTTGGCGACCTGACCCTGGCGCTGGCGGCCAGCCTGGGCGCGGGTTTGGTGCTGGGCGCGGTGCTGCTGCTGGCGCGGCGCGTTCAAAATACCCTCACCCTGCTGGTGACCGGCCTGATGTTTGGTTATCTTGCCAGCGCCGTTGTCAGTCTGCTCATCTACTTCAGCCAGCCAGAGCGGGTGCAAGTCTTCAGCCTGTGGACGGCCGGCAGTTTTGGCGGTGTCACCTGGAACCAAATGCGCGTCTTCCTTCCGGCCACCCTGCTGGGGCTGCTCATCGCGCTCGTCATGATTAAACCGCTCAACGCCCTGCTGCTCGGCGATGATTACGCCCGCTCGCTCGGTCTGAATGTGCGCCGCGCCCGCGTCTGGATTATCGTCAGCGCCTCCTTGCTGGCCGGGGTCGCCACTGCCTTTTGCGGCCCCATCTGGTTCGTGGGCGTGGCCGTGCCGCATGTTGCTCGCAGCCTGCTCAAAACCGCCGACCATCGCGCCCTGCTGCCTGCTTCCCTGCTGATAGGCGCGGCCTTTGCCCTGCTGGCTGACCTGATTGCCCAACTGCCCGGCAGCCAGCGCATCCTGCCGCTCAACGTCGTCATGTCGCTCTTTGGCGTCCCTGTCATCCTCTCCATCATCCTGCGCCAGAAACAACTGCGGCAGATGTAAACGATGTTCGAGGCTCGATATTCGCTCATTCGATACTCGATATTTGCGCTGAACACTGAACTCTGAACACTGAATACTGAACACTGAATACTGAACATGCTCACGACCTCATCCCTCTCCATCGGCTACCATACCCCGCTGGCTTCAGACCTGAACCTGGAACTGCGCCCGGCGGAACTGGCCTGTCTGATTGGACCCAACGGCGCGGGAAAATCTACCCTGCTGCGTACCCTGGCCGGGATGGAAAAGCCGCTGGGGGGTGAAATTTGGTTGGGCGGCGAATCTCTGGGCAGCCTGACCCCGCTCGAAGTGGCAAAACGTCTCGCCATCGTCCTCACCGCGCGGGTGGAAAGCCCCCTGCTGACTGGCCGCGAACTGGTCGCCCTGGGACGGCATCCCTACACCGATTGGCTGGGCAGGCTCTCGCCGCGTGATGAAGAAGCCGTGCAGCGCGCCATGCAGTTGACCGACACCTTGCGCTTTTCGGCCCGCCCGCTGGCCCAACTGAGTGACGGCGAACGCCAGAAGGTGATGATTGCCCGCGCCCTGGCGCAAGAGCCGAAAATCCTCTTGCTCGACGAGCCAACCGCCTTCCTCGACCTGCCCCGCCGCGTAGACTTGCTGCAACTCCTGCGCCGCCTGGCGCGCGAGACCGGCGCGGCCATCCTGCTCTCCACCCACGACCTCGACCTGGCCCTGCGCCTGGCCGACCGGCTGTGGCTGCTCTCTGCGGCAGGTAAAATGGAAGTTGGCTTGCCCGAAGAGCTGGCCCTCAACGGCGCGGTAGCGCGCGTTTTTCAAAGTGAAGGCGCATATTTTGACCATGCCATTGGCGCGTTTCGCGTGCATCAGGCTGTTCGCGGCCCACTTAGCCTGAATGGAAATGGGTACGGTGTCACAGACGCCTGGACCTGGCGCGCCCTGGAGCGCATTGGCTACGAAGTCCACAACGGAAACAGCCGCCATCCTATTCACGTTGAAATCCTGGGCCAATCCCGCTGGCGGCTCATCACCCCTGCCGGCCAAAGCGAACACGCCTCGCTTGAAACTTTGCTGGGACAATTACAAATGACCAATCACCAAATACCATGAAAATCTACTGTGACCCTCTTGGCGATTTTGTAGAACTGCCCGAACAGCCGCGCCGCATCGTCTCTCTGGCTTCTGGCTTCACCGAAGCATTGGTTCAGATGGGCTTTAGCGAACGGATTGCGGGCATTTCGGTCTGGTGTCCAAACTTTACGCCCCAATTACAAGCCCCCATCGTAGGCGATTATTTGAGGATAGACGAAGCCAAACTGACCGCCGTTCAACCCGATTTGATTCTCATCACCACCGGCATTCAGCGCGGATTGGCGCGCAAACTGCATCAAGCCGGGCTGCCGGTTTATGTTTTGCCCCTTCAAAACAGTTTGCATGGCATCTTTGAGAACCTGATGATTTTAGGCGCTCTGCTCGATGACCTGCCCACCGCCCGCGCCCTCATTGAGCGTTGGCAGACCGTCTTTGCCGAACTGCGCGCCCAGGCGCCGCGTCCTCGCCCCCGAATCTATGCTGAAATTTGGTTTGGCAAGCACGTCCGCATGACCGGTGGCTTGACCTTCATTCACGACCTGATAGAAACTGCTGGAGGTCAAAACATCTTCGGCGATATGCGCAAAGGCTACCTGGAACTCGACCTGAACGAGGCCATCCACCGCCAACCAGACGTTTTCCTGGTCTACTCTGAACCTGAACTGCCCGTGCAAGCCGCCGATTTGGCGAGAGAACGCGGCTGGAACATTCCCACCATTCAGGCCGATATTTCCCCGCCCCACAACATTATCCACGATGGCCCTTCCATGATGACCGCCGCCCGCTGGCTGCACGGGGAAATCAACCGCGTAAGGCGAGAATCGCCATGAAGCGCGTTCTGCTCTCCTGGTCTTCGGGCAAAGATAGCGCCTGGGCGCTCCACGTTTTGCGTCAGCAGGCAGATGTCGAAGTCGTCGGTTTGCTCACCACCTTTAACGAGAGCAACGACCGGGCCGCCATGCACGCCACCCGCCATGAACTGGTGCGGGCGCAAGCCGATTCTGCCGGACTGCCGCTTTGGCCCATTCCCCTGCCCTCTCCCTGCTCAAACGATGAATACGAAGCCCGCATGAGCGCCGCGCTGGAGCGCGCCCGCCGCGAAAACATTACGCACGTTGCCTTTGGCGATTTGTTCCTCGAGGACATCCGCGCTTACCGAGAAAAGAGCATGGCTGGCAGCGGCATTCAGCCCCTCTTTCCACTATGGTGCGCCTCATCCGATACCCCTGCCCTGGCCCAGACCATGCTGCAGGGCGGATTGCGCGCCATTCTCGTCACCATTGACCCCAAACAACTTGACTCCCACTTTGCCGGGCGGATGTACGACGCGCGCTTGCTGGCCGAACTGCCCCCAAGCGTTGACCCCTGCGGCGAACGCGGCGAATTTCACACCTTTTGTTTCGACGGGCCGATGTTTCGTTCTCCCGTGCCATTCAAAACCGGCCAAGTCGTCCAGCGGGATGGCTTTTATTTTACCGACCTTTTTTTACCGTATGAGGAGCGTTTTTCATGTCCCCCCACGTCAAACACGGCCTGACCATCGTCCACACCGGCAATGGCAAGGGCAAATCCACCGCCGCCTTTGGCATGGTGCTGCGCGCCTGGGGACGCGGGTTTCGCATCTGCGTCATTCAATTCCTGAAATCTGAAACCGGCAAATGGGGCGAAGTGTTGGCCGCTCAAAAATTGGGCATCGAATGGCACATCAGTGGCGATGGCTTTACCTGGACATCGAAAGATATGGATACCACCATCGCCCGCGCTCAACTGGGCTGGGACCTGGCCCAGGAAAAAATTGCCAGCAGCCAATATGACCTGATTGTGCTGGACGAATTTACCTATCCCCTGGCTTTTGGCTGGCTCGACCCTGCCGAAGTGCTGGCCTGGCTGCGCCAAAACAAGCCCGCCGCCCTGCACCTGGTCATCACCGGGCGCAACGCCCCGCCCGCGCTGCTGGACTATGCCGACCTGGTGAGCGAAAGCCGCGAAATCAAGCACCCTTTCCAGCAGGGCCTGAAAGCCCAGCCCGGTATCGAGTTTTAGATATTCGATGCTCGTTATTCGATATTCGAAGTTCGAATCTCCAATCTCCAATCTCTAATCTCGGCCCCCTATGAACCTACCAACCATCCCCTCCCTTGACCAAGCCTGCATGGCCGCCGCCCGCGCCCGGCAAGATACCCTCACCAAACCCCAGGGCAGCCTGGGGCGGCTGGAGGAACTTTCCATCCAACTGGCAGGCATCTACGGCCAGCCAATACCGTCCATCAAAGAGAAAGTGATTATCGTGATGGCGGGCGACCATGGGGTAGTCGCCGAGGGCGTCAGCGCCTTCCCGCAAGAAGTGACCCCGCAGATGGTCTTGAACTTCCTGAACGGCGGCGCGGCCATTAACGTGCTGGCCCGCCAGGCCGGGGCGCGCATCACCATCGTAGATATGGGCGTGGCCGTCGAAATGCCGCTCCATCCGGGTTTGCTTGTCCGAAAGGTTGCCCCCGGAACCAGAAACATGGCAATTGGCCCGGCCATGACCCGCGCCCAGGCCGAACAAGTTATTCAGGCAGGCATCGAGGTCGTCGAAGCAGAAATCGAACGCGGCCTGGATGTGGTTGCCACCGGCGATATGGGCATCGGCAACACCACTCCCTCCGCCGCCATCGCCGCCGCGTTCACCGGGCAGCCCCCCGCTCAAATTGCAGGACGCGGCACCGGCCTGGATTCCGCCGGGCTGGAGCGAAAAATTGCGGTCATCGAACGCGCCCTGGCGGTCAATCAGCCCAATCCCCAAGATGGGCTGGATGTCCTGGCGAAAGTGGGCGGGTTTGAGATTGGCGGCCTGGCCGGGGTGATGATTGGCGCGGCAGCCCATCGCAAAGCCGTTGTGGTAGATGGCTTTATCTCCACCGCCGCCGCCATGATTGCCGTCTCTCTCTGCCCGCAGGTTAAAGCCTATCTCATCGCCGCCCACCGCTCAAAAGAAAACGGGCACGGTATTATGCTCGACTGGCTGGGCCTCAACCCCCTGCTCGATTTCGACCTGCGCCTGGGCGAAGGCACCGGCGCGGCCCTGGCCCTGCCGATTCTCGAAGCCTCGCTCGCCACCCTGCGCGAAATGGCGACCTTTGGCGAGGCAGGGGTGAGCGAGAAAGGGTAATTGGTGATTGGTAATTCGTAATTTTTACCAGCGTCCACTCGCCAATTATCAATTACTGCTATGCTCCGCCTGGCCTTCTCCCTCCTCACCACTCTGCCTGTCCCTGCCCCTGGCGGTGGTCGAGCCGCGTCGAGACCCTGGTCCCCCGGCGATAGCGGACGGGCGGCGGGTTGGTACTCGCTGGTGGGGCTGGTGATTGGCCTGCTCGTGGCGGGCGTTCACTGGCTGGCCGGGCTGTTCCTGCCGCCGCTCGTGACCGGCGCGCTGGCGCTGCTGGCCTGGGTTGCCCTCACCGGAGGCCTGCACCTCGACGGCCTGGCCGACTGCGCCGATGGCCTGCTCTACCCTGGCGCGCCCGAAAAGCGCCTTGAAATTATGCGCGACCCGCGCCTGGGCGCCTTTGGCGGCCTGGGGCTGGGATTGGCGCTGATTCTGAAATTCTCGGCACTGGCTTCGCTCACGCCTGCCACGCTGCCTGGCCTGCTGCTGGTGGCCTCGCTGGCGCGCTGGTGCCTGCTCCCGGCAGGGTTCATGCCGTTGGCAAAGCCAAATGGGATGGGCGCGGATTTCGCCGCCGGGCTGCGCAAAGCCTCCCTGTTCTGGGGCGGGCTGATTCCGTGCGGCCTGATTTTCCTGCTCGGCTGGAAGGGCCTGCTGGCCGCCGCTCTCGGCCTGCTAACCGCTTTCGGCGTACTGACCCTGGCAAAAAAACGCATCGGCGGCGTGACGGGCGATGTGTTTGGGCTGCTTGTGGAGAGCGTGGAAATCGTTGTCTTGCTGGCATGCCTGTAACAGGAATTTCCATCAGAATTCAGATAAAATCGCCATGCCATGAGTGCCATTTCTTCTGATGAACTGCTTCTGCAAATTCGCAAGAGTCAGCCGCTTACGCGCCTGGTGATTTTGGGTGTTTTGGCCTATTTCTTGTCCTTTCCGCTGCTTCAGCATGGCATTGCTCAAAAGGATGCCCGAATTGTTTTGGGATGGTTTGGCTTTGCGGTTCTGCTAGAGATAGGATTGTCTGTTTCAGCCTGGTTGCTTGCCAGGCAGGGGGAGCAAACCGGCCTCAGGTGGCTGGCCTGGGCTGGCGCGCTCGTAATTGCCTCTGGCATTTGGAGTGATGTTCTCTCTACGGTCTTCAATTCGCCCGATATGGCCCGGGAGAGTAACCCCATCATCGTCTTCTTGCGAGAAAATGGGTTCTCTCTATGGCTTCAGTACCTGGCCGGTTTTATCGCGCAATCGTTGTTAACTGTGATTGCTTGCGCTCTGTGGGTTGCTTTCGTGCGGCATCTGTCTCGTTACAAAGCCATTCTGCTTGCCATGCGCCCGCAATCGCTTACAGAGTTCCTGTGGGCCTCGTTGGGAGGCAGAACATACTTCTCAAAAACGGAGAATCTCAAAGTTTCCCGCTCCTATCGCCTGATATGGTGGCTGGTCTTGCCTCTCATTCTGCCCTTTGACCGTTTTCTGTTGGCGCTGGAGTGGATAGGTATTCTTCCGCCCACACCCTGGCTGCGCGGGCTGATAACGACATTGCAAACTCTCTTTTTCATCGTTTCACTACTGAGTTGGCTGCTCTTTGTCTATTTCGAAAATCGCGCTTCTCTTCGCGCCGACCCGGTCTTTGCGAGCCGCGCGCAGCAGGCCCATCTTAAAGGATGGCTGCTGGGTTGTTCCGGGTTCACGCTGGCTGTCTGTGCGCTGGCTTGTTTCTCTGGGGTAGCTTATCTTTGGGCCACGCGCGAACCAGAATATCTTCAGGTACGCATTGAATATGCAAATGAGCCTGTGAAGGCCAACGCTCCTTTTCCTGTGGTGTATTTGATTGAAAATATTGGCTCCAAAGAAGTGCCTGTTTCCGAAATTCAGGCAACGGTTTGGGAAACAAACGGCAGCGTGGTTTCTGAAAAACTTCTTTTTGTTCTCGCCACGCCGGCAGACGAAGTGAATACCTACGGCCCGCAAACAACGCTGAAGTTGAACAATGTCACGCTTTCCCCCGGAAACACCCTGCGAGCAGAACTTTGGTTTGCGGGCCTCGAACCAGGCGAGGTATTGCTCAAAACCAGCATTTATTCCGGCTGGCGAGAAAAAATGGCCCCGCCCGTCAACATTCAGATTGCGCCCTGATGATAAACCTTCCCTTCCGCCTCGGCACCACCTCCTACATCATCCCCGCCGACATCCTGCCCAACTTGCATTACCTGGCTGGCAAAGTGCAGGATGTCGAACTCGTCCTGTTCGAGGTCGATGACGGCCCCAACAACCTGCCCACCCCCGCCCAGGTGGACGAGATGAACGCCCTCGCCCGCGAACACGGCCTGACCTACACCGTCCACCTGCCGCTCGACCTGCGCCTGGCCGACGACGGCTCGCTGCGCCATATCTCGCTGGAAAAGGCCCGCCGGGTCATCGAATGCACCCGCCCCCTTAACCCCTGGGCCTACGTCTTGCACCTGGACGGTAAAGCCGTGCGTGCAAATCCCTCTCCCGCTGACTATACCCGCTGGCTGGAGCAGGCCGAAACCTCGCTGCGGCAGGTTGGCGCATGGGCAGGCGGCCTCGAAAATCTGGCCGTCGAAAACCTGGAAGGCTACCCGCTCGATTTTTACGAACCGGTCTTCGAGCGCGTCTCGGTCAGCCGCTGCGTAGATGTCGGCCACCTGTGGCTGGACGGCCACGACCCGCTGCCTTACCTGCGCCGCGCTCTGCCGCGCGTGCGCGTCATTCATATTCACGGACTGGCCGAACGCGACCACCGCTCGCTGGCCTTTGCCGTGCCCGGTCAGCTGCGCGCCGTTTTGGATGAACTCATCCACGCTGAATACGATGGCGTGTTTACAGTAGAAGTTTTCTCACAAGAAGATTTTCTCTCCTCCCTCGAAGCCCTGGAGGCGGCTGCAAATGACTCCTGACATCCCGGCCACTGGCATAACCCTGATTTTAGGCGGCGCGCGCAGCGGAAAAAGTTCCTACGCCGAAAAAATTGCCCGCGAAACGGGGCGGCCGGCCCTCTACATCGCCACCGCCACCGCCTTCGACGATGAAATGCGGGCGCGCATCGCCAACCACCGCGCCGCGCGCCCCGCCGATTGGCAAACTCTCGAAGTCCCGCTGCGGGTGGGTCAGGCCGTCCTGAATTTCTATCACGCCCTTCTCCCCTCGGGAGACTCCCTGACGGGGGCAGGTGGGCCGGGGGTGAGGGCGACCATCCTACTCGACTGCATCACCCTGCTTGTCAGCAACGTGCTGCTCTCCCTGCCCGAAGAGACTTCGTTCGAGACAGTCATGGAACAGGTTCAGGCAGAAATCGAAACGCTGCTCGCCGCGCAAACCCAAATCGGCGGGCAATGGCTGGTCGTTTCCAACGAAGTCGGGTTGGGAATCGTCCCAGCCTACCCCTTGGGGCGCATGTACCGTGACGCGCTTGGCTGGGCTAACCAACGCCTGGCGCAGGCGGCGGAGCGGGTGTTGTTCATGGTGGCGGGGATACCGATGGTGGTGAAGTAGAAAAACGGGCGTTACAATATCTGCATGAAAAACCTGCCATCTATCCAAAACCCCAGGCTGTGCCTGTTTGCGCTGTTTTTGCTGGTCATTGCCAATATTTTGTGCCTTGCTTGGCTGGTATTGGCTTTCCTGCGCCTGCTCTGATGATACCCGCTGCCGATATGCCAACCAACCGTCTCGCAACCACCAGCCTGACCGCCGCATTATTGACCATTCTGGCTTTTTGCATTGGCTTTGCTCCTTTTCTGCCGCTAACTGCCGGTGTTTGCTATCCGGCGGCGGTTATTTTGGGCATGATTTCCACTATCACCGGGTTGCGTGCCTTGCGCCAGGCCCGCGCCAGCGGCGAAAACGGACGCTGGATGGCCCTGACCGGCATTTGGGTTGGCAGCCTGACTATCCTGGCTGTTTTGTGCGCCACCACCCTGACCTTTGCCGTTCTCTTCCTGGGAATCGACTACATCCAGACCCTCTGGCCGACGCCCATCCCCTGACCCGCTCCAATCTAAAACCCAAAATTGAAAATTATTTGCCCATCTCCTACATCCTTGATGTTGGGAGTGCATATTCGAACATTCCCGGGCTCCTGGTCTTTGCGTGAGCAACCTGTGTGGCGCGCTCATTTGGGCGCGCTATTAATTTAGGTGGCCGAAAGTATTACGAAACATATTCAGTTATTCGTATAAGAATCCGCTACAATCATATCGAACTAAAATACAATAGAGCCGATGGACCTACAAACACCTTTCCCAATCAGCAAAACGAAAATCACTCCCCCGCGCCGCCGGGCCGAGCTGATTTCGCGTCCCCGGTTGATTGAGATGCTGCACACCCTGCTGAACAAGAAACTGGTGCTGGTCTCTGCCCCAGCGGGGTATGGGAAAACCTCCCTGTTGATAGATTTCGTCGCCTCGAGTGAAATCCCTGTTTGCTGGCTCTCCCTCGACATTCTGGACCAGGAACCGCAGCGTTTCCTCGCCTACCTGATTACCTGTATCCGGGAAAGATTTCCCGGTTTCGGCGCTGAATCTATGGCGCTGCTCAACAGCATGGCATCCATCGAGAGGGAAAACGAACGGTTGGCAGTCATCTTGACCAACGAAATTTTCCAGAACATCCGCGAACATTTTGCCATCGTTTTGGACGACTACCAGTTCATCGACCCGATTCCCTCGCTGCGCCTTTTCATCAACCGCTTCATCCAACTCGCAGGTGAACACTGTCACCTGATTTTGGTCTCCCGCATTCTGCCAGCCTTGCCTGACCTGCACCTGCTGGTGGCGCGTGACCAGGTAGCCGGCCTGGGACTGGAAGAATTGGCTTTCCTGCCGGAGGAAATCCAGGCACTGTTTGCCCAAAACATTAAACAAACCATCTCTCGAAAAGAAGCCGAACTGCTCGCCGAAGAGACAGATGGCTGGATTACCTCCATTTCCCTGACCAGTCTCTCGATTGGCAAAGGCCCCCAAACCCCGGCGGCTCGCACCGGCATCGAACTGTATGATTACTTTGCCCGTGAGGTACTGGACAAGCAAACCCCGGCAATGCGGGAATTCCTTCTGGTTACATCACTTTTCGAGGAAGTGGATGTCGAGATTTGCGAGGCAGTTCTGGAATCGCTTCTGCCAGGGCTGCGTGACCATTGGCAGACTTTGTTCAGCGCGGTCCAGAAAAACAACCTGTTTGCCATCCCGATGGGCCGCGAATCAGGCTCGTTTCGTTATCACCACCTGTTTCAAGATTACCTGCAAGCGATTTTGCAGGAGGAAAACCCCGAAATTATCCGAGAGGCGATGCGCCTGCTTGCAGGCTATTACGAAAAAAAACAAGATTGGGAAAAGGCGCACCATATTTACGAGCAAAATGGCGACCTGGACGCCCTGGTCAAACTTCTGGAAACCTGCGGCACATACCTGATTCAGAATGGACGGATTGCCATGCTTGGGGATTGGCTCGACCGGCTGCCGGTCTTCCTGCTCCGACAGAATCCCCGATTACTTTCACTCCAAGGCGTCGTCGCTTATACGCGCGGCGAGACTCAATCTGGGATTTCCTTGCTCACCCAGGCCGCAAAAACTCTGCGCGCGGCAAATGCTCTCGAAGACCTGGCCGTCACCCTGGTGCGCCGGGCAGCCGCCTTCCGTGATTCTGGGAATTATGCCCGCGCCCTGTCGGATGCGGAAGAAGCGATTGCCATCACCAGCGGTCATCAGGATTCGTATGCCCAATATAATCTTGCGGCCGCCTTGCGCGTTAAAGGGATGTCCTTGCTTCGATTAGGACGGGCCGCGGAATCAGTCGAATGGCTCGAAAACTCCCTGAGATTGTTCAGCACTCTCCATGACCAGAACTATATTCCTGTTTTGGAAATGGAACTGGGAGCGGTTTATAACGTCCTCGGCGAAAATGAAGCCGCTATCAAATTCTACATGAGCGCCCTCAAAGCGTGGGAGGTAAGCGGCAACCTGGGCTGGCAGGCGACCTTGATGAATAACCTGGGTGTGTTATATCACCAGGTTGGCGAATACGAAAAGGCGTTTCGCTCCTTTGAAAACGCCCTGGATGCAGCCCGCCGCAGTGATTATATTCGAGCGCAAGCAATGACTCTATGCAGCCTGGGAGATTTGCTGCTCGATTTACAGGAATTCGAACATGCCAGGGAATGTTATGAACAATCGCTTGAGATTGCATCCCAGCACCAGTACTCTTTTTGGATTTTTTATAACATGGTTGCCCTGGCGCGCGCCGCCAGGCTTGAAAAACGATACAACGTTGCCGAAAACCTGTTGCAGGATTTATTTGGACGCATCAGCCTGGAGATTTCAGCGGGCGAAGAAGCCTTGTTTCGCCTGGAATATGGCAGTCTGTTACTGGAAACAAACAAGCCCAGACAGGCCGCCGAGGAACTGACGTTGGCCGCTCGCCTGTACGAACAGGATGGGCGCATCCTGGAACTCAATCTTTGCCGCCTGTGGCTGGCTGCTTCCTTATCCCAATCTGGTCAGGTTGAGACTGTTTTGTTGTACGTCCAGGATTTCGTGAGAGCATATCAGGCGATGAAAGAAACCACCCCTTTGCAAATCGCCGCCGGGCAAGTTAGGGCATTGTTAGACCAAATTTCTTTCCCGCCAGAGTTATCGACCGCAATGCAGCAACTTTTCGCGCAGTCTGCCTTGTTGTATACGAAAATCCCGGCCCTGCGCAGAAAACTGCGCCAGATGTCTAAATCGGCTTTCATTTCACAACCGCGCCTTAAAATTCACGGTTTTGGGCCAGCCCAGGTGTTCCTAAATGGGAAAAAAGTATCCCTTTCTGACTGGCAGACCCGCGAAACCCGCGATCTGTTCTTTTTCTTCCTGTACTCCTCGCCGCGAACAAAAGAAGACGTTGCCATTGCGTTCTGGCCCGATATCAGCCCGGCGCGCATGAAAATGCGCTTCAAAACGAATATGTACCGTCTTCGTCACGCCATTGGGCAGGAAACCATTCTCTTTCAGGAAGAACGCTACCGGTTCAATGCCGATATCGATTACGACTACGATGTCGAAAACTTCGACAAACTCCTGGAGCGAAGTAAGACCGCAGCGACGATGAAAGAAAAAATATCTACCCTTGAGGCGGCAATTGGATTGGTCAAGGGGCCTTACCTGTCTGATATCGACCTGGAATGGGTCGATGCAGAACGCGCGCGCCTGGAATTGGACTATCACGCGGCTTTATTGCGGCTGGCAGACCTGTACCTGGAGACTGGACAGGCGCATCGCGCCCTCGAAACCTGCCAAACCGCGCTCAAAGCCAACCCGTTGCTGGAAGAGGCTTATCGGTTGAGTATGCGTGCATCCGCAGCGTTGGGGGATGGCGCGGCCATCGCGCGCATTTATCAGGCCTGCCGCGCCGTGCTTTGGGGCGAATTGGGGGTCAATCCATCGGAAGAAACGGAAAATCTCTACAAAAAACTGCTCAATCGCTGAGTTTGTAGTCACCTTTGTAGCCTGGAATGGGATAACCTATAGACAATATTTCCTGTCCATTCCCAAAAGGTGACCTATGAAAAACACAACCGCTTATTTCGCATCCGTCGTTTCCAAAATCCAGAAGCAACATATTCAATTTGTCTTGCTGGCGTTGGTCGTTCTGATGCTTGTTCTGGGCGCAGGCGCTCCGGTTGACGGCGGCGGTATTGGCCACTAAATGATTCTCGGCGCCGCTGTCATTGCCGGAATTTTGTCTGGCTTTTTGGTTGCTAGGTGGAAAAAAGAGACCTGGCAGCCCCCAGCGCTCAGGCACGCTTGGCTGGTGGTTGTTTTTTTCCTGCCGCAACTGCTGGCCTTTTACTTGCCTGCCACGCGAAATCTCTTTCCTGCCCCGCTCGCCGCCGCCAGTTTGGTCATTTCCCAACTTGGGTTGCTCATATTCTGCATCCTGAACTGGCGGCTGGCAGGGATGCTCATCCTGGCAATTGGCCTGCTCCTGAACCTGGCCGTCATTCTTGCCAATGGCGGGTTGATGCCAATCAGCCCAGACACGGTGGCGCGTCTGGTATCGCCCGAAGTGTTTGCCCGGTTGCAGGTTGGTGAGCGGTTGGGCGCATCCAAAGATATCCTGCTAGCCCCCGAGTCAATCCTCTTTCCCTGGCTGGCAGACCGTTTCGCGCCTCCCGACTGGATTCCCTACCGATTTGCTTTCAGCATTGGGGATATCCTTATCGGGTTGGGTGCGTTTATTCTGCTGGCCTTCCCGGCGGGGAAAGCGGCATTTATCAAAAAAGGTAATTTTGGCTATGTTAATCAGCCCAATTTTTAAGCGGCGTGTCTCTCTTCGTGGAAACAGTTCAGATTTTTGTGAAATCAACCGCGTGCTTGCCGCCGCGGTGGTCAGCCAAAAGTTTTGCGCCCTGCTCTTGGATGACCCGGCCCGCGCAGTGGCGCAGGGATATGCCGGAGAACAATTTTTCCTTTCTGAGGCCGAATACGACCTGGTACTTTCTGCGAAAGGCTGCTCGTTGCAGGAGTTTGCCCAACGGATTGGCGAAACGATTTCATCCCGCCCGGTTTTTACGATGCAGCCTGCGAATTTAGGCAGTATCGATACCCCCATGCCGGCCTTCTAAAAATATGCCACAACCCTCGCTTACGGCTTGTTGGGGGGAGTATCGCTTTAGCGGGCTGCCTTCAACCCTCGAAGGATTATTACAGGTACTTGCGCTTCGTGACCAGGAAACCCAGGGACATACACAGCGGGTTACATCAATCACCATTCTATTGGCGCGTAAATTAGGTGTTCCAGAACCTGAAATCGACCTGATTCGCCAGGGTTCGATGTTGCACGACATCGGCAAAATCGGCATTCCTGATTCGATTTTGCTGAAACCAGGCCCGCTTACGCCAGAAGAATGGGTTATCATGAAAAAACACCCGCTCTATGCGTATCGAATCCTTTCTCCTATCGAACGCCTGAAGCCGGCCTTTGAAATTCCCCTCTATCATCATGAAAAATGGGATGGTAGTGGCTATCCCTGCGGGCTTAAGGGAGAAGAGATTCCCTTCGCGGCCAGGCTGTTTACATTTGCAGATGTCTTTGATGCGCTTACGTCTGACCGTCCCTATCGGAAAGCCTGGTCGAGGCAAAGGGCAATCGCGTATATCAAAGCCCAGATGGGAATTTCATTTGACCCGCGCATTACGCCAATTTTTGAGCGCATGATGGAAGAAATTGAATACCTTTTTTGAGATGCCGTTTTCGGCTTTTTGGGGATAGAAAATTGGCCGGACAAAACCTGCATAAATTGCCTCATAATCTGTAGGTAGGATAGCCTGACCGCCGAAGCCTGTTCCCTGGCGGCGGCTTTTTGCGTGAGTTCTACTCGAAAATCCAAAATCAAAAATCACTTGCCAATCGCGCCTGCCTCGTGTATCCTTGCCACCGGGAGTGCATAAGTCCCGGTGGGCTTCGCGGTCTTCAAAACCGTTGTTGGGGCGCGTTGCGTTCCAGGGTGGGTTCGACTCCCATGCACTCCCGCTGGTTGGTTATTCGTTATTCGGGATTTCGGTATTCGTTGCTCGTTACCGACGCGCCATTCTCCGCTCACTGATTGCGCAACACCGATGACTGACTCACTGTTCACTGCTCACTGATTACTGAATACTGGTTACTAAAATGTCTCTCCCAGAACCTGAAATTCTCACCTCCCTTGTCTCGCGCGTCTTTCGCATTGAAGACGTCACCGTTGGCGAAAAAGAGTATCTATACCGCTTTCGCGGCGAACTGTTCATCCATTCCGTCGAAGCCTTCGACCAACTCTCTAATCATTTGCAGCCTTATGGCCTGACCCCGCTCTTCCGCAAGGAAAGCGACGGGCGGCAGGTCATTTATCTCGTTCGCAGCCTGCCGGTGCCCAAAAAATCCAACATCAACATCAATATTCTCCTGTTCGTGCTGACCGTCTTCAGCGTGATGCTGATGGGCGTGAATGTGCAGGAAACCCCGCCCGATGACCCGCTCGGCCTGCTCTGGTTCTTGCTGCGCAACATTTTCACCGGCTGGCCATTTGCCCTCAGTCTGCTTTCTATTTTGCTGGCGCACGAATTTGGGCATTACCTGGCCGCGCGCCGCCACAAGACCGCCGCCACCCTGCCCTACTTTATCCCTATGCCGTTTTCTATTCTTGGCACGCTCGGCGCGGTTATCGTGTGGAAGGAACTGCCGCGCAACAAGCGCATCTTGTTTGATGTAGGCGTGGCCGGGCCGCTCTCAGGGCTGGTGGTCGCCATTCCGGTGCTGCTCTACGGCCTGTCCATTTCGACTATTGGGCCGGTACAGGCGGGCGAGGGCAGTTTCCTCGAGGGCAATTCCATTTTATATTTGCTGGCAAAATTTGTCGTTTTTGGGCGGTTGCTGCCCGAACCGGCCACCTATGGCGGCCTCGACCCTATGCTGTATTGGCTGCGCTACTTCTTTACCGGTACGCCCGCTCCTTACGGCGGCGTGGACGTGTTCATTTCGCCGGTAGCGCTGGCGGGTTGGGCGGGGATTTTGGTGACGGCCCTCAACCTGCTGCCGGTCGGCCAACTCGATGGCGGTCACATCCTTTACACCCTGTTTGGGAACAAATTGCGCTATGCTTTTCCGGTCATTATTGTCAGCATGGGCATTTTGGGCCTGTTTTGGAGCGGCTGGTGGCTGTGGGTCTTTCTGCTCTTCGTATTTGGCCGCCACTCTGCCGAGCCGCTCGACCAGATTACCGAACTGGACCCCCCGCGCCGCGCCCTGGCCTGGTTCATGATTTTCATCTTTTTCCTCGTCTTCACCCCTGTTCCAATGATTGTGTTGGGATAAACTGACCAATGCAACGCCTCCTGCCCCTTGTCATCGTCGCTGCCATGTTGCTTGGCGCCTGTTCCCCAGAGATAACGCTGCTTACCCGTCAGCCTGCCTCCACGCCAACGGCGGAATCTCCCCTCAGGCAGCCCACCGCTACGTCCGCGCCGAGCCGTACCCCATCCCCCAGCCCCACGCCGGGGCTGCGGCTCAACCCCGATGTGGTAAAAGGCCTCGAAGTGGAAGCCTGGGTCAGTGGCGAGTTGCCCGGTTTGGGGCAGTTGGCCGCCGATTTCAATGGGAGCAACCCCTGGGGTGTAAAAATCTCCCTCGTTTCCCATCCCAATTTGAACTTGCTGGCCGGGGCGGTTTCGGCCTCGCTGGAGAGTGAGGCGCGTCCCGACCTGGTGCTGGCCCTGCCCGAACAATTGCTCGGCTGGCGCGATTCCTTGCTCGACCTGGCCCCCTACGCCGCCAACGCCGAATTTGGCGTGGCGCGCGAGGCGATTTTGCCCGCTTTTTGGGAGCAATCTGCGCTGGATGGCGCGCAATATGGCCTGCCGGTCATCCGCTCTGGGCGTTATCTGTTTTACAACGTCACCTGGGCGCGTGATTTGGGCTTCGATGCCGCGCCGCAGACCTGGGAGGAGTTCCGCGCGCAGGTCTGCGCTGCCAACGCCACCTGGAAAACCGACACGAACCTGGAGAATGATGGCTTTGGCGGCCTGGCATTGGAGGTGACCTCCAACTGGCAAACCCCCTATGGCTGGATTCGCGCCCTGGGTGGCGAGGTGTTCGCGCAGGGCGCGTACACCTTTGAAAATGACGCCAATGCCGCTGCGCTGCAAAGACTGCTGGATTTGCGCGCCGAGGGCTGCGCCTGGCTGCCCTCCACCCTGACCAATTTTGAGCATTTTGCCACGCGCAAGGCTCTGTTCATCAGCGGTGGTCTGGGCGACCTGACCGACCAGCGGGCGGCTTTTGCGACTGCCGAATCTGCTGATGAATGGACGGTGATTGCCTTCCCCGGCGAGAGGCCGGTTGTGCCGGTCTATGGGCTGGATGTGGCAGTGTTTCGGTCGGATTCAGGCCGAGAATTGGCGGCGTGGCTGTTCGTTCAGTGGCTGCTAAAGCCGGAGAACCAGGCCCGGCTGGCGCGGGCCAGCGGGTTGCTGCCGGTCAGCCATGCCGCGTTCGATTTGCTCAAGAGCGATTATGCTGCTAACCCCCAAAAAGGCGCGGCGGTGGGATTGCTCTCGCAGGCAGTTGGGTATCCTCGCTCGGAGCAGTGGGGGCTGGCAAACAAGGTGTTGGCCGACGGCTTCCTGTACTTGTTCCGGGACTTTCCGAATGCTTCAGCGCAATCGGTACTGGGGCAGATGGATGCGACCGTGGATGATTTGGTGAAGTGAATTTTACAGTTGCGCTTTCAGTTCATTGGCAGCGTTGACCGGCTGCTGGCAGACGAAATTGCGGCAGACGTAGGCGGTTGGCTGGCCGTTGAGGAGCGGACGGTCATGCAGCAGGGCGGGCGAACCTTCCGGCGGGGGAAAAGTGGCAATCGCCGCCACCTGATGATGACGGTATTCTTTCCACAGCGCTTCGGTCAGCGGGTTAGGGAACGCGCCCAAGATGGCAATTTCGTCCACCGGGCCGAGGGCGAAATCGGCAGCGCTCAGCCATTTGGCGAAGGCGGTTGGGTAGCGGACGGCGGTTTCCAGCACGGGAGCAAGGCTTTCTTCAGCCAGGCGGCGAAAATCGGGCCGGTCGCCATACGCCGAGAGAGTGAGCAGGGCCAGGGCAGCCAGCGAGTTGCCGCAGGGCGTGGCGTTGTCTTGCGTGTCTTTGGGGCGGATGAGCAGCGCTTCGTGGTCGTCGCGGGTGTCGAAGAAGCCGCCGGAGGGGTCGGCGTAGTGCCTGACCATTTCATCGGCCAATGTCAGGGCGGCGGCGTACCATTTGGGCTGCGGGTCGCTTTGATATAACGAGAGCAAGGCCAGTGTGAGGGCGGCGTAGTCTTCGAGATAAGCGTTGTGCCGGGCCGCGCCCTCTCGCCAGGAGCGCAGCAATTTCCCATCCACAATCAGGTTTTCGAGCAGAAAGTCGGCATTGCGCCGCGCGGCTTTGAGATAGTCATCGCGCCGAAGATAACGGGCGGCTTCGGCAAACGCCTGGAGCATGAGGGCGTTCCAGGCGGTGAGAATTTTGTCATCGGTGGCCGGGCGAACGCGGCAGGAGCGGACGGCGAGCAGCCGGGCGTGGCAATCGGCCAGTTTTTCGGTGAGCGCGGATTCGGTCAGATTGAAGCGGGCAGCCAGGGTAGCGTCATCGAGGGCGCGCTGAAGGACAGTTTTGCCATCCCAATTCCCGGCGGGGGTGATTCCATAAGCGGTTTTGAAGAAGTCGAAGTCCGCGCCGAGGGCGGTTTGCAGTTCGGCATAGTCCCAAACGTAGAATTTGCCCTCCTCGCCTTCGGAATCGGCATCGAGGCTGCTGTAGAAGCCGCCCAGCGGGTGGGTGAGCTCGCGCAAGACGAAATCGAGGGTTTCGACGCAAACCTGGCGGAAGCGTTCATCGCGGGTCAGCAGGTAGCCGCGCAGGTAGGCCAGGGCCAGTTGGGCGTTGTCGTAGAGCATTTTCTCGTAATAGTTCTCGCAATTCAACAAAAAATCACGTGGTTTTTTCTGCCCGTTTTGCCCTTGGCGTGATGCCTCAGTTTGGCTCTAGTCAAGTGGGTTGGCCGCAGCACTGGACAATTGCGCAGCCAACTCCTTAGGATCGTTGACCGGTTGTTTGCATATAAAATTCTGGCAGACATATGCTGTGGGAATATTCTCCTTCAATGGCCGGTCATTTAACAGTGCAGGAGCGTGCTTATCGGGTGGATAATCTGAGATAGCTGCGACTAAGCGGGGCCGATATTCGCTCCATAAAATATCAACGAGCGAATGGTTGGGTTTCCCAACGATGGCAACCTCTCTGGTTGGGCCTAATGCGAAATCTGCCGCAAACAACCATTTTGCAAAAGCAGTGGGATATTGAACTGATGTTTCGAGCATGGGGATAAGCATATCCTCGGCAAGTTTACGCCATTCGGGTCGGTCGCCGTAGGCAGCGATTTGAAGCAGGGCGTTGGCGGCGAGAGCATTTCCCGATGGTGTAGCGTTATCTTGAATATCTTTGGGCCGAAGAAGCAAATTTTCGTGATCGTCCCTGGTATCGAAAAAACCGCCTTCTGGGTCACTGTAGTGCGCCACCATTTCATCTGCAAGTTTCAGCGCTTGTTGATACCAGTAAGGATTAGGGTCGGATTGATAAAGCGATAAAAGGGCAAGAACCAATCCAGCATAATCTTCAAGATAAGCGTTGTATTTGGCGTTTCCAGCGCGCCAGGAACGTAAAAGCCGACCATCATTGAAAAGGTTATTGAGCAGGAAATGAGCATTCCGAATGGCTGTATCGAGAAAATCCTGCCGCTTTAGATAACGCCCTGCTTCAGCAAAGGCTGTCAGTGCAAGAGAATTCCAAGCCACCAGAACTTTATCATCCGTCCCGGGGCGAACACGCTGACTTCTTGCTGTGAGCAAAAGGCTGTGACATTTTGCTAACTTTGAGAGAGTCTCCTCCAAACTGATTTTGAACCGGGCTGACAAAGTAGCATCATCCATTGCTCGCTGAAGGATGATTTTCCCTTCCCAATTGCCGTTGATAGTCAGACCATAGGCTGTCTTGAAAAATTCGAAATCACCACCAATGATTTGCTTTATCGCATCGTATTGCCAGACGTAAAACTTTCCTTCTTCTCCTTCCGAATCTGCATCCAGACTGCTGTAGAACCCACCACTTGGATTGGTCATTTCACGCTGGATAAAGGTTAGCGTTTCTTCAGTGACTCGGCGGAATTGTTCATCGTTCGTAATCATATAAGCATGAAGGTAAGCTAAAGATAGCAGACCTACATCGCTTAAAATTTTTTCAAAATGTGGAGTTTTCCAATTGTTATCGACACTGTAGCGTGCAAAACCACCGCCTACAACATCGTACATTCCACCCTTTGCCATCGCACGCAGCACATGAATTGCAGTTTTGAGATAGTTTTGGCGATCGCTTGGGCTTGAATCAGATTCAGATGCTATTGCTCGATTGAGTAGGAATTCAATGGTCATTGGTTGGGGAAACTTGGGAGCAGCTCCCCATCCACCAAAGCCCCAGTCATAGGAGTTGTAAAGATGGCTTGCGGCATTATCCAATAATCTGTGCGTCAAAGGAAAGGATGCCTTACCACTTGTTCGACCTGCGTTTCGAAGGTGCTCAGTAACTTGATTACCAACACGAGAAATCTCATCTCGTTCGTTTTTCCAAGCTTTGGCAATTCCTGTCAGCAAGTCGCGGAAGGACGGCATATTGTAGCGCGGCGTGGGCGGGAAATAAGTACCCGCATAGAATGGACGCAAATCAGGTGTTAGAAAAACGGACATCGGCCAGCCGCCCGAACCGGTCATGGCCATAGTGGCAGACATATAGATGCTGTCTAAATCGGGACGCTCTTCTCGATCCACCTTGATGTTTATGAAGTGTTCATTCATTATTGATGCAATGGCAGGATCTTCGAAGGACTCGTGTGCCATGACATGGCACCAGTGACAGGCAGCATAACCAATGGACAGGAAAATCGGCTTATCCTCGGCGCGAGCGCGGGACAAGGCTTCTTCGCCCCAAGGGTGCCAATTTACGGGATTATTCGCATGTTGAAGTAAATATGGGGAGTTTTCGTTTGCAAGTTGATTGGTCATGATATACCTATACAATAATGTCATTCTCTAAAATTATATCGCACAAGACAATCCCGATGGTTTTTATATGTTCCTTTTCAATTACCGGCGGTCATTTAGTATCGACAAATATGTTGAGCGATCTCCTTGCTCTTGTAAGCAAGGAGATTTTTTATATCCCAATAAGTTTTTAACCAAGACCATCTTTTGAGTTAGATTGTCATAGAAGCTTTCATCCTTGATGGCGGTTACCACCTGGCAGTTAGGATTGGCATCATTGATTGACCCGTTGACCATCCTGATCATGGCAATATCTTTCGTGCTTTTACTGAAATTCAAAGTTAATGCCACGTGGTTAATTGTGTTGGGGGCAGTGTGTAGCGCATCAAGACTATGGTTCTAACCCCTTTTGTTTTACATCCACCAGACAGTTTCAACATCCTTATGCCATTTCTGTCGAATTTTTCAGCTTTTTCCGTTCCCGATAAAGAACTACCAGCATAACCACAATACCCACAACATTCATTGCCAGCCCAACGAGCATGAAGGGACGCTGGTAACGGGTGAGAAAACTGGCGGCGGCGCTGAGACCCAGAACAGGCAATACATCAGTGACATGATGAATACAGCAGGCCACCATTGCTGTAGCTGAGGTTGTTCCGCTGGTTCCCATGAGTACGCCGCCATGCCCGGTGGTTGCCACCGGGACAAACAATCTGAACCGCAGGATAGTGTAGAGCGCTGCCTGAATGCCAAAGCCGATGATGATGGGCAGGATATACCACCGGTCACGGGAAAACTGTCCGGCTGCATAATCCCACCCTTGAGCCCAAGTGAGAATACCAACATAAAAAGCGGCGATAAAAGCCGCGCCGAGCAGGAATGAGCCAAGAGGTAGCAAAATGCGGTTGGGGGACATGATTTCTCCTTTTCAGGAATGGTAACTGGCACATAGGTAATTGTCATGCGCCATGTTGCGCAGGTAAAAACAGGCATAAATGCCTATAAAAATTTGTTCTTTCTTTAAGTTTCCTTTATGTAGCCATGTTAGGATAGAGACAGTTCAAGGAGAATTGTATGTGTGGTAGAAATCTTGGCAATTTACTCGTTCCTGCGCTGGCTGGCATGTTGGTGGCGGAACGCCTGGCTCCACCCCAGCCAGTGCGGCAAACAGTTCAACAACCGGTTTGCCCTCAATGCAAAACAGCCGTATCAGCCGACTTTGACTGGTGTCCGCAATGCGGGCAGGCGCTACGCGTTCAGACCAACCCACAGCCCTGTGCTTATTGCGGGCGGACGATGGCGGCGGGTGGCCAATACTGCCCATCCTGTGGCGCCCCGGCTGGAAAACGATAATTTTCAGGAGATTAACGATGAAAGAGAAAGATTTATTTTGCGGCATGGATGTGGATACCGAAACTGCCCCTGCCCAATATAAATACCAGGGCAAGACCTACTACTTTTGCGATTTCGCCTGCAAACAGATGTTCATCCTTGACCCGGAAAAGTACATCCAGATTGAAGAAGGAAAGCATAGCAATGAGCGGATTTAATATGAACCCCAATCACAAACCGGGCAATCCAGTTTCCGTTGACCCGGTCTGCGGGATGAAAGTGGATGCCAACCAGCCGCCTGCCCGCTGGGTTTACCAGGGCAAGGAATATCATTTTTGCTCGGAGGTTTGTCGTCATTTGTTCCAGCGCGAACCTGAAAAATATATCCTGGCAGCAAAAACATCAGCCTGAACCCATTTGACTGCGCCTTATTTTCCTGACCATTTTTGTAGTGGTTCGATCTATTGTGATAATGGAATCTTTTTCCTGGGTCAAAATTCTCAAAAACGAAATCATCGTGGATGGTTTTGTCGCGCTCCTGTGGACAATCTTTGCGGGACTGCCACTCTTTACCCTTCATATGATTATCCTCGACTATGAACATTACCAGCATGGCATGAGCCTGCAATTCTCACTGGCAATGTCGCTCAGCAATATGATTCCCTACCATCCCGTGAGTATCGCGCTTTGGTTGGTAGCGGCTTTTGTCACCGCTTTCTCGGTGCGGCGCGCATTTCGGAAACAACAAGAGTTTGGCCGCATGAAAAAGATGGCCGAACGCTCTCACAATGAAGCCCAAACGGATGGGCTGACAGGTGTTCTCAACCGGAGAGCCTTCGACCATCTACTGGAAACCAGTCTGGATAAAGCCAGGTGTAATCAGCAAACCCTCACGCTTGTCATGCTTGATTTGGATGGCTTCAAACTACTCAATGACCAACACGGACATATTATGGGAGACAACGTCTTGCGTGAGGTAGCCGCGAACTTGATGCGCCTGGTGCGTACCCAGGATGCAGTTGCGCGTTATGGTGGGGATGAATTTGCCATTATTTGTCCGGGCATGAATAGCGAAAACGCCCAGACTTTTTCCAAGCGTTTACAAACTATTTCCTTGCCCTACGGCCTTTCTCTTAGTGCTGGTACGGCTACTTTTCCCCTTGATGCTCAAGATACCTTGGGGATGATAAAAGTTGCTGATGACAGTATGTATGCCCAGAAAACATATCATCACGCCCAAAGAACAGCATAAATTTTGTAGGCAAAATGGCCTATACTCCATCGAGCCATTTGGCGGTTTCTTTACCAGGCGGGAATACATACAATCAGGCATGAGGTGACTTGTGCCCAAAAATTTTCACCAGATTCCACCCCACCAGCGCGCCGACCTGCCTGGAATTGCCTATATCCTGGCATTCCTGATTGGCGTGCTTTTGTTTTTATTTTTTGGAGAGAAATACTTTCATGCCAGGCCCGATCCGTTTTGGATTGCTCTGCTGATGGGATTATCCGTGTCCGCGACTGTGTTTTGGGTGTGGAGCGCAACCCATAAGGAGGATGACAACAATGACTGAACCAAAAACGCCCGACTTTCAAACTGCCTGCGGTGGAAAAATCAAAGACCCGGCCAAATACCCCAGTGCCGAATATCGCGGCGAGCGGGTTTATTTCTGCACGAAGGCCTGTCTGCGCGTTTTTGAGCAAAACCCCGATGCTTTTATGGCCGGCGAGGTTGAACATCCGCTTGATGATGAGTAACCCAATGCCCTGCCCGACAGGGCATTTTCTTTATTCGATCTTGTTTATGGCTTTATCGGTGCTTTACATTGGCCTGCTATACTCAAATTATTCAATTATCAAAGGAAAATTTCGCTATGATGGGCTTTGGATTATTGTTCATGCTCGCGGTGGCAGGCAAACCTGGTAACAACAATGGCAAGTAAATCTCTCTCACGCCGGGATTTTCTCAAACTGGCCGGATTGGGTGCGGGGGCGACCGTACTCGGTGCTTGTGGAATAATTCCCACATCCCCTTCCGCCCCCGCAGCCGGTGTCGCCGTTTCAACGCCGGGAGTGACACCTACGCCGGCCTCCCCCGCCCTGGCCGTTGACCTGACCGCCGCGCGCGCCACCGTCCCGATACTTTCAGGGGCAGAAACGCCAGTTTGGCGGTACCAGGCAGTGGTGCGGGAAGGGGCGGCGGAAGCGCTTCAGATGTTGGAAAATTCCTACCTCGGCCCCATTTTCCGGGTCAAACGCGGCCAGCGTATTCAGGTCAAACTCAAAAACGAATTGCCTGACCCAACCATCATCCACTGGCACGGGCTGCGCATCCCGGAAGCGATGGATGGACACCCACGCTATGCGATTGCCCCCGGCACATCCTTTGATTACGATTTTACGGTGCGTAACCGCGCCGGGACTTACTGGTTTCACCCGCACCCACATCAATTGACCGGCGCGCAAGCCTATTTTGGGCTGGCCGGGCTGTTTATTGTCAGCGATGACGAGGAAGCCGCGCTGGGGCTGCCCTCCGGTGAATATGATCTGCCACTGGTCATTCAAGACCGGCTGTTTGACTCCACCAATCGCCTGGTCTATATGAACAACATGATGGACCAGATGACCGGCTTTGTGGGCGATACGATTCTGGTAAATGGAACACCAAACGCTGTTTTGGATGTGAAAGCCAGCGCCTACCGATTGCGCCTGTTGAATGGTTCAAACTCCCGCATCTACAAACTTGCCTGGGAGGATGGTTCACCCTTGAACATCATCGGTACAGATGGCGGTCTGCTCGAAGCCCCGGTCACACGCGATTACCTGATGCTGGCTCCCGGCGAACGGGCAGAATTGTGGGTGGATTTCAGCACGCTCAAAAGCGCCAAACTGGTCAGTCTGGGCTTCGATGCCGGCACATCTGGTGGCATGGGCGGCATGATGGGCGGTGGTTCCAGCCTGCCCAACGGCGCGCCGCTGGAGATTGCTGAATTTCGCGTTGGTGCGGCTGGCGCGAAAGTATCCCCACTTCCACAGCGGCTCTCGACAATTGTTCGCCACAACGAGCAGGATGCGGTCAACCGCAACAACCCGCGTTCGTTTACCCTGGCGATGCAGGGCATGGTTCATACCATCAATGGCCGCGTCTTTGAAATGGATGCCGTTGCCGATGATGAAATTGTGCGCCTGGGAGATTTGGAAATCTGGGAATTTATCAACAACGAAGGCAGCAGCGGTGGGATGGGCATGGGCGGCATGATGAACATGCAAATGCCACACCCGATGCACATGCACGGCGTCCAGTTCCAGGTGCTTGAACGGCAGGTGGATGGCAACTTCCAGGGACAGTATGACCAGGTCAGCGCCGGGTTTTTGGACGAAGGCTGGAAAGATACCGTGCTGGTGATGCCCGGCGAACGAGTGCGGGTGTTGGTGCGCTTCGAGGATTTTACAGGCACCTACCTGTATCATTGCCACAACCTCGAACACGAGGATGCCGGTATGATGAGAAATTATCGAGTGGATGGATAAAAGAACAGGCTTCGGGGTTGCTACCGAAGCCTGTTCTTTTTATTTTCGCACCACAATCCTTTTGAACATGCCTCCCATCCCCAGGTCTTGCACGTTTTCAATGCGCAATCCGGCTTTCTGAATATTTTCCAGAGTGCGGCGGTTGATGTTCGCTCCCATCAGTCGCACAACCAGCGGATTGACCAAATCCATCACCTTGCCTGCGAATTCATTGGGCAGGCGCATGTGTTCCAGCAGCAGGATTTTCCCCTCCGGTTTCAAGACCCGCTTCAATTCCTGCAATCCCAGAATCGGGTCGGGAACCGAGCAAAAGACAAAAGTTGCCACAATCGTATCGAAGTGTGCATCCGGGAATTCCAAAGCCTGGACATCGCCAATTTTTAGGGCAGGATTCAGGTGTAGTTTCCCGGCCCGCTGGCGGGCGCGCGCCAACATGCCGGGAGTCAGGTCAATGGCGATCATCTGAATACCCAAGGGGTAATATGGCATATTCTTGCCAGTGCCCACGCCCACTTCCAGGATTTGAACACCTTCGACAAGTTCCCACAATTGCGTTCGCCAGGGATCGTAGCGTCTCTCCATCAAGCCTTCCATCAGATCATAGAATGCAGAGAGGCGTTGGTAACGGGAGCGGGTGAGGTTTGTTGCGTTGTGATCGATTTCCAATTGCATCATTTCTCCACTACTTTGACATGCGTCCCGCCAGGGACGGAAACGGTCAGGTCGCCAGGGCCATAGGCGACAACTGGCTGGCTCCAGCGAAAGATCCACTTGGCATCCTCGGGGGAGCAATTGACACAGCCACGTGAGGAAGGTTCGCCGTAATTGTTGTGCCAGTAAGTCGAATGAATGGCGACACCGCTGCCCATGAATAGGGATGTCCAGCCAACTGCGGGAAGGTCCCAGCCGTCCAACGCCCCGCCGCCGCTCAAATCCAGGGCAAACAATTTGCGCCAGATGGGAAATTCACCGATGGGCGTGCTCCAGGCATCCACGCGGTTGCCCCAGGCGTCGAACAATGCGCCGGTGGAAACCCGGGCAAAATACACTTCGGTATTGTCTTCGTAACAGGAAAGGGTCTGGTAAGCAATGCTCACCCGGATGCTTTTGTTTTCCACTTCCGGGTGAATGGGGCCGACTTCATCTGCGGTCAGCGGGCGGAACGCTTCAGCCGGCGCCCAGAAAACATCGCCGTAACTGCCGTAGCGGTCTTGAACCCGATACCAGGTTTGCCCGGCCTCGGTTTTGATTTGGTCTGCCCAGACGATCTGACTGTAGTAATAGCGCAAAGGTTGGCCCAGGGTTGCCCTGTTTTTGAAGCGAGGCGAGCGTGCAGGCGGGTTCTCTTGAACCAGGTCAACATAAGGGATGGTCACTTCGAGCCACATACCACCTGCACCGGCAATTGGAAAAGCGATCGCGGGTTGGTTGGGAAGGTTGCGCACCGGCTGGAGTTCGGACGACCAGAGATAGCCCTCGCCTGTATCCACCCAACGCTGATTGATGCGCCCAGGTTTGGGGCCGACAACCTCCCGCAACACTGGGACGATGGTGTCCTCGTAAACCTTGCGCAGGGTGGCGCTATTTTCATCCGGGGCGGTCTTGATTTCCATCTGGGTGGTGGCGACCCGGCCCAGGCGTTCAGCCTTTGGGAAATCTGCCAATGGAGATAGATCCAGGAACGGGCGAAATGTCATCCCGGCCAGACCCGCCGTTGAAAGTTTCAGGAAATCGCGGCGGGAGAGGCGCTTATTTTGCATCACTGACATCATGGTGCTGATGTTCAGGGGCGCTCTGCGGTTGGTGGTCATGACCGCCCATGAACTTCATCATCAAAATATGGGAAAGCGGGCAGATCAGCAGCATCGCGCCATAAAACACCGAACTTACTGGAATTTTGAAGACTGAGACCGCGACAAACCCTGCAATCGGGATCAGGCAGCAGGCCAGCATAATGAGCATGTGTTTTTTGGACATAATATTCCCTTTTTTATACTTCGCGTTGATGAGGCGGCAGCTGGATGAACAGGCTGCCGTTTTCGATTTTGGTGGTGAACTCATCCAGGGAACGCGGCGGCGGACCGCTGATCACCTCCCCTGTCAGGGCAAAGTGTCCATCATGACAGGGGCTGACATAATGCGCAGAATTGGGATGCCACGTCACCCGGCAGCCCAGATGAGTGCAAATATTGGAAAACACCCGCACCGCCTGCTCATCCTGGCGAACGACAAAGATGCCGTAATTCAGGGCCGTGCGTTCCCAGCCATTGACGCTGGTCAGGGTAAAGTCGAAAAAAGAGGGCGTTGCGCCAACCGGGTAGTTTTCCAACGGCCCAAGGGCAATCCACCCGGTGGCATCGTTTTTGCGCAGCGCCGGGGAAAACAGGTAGCCAATCAGCGGGATGGTTGTTGCCAGGCCGACGAATCCGCCAATGGCGGCTGTGGCAGCCTTGATAAAGTCGCGGCGGGAGAGAGGATGATTACCAGCCATGCCGGCCTCCTGATGGACAAGGAGAGGTTATCTCACGTTCAAATCCCAGGTGAAGGTGCGGGTGGCGTTGTCGATACCTGTAATGGTGAGCGTCAATTGCTTTGCGCCATCCAAAACAGATTTTCCATCCTGGCTCGTTGGAAAGGAAAGTGTGCCACTGACGTGATGGCCGCCTCGAGGGGCATCCCACAGGGATGGTTGGATGGAAATACCTGTATCGGTTGTCAGCGTGGATAAGGTCGCCAAATCCATATCAAGCTCTACAGAATGGGTCTCCATCGAAATGTCAAATTTCAAGGAATCACCTGGTTGCTCCAGATCGTATGGCGTGGCGCTTACCGTTACCGCGCCCTGGTTATCAATCTGGGTCATTTTGATTTTGACGATCTCCGTTGCCGAATCAGTTTGCGATGACGAGCAGGCTGCCAGCAGAATGGATACCAATAAAAACAGAAAGGGAACAAAGCGTTTCATAAGATTCTCCAGGTTTGAAATATTTACTTCATCATATTCCTGTTCACATGCTTTGCCATCCGCCATGCTGCTTGATAGGATGTGGGCCATTTTGCTTATTTCGTGTGCATATTGGGATGAAACACAGGTATAGGCAAAAATGCCTATATGGGAATAGGGGATATGGCGGTTTCAGCGAATCCAGTGGGAGGGTATCCTTGGGACAGTATTTCCATACGGATTGGAGTTTGCCCCATGACCACGACCAGCCATTTTGTGACCCTGAATAAACCCTGCGATGAAGCGGCCGCCTGGGCGACGCGTGCCCTGGAACAGCACGGCCTGCAATCGCTCAGGACTTTTGACCTGCACGCAGCTCGTATAGGACACGCGGATTGCCCCTGCCCGCATCACGGCACGGAACAATGCAATTGTCAGATGGTGGTGTTGCTGGTTTACCAGGACGGTCAGCCGCCTGCCACACTGGTGCTGCACGGCAGTGATGAGACAAGTTGGTTCTACCTGGTCAATACCCCGCACCAGCCCATCGGGCAATCATTGGAACAAATCATTGAGGAGGTGTTGACCATTTCCGTCAACACTGCTGCATAACTTCTATAAATATTGAGACCCACACCCAATCCATAGATAGAGAGGCTATTTGATGAAGAAATTTGTATTTTTATCGGTTGTCCTGGCTTTGACCCTGGCAGCCTGCTCGCCGGCTGCCCCTGCCGCTGGAAATGGTGCCATGCCGATGAACAACCAGGCCAACGCCACTATAACCCCTGGTTCAATGATGTCCACCAACCCGGCAGCGGCACATATGATGGAACCGATCACTGCGCCGAAGGTGGGCGCGCCGAGCGCCGACCAGGGCGGGCAACCCCTGGATTTTCGGCTGGAGAACGGCGTTAAAGTGTTTGAAATCACCGCCCAGGCCGTGAAATGGAAGCTGACGGATGGCGTCGAAGCCACCGCCTACACCTATAACGGAACCGTTCCCGGCCCGATGATCCGCGTCACCGAGGGCGACCAGGTGCGGGTCATCGTCAAGAATGAATTGCCTGCCCCGACCACCATCCACTGGCACGGCGTTGAAGTGCCCAATGCGATGGATGGCGTGCCGGGCGTGACCCAGGAACCCATCCAGCCGGGTGAAACATTTACCTATGAATTCACGGCCAAACCCGCCGGGACGTTCATGTATCACTCCCACTACGATGGCGATATCCAGGTTGGCGCAGGGTTGTACGCGCCGTTCATCATTAACCCCAGGGAACCGGAAACCAACCCGCCGGCTGTCGACGCGACCCTGATGATTTCGGAATGGCGGATCAGCGATGAACGAACCTATGCGGCCATGCCGATGAGCGGCTCGGAACCGAACTATTTCACCATCAACGGTAAGGCTTTCCCATCCACCGAGACCATCACCGTCAAGAAAGGGGATGTAGTGCGCCTGCGCCTGATTGGGATTGGACAATTCATCCACCCCATGCACCTGCATGGTTTCTCGTTCAAGATTGTCGCCACCGATGGGCATCCTGTCCCCGAAGCCGCGCAGTTGACCAAAGATACCATTAGCGTTGCGCCGGGCGAACGCTACGATATTGAATTTGTTGCCAGCGAACCCGGCCAGTGGATGCTGCACTGCCACATTCTGCACCACACCACCAATGATAACGTCGAGCCAGGCGGCTTGATGCTGGTCATCAACGTGACCGAATAACCCAATTTACGAGGAGAAATCTCAATGAAAAAAATGTTTCTGATGTCCGCTCTTTTGACTTTGCTGGCGCTGACGCTGGCAGCCTGTGGCACGCAGCCCGCCCCCGCGCCTGAATCCGCTTCCCCTGTCAACATCAAACTGGAAACGGATCCCAACCCGGCAGCAGTGGGCACTGTGACTCTGTCCTTTACCGTCACCGATGAGAGTGGAAATCCCATCGAAGGCGCAAAAGTGGATGTCAACGCCGAACATCCCTCTATGGCGGGCATGGGCATGAGCGGACTGGCCACCGAACAGGGCGGCGGGAAGTACGCCATCACAGCCGATTTTAGCGACAAAGGCACCTGGAAAATCACATTCTACGTTCGCAAGGACGAACTGGATGCCAAACAGGAAATCGACCTGGAAGTCAAGTAATTTGAACGGGGACAGTGGAGTTTCCACTGTCCCCGTCAATGGAGTTGTAGATGAAAACATCATCGAAGCGTGAACAGCACCGCATCCGCCAACAGCAGCAATCCAGACGGAATTATCTGATTGGCGGCGCCGTTGCAATCCTGGTTCTGGGTATCCTGGGATTTGTCCTCTGGCAGGCTGTCAAACCGGCTGCGGGCCAGGCGGTGACCATCCCTGCTGGCTACCAGACCCATGTGGATATCGGGACACCCCTGACTTATCCATCCAACCCACCGGCAGGCGGGCTGCACTACGCTGAAGAATTTGAAGCGGGATTTTATGATGAAGAGACCGTCCCCAACCGTACCGGGGACCCGGAAGGCTACCTGGTACACAACCTGGAACACGGGTATGTCATCTTTTGGTACAACTGTGCCAACCTGGATGCAAATGCCTGCTCAGAACTCAAAGCAAACATCAAATCGGTCATGGATGCCAGGAATAACTTCAAACTGATTGCATTTCCCTGGAAATCCATCGATGGCCCGCTTGCCATGACTTCCTGGGGGCGCATCCAGAACTTTGACCAGTTTGATGCCGGCCAGGTAAAAGCTTTCATCGACAATAACCTGAACCGATCTCCCGAACCGGATGCGCCTTAACCTATGAAACAGCCTTTTCGCCTGCCACGCTGGTTTATTCTGTTCGCCCTGCTCGCCGGGCTGTATGTTGTGCTGCCATTCCTGGCCCCGGCCTTCATGGCGGTTGGTTGGAGCGGCGCGGGAAAGGCGATATACTTTGTTTACTCGTTCCTGTGTCACCAACTGCCGGAACGCTCCTACTTCCTGTTCGGGCCAAAGGTGACTTACTCGCTGTCCGAAATCCAGGCGGCCTGGCAAAATACCACCAATCCGCTGGTGTTGCGCCAGTTTATCGGCAGCCCGGCGATGGGTTGGAAGGTGGCCTGGTCAGACCGGATGGTGTCGATGTTCACCAGCATCTGGGTTTTTGGCCTGCTCTGGTACCCGTTTCGCCGCCGTTTGCCCAAACTGCCCATCTGGGGCTTGTTCCTGTTCCTGCTGCCGATGGCGCTGGATGGAACCTCCCACTTTATCAGCGATTTCTGGGGCATCGGGCAGGGATTCCGTGACACGAACCTGTGGCTGGCTGCCCTGACCGGGCATCTTTTCCCGCCGACCTTTTACGCTGGCGATGCCTGGGGTTCGTTCAACTCCCTGATGCGCCTGCTGACCGGCATTTTGTTCGGGCTGGGCATCGTCTGGTTTGCCTTCCCTTACATCGATGAATCTTTTTCAGAATAGGAACCGCAAAAAATGACCTCCATTCGCGTTCTGATTGCCGATGACCATAAAATCGTGCGCTCCGGCATCCGCGCCATCCTTGAACAAGCCGGGGATATTGAAGTGGTTGCCGAAGCCGAAGACGGCGAAGAAGCCAAAACGCTGATCCAACAGCACATGCCGGATGTCGCTGTGCTGGACATCCAGATGCCCAAAGCCAGCGGCATTGAAGTCATCCGCTGGGTGCGCGCCAACCTGCACGGCGTCGGCCTGCTGACCCTGACCGCCTACGATGATACCCCCTACGTGATGGGTGTGCTCCAGGCAGGCGCGAATGGCTACATTCTCAAAACCGCCTCGCCGGAAGACTTGATCCAGGCCGTGCATGATGTTTTTGCCGGGAAGTCCGCCCTGGATGCGAGCATCACCCAAAAAGTGATGGCGCATGTCTTTGAGCAAAAAGCGCCCACCACCTACGAAGAACTCACCGAACGTGAAATGGATGTGCTGCGCCTGGCGGCCAAAGGCTATACCAACAAGGCCATCGCCGTCCAACTCAACATCAGCGACCGCACCGTGCAGGGACACCTGGCCCATATTTTCGACAAACTCCAGGCGGGCAGCCGCACCGAAGCCGTTATGCGGGCAGTCTCGCTGGGCTGGGTCTCTGAAAGTTCGGCGGAAGCGCCAAAGGATTAGGCTTGGAAAAATCCCCTCGTCCCGCTTTCCCCGCCTGGCGCGGCTCCACCCTGCAAACCATCGCGGTGGTGGTCCTGCCGCTGACCTTCCTGCTGGTGGCAATCAGTTTTGGCAGCTATTTCATCCACCAGAACGCCATGCGCAGCATGGTGGGCGAACGCGATGAGCGCGCCGTGCGCGCCGCCGCCAGCGCCATCCAGGCTGAAATCGATCATCGCGCCGAAACCATGCGTGGGCTGGCATTGCTGGCGCGGGATTCATCCCAACCCAACCTGGAGCGCGCCCTGACGGATGCCGGCTATCTCGCGGACGATTTTGACCTGGGCCTGGCCTATTTTTCCGCCGACCACGCCCTGCTGGCCTCCACCGGGAGCGCCGATTTTTGGTACGCCCTCCCGGATTCGCTCCCGGCTGAGACCGCAACCGCCCTGACGGTGAACGGCCAGCCGGTGGTGCTGGTTTCTGTCGGCGCGCCGGGTGGGGATGTTTGGGCTGTGGGGGCTTTTTCAACAGTGAATCTGCTCAAAAACGTGCTGGGGAAGGATTTTCCTGCCGATGGCAACGCGGCGGTGTATGTTTTTGACCCCAGTTACCAGGTGTTGTTCCAGAGCGGGCCGGGAACCATCGAAGGCGACCCCGCCCATCACCCCGGCATTTCCGAAGCCCTGGCCGGGGAAAGCGGCGCGACCTACATGCAGGCCGGTTCGGATGAGCATGTGCTGGCTTACAGTGCCGTGCCCGTCACCGGTTGGGGGATTGTTATCGAAGAATCGTGGGAAGCGGTTGCCAACCCGACCCTGCAAACCTCGCAAATTACGCCGATGATTCTCGTCCCGGCCTTGCTGCTGGCGGCGCTGGCGCTGTGGTTTGGCGCGGAACAAATCGTTCGCCCACTGCGTTCGCTGGAAGCCAAAGCCTCGCGGCTGGCCTGGGGCGACTTCGATGAGATTGAACAGCCCGTCAACGGGATTGCCGAAATTCGCCACCTGCAAACCGAACTGGCCCACATGGCGCGCCAGGTGCAGGCCGCCCAGCAAAACCTGCACACCTACATCGGGGCCATCACCCAGGGACAGGAAGACGAGCGCCAGCGTCTCGCCCGTGAATTGCACGATGACACCATCCAGGCCCTGATTGCGCTCAAGCAGCGGGTGCAACTGGCCCGCCGCGCCCTGTCCAAAGACCAGTCACTTTCCGGTCTGGATGAACTGGAAACCCTGACCGAGCAGACCATCAACGACTTGCGGCGTACCATCCGCGCCCTGCGGCCCATTTACCTGGAAGATTTGGGGCTGGTGGCGGCGCTCAACATGCTGGCAACCGAAACAGGGCAAAATGCCAATTTGAAGGTGAACTTCCAGATGACAGGCCAGGAACGGCGGCTGGCAGCCGATGTGGAACTGGCGCTGTACCGCATGGCGCAGGAGGCGCTCAATAACATCCTCCATCATGCGCGGGCCAGCCAGGCAGCGCTGACCATAGAATTCACACCGCAGGCGGTTTCCCTGCGTGTCAGCGACAACGGCATCGGTTTCAGCGTTCCCAAAAGCCCGACCGAATTCGCGCCGGGTGGACACTTTGGCCTGGTGGGGCTGTACGAACGTGCTCAACTGATTGGCGCCGGGCTGGACATCCAATCCGCGCCGGGGAATGGCACCACCCTGTCCATTTATCTTGCCACCAGGACACCCACTTTAGAAGGATAAAGATTCAATCCCTATGGAAACTTCCATTCAATCACCCGACGGTGTTTTCCGCCGTTTACATGTTCTCCTGCACGCCCTGGTTTTTGTGGCCGGCTTTTCACTGGTATTTATCGTCGGATGGGGCGGCGCGGCCACGGTGTTGGGACAACTTTTCGGACAATATAAAACCGTTATCGGTCAGGTTGGCGGCGTGGTGGTCATCATGTTTGGCCTTGCCACCCTGGATGTGATCCGCCTGCCCTGGTTCTATTATGCGGATACCCGCCCGACTTTCAGCGGCGCCACCGGCACACTGGCTGGCTCCGGTCTAATGGGGTTGTTCTTTGCAGCAGGTTGGAGCCCGTGCATCGGCACCACCCTGGGAGCAATCCTCACGCTGGGGTTCAGCCAGCAAACTGTCGGGCAGGCCATGTGGCTTTCATCGGCCTATTCGCTGGGGTTGGGGATTCCCTTCCTGGTCTTGGCGCTCGGGCTGAACCAGGCCACCGGCTGGGTGCGCAAAATGTCGCGCCACATCCGCACCTTCAAGATAATCAGCGGCGTGCTGATTATTGTGATCGGCATCCTGCTCCTGACCAACTGGATGTCCCTCATTTCCATTTGGGCGTTCAGAAACAAACTGTTCATTGATGTATTTTCCATCAGCACCGGCATCCCCTCCTACCTGACCGCGCTGGCCGCTGGACTGTTATCTTTTTTCTCGCCCTGTGTCCTGCCGCTCGTCCCGGCTTATCTCGGCTACTTGAGCGGGCATGCCCTGAGAAATGTGGAGTAACTCATGAAAAAATACCTGTTCCTGGCCCTGGCACTGGCGTTAATCTTGAGTGCCTGTTCGGCGCAGGCGACTCCCGAAGCCATCACGGGTAAAACCGTGCCGGTGGATGGTGGTTCTTACCTGAATGTCACCCCGGCCGAATTAAAAACCATGCTGGACAACAAGGATTTTGTTTTTATCAACGTCCACATCCCCTTTGCCGGGAACATTGCCGGAAACGACCTTTCCATCGCCTATGACCAGATCGAGCAGAACCTGGACAAACTCCCCGCCGACAAAACTGCAAAGGTGGTGCTGTACTGCCGCAGCGGGCGCATGAGCGCCATTGCCGCTGAGACACTGGTAAAGCTGGGATACACCAACATCTGGAATTTGGATGGCGGCATGGTGGCCTGGGAGCAGGCCGGTTATGAAATCCAAAAATAAGCCCACAAACCCTGTGGACAAATCGATATAGGCAAAATTGCCCGGACAACTCCGGGCAATTTTGCGCTTATGCAAGGATTGAAATGGGCGGATAATCGAAGATAGCCAAGAAGACTGGCTTGGATGACAGGTTCGGAAGGCTGCATAAAAAAATGGAGAGCTTCACCCATTCTTTGTTGAGCCTTTACAAAAGATTTAATCGCGCCTGCTATCATTTGGTCATCGTCACCTAAAGGAGAACCCTATGTTTCTAATGTGGATTGTGCCCCTGGCACTGATTTTTCTGGTTGTATACGTTGTAAGCGGTAACAACCTGTCCAACATACTCAAACCCGCTGCTGTCAGCCGGACCTGCCCGCACTGCGGCTCGGCGGCGCAAAACGATTGGAAAGTCTGCCCCCACTGCGGGCAGGAAATTTAAAAAGGAAAACAAAATGAAAAAGAATCTCTGGTGGATTATCGGTATTGTTGCTGTGGTTGCCGCCCTGTTCCTCTTCGGCGGTGGCATGATGATGGGCGGTTGGGGCCTTCGTAACGGTTATGGAATGATGGGTGGTTATGGCGGCCCTGGCGGAATGATGGGCGGATATGGCATGACACTTGCACCTGGCGCAAGTGCAGGTGTGGGTAATTGGGGCTTTTCCCCCTTGGGCTGGCTGGGCATGGGCCTTGGAATGCTGCTCATGTGGGGTTTGCCAATCGCTCTGATTGTGCTCGCCGGATTTGGCGTGGTTTCGTTGGTACAGCGCAACAGCAAGTCCAACCAGACGCCCGCTGCGCAAACAGCCTGCCCCAATTGCGCAAAAAACGTACAGCCTGATTGGCAGAACTGCCCCTACTGCGGCACATCACTGAAATAAAAAATAAACTTACCCCTAAAAATGGCCTGTATCGTGAGATATAGGCCATTTTGCTTATATCAAAACGGGCAAATTGTCGCTGGTATTGAACCTATGGAAGCCTTATAGTGGGTATAGAGAAAAGTGCCCAAGAGAAAGGACAAACACCATGACAGTTAAAGACCCTGTTTGCGGAATGGAGATTGACCCCCAAACCGCTTTTGCCACCCGAGAACATATGCAGCAGACTTTCTATTTTTGCTCGGCAAGTTGCGTTGAACAATTCGACAAAGCGCCGCACAACTACGTGACCACCTCCGCGACAACCGGTTTTAACCCCGAATTGCATCTTTCACGGATTGAACTCCCCGTCTCCGACCTGCCGATGGTTCAACCTGCCACCCAACTGGAAGCTGCCTTACAGGCGTTGGATGGCATCCACCAGGTGACAATCAATGCCGGGGCGGGTTTGCTAAAGGTCGAATATGATCCACAGAAGGCAACCGTCTCGCAGATGGCGCAAACCATCAAGACTGCCGGGTTCACGCTGGATGCCGTCCAGACCCGCATTGGTGTTGAGAACTTACGCTGCGCCTCCTGCGTGCGGTTTATCGAAGATGAACTCATGGACACGCCGGGCGTGGTGAAAGCTTCGGTCAACCTGGCCACCCAGGAAGCGACCGTTAGCTACCTGCCTGGAGCGGTTGGTTTGTCCAGTTTGAGCGCTGCCATCGAGAGCTGGGGTTACAAAACCCGCCCGACGGCGAGTGAATCCCCGGTGGATGAGCAGGAACAGGCTCACGCCCGTGAATATCGCCGCTTGATGAATAAGTTCTGGTTTGCGGCGGCCATCTCGGTGCCGGTGATGGCGACGGCTTATTACCAGTTTGTGCCATTCCTGAACACCCTGAGCATGGAAACCATGCGCATCCTGTGGGGATTAACCGCCATCCTGACCCTGCCCGTTCTATTCTGGTCCGGCAGTGACTTTTTCAGCGGGGCCTGGGCGGCATTCAAACATCGCGCCGCCAACATGAACACCTTGATCGCGCTTGGAACGGTAGCGGCCTGGCTGTATTCCACTGCCGCGATTGCCTTCCCTTCGGTTTTCCCCGCAGGCACCTCCGAGCCATTTTATGATGTGGTGGCGGTGGTGATTGCCCTGGTGATGCTGGGGCAGGCGTTGGAACTGCGCGCCAAAGGACAGTCCAGCAGCGCCATCAAGAAATTGCTCGGTTTGCAAGCCAAAACTGCCCGCGTCATTCGCAACGGACAGGAGATGGATTTGCCGGTTGACGAAGTCCTGGTGGGCGACACCATCCAGGTGCGTCCCGGCGAAAAAATACCGGTGGATGGCCTGATCGTCGAAGGCAGTTCGGCGGTGGATGAATCCATGCTGACCGGTGAAAGCCTGCCCGTCTCCAAAAAGGCCGGGGATGAAGTCATCGGCGCGACGCTCAACAAGACCGGCGCATTCAAATTCCGCGCCATCAAGGTTGGCAAAGACACCGCCCTGGCGCAAATCGTCAAAATGGTGCAGGATGCCCAGAATTCCAAAGCGCCCATCGCCCGCCTGGCAGATACCATCTCCGGTTATTTTGTGCCGATTGTGATGATCCTGGCCGTGTGGACGTTCGTGATTTGGTACGCCTGGGGGCCGCAACCCCAACTGGTATATGCCCTGGTAACAAGTGTTACCGTGCTGATCATTGCCTGCCCCTGCGCGCTTGGGCTGGCAACCCCGATGAGCCTGATGGTGGGGATTGGCAAAGGCGCGGAAAACGGCATCCTGATCCGCTCCGGCGAAGCCTTGCAGACTGCCCGCGCCATTCAGATCGTGGTGCTGGACAAAACCGGCACAATTACCAAGGGTAAACCTGAGTTGACCGACGTTGTCATCAGTGAACAGGCAAGCATCACCAGTGATGAATTGGTGAGATTAGCCGCTTCGGTGGAGAAAGTCAGCGAGCACCCCCTGGCCCAGGCAATTGTCGATGGCGCGCAGGCCCGCAATCTGGGGGTGTTGGATGTGCAGGATTTTGAAGCCATCCCCGGTCACGGCGTTTCGGCGCAGGTGGCAGAGAGTAAGGTGTTGATTGGCAATCTCAAATTGATGAATCGGGAAAACATCGCACTGGGTGGGCTGGAAGAACAATCCAAATCCCTGGCCGACGATGGCAAAACCCCGATGTTCATCGCGTTGGATGGCAAGGCGGCTGGGATCATCGCGGTGGCTGACACCGTGAAGGAAGACTCCGCTGAAGCCATCGCTGCTCTCCAAGCAATGGGCATCGAAGTGGTGATGATCACCGGAGACAATCGCCGCACCGCCGAAGCAATCGCCCGCAAGGTAGGCATCACCCGCGTGCTGGCCGAAGTCCTGCCCGAAGACAAAGCCAACAATGTTCACCTGCTTCAATCGGAAAATAAAAGAGTTGCTATGGTTGGCGACGGCATCAACGATGCTCCCGCCCTGGCCCAGGCTGATGTTGGCCTTGCCATCGGCACCGGCACGGATGTTGCCATTGAAGCCTCGGACATCACCCTGATCAAGGGCAGCCTGAAAGGCGTGGTTACGGCCATTGAAGTCAGCCGGGCCACCATGACCAACATCTACCAGAATCTCATCGGCGCATTTTTCTACAACGTGCTTGGGGTTCCTGTGGCAATGGGTGTGCTGTTCCCCTTCTTTGGCCTGCTGCTCAATCCCTTGATTGCCGGCGCTGCGATGGCCTTTTCATCCGTGACGGTTGTCGGGAATGCCAATCGCTTGCGCAGTTTCAAACCGAAATTCAGCGTCAAATAGGAGTAAACACATGACCACCCCTCAATTGATTTCAATTGCCTTTGGTGTAGCACTGACCATCCTGATTGCCTGGTACTTCTGGTTCGCTCCCAAAGAACGCACCCGCGCAGCCGTGAGCGCCTCCGGCGCACAGGAGGTGGCTGTCACGGTAAAAGGTGGATATACCCCTGATTTGATTGTGGTGAAAGCCGGGCGTCCTGTGCGTCTAACTTTTACCCGCCAGGAAGGTTCCGCCTGCTCGGAACAGGTTTTGTTCCCTGACTTTAACCAGAGCGCCTTCCTGCCGGAGGGACAACAGGTTACACTTGAGTTCACCCCGGAAAAATCTGGCGAGTACGGTTTCCAGTGCCAGATGGGGATGCTGCGCGGTAAATTAATCGTGGAGTCATAACGGCAGGCCATGTTCACTTTTCTTTTTGCTGACCTGGCAGGGTTTACCGCCCTGACCGAAGCGCACGGCGACGATGATGCCACAACGGTTGTCACCCGTTTCTATGATCTGGCGCGGGCTTCGCTCGTTGGTGAGTCACGGCTGGTAAAGACCATCGGGGATGCCGTTATGGTGGTCGCCGGGTCTGCACCCGATGCGGTCCTCACCACGCTGAAACTGGCGAATTCTGTGCGAGCCGAGCCTGGCTTTCCGGCTGTGCGCGCTGGTTTGCATAGCGGCCCGGCCGTTGAGCGGGACGGCGATTATTTTGGGGCGGCGGTAAACCTGGCAGCGCGGATCACAGCCTATGCCCGTTCCGATCAAATTCTCTGCACCGAGGCCGTAGCGGAATCCATTCGCAGCCTGGAAAATGTTGTCATCCATTCAACTGGAACGGCGAACTTTAAAAACGTGCTGCAACCAGTGGCGCTTTTTGAAATCGAGGATGCGCAATGTCACAAGCTGCACCAGGCAATCGACCCGGTCTGCCGCATGGGAATTGACCGCGACACGGCCCCCGCGCGCCTGCCATATCAGGATGACCTGTATCACTTTTGTTCTTTCGATTGCGCCCAAAAGTTCGCTCAATCCCCTGAAGTGTATGTGAAGCCAAAGTAGTCAGTGCTTTCCAAAGGAGCAAGAAGCCGCCTCGAGTGATTCGGGCGGCTTTTTTTGTCATACGTAATACATGACAAATGACACGAGCCATTCTGCTCATGAGAAAAATACGCAATATGGCGCTGATTGATTTGTGGCGTGGTTGATAAGATAGGCCCATTACAAAACGAAAGGATGACACATGAAACGATCCCTGCCCACAATCCTGATCCTGCTCAGCACCATGCTCATTATTGCCCTGGCACTTCCCACCCCCGTCCTGGCGGATGGCGGCGAAGGCGGCCTGACCTACACCCAGACCATCAACGGATACACCATCCACCTGGTTTTCCAAAAACCTGCCTTTGTCGGCGAGAATCCCATTCATATTCAAATCCTGGATGCGGCTGGAATGCCCATCACCGGCGCGGATGTGGAAGTCAGCCTGGAAGAAGCCGAAGCAGACCATGAAGAAGTTGAATCCGATCACGAAGAGGCCGCTCCCAGCGCCGAAACCGGAATGTCCGGCATGGAAGCAAGCCCCACCGAAATGCCCACCAGCGCCCCCGAGGCCATGTCCGGGATGAATTCCAGCGCTGACCCAACTCCCACCCCCGGAGCGATGTCCAATATCAACAGCATGTCGCCAGTGTCATCTGAACATGACCAGATGGGCATGATTGCCCTGGAACCTGGTCACGAAGCGGGCGAATACGAAGGCGACCTTGCCATCGAAAGCGAAGGCGAACTGGTTGTCCGCGCCCACATCACCATCCAGGGCGAACTGATGGAAGTGGATTTCCCCCTGCATGTTGCCAAATCCAATACGGGCGCGGTGGTTCTGTCCACTTTCGGGATCATTAACGCGGTCATCCTTGGCGCGGCGTTTGTCATCAAACAAAAATCCGGTTCTGTGAAAATCTCCAAAAAGGCATAATCCCATGAGCGACCTTGTCCAACTTCCCGTCAAACAACCTGTCCAGGCTCCTGTGCAAGTCAAAAGCGCCAACCTGCTGAAAAACAAATACATCGGCACCTTCATGAAGAGCAAGTGGTACCCCGGCATTATCCAGTGGCCAACCCTGCTGGTTTTCATGGTTATCATGTTTGAACTTCTGCTTGGGCCGACTTCAGCGCACGACAACTTCGGCACTGCCCTGACTTGGGTGCTGTGGTGGCCGGTCATCCCGATCATGTTCCTGTTTCTGGGACGCTTCTGGTGCGCCATCTGCCCGTTTGCCACCATCAACGACCTGGTGCAGAAATTCGTCGGCAGCAACCAGCCCGCGCCGAAGTTCTTGAAGAAATACGGCATCTGGATCATCGATGCGCTGTTTATCTTCGTCACCTGGAGCGACCATGTCTTCGGCATTGTGGAAAACCCGGTTGGTTCGGGCATCCTGCTGATGACCCTGACCACCGGCGTAGTTGCTTCGGGCGCGTTTTTTGAACGCCGCACCTTCTGCCGCTATGTCTGCTTCCTGGGCGGTCTTTCCGGCAACTATGCCCGCAACGGGATGCTCCAACTGCGCGGCACGCCCGAGATTTGCGCCACCTGCACCGTCGCGGCCTGCTACAAAGGCAGCGACAAAGCCCAGCCCTGCCCGCTGTTCGAGTTCCCCAAGACCATGACTTCCAGCGCCAACTGCAACATTTGCGCCAGCTGTGCCAAGAACTGCCCGAACGACTCCATCCAGCTGACCCTGCGCCCGCCCTCAAAGGAACTGTGGTTCATCAAGAAACCCAAGGTGGAAGAAGCCTTCCTCTCCGCCGTCATCATGGGCATCGTCTTTGTCCAGAACGTGACCATGCTCGAAGCCTGGCCGCCCATGCTGCGCTGGCTGGAAAATGCCGTTGGCACCACCAGCTATGCCGTGACCTTTTCAATCGCCTTTCTCGTTTCCATGCTGATCCCGATTTCCCTGCTTGGCCTGACTTCCTGGGTCGCCCAGAAATTCAACGGCGAGACGATGATAACGAACTTTACCCGCTTCGGTTATGCCCTGATTGTGCTGGATATGGCCGGACACATGGCCCACAACCTATTCCACCTGCTGGCCGAAGGCAAATCCATCTGGTTCACAGGCCTGGCCTTTATCGGGCAGGAAGTCGGTCACGGGCTTTCCACCGCCCTGATGGATCCCGCCACCATCCAGATGCTGCAATTTGGGCTGGTTGGCCTGGGTTTCCTTGGCTCGCTCTACACTGCCTACCGCATTGCCAAAGCCAACTACGCTGCCGAAAAAGTCTGGGGCACCTTCGCTCCCTACGCCGTGCTGATGGTTGTTCTCGGCATCATCAATGTCTACCTGTTCGTCCTGCCGATGGCGATGCGCATGTAATTCGGACAAAAATAAGCATAATTGCCTATGCTGTAATACGACAAATGGCGCTGTTGCATGATCTGTCTTGAGCGTAAACTGGATTGGTAACAACCAACCGGTTTGCAACCAAAGGAGAAAACATATGGAAAAAGACCCCGTTTGCGGCATGGATGTTGACCCAAAAACCGCCGCTGGCCAATCCGAATACCAGGGCAAGACCTATTACTTCTGCGCGCCTGGCTGTAAGAAAGCCTTCGACAAGGAACCCGGCAAGTATGTCCAGCCTGCCAGTCATGGCGACGAACACGCTCACCATCATCACTAAACCATCACCACAGGGGCGGTCACTGCTGACCGCCCCTAAACTTCCCTAAAATATTTGCATATGTTCACCATCAGCATTGACCCCATAATTTTTAGTATCGGCCCTTTCATGCTTCGCTGGTACAGCCTGATCCTGATGATCGCAATGGGGGTAGGCATCTGGCTGACTGCCCGTGAAGCCGGACGGAAGGGCTTCAAAAAAGAGCAAATTTACGATATTTCCATCTGGATTATCCTGGCCGGCATTCTGGGCGCGCGCCTGTTTCATGTGCTCGATCACTGGCCCGATGAATTCGCCGCCAATCCCATCCGCGCCTTGTATGTATGGGAAGGCGGATTGGCAATCTGGGGTGGGGTCGCCGGTGGGCTGCTGGCCGCCGGGATTCTGGCCTGGAAAAATCACTGGAATTTTGCCAGGCTTTTGGATGCTGGCGCTCCCGGCCTGGTGCTGGCCCAGGCAATTGGCCGCATTGCCTGCGTGATTACCGGCGATGCGATGGGCAAGCCAACCACCGGTCCCTTCGGGTTTGCCTATACCAGTCCCCACGCCCTGGTGCCGCAATTGGGGGTTTACTACACTCCCATGCCGGTATACGAACTGATCGTCAACCTGGGGATTTTTACCCTGCTCTGGCAACTTCGCAAAAAGCGCATCCCCGATGGTTTGATGTTCCTGACCTATCTCATTCTTTACAGTGTTGAACGCTTTTTCCTGGCCTTTACCAGTTCCTACCAAACCTTGGCTCTTGGCATGACCCAATCACAGATTGTTGCGCTGGCATCCCTGGCCATTGCCTTACCCTGGTTCGTTATCCTTCAACAACGCTCCCGCGCTGGCGTCAAAACAGCGTAATTCTTAACCATCAGGAGATTTATTTATGGACGCAAATTGTTACGTTGAACCGGCACAAAAAACGGTTGCTGCAGATGAAAATCAAAACCTGGCAACAGTCAACCTGACTGTCTGGGGCATGGGCTGCCCGAACTGCGCCGCCCGCGTGCGCAATGGATTGCTCGCCTTGAAAGGCGTTGTGAAGGCGGATGTAGATCATACAACCGGCGCTGCGGTCATTGAAGTCAATTCGCAGATGGTAGCCCCCGCAGATTTGATCAAGGCAGTCTTTCAGACAGGGCAGGCCAGTAATCACGAATATTCCGCCATGCTTTTATAGACCGATTCCCCAAATTACAACGCAGCGGAATATAGGCAATATTGCCTATATTCCGCTGCGCCATTCTGCGCTGTTCGTGGGATGAATGAGCCGATAAGATTGGTCTTGTACCTGGCAACACCAAACTTTTCCGGAGAAATCCCAATGCTCAAAACCCGGCTTGTTATCCTCACTTTCCTTGCGGCGCTCATCCTCGGTTCGCTTTCCGCCTGTTCCACATCATCAAACACCAGCGAACATCTCGAAATGATGGCGCTCGACAAAATGCCCGCTGAAGTCCAATCGGCCCCGGTTTCGGTGCAGACAGCCTATCAGTTCGCCGCCGCCAACCCTGACTTGATGAAACAAATCCCCTGCTACTGTGGCTGCGGCGACATCGGACACACCTCCAACTATTCCTGCTATGTCTCCAATGTGGACGACAAGGGCGCCATCACTTTCGACAACCACGCGATGGGCTGCTCCATCTGTGTGGACATTACCCAGGATGTGATGCGTATGCTGAAAGACGGCAAAAGCCCCGGCGACATCCGGGCTTCCATCGACGCCACCTACGCCAAGTACGGCCCGTCCAATATCAAATAATTTTCCATGAGATCCCAGGCAATTCTCCTTCTCCTCGTGCTGGCTGGATTGGTGGTGGCGTTCGCGCCGCTGCCAGTCCAGTCCATCGCGCCGGCAGAAAGGGAAATTCGCATCGAAGCCAGCCAGTATGCCTACAACCCCGGCGAAATCAACGTCAACCCTGGCGACACGGTGACGATCAAACTGATGGCGACGGACGTAGTTCACGGCCTTTATGTGGATGGCTATGGCGTTTCGGTGAAGGCCGACCCCGGCCAAACCGCCACCCTGACCTTTGTCGCCGACAAACCCGGTTCCTTCCGTCTGCGCTGCAATGTCACCTGCGGCGCAATGCACCCCTTTATGATTGGCAAACTACACGTCGGCCTCAACACCTGGCTGTATCGCTCCGTCGCTCTGGCTGTTATCGCTGTTTTCGCATCCATCGTCTTATTCACCAAGCGAAAAGCCCTGGCACCTGGAACTTGACACCTGAAACCCTCATGGAACTCACCCGCTTCCCGCGTCTCAAATCCCTGCTGAAAAGCCGTTACCCCCAACTGGTGCTGTTTGTGCTCATGCTGGCAGGTTTTGTCTTTGCCATTCTGGCCGGATTTATCGGCACGCCGGTGGGCAGCCACAATTTCAGCATCGTTTTTGTCTGGATTGCCTGGTGGGCGATTTTGATTCTCGTGGCGGTGCCCTTTTTCGGACGCGGATGGTGCGCCGTTTGCCCCATCCCGGTAGTGGGAGACTGGCTCCAGCGCGGATCAGTGCTTGACCCTGCCCCCCAAACGCCCAAATGGTTGGGGCTGCGTGTCCCGGCCCGCTTCCGCAACATGTGGATGCAGAATGTTTCCTTCACGCTGGTGGCGCTGTTCTCATCGGTCATCCTGACCACTCCCATCGTAACATCGGTGGTTCTGGCTGCGATGCTGTTTCTCGCCATCGGCCTGAGCATGGTTTTCGAGCGGCGCGCTTTCTGCCGCTACCTTTGCCCGGTAGGTGGTTTTATCGGTCTCTATGCCCAGACGGCCCCCATCGAACTGCGGGTCAAGGATAAAAACGTCTGCGCAAAATGCGTGGGCAAACCCTGCTATAACGGCTCTGACCTTGGCTCCGGCTGCCCCTGGGATGTCTTTCCCGGCGGGCTGACCAAAAACACCTACTGCGGCCTGTGTATGGAGTGCATCCGCACCTGCCCGCATGACAACATAGCGTTTAACGCCCGTCCGTTTTCGGCTGATCTGGCCCGTCCCTCGGCCAAACTGGACGAAGCCTTCAAGGCTTTCATCATGTTAGGCGCTGCGCTCATCTATGCCTACGTTCTGATGGGTTCCAACGGCGTGGCCAAACTCGCCGCCTACAGCGTCTTTACCCCCACCTGGTTTGTTTACGCGGCCATTTTTCTCACCGTCATTTTCATCCTGCTGCCCGGACTGTACTGGCTGGCCGTGAAAGCCGGCAACCCCAACCTGCCGCTCACCGGCAAACGCTTTGCCATCGCCAGCACGCCGCTCATCCCGCTCGGGCTGATGTTCTGGGTGGCCTTCAGCCTGTCCTTCGTGCTGACCAATGCCACCTATATCCTGGCGGCCTTGTCTGACCCGCTCGGTCTGGGCTGGAACCTGTTTGGCACAGCCGCTTTAGCCTGGCAGCCACTTCTTTCCGCGCTCATCGCTCCTGCCCAAACCCTGGCGCTGGTTGGCGGGTTGGCCTGGGCGGCGCGTACCGCCCAAAAAACCGCTCCGCAGGCCAATATCGCTCCTGCGCCGGTCATCGTTTACAGTTTTGCCGCCACCCTGCTCATGCTCTGGTTGCTGCTATGAAACGCCCGGAACTCCTCACCCGCCTCATCATAATGGCCACCTTGCTGGGGGTTGTTGCGCTCCCAATATTTGCCTGGATGCAGACTCCGCTCATCCATGCCAAAATCGCTGAAAATGGCGGCTGGAGTCCCGATGTCATCCAGGCCAGGGCGGGCGAGCCGCTGCATCTCCAATTCACGTCCGACGATGTCATGCACGGTTTCGCAGTGGGCCAGATGGAAATGCAGCCGGTGGATATCGAGCCCGGCAAGGTGAGCGAAACCACGCTGACTTTCACCAAACCGGGGATTTACACTTTTTTCTGCACCCGCTGGTGTGGACTCAACCATTGGCGGATGCGCGGCACGATAGAAGTCACCGGCGAACCGATCGCCCCGGAACCGGTATCTCCTGCCTTGTACGTGACTCTCGGCCTGAACCTGGATGCCCCCCACCTGGCGGACGCTGTTCCAGCCGAAAAGCCATCCGCCGCGCGCGGAACCGGTTTGCTACCCCAAGTCACCAATTTACCGGATTACCAATCTCCCGATTACTACCGTTCCCACTCTCCAGCCCAGGTTTTCCAGGATTTGAGCAGTTCAGGTCTGGCAGACTCCCAACGCTGGGAGGTGGTCTCCGCTATCTGGGCGCAAAATACCTCCCCGGCAGCGCTGGCTGAAGGGCAGCAAATCTACGCCAACAACTGCGCGGCCTGTCACGGTGAGACGGGTGGCGGGAATGGCGTTTTTGCCGGGCAACTGGCCGCCAAAGGACAGGCTTCCAACCAAACCATGAGCGGCTCGCTGGAAATGTCGATGCAGACCCCGGCCAATTTCTCCGATCCCCAGCGCCTGTTGGGTGCCAGTCCGGCGCTCCTGCAGGGCAAAATCCTGCGCGGCGGCATGGGGACCGGCATGCCGATGTGGGGCAGCATTTTTACCGATGAACAAATCTGGAATGTAATTGCCTATCTGTACACGTTCCAGTTTGATTATTCCAAATAGGAGGTACGCATGACCAAAAAGAAACGCAGGCAGCAGACAAAAATTCCCGCACAATTGATCGCCCTGATCGTTGGCGGCGTTTTGCTGGTTGCAGCAGCCCTATTCTTCGCCTTCGGCGGGGGAGATGGGGGCGGCACACCCAAACTGATCGTTGACCAGGAAAAAATCGACTACGGTGATGTAAAATTTGGCGTCAACAAAACCTTTGCCATCAAAGTCACCAACACCGGCGATGGTGTGCTGCGGTTCAAGGAAAAACCGTATGTCCAGGTACTGGAGGGATGCTGACCTCCTGACTTGACCATCGGTTCGATGGTCCTCAAACCTGGCGAAAGCACGATTGTTGAATCCACGGTCTTCATGATGCACGAGGGCATGGATGGCCCGCACAACTTTGCCGTCCATCTCGTCACCAACGACCCGGCCCAGCCGGACAAGGTGGTGAATGTGTTGTCCAATTGGATTCCGTAACCTTCCATTCTTTTCTGAAACAAGAGCCTGCTCATGTGAACAGGCTCTTGTTTTACGTTTTTTTGTGTAGAATTATTTTTCAGTTCAGTTGGTAGACCCATAAACGATCCTGGGAATGGGCCGAAAAACCGGCCAGCGCCTGCCACGCAATGGGAAATTCGAGATCGAAGGAAATTCCAGAATTCAAAATCGAAATTTCCTTATATTTCACCTTTCGGGAAAAAGCCCATACTGGGTTGATATTCCCCATCCGCGCAAGTTTGCTTTTATGGCTGCGCTGTATTTGGCGAATCTCGTTCGGAGAAGCCGGCGAAAGCGCTATCTTCCTGCCATCCTTCGCCATGCAAACCAGTGTCTGGGGGTTATCGAAAACTTCGGTCACAGTCAAATACAGATTCTCGCCGTAAACCTTCTCCATCACCTGGTTGAGCCAGGCAAGTGGATCATCCACCTTCACATCACGCGCCAATTTCTCGCGCTTCAAACGCAAATCCTGCATCGCCCATAACGCAGTCTGTTCCCGGATTCCATCCAGAGCCTTGCGCTGGCGTTCATTGCCGGCACTGATCAGCGCGCCGAAGAAAATCACCGCGCCCAAAACGAGTATTGCAAATACAGCATCCATTCCTTATTCTCCTTGATTCTTCATGATTTGATTGAACGTTTCTTTCATGCGCGCCAAAGCGCGCGGCCGGCCATCCGCAACAGCAGCGGAAGCCAAAGCCAACATCAATCCCAGCAAGCCAACCACCGGCCAGAAGGAAAGCGATATGACAGGCTTTTCCACAACAGGCGCAGGGGCGGGCTGAATGGCCGGCGCAGCCGTTGGCATTACAACCTGGGAAGGCTTAATCACCTTTGTGGGCACAGCGGTCCCCAAAGGGGATGCTATTTCAGTTGCCGACGGGCTGGGTGATGGCGTTACGCCTGGCGTTGTTGTTACCGTTGCCCCTGCCGCGAAGGGAATGACAATCACACCCTTATCCGACGCAAGGTTGCTGTACCCATCCCAGGCTTCCACCACGACTTCGTACTCCCCGGACGGCGCGAGTGTGCCATCGCTGAACCGGCGATTCCAGGTAATACTCCCCGGCATGTTACGCAGGGAATATTCCTGCACCACCGCCGGCCAGCGCCCCTGGGGATCACGGATGGTAACGCGCACGCCATCCACCGGAAGGCCGCCGTTATCCCGAACGGAAACTGCACCCGACTCCCAGATATTCCAGCGATCCTGTACTTTTACAAAGGGCGGATGATTGGCGGCAAGGATGGTCACGGTCGTTCCCGGCGATTGCACATTGCCGGCGATGTCCCTGGCGCGGGCAATCACCGGGTAAAGGCCATTGGAAAGCGGCGTGGTGTACCAGTCATAGCGCCAGATCTCATTCACGAGCTTCAGCGCCTGCCAGGCTTTGCCGCCATCGAGGGATAGCTCCACCCCGGCAACGCCCGAACCGACATCCGAAACCTTCCCGCCGAGCCTCACCACATCTTTTGCCGGCATGGTTGAACCTGGTGCTGGCATGATGAAAGTGGCCACCGGGGGGATGGTGTCGATGTGAACCACCGTTCCGCCCAGGGTCACATTGCCGGCCCGGTCGGTCACGCGGCCTTCAATGCCGTGATTACCATCTGCTGTGATGGTGACGCTATCTCCCTGCATCCAATCCTGCCCGTCAAGGCGATATTCCACCAGCGCCACCCCGGAGCCGGCATCATCTGCGGCAAGGGAAACCGTCACGGCTGAGCGGAAGAAATCCCCACCACCCCTGGTGCCGGAGGATGTCATAGCCAGGCTGGGTTTGGTCGCATCCACCCGCACCGTCTGGACAGGGGATAATGCGCTCCATCCAGCCTGGTCCACCACCCGGGTCTGCACCTGGTAAACCCCATCAGTGAGTGTAGAGCCAGGTTGCCATGCACCACCATTCACGCTCACTTCCACCGTATTCACCCCTGAAGCCGCATCACTCCCCACCCCGGATACATTCACGGCTGAAACATACCAACCACCCGCTCCGGTTGTGCCATCCAACTGCACGGCTGAGGTAGGCAGGGAAGCATCATACTTCCAGGCCTGGCTGCCGGATGCTGTCCGCCCGGAAGCAGATGTAACCGTGAAAACGGCATTGCCACTGCCTTCGGGCAAGTCCACTATACAAGTTGCACCGCAGGAAATGGGCACACTTCCGGCATTCCCGGAGATGGACAGGGAAAAACCCTGCGGGTCGGAAGCATTCAGGACTAGCTGCGCTTGTTCAACGCACCAGCCATTTTCACCCCAGCGGGAGCAGGAGAGCATGCCCGAAATTGCCGGCGGCAGCGGCGTGGGGGTGGGCGTAGCCGTATTGGTAGGAGTCGGCGTGAAGGTCGGTGTAGATGTATTCGTAGGCGTCAACGTAAAGGTTGACGTAGGGGTCGGCGTCCGGGTGGGTGTCGAGGTCGGCGTTTTGGTGGGCGGCACCGGGGTGGGAGTATCCGGGTCGGGCGGGGGCGTGACACAGTTGCAGGGTTCATAAGCAAAGCAGCAACCTTTACACTTGCCAGCGGCCTGGTCGGCGGCGCTGCACAATGAACAAGGCGCAGGCTCCCACCAGGTACAGCACTGGCTGCACTGCGCGCTGCCCGCGCTCACGGCGGCCACAATCGGACTGCATGGAGAGACCAGGGCAGGCAGGGCCCAGATCACAGCCAAAACGGCGATCACGGCCAGAGCCAGTCCCAGACGCGCGAATCCGCGCCGGCGCGCCAGGCTGCGCAGGGCCATCACACCCAGGGCGGTCAAGGTCAAGACCAGGGTGGCAGTAAAAACAGACCACGGGTTCCTGGCCAGAGGCAGGTGATAGCCAAAGGATAGCCAGCCCATCCCAACCAGGATGAGCGCGGCAGTAAACATCAGCATGGAGATCAGTTGGGTTCTTTTCAAGGGATTATCCTCAGGGTGGAAAGAAGGTGCAGGCGGGCAAAATACAGGCTGATAAAAATGCCCAGAAACAGCAGAATTTCATTGCGACGGTTCATCGAATCCTGACTAAAAGGTTTTGGTCTGCAACTGCGCCTGCACTGCCTTCCAGCAGGCGACCGCCCAGGCCGCTTCGGTGCTGTCCAGCACGATTTCAGGCGGGAAACGACCATCCCGCATAAAGAATGGTTGCTCCCAGCCCTCGCTGGAGAGATACAGTTTGGCGAAACCATCGGCAGGGTCAAAGACAAAGACCAGCCGGCGGGCGGCAGCCTCGAAAAAGCCGATATACGCGCCAGGCGGGATGGGCGGCAGTGCGCCGCGTTCATCCTCTCGAAGCGGCAGGCAGAGCAGGAATTGGGTCACTTATTTGTCTCCTTTGACTTGAAGCCGAGTTGTCGATGATCTTCGTCGTAGGCCTGGGCAGTTTCAGCGGAAAGCCGGCCTTCCCGGTTGTTTTTTTCCTTCAGGGCGGCATCCAGCAGGGCGCGGCTGGAAGGCGGCAGCATTTGTTCGAGCGCCCGGACACCGCGCGCCCGCCAGTCCTCAGCCAGCACATAATCCTTTGGATGGGCTTCGATCACTTCGCGGATCAGGGCCTGCACCCTGGTCTGATCGGCGCGCGCCAAAGGTTCCACGCGCGCAAAGGTTGGCGGCTGCCACTGGCCCGCCAAGCGCGCCCGCAGCCAGCAGTGCAGGGAAGGCAGGTCGAGGGTGGTCGCGCCGTAGCGCACGGTGGAACTCAGGGTGGCGCGGATCAGGTCGGCGTCTTCCGGGTCGGGGGAAAAGAAAGCCTGGGTGGATGTGTTGGCGAGCAGCGCCTGCACCACCGGCTCCAGCCCCTCCATCTGGCGCATCATCGAGAGCGACTGCACCAAAACAAACATCCTGGCCCCAAACTTCGCCCCTTCTGCCAGCATCGACTCCAGGCGCATGCCCGAGCCGATTTCCTGGGCTTCGTCCACGATGAAATAGAACGGGATCGGGCTGGTCATCGTCACTTTGCGGAAGGCGGCGTCAAAAACGTTGTAGATCACGCCGGCTGTCAGCATGGCGCCTTCGCGCCCCATCGTGCCCGATGGCAGCCTAAGCACCACCCAGGCGCGTTCCTTCACCCAGCTCTCCATATCCACAAAGCGGTTCTGGTGCATGGCGGCAAAGAGCCAGGGGGAGAGTTCCAGCGCCATGACCTTCGAAAGAATCGGGGATACCACTTCGGTGATCCAGCCTTGAGCCCAGTTGCCGCCGTTCCCGCCAACCTGCCCGAGCAGGGCATCCAGAGCAATCGTGCCAACGCGTTCGGCGGGTTCCAGTTCGGCCATTGCCTCGCGGCGCCAGGCCGGGTTGTAGGCGGCGAAAACCACATGCAAAAGCCCCATGCGTTTGTACGGGTGAGCCTGGTTCCAGGCATGGGCCAGTTTGAACAGACCCAAAAGGGCGGCCTGCATGCGCGGGCCCCAGTAATCGTCCCAGATGCGCCGCCCGATCTGGACGATGGCGTTGCCGGCCCAGGTGAAATCTGGGATGGCCAGCAGATTAAGCGGTACAACTTCGGGGGTGTCGGGGGTGATGATGCGCAAACGCTTGATGGCAACTTCCCGCTCTTTTTCAGGCAGTTGGGCAATTGCATCCAGGAAGCCATCGGCGAGCGAGGCGTGCGGATCGACCAGAAAGATACCAGGGGCATTCTCGCCCTTTTCGATCAGGCGTTTGAGCAGGGCATAGGCGAATGATGATTTGCCGCTGCGGCTGCCGCCGGTGGCGAGGCCATGACCATCCGGGTCGATGCCCAAAGACTCGCCTGTACCTGCACTCCAGCCGACCTTGAATGCGGCATTGGTCAGGACAGGAGATGGTGGCGGGGTAGGCACATCCTGGCGCACGGCGCGGTCGATAATGCCGCTGCCTTCACCCTTCTGGGGCGGCGAAACCAGGGCGGCCACTTCGGAAACCGGCAGGGAGAGTGCAATGGATTTCACGCCCGGCCAAGGTGTTTCGATGGGCTGCCATTGGCTTTCACCAGCCAGCAGTTCCAGGGAAGTTGCTGCGGACAGGGTAAAAGCCACCTTCAGGAGCGGCTCCTGGATGCGGGTGGTGAGAATATCCCTGGGGATCGAGCGCCAGCGCATCCAGTCCAGGATGCCGAGCATGGCCGAGACCGCCAGCACTCCGCCCGAAAGAACGCCCAACAATCCGGCCAGGAAGGAAATCCAGCCGGCAGTCCAGGCTCCGCCAGAAACTCCGGCCACAAGCATCCCGACAAAAAGCGTGCCGCGAAAGATTGCCAGGCGGATGCCCCAGGGGTTGGGGGTATCGTTCTCGACGCCACCCTCGGTGCCATACGAGTAAGCCGACAATGCTTTCAGACGTTCCTGCAAGGCCGGGTCGCGGCCCAGCAGCCAGATTTGCAGGGCGGCTTCACCCGTTCCGGCGCGCTGAGCCTGCAGACGGGAACCAAGAGCGAGCAGCGGGTCGGTGTCCAGTCCGGTCAGGGCCAGGACCGGCACATGCGCATCCGAATGCAGGCCAAGCACTTGGGCTGGTTTGGCATCCAGTTCCACTTTCTGCCAGCGCATCTGGTGGCTGGTCATGGCAGCGAAGGCATCCAGGGCCGGCTGGACAGGAACAGACTCCGGTGCGTGCAAGCGCAGGCGCACACCCGTGCGCAAAGCGGCAATCTCCAGTGTGATCGGATGGGGCAGCTGCCCGACCCAGACCGCCACCTGCTTGCGCAAATCTTCGATCGGGATGGGGGCGAAGAGCAGTTCCCAGGACTGCCAGGGTTGCGCGCAAAGGGAGCAAGCTTCGTTTGGGCTCTCATAACCGCAGGAAGGGCATGTGTACCCGCTCTTTGGGTAGATCATCGCAGCACCCCCATTGCTCCCAGCTTTTTCCAGAACTCCAGCCAGACCGGGGGGATGGTAACCATCACCGGGAAGAGCGCCCCGCGTCCGCCCGAAGGGGCAGCCAGGAAAACACGCGGGGGCAGGCGCGAAACCGTTTCAGCATTCCTGCGCGCTTCCGACTCCGGCACGCCCAGCGAACGGAAGAAGGCAAAGGCTTCATCAGGCGACAGGCGGCCAATGAAGGCGGTGGATGCCAATGACAAGGATGTTGGATTTTTCATCAGGTCGGCGGGCAGATGCGTAATGAGCGTCACGCCCACCCCACGCTTGCGCGCGCGCCGGCCCAGTTCGTCCAGCAGATCAGCGAAGGGCCCGGAACGCAAAAGCCGCCAGCCTTCATCGATGAAAATATCCATCGAGCGCTTTCCGATGGTGACGGCATGGTACAGGAACCAGGCCAGCACCGAGTGAACGATGGCGCGGTTCTCCTCGCGCAGCGAGGACAGATCAAAGTTCCACCATACGCCAGATGGAAAATCAGGCGAGAGCAGGGCATTAGGTCTGTCAAAGAAACCTTCCCACAGCCCGCCGCGCATATACGGGCGAAGCAAAGCCATCGGCACCGCCGCATCGACAGCGTTGACGGTTCCAAGCGTCTCGACCAGGTCGGCGATGGACATGGCTCCAGGGCGTCTTTCCCAGCGGCGTTTCACGGCTTCATGCAGGGCAGCCTGCACGCCAGGAGAAAGAACGGACTCACCGGCGAGCGAAGCCACCAGGAAGCGGACAGCCAGCAGCATTTCAGCGGGGTCGTTTGCCTGGAGCGGGTGCATCAGGCAGGTGTCTTTGTCTTCGGGGACGCCAGCGGGAATGACCCGCCCGCCGACGGCTTCACACAGGCGGTTGTTCTCGCCTTCCGGGTCGATGGAGATCACGGTTCGGCCCTGGAGCAGGCGCTGGAGCATGATCCAGCGCAAAAGCGTGGTCTTGCCTGCGCCGGGTTCGCCGAGAATTAACGTTGTGGCATGGGGTGGCGGGGGAACGGAAGGGTCGAAGCCTTTGGAGAAGGAAAAGTGCACATCGCGCCCATCGCGGACATGCGTGCCGATCCAGACCGAGTCCTCGACCGGCAGCACCTGGCGCGCCGGGGCGGGCATTAGGGGCAGGGTTTCTTCCAGGAACAGCAGCGGTTCATCCAGGCCAGGAAAAAGTTGTCCCCCTGGCTGGAAGTGATGCAGGGCGCGTTCAGCGATATAAAACAGGCGCTGGGCCGCGAGACCCCGGGCGCGCAGGCCGGCCTCGATCACCCGCCGGGCGGCCTCCGCTCGGTCGAAGGAATCTTTCTCCACGAACAGGCCGGCCATGAGCGCGGCGCGGAAGGCGGGCTTGCCCAGGGTCAGGACGGACTCCGCTGCATCCATCGCCGAGTCGGAGGCTCGTTCGGCCATCGAGGGCCGCCGGCCTGTTTTCTCGGCCAGGGCCATCATCATGCCCTCGAAGAGCGTGCGCCGGGCGCGCAAAGAACCCCGCAGGGTATCCGGGGGTTCGCGCCGTAAAGTCAGGGAGTACAGTAAGGGAAGATTTGTATAGAACAGGTCGGCTGACAGGCGCGACCAGGGGCGGTCGACCATGCCCGGCACGCCGGTGCCGCGCGCGGAAAGCGGCAGCAGGATGCCGCCTGGAAAAACCAGGTGGTCTTCGCGCACTTCCACGGCTTCGGGGGCGATGGATGCGATGAAATCAGGGGGAAGGTTGTCCGGCGACATGGGCCGGATGATACAAAAAGACGCGGGGGGGTATGCCCGCCGCGTCATTAAGCCAAATAAAGGGTGTGCTTGATTTCAGCACACCCTTTTGGGCTACTTGGTTGAAACTCTCAGCAACCTGGCTGAATTGCCCATAATACCAATATCAGGCAGCGACTGTGCGGCTGCCGCAAGTACGGGTGGAAGGAAGCCAAAAGCCGCCAGGGTCAAACCCACAACGTTATAAACCGTAGTAAAGGCCAGATTCATTTTTACGATCCGCATTGTTCGTTGGGCGGTCTTTAGCACATCCGGTACCAAATTCCAGTCTTCACGCATCAAGGCAATATGCGCTGCTTCGATGGCAACATCGGTTCCAGCTGCTCCCATTGCAATGCCAACATTCGCCTGGGCTAATGCGGGCGCATCATTCACTCCATCCCCAACCATGATAACAATATGACCCCTGGCCTGGAATTCCTTCACCACATCAATCTTGTGTTCGGGCAGGAGGTTGGCTCGATAGGAAACGCCCAGTTTTTCTGCCAGCGCAGAGGCCGTCTGCTCATTGTCACCGGTCAGCAGCTCGATATGGCGGATGCCCAGGGAGCGTGCTTCTGCCAGAGCAGCGGGAACTTCCGAGCGCAAGGTATCGGAAGCAGCCAGAACGCCAACCAACTGCTGGTTGCTTTCCAAAAACAAGAGTGTTTTGCCTTGGGCTTCAAGTTCGGCGACAACAGGCAGGGAGCCAGCAGCAGGGATCAAGCGGCGATTGCCAATTGCAACATGATGAGAGCCAATCACGGCGCGTACGCCTTGCCCTGGTACGGATTCAAAATCCTGTGGCTCAACCAGCTCGATCTTTTCGTTACGGGCCAGCGCGCGCACGGCTTCAGCCAATGGATGCTCGGAATAGCGTTCTGCGGATGCGGCGAGCGTCAAAATTTCGGCGCGGGAAAGCCCATTCAATGCGATTACATCTGTTACCTGGGGTTGGCCGAGGGTAAGTGTCCCGGTTTTATCCACCAGCAGGACATCGGCGCGCGCCAGTAGTTCGAGATATTTTCCGCCCTTGATCAGCAAGCCGCGTTTGGCGCTTGCACCCACCGAAGCCAGCATGGCCACTGGCGTGGCCAGCGCAAAGGAACACGAACAGGCCACTACGAGAACCGCAGCCGTTGAAAGCGGATTACGAGTGAACATGAAGGTCAGCATGGCGATGACTGCAACCACAGGCAGGTACCAGGCGCTGAATTTGTCGGCAATCCGCTGCACATCGGCGCGATGGGCCTCCGCTTCCTCCACCATCTTGACCACTCGCCCAAAGGTTGTATCCGCGCCAATCCGCTCAACGCGGACCCGGACACTGCCCAGTTTGGCAATCGTTGCGGCATAGACATGTGAACCATTGGCAACCTCAACGGGCATAGACTCGCCGGTAATGGCGGCCTGGTCAATGGTGGCCTGCCCGCTGATGACTTCGCCATCCACGGCAATTTTTTCACCGGGGCGTACAACCACCGTTTCACCCAGCTTTACCTGGTTGACCGGAACTTCTATTTCCGCCCCGTCGCGTTCCACGCGGGCAGTTTGTGGAGCCAGCGCGGTGAGTTCCTTCACGGCGCGACGGGCGCTTTCGGTGGTGAAGTTTTCAACGTAATCCCCGATGCGCATGAACACCACCACCAGCGCCGCTGTGACCCACTGACCAATCACAAGCGCAGCCAGCACGCCCACGGTCATCAGTGTGTGTGAAGTCACCTGGCGTTTGAGCGAGGCGCGGATGACATTCAGGAAAACCGGATAGCCGCCTGCAATGACCAGCACCAGACCAACCAGGAAGGGCACACGGTCATTCAGGAAGTCGAACAGCCCCAGAACCTCGCCAAAAATGACCACGCTGAGAATGATGCCAAATACACCCACCAGCACAAGGGTCAGGCGGCGGTTAAAGTCGCCCATCGAAACGGGGCCGGTTGGCAGGGGAACGGATTCGGGCACCCCGTATCCTGCTCCCTGAACAGCAGTGCGGATGGCGGGGAGATCCACCTGTGCCGGATCGAGCCGCACCACCGCTTTTTCAGTGCCGAGAAAGACATTCACCGATTGTACGCCCGGCAGTTTTTCGATGGCGTGTTGCACGTGCATGGTGCATTCGGCGCAGTCCATGCCCGTGATGGGAACTTCGATGGTTTGCAGGTTAGTCATTGGTTTTCTCCATAATAGTAGGGGTGTAACGGGTACATTCATAAACGCCCCGCGCCACATCTGCCAGAAGCGTTTCGGCGAGGGTTAACAGTTCGCCCACGCGCGGGTCACTCAGGCGGTATTCGACAAACTTGCCGTGTTGTTCAGCCGCCACCAATCCGCAATCACGCAGGCAGCTCAAATGATTGGAGACATTCGATTGCGATAAACCGGTTTGTTCGACGATGGCACCCACCATCTGTCCGCCGCCGCGCAAGCTCTCCAGAATTTTCAGGCGCGATGGGTCGCTGAACCCGCGAAAAAGTCGCGCCTTGACGTTTAGATTGGTCGTTTCAGCTGTCAAGAACATAAAAGCCTCCATGTCGTATTATCACATTATTAATTGCTGATATGATAATACGACATGGAGGATATGTCAAGAACGCCCTTGACGATTCTGACAAATGGATATAAAATACCAAATAGTTGAGCAATCATGCAACTAATTACGACAATAACAAGTAACAAAGGAGATGCAATCATGTTGGAAGCAATCTTTGTTGTGTCATTGTTCTTTTTGTATATGCTGCTCTGGAAAATCAAACAAATCCAGCAAAGGAGCCTGACCGGGATCGACCCGCAGGTGATGCAAAAATCTACAACCAGCGTTCAACAATTCATGGGGCGCTTTTCAAATATCTTAACGGTTTATGCAGCCAGTGTTATTTTGGTACATTCAAGCAATTTTCAATTTGGTTCCATGTTTAGCCGGTACGGAGTGATTTCGACTGTAGAAATTGATGTACTGGGCTTTGTGATTGGCCTGATTGGTTTGTCATTTTGCCTTTATGCCCAGATAAAAATGGGAACATCCTGGCGGGTGGGCATCGATGAAAAAGTAAAAACGCAACTGATTACCACCGGGCTATACAGCCTGATTCGAAACCCCACCTACCTGGGCCTCTTTCTCCTGAACATCGGTGTTTGGTTGATCTGGCCCACCTGGACCATCTTTTTCTTGAACGTTTTGTTTTTCTTGTTCCTGGAAATCCAGGTTCGCTGTGAGGAGGATTATTTGTTGTCAACCCACGGTGACCAATATCATGATTATAAAAACCGCACCAAGCGATACCTGCCGTTTGTCTACTAATTGATCCAACGGACAGCCTCATGACCCAGACCACTGTCACCTCCGAAAACGCCTTTGACCTTGCCAGCCTGTTCGCTGCATTGAGCGACCCTACTCGCATTCTGATTATCGCGACCCTGCTTGAGGGAGAAATTGGCGTGGGTGAGTTGGTGGGACGGCTTGGCCTGACCAAATCCGCCATTTCACACCAACTGCGCGGGCTGCGCGATAAGCGCATTATTCGCACCCGCAAACACGGACGCAATGTTTTCGTTTGTCTCGATGACGAGCATGTCATCGAACTCTTCCGGCGCGGTCTTGACCATGTTCTCCACGGATAACGGCATGAACACTTTCGGCAGGCTGATCCTGGCAGTTTTACTGGTTTTGGTGGTTGTTGGTTTGGCAGGACACAGCCTCGCGCCTGGCGCTGGATACCAACATGCCGCATCTGAATCCACCTGTACTCTCCACACAGGTTTTCTCGCGCCAGTCTTCCAGGCATCTTCCGGCATTGAAGCAGATGGTTTATCCATTTTCAGCCAGGGCGCTCCCCATGCTTTGGGTCTGATTGCCAAAATCCCCCACCCTCCTACAATCTAACCGCCAACGCGCCTGTCGCGTTTTCCCGCCCTCCGCGAAGCCCTGCGATGCTTCGCGCCTGTTTCGTATTGCCATTATTCATTCTGAAAGGATTTATTGTATGGAAAAAACAATTGAACTGGAAATCCCCCTGCTTCTCCCCGGCGTACAGAGCGAGAAGGATGAATGTCTCGCCCGCCTGGAAACTGCGCTCCAGGATTGCAAGGGCATCCTGCGCGTCCATGTCGAGCGCGAAAAATCCCCGGTGGATTTGTGCCTGCACTATGACCCCAACCTGCTGACCATGACCCAGGTAAAGCGCATCGCCGAGCGGGCCGGCACACAAATCATCAACCGCTTTCATCACGATTCGATTGCCATCGAAGGCATGGACTGTTCGGATTGTGTCACGGTCATCGAGCACAGCGTCCGAAGGCTGGATGGGGTGTTGGCGGTCAACGTCAATTACCCCACCGAAAATGTCTGGGTGGAGTTCGACAACCAGCGGGTCAGCCGCGCCGCAATTGAGAAACGAATCATCTCCCTGGGCTACACAATCCCCGCCGAGGGATTACGCTCCTGGTATCAGGAAAACCGCGAAGTGTTGTTCAGCCTGCTTTCGGGTCTGTTCCTGCTCATCGGCTGGTTGGGCGGAACCTTTTTGGGGTTTCCGGGGCTGATCAGCACCGGCTTCTATCTCGCCGCCTATCTTTTCGGCGGCTGGGACATTTCCCAGCACGCCTGGCACGCCATCAAAGAAAGGCACTTTGATACCGACCTGCTGATGGTCATGGCGGCGCTCGGCGCGGCGTTCCTGGGCGATTTCGCCGAAGGTGCGCTGCTGCTGTTCCTTTTTAGCCTGGGTCATGCCCTGGAGGAACGCGCACTCGACCGGGCTCGGGCCGCCGTGCGCGCGCTGGCCGACCTGGCCCCCAAGACCGCACTTGTCCGCCGGGATGGGAAGGAGCAGGAACTGCCGGTTGAATCTCTGCAACTGGAGGATGTCGTTATTGTGCGCCCCGGCGTGCGCATCCCGGTGGATGGCGTTATCCTGGATGGAAATTCCGGCGTGGACCAGGCCTCGGTCACGGGCGAGTCGCTGCCGGTGGACAAGGTTCCTGGCGATGCCGTCTTTGCCAGCACCGTAAACGGCGAGGGCGCACTGGAAGTCAAAGTTACCCGGCTGGCCAAAGACTCGACCCTCTCCCGTGTCATGAAAATGGTCGAGGAAGCCCAGGCGCAGAAATCGCCCACCCAGCAAACGGTGGAAAAGTTCGAGCGGGTGTTTGTGCCGGGTGTCTTGATTCTCACCGCGTTGATCATCATTGTCCCGCCGCTGTTTGGTTTCCCCTTCCGCGAATCGTTCCTGCGCGCCATGACCCTGCTGGTTGCCGCTTCACCCTGCGCCCTGGCGCTCGGCACTCCTGCAACCATTCTCGCGGGTGTGGCGCAAGCCGCCCGCAATGGCGTGCTGGTCAAGGGCGGCGCGCATCTCGAAAACCTCGGGCGTCTCAAAGCCATCGCTTTCGATAAAACCGGCACAGTGACGCATGGCCGGCCCGAAGTAACGGATATTGTCGTATTCCAGGCTTCGGGCTGGAAGGAAGTGGATTTAATCTCCCTTGCGGCGGGAGCGGAATCGCGTTCTGCGCATCCCCTCGCCCAGGCAGTTGTCCGCGCGGCGCAGACTCAGGGTGCGCCTGTTTCCGTTATCGATGAAGTCGAGTCGCTGACGGGTCGCGGCCTGCGCGCTATCTCGAATGGCAAAACTGTCTGGATTGGCAACCAAAAATTAATGGACGAAGCCGGCGTACCGCTTTCCCCCGATGCGCTCAATCACGCGCAGTCCTTTCAACAGGCGGGCAAGACTTTGATGTGGGTCGCTATGGATAAAACGGCGGTTGGCGTGATTGCGTTAGCCGATACTCTGCGCAGCGAAGCCAGTTCAACCATGCAGGCCCTCAAAGCGGCGGGAGTATCTCACACCATCATGCTGACCGGCGATAACGAGCGTTCTGCTTCTGCCATCGCCGCGCAAATCGGGTTGACCGAGTTCCGCGCCGACCTGCTGCCAGAGGACAAGTTAACTGTCATACGCGAATTGGTTAAGAATTATGGGCAGGTTGCCATGATTGGCGATGGCGTGAATGACGCCCCCGCATTGGCAAACGCCACTGTGGGCATCGCGATGGGCGGGGCCGGCACGGATGTTGCCCTGGAAACCGCCGATGTGGCCCTGATGGGCGATGACCTGTCCAAATTACCCTTTGCGGTTGGGCTGGGACGCGCCACGCGGGCCATCATCGTCCAAAATCTGTTCATCTCGCTCGGTGTGATTGCCTTGCTGATCATCACCTCGTTGACGGGCATCGTCAGCATCGGGATCGCCGTCGTTTTTCACGAAGGCAGCACCTTAGTGGTCGTGGCGAACGCGCTACGATTGCTTGGATACCAAGACCAAAAAGGATAATGATCACCATGAATTTCGCCTTATTAAAATCGCTGCTCCTGTTTGTACTGGCTGGCCTTGCTGAAATTGGCGGGGGATACCTGGTTTGGCAGTGGCTTCGGGAAGGCAAAGCGATATGGATCGGCGTCGTTGGTGGCGCGATCCTGATTCTTTATGGGGTGATCCCCACTTTACAAACGGAATCAGCCTTCGGTCGGGTTTATGCCGCGTATGGCGGAATATTCATCGTTCTTTCGATCCTTTGGGGCATGGTTTTCGATGGCTGGAAGCCAGACCGTTTCGATCTGATCGGCGCGGCGATTGCGCTAATCGGAGTCTCCATCATTATGTGGGGACGTTTGTTGTTTCGATAAATGCCAACGATGATATGTTATCCGTTGCGCGGAGAAAGATAAATCAACAGAAATTGACCAATCCGGAAGTAAACATGACGCTTCAAGTTCCCGCAAGAGAACCCTAACCAAACTATTATTTGCGGGCAGTCATCTGTGGATATAATCCACCTGCCGGACGACAGTTCCGCGTTACAAGATGAATTCACCCCAACGCTTTTTCCTGATCCTGACCCTAAGCCTGCTCCTGCTTGGATTGGCGGCGCATTCCGCGCCTGCCTTTTTATGCGCATGTGCAGATAGCCTTGATGATGCAAAAAGTACATCCGGGCTGGATGCTTGCCTGGTCTGCCAGCTGGAAACTGGAGCGTATGCCACCTTGGTTTTGGTTGTTCTCCCTGATAACGAACCATCCAGCGTGAACAATGCTGCCAGTCTGTCTCCGTTGAAACACGCCGCTGAAATCCCCCACCCCCCAATCCTTCTCTAATTTAATTTGTGTCAGCGCCTGACATTTGGCGTTTCCCCGCTGTCGCTTGCATTGAGGACACAGCGGGTGTGTATTTTTCTTTAACTTTGGAGTAACCATGAGAAAACAAAAGCCACAAAAATTCCCGATTCTATTCTTGATCGTGGGCGGTCTCCTTCTGGTTGTGTCTGCCGTTGTGCTCGTAATGCAAAACAATACTGGACAGGCAACACAAGTATCCCCAGTTACAGGCGGGGGCCATGAGGAAGAAACCTATCCCGAAATTGGGCGGGTCTCACTTGCCGACGCCAAGGCTGCCCTGGATACTGGTTCAGCGGTCTTTGTGGATGTGCGCATCGCAGAAGCCTATACCGTTAATCACATTCCCGGTGCGATCAATCTTCCTCTAGGGGAACTTGAAACCCGGCTGAACGAGCTTGACCCCAATCAGTGGATCATCACCTACTGCACCTGACCGAGTGAGGAATCCAGCGCCCGTGCGGCGCGCATCCTGCTCGACAATGGTTTCAAAAATGTCAGCCCCATCCTGGGTGGTCTCGAAGCATGGAAAAATGCTGGCTACCTGGTGGAGCCTTAGTATTTGCACAAATTCATGAAAGGAACCTCATGTTTAAAAACATTTCAAGCACGCTGATCATCTTGCTTATCGGCGTCTTTGCGTTGGCTGGTTGTCAATCTGCAAAAGAACCTGGTACTGAAATCAAGACAGATACCGGCTCTTACCGCCTGGTCTCCGCAACCGAACTGAAAACCATGTTGGAAAGCAAGGATTTCTTCATGGTGAACGTGCATATTCCCTGGCAGGGCAACATCCCACAAACAGATCTGCACCTGGCTTATGATCAAATTGAGCCAAACCTGGCGCAGCTGCCCAAGGACAAGGATGCCAAAATCCTGGTCTACTGCCTGACATCCGGGATGGCAAAAAAAGCCGTTGCCACGCTCCTGGCGCAAGGGTATACCAATCTGTGGATGCTGGATGGTGGAACCACAGCCTGGGAGGAAGCTGGATTGGGGTTGGAAAAAAAGTAATTCTTTTGCATTTGGCAAGAAAATAGGGATATGAAAAATTGTGTCCCTATTTTCTTGCCAGCAGATTGCAATGATTTTTGATCTAGCCACTTTGGCACGCACTTATCTGCCTTTTGGGTGATTCTCGGAAATAACAAACTGGGATGATCATCATAGTGTTACACGAGCTTGCCGACCGAAAGGGGGTGTGCATCTGCAAAGCCACACCAACATGTTTTTCCTGCGTAAGAATGGGCTAAGAGTACTGGATAATCAAGGTTGTGTGTCAAACAAGCGCAGATGAAAACACCCACTTGAACAAAATCTGAATTTTCGAAGTCGATAGATAAGCAATCCGCACCCCGAATCCCTGGCACAAGTTTTCCAATCCTTCCCACCAGGCCATCCCTTCTTCCCCAGGAAACACAAATTCAATAATTGTTCGGCGTCCAAACGGCAGGGGGAATTGTTCGGTCGAGAGCAGCAGCCCCTGATGCAGAATATCCAGCCCATCTGAAGCCGGCTTGCCCCAGTCCTGCGCCTGGCGTTGGAACGCCAGGCGCGGTTCGGGGTCCGGCCAAAAAGTCTGGAGCAGGCGCAGTGTCCAGCCCGGCTGTATCGAGGTCAGGATGACCTGGTAGGCTTCGGTGGGACGTACATCCGGGCGATCCGGGTCGGCAAAGAGTTCGGCGAACAGGCGCTTGGTGCCATCATTGCCGATCAGCGCATCGTGATTGCCGATTCTTTCGAATCCCTTTACCAGCACGAACTGGTGGGTAGTGCCAACTTCAATTTTCGGTTTGTTCATAACACCCTGAAAACAGTCTCCGGCAAATCCAGGTCGGATGCCCGAAAACCCGGGCGCATGGGACGGTTGCCGGTGGGAACGAGTCCTTTTGCAGGGTCAAACTTGAACAGAGGCGAAAACGAGGGCCGGCCCGCCGTGCGTTCCACGATGGGCGAGACCTCCACGATCTCACGCACGATCTGCCCGTACTGCGGGTTACGTTCAATATAAACGGCAGCGGTGATGGCCTCGGCAAAAGACTGGGCGATCTGGGCTTCGGACATGCGGGCTGCATCGGGATGCGCCTGCACCACCTGCAAAAAGCGCGGCCAGACATGTTCGGCGCTGGTGGCGTGGATGGTGAAAGCCGAATGCCCGTGCCCGGTGGCAGCAGCACGGATCAACTCCCAGGCTTCCGCCCCGCGCGCTTCACCGATTACCACCCCATGCGGGCGAGAGCGCAGGGCGGCGCGGATCAGGTCGTACATCGTCACCGGCGGCGGGCCGCCGCGAATTTCAGGGCGGGTCACGGTATAGACAATGTTGCCTGTGTCGCCCTTCGCATCGCCGTTCCAGCCGTTCAGAATAATCTCGTTCGAGTCTTCCACGATGAACAAACGAATCGCGCCACGGGGGTAATAGTCCAACATCTCCTGCAGGATGCGCTGGCCGACGAAGGTTTTGCCGGAACCGGTTGTGCCGGCGATGACCAGCGTCCCGCCATGCACCATCACGCCCAGCAGGTAGTTGGCCGCTTCGGGTGTCAGGATGCCGTTGCCGCGCGGGAAATCCCTGGCCTGGAACTTCGGGCGCGGGATGGGCGGCAGGCGGTTCTGGCACAGCAGCGCCAGACTGCCTTTCTCCAAATCCCTGGTGGTGCGGTAGTTCGAAACGCGCAGGGTGATGGTGTCCCCATACGGGGAGGCCGGGGCCATGACATAGTTGATGCGCACACCCTTTCGTCTGACGCTGCCATCCTGGATCGGAACCATAACCTGCAACATCGCATCTGCAATCGGGTAATCCGGAGTCGGCGCGCGCTGGCCGGCGCGGTCCATCATCACCCGCAGGGCATCGCCGATGCCATCGGGCGCTGCCCCCGCATGGCCCCAGCCATTGGCCGTGGTGTACACGTAGATGTGCCCCAGGTTGATCGCAATGTCTTCGATGTCCGAGCGGGCAATGAGTTCCAGGAGCGGCCCCATCCCGGACAATTCGCCGATGATGCGCAGTAAAAACTCATCCGGCAGGCGAAAACCTGCGTCAGCAGCGCGGCGGCCAACTTCATCGAAGACTGCCCGGGCCAGCGCTTCGATATCGGTGGATGAGAGCGATTTCTGGCGCGCTTCAGTGGCTTTCTTCGCGCGGGCCTCCTCAGCCAATATCTTCCACCAGCGTTCGGACTCGTCGTTCGAACGCTGGTCGGTGGTGGGTTTCAGGGTTTTTCCGGCAATATCGAACATGGGTTACTTCCCGAACCAGGAGCGCTTCTTGGTAACAGAAGGCAGCAGACCGACCCGGCTGGCGCCTTCGCGCACGGCCGGGACAAAGTGCGAGGCAAAGCCCAGCAAGCTCTCGGAAAAGGGGCCAAGTTCTTCCAGCTTCTCCTTGCGGTAGCGCCAGATCAGGATGTCTTCGCGTTTATCCGAGTTCACGGCCTGGGCCGTCAGGCGGGGATCGACGATCGGCAGGATGCCGTTCGGGATGAGCGCCAGCTCAATCTTGTCCTCGGCCAGGGCCTGCTGGAGCATTTTGTGCGCCGACTTGAAGCCATCGCCCACCACCTGGTTGTAGCAGAGTTTGACGCGTGAGCCGACGAATTCATGCGCCCCACCCTTGCCGACAACAGCAGCGAGTGAGTTGATCATCCGGGCAATCCAGCGGCGGGTTTCAGCCAAATCGGGGATTTCCGGTTTGATCACGATGGCGATGCCTTCGGCGGCTTTGAGCGCGGCCCGGTGAACAACATGCGCCGGGTTGATGCCGACATCCATGATCACCACGCCACCCGCAGCCACTCCGGCTTCATACAGGCCGTTGATGACCTGCTCCACCCGCTCTTCCTGCTGCAAGACTTCATCGCCCAGGTCATCGGTGACCAGACCCGGCAGGACTTTCAAGGTCGGCAGGTTTTCCAGCGGCGTGAAAGCGTTGAGATAGGCAGCGCCGTTGGCAATCGTACTCATGGCATGGTTGTCTTTTCTCTGCGCCAGTTCGCGGCGTAGCAGCCCGATCAGGGTGGTGTTCACCCGCTCCAGGCGCATGTGATACGAGAGCGCGCCGGCGTTGCCATCCGCATCCACCAGGTAGGTGGTGATACCACTCAAAGCCAACGCGACCGCCAGGTTCACGGCCACGGTGGTTTTCCCGGTTCCACCTTTTGGGGAAGTAATCGCGATCTTACGGATGGCCATGCCGGACTGGATGCGCGCGCTCATGTCGCTGCCCAAAACAGTGCGGCGGTATTGGTCATCGGCGGCCAGGTTGCCGGCATCTCCACGCCGCATTTCTTCCAGCAGCTTGTTGGTGTCCACTTCGGAGGGGGGATAGGCGATGGCCGGGACACCCGCGCCGTTGGCCCAGGAGGACATGCCATCGCTGACTCCCGCCACCACGAAGATCAGCTTGCCGCGCTCGGCGGCCTTGACCAGGCTCTCGGGGGATACCGACGATTCAGGCGACACCACCACGATGGCGCGGAAATCGAACAGATCGATGTGCTGGGGAGTGAAGGCAGCCACCTGGGCCACGACACTGTGACCTTGTTCAGCAAAAAGAAGGTTGAGCCGGGACGTGACCGTCCCGGCGCCTAACAGTAAGACTTGCATTACTTGCCTCCCCCGATTGCCTGTTCGCGGTCACCCTTGAACAGATCCTCGAAATCCCAATAGGTGAAGCCGGCGGTGGGCTGTTCGTCGCCGCGCGCCATGAGCGAGACCACCAGTTTGTCGCCCTGCTGCAAGGCCAGAGCCAGTTCTTCACGAGCTGCGTTGGGGACGAGCAGAATCAACATGCGGGTCTGCGAGAAATCGTTGAAGGTGGTGGATGACGAGGTTGAATCGCCGTTCTCATTGGTTGTTTTAACGGGCAGCCCCTGGATGGAAATCACACGCACACCCATCGGGAAGATGTCCTTGGCGAGCGGCGGGAAGGTGCGGGAGAGTGCATCGGCTTTGGCGCTGTCCCGGGGCACAGGAGTCGCTGTGGGCTGAAGCTCCACGATCATGTCCGGCATGGCGGTGGGAGTGGACTGCGCCTGGGGACGGGAGGCAATGACCACCGTCACCCCCACCAGGTCACCGGGCAGGAAGGAAGCCGCATCGGGAGAAACCAGGTTGTTGGCATCCAGCGGCAGGGGGAACAGAGAATAGCCCGGGTACTTTGCCAGGACTGCCGACAGGCGGGTATCCTCGGCGGCTTTGGCGATAATCGATGTGCGGAAAACCGGCTGGCCGGCAAAGATCGGCTGGGCAACGATGCCGCCTGCCACACCTTCGGCCTCTTCCGCCGGGATGTAGAGAGATGCGTTGTCATCCTGGAAGACGGTCTTTTCGGCCAGCGTATCGGCAGTGATGACTTCGCCGGTGGACAAGTCGCGGGTGGCCGACAGCACCTTGATGGTGGGCGGACGCTGGGCAGCGCCCATCATGTTGAGCAGGAAAAAGGCCAGCAGGAAAACACCGATCGAGACAGCCAGCACCACCATGTTGATACCGGTGCTCATGAGACGTTTAAGCATTGGAAACCTCCGTGGAATGAGTTGTAAGATTGTTTTTGGAAACAGCCTGTTGGAAGGCGGGATTTTCCGCCAGTTTCTGATCCAGGCGTTCGAGCGCCTGTTTCAGACAGGCGTGGAAAATGACCAGGACAAAATCCGAGTTCAGGTGCGGGGAAGCAAACATAGATTCAAGCGCCGATACGATTTGCAGAACTCCTGCCAGCGCCTCGGACTCACACAAGGCGTTGGCCGAAATGCGATTCATATCGGGGTAACAGAACTGGATCAGGTCGGCCAGCCGCCGCTGCGTATCGGTATCAGGGACAACAGCCTTCTTCACAGACTCTTGTTCGGCGCTGGCTTTTTCCAGTAATTCCGATACGGTAAGCTCCGGGGCTTTGCCCAGGAGTTCGATGGCGCGTGGCAGGCGTTTCAAGCCGGCCTGGATGGCCTGTGCCAGCGTCCCCTGCGCTTCGGGGGAAAGAGCCGACACAGCCTCGACATTGCGCAGGGAGATGTGCCCGCGCAGGGATTCCGGCAGGGCGTCGAGCAGCCTCTGCCAGCGTTCACGTTTGGATGCGTAGTTTTCAGTCATGGCCGCGATGATACGCGGATGTATCGGGGGGTATCGGCGCTGCGTCATTAAGGCGGGATGGAGATTCCCCTTTTTCCAATTCTCAGAAGGCAAAACCAATCTCAGGAAAAGGAAACAGGCCGAAACGTATCGGCTTCCATTTGCATCTTTCTTGCCGCCCCGGGCATGTCTGCTGGCCAGAAAAAGCGGGTTTTTGGATAAATCACTTAATCAGGGGCGAAATTTTTCAAAGGAGCCAAAGGCGATGGAAGGTGGTTATGAATCGAGAGAGCCGGGTACGCCGACCCCGGCTCTCTTCTCATAAGGTTGAGAAATGTTTCTTTCACTTCCCCTTCTGGATGATAGATTTTTAGGTTTTGAAATTCGCTGGACTCGGCAAACCGCGAAAATTCCACTACGCTTTCCCGCCTTTCAGAAACGAGCTCCGTGATAATTCAATTAGCCGCAGTTACAGCCATTGCTCGCCATTGGCAAGTTTGCTCTGTGCAGACTCCCATCCATCCAGGCTAAGTTGATCGGACAGGCGCTCCAGGGCAGCACGAACTTGCAGAGCCGTCCCTATGAACAGGGCATCGATGCCTTCACGATGCCCCAGGCGCTCTTCGGCCATTTGCCATTGCACGAAGGCGGCCGGCCCGTCTCCATCTTCGTTCTGAAGGCGCATGGAGAAGAGTGTTCGATGGGGACCACGCGGATGGTCTGTCACCTGGAGACGCCAGGGAGGTCTGACTGGTCCGTTGAGCAAAATACGCGCGATGGCTGCTGGGTCAGGACGATTCGCCGTAGCGATCATCGCCTTGGGTCGGAGACGACGGATTGCTTCGATGGCGTCACTATCCCGAGGTAAAGGTCCAATGATGTTCAATTCGAACCAGGAACCAATATCTCCGCGGTGCTGGATGCCGAACTGTACGGGCGTTTCCCCTGGTGGAAACACAAGCAATCGAGGCTCACGCAGAACTGGCGGATATGTGGCTGCGCTTCGGAGCAGCGCGCGCGATCGTGTCACCAGATCCGGCAGCAGATCAAAACCATCGGCAAGCCGGCCATCGTGGGCGCGCTCGATCAGTGCAATCGTCCAGGCGTGGAGACATTCCTGTGCAGTCGATTCATCGGGGCTTTCAATTTTATAGAACCGAAGCTCGTCGATGAAAGGATTCGATCTCAGCACAATTGTCGTCCGACCCCGTATGCCTTCGAGCCGTGCTTCGCAGCGCCGGTCATAGGATTCAAACGGTTGCTGGAAATCCTTCTCGTGGCGCTGAACGAGCCGGTGTCCGTGTGAATCGCTCCAGGTTGTGACCCATAACTCCTCGATGGGATACACGGCCGGCAGGCGCTCAATCTGCTGGTTCAGATCGCCGAGCGGATCCCCGAAAAGCTCCATCGCCCGCTGCGCCAGGGGGATGAGCAGCGGCACGGCAAACCCGAATGGAAATGCACCTTCCATATACTCGGTGTACACAATATTCTCCAGTGGTCAGCATCTATGGCGATCCTGCTTCGCCGTCCCGCGCAAAAACATCCTTAGATCTGCTCGATCGTGATGCGGTGCGTTTCAATGTAATCGATCGAATCAGCAATATATGGATATTCCGCAAGGATGAGAGGCTGCATCGACTCGAGGATCTGGCGCAGCAGCGTAGAATGCCACAATTCGGTCGACTCAAATTCTCGCTCGATGTTGCCATGCAATCGGTGATCATGGCAGACAAATTCCATTTTTATCCGGTAACGCATTCTTCCTCCCATGCAAGCAGCCCGGTGTGAAGATGCCGGCGGGGATGCTCTCCCAATTCGGCCCGACGAATTTAGATTGGCCTACCAGCGTTTCCAGTCATCGTCATAGTAACGAATTACCGGCTTCCGCCGGCGCAGCAGCGGGCCGAGCAGCATACCGAAGGCAAAACCGCCAATGTGGGCCCAGAAGGCCACCCCGCCGAGTTCAGCCATGCCAAGCGCCATCGCTCCTTCAAAAAGCTGGAGCAGGAACCACACACCCAAGACTATCACAGCCGGGAGGCGGGCAACCTGGATGAAAAACCCCAACGGGATGATGGTCACCACGCGCTGGTGTGGATACAGCAGGAGATAGGCTCCCAATACTGCCGCAATCGCCCCACTGGCGCCCACGGTTGGGATGGTGGACATTGGGTAGAGAAAAACGTGGGTAAACGAGGCAAAAAATCCACCGGCCAGGTAAAAAGCCAGGTAACGGACATGGCCCAGCGCATCTTCCACGTTATCGCCAAAAATCCACAGGTAGAGCATGTTGCCAAGCAGGTGGGCCAGGCCGGCGTGCATGAACATACTGGTCAGGGTGGCGCGCACATCGCCGAGGTCAAGCCCCCGGGTCACATTGGCCGGAACCAGCGCCAATTGGGCAAAGGTTGTATCCCCTGCCGGCCCAAGATTGACCTGCCAGATAAACACCAGGATGTTGATGGCGATCAGGCCATAGTTGACGATCGGGAAACTGCGAGTGGGGTTTTCATCACGGATTGGGATCATATGGCATCCTTTTGTAAAATTGTACAGCGAAATCGGGCTACGGAAAACATTCGCAAGCATGAATCGAGAGAGCCGGGGGATGCCGACCCCGGCTCTCTTTTCAAAGGAGGAGAAGAGAAATCACCTGCGCCTACTATACCGCGCCTGTCTCATTCGCGCTTGACGGGAACCAGACGAATGCCCTTCGCCTCCCCAACGATGTTTGAATTGATTCGTAAGCCGCATGGCTTCGACCTGTTGGGTTCGTTGGCGTTCAGGCATGAGCGGCATGTTTGGCTGCATGGGCGGCAGTCTCCATCGCCTCGAACATTTCCCGGGCGGATTCAGGGGTCAGCCAGGCTTCCAGGATCGGCAGGTAGACTTCCTCTTCCTTGGCGAAATGGACATGCACCAGGGCATACACGCCGTATAGCACGCGGCGCAAATCCTTGACCTGGGCACCGGTCAGGGTCGGGACGGTCAAGGCATTGCGAAGGGCTGCCAGTTCATCGATGTAGCGTCCGACTTCGACATGGTCACGGCTCATCGTCTTTGTGGCGTCCGGGCTGCCCAGCGCTCGCTGGACTGCCGGATACAGGGCGGCTTCCTCGGCTTCGGCGTGCGGTTTCAGGTGGTAAGCCAGGAAGTCATAGACTTCATCGACGCCGGAGCGAATCTCGGCCACAGATCGTTCGCCAATCTGTTCAGCCACCCGCAGGATGGTTTCGATATGGGGGAGCAATTCTTTATGCTCTTTACGCAGGGGTTGGGTCAGGGTTTTCATGGTTTTCTTCCTTTCTGAATGTGAACTTTACATCCTCAGTGTACCCATTCCGGTAAAAACTTTACATGACCCAGATCAATTAATTGCACCCCTTTTTGCCATCTCTTCCAGTCGTGACAGTTCCAGGATGGTCACCCACCGGCGTCCCGACTTTACCAGCCCATCCTCGGCCAGGCGGCTCATCACCCGGCTGACCGTCTCGGTGGTGGCGCCGGTCATGGCCGCCAGATCCTGGCGCGAGAACGGAAGCTGGATCAGAACATCCTGACCGCGCGCTTCCCCCAATTTCCCGGCCAGGCGCAACAGGGCGGAGGCAATCCGCTGTTCCGCAGGCTGTGAGCTCAACTGCTGGATGATCTCCTGCGACTCGGCCAGCCGCTGGCTGACCACTTCCAGCGCCTTACGCGTGACACTTGGATGCTCCGACAAAATGGTTTCAAAATCAACGGCGGAAATCCGCAGGATGCAGCAGTCAGTCTGTGCGATGGCCGTTTCGGCATACACGCGACCACCAAAAGCTGCCAGCGAGCCAAAATATTCGCCGCCGCGCAAGATATCCAGCAGCACTTCGCGCCCCGACATGGAATTCCGCACCAGCCTCACTTTTCCCAGCGCAACCAGGTACAAATATTGAGCCGGCTCGCCTTCAAAATAGATGCGTTCGTCGGTGGAAACATCCATATCATGGAAAAGGAGATTGATCCTGGCAATGGCTTCCACCGGCAGGTGTTTGAAAAACGGCAGGCGGCTGATGAGTTTCAGGCGGTATTCCAGCGAGCAGACCGCCGGGTCCACCCAGTCCAGCCGCACGGGAGATTTGGGTCGGGTCATATTCTCATTATGACTCAAATCTTGTCCGTTTTTCTGGCAATTTCCCCAACCTGTCGCAAAAAGAGCAACACCAAAGAATTTCGGTTTCCCCAATCTATTCCCACCCAAAAACGGATAGGTTCATTTTGCCGATACGTGTCGGTGTCTGATTTTATGGTTCATAGCCCGGAATGCCTTCCAATCCACGAATTTCAGGCAGACGCCTATTAACAGGGGCGAAATTTCTCAAACCTGCTCCCAGTCAAAGAAAAAGGCGGCCTGGTCGCCTTTTTGCATCTTGAACCGTCACCCGGCTAATTTTTCAGCCAAATCAATGATTTCATTGCGCATGCACAGTTTTTCCAGCCAGGGAACAGGGATGCCGGCCTGTCCATAGTATGCTCCGGCCACCTGCCCACAAATCGCAGCGGTTGTATCGGCGTCGTCGCCCAAATTGGCCGCCGCAAGCACGGCTTCTGAAAATGTATCGGTCGTCCAAAAGCACCACAGAGCCGCTTCAAGCGCATCCACTACGTAGCCGTTGCCACGAATGTGCTGGGCGGATTTATCCTTATACTCACCTTTGGCGATGGCGCGGAGTTTTTCCGATACGATGCCCGAACCACCTTGTTCAAACAGAATAGTTTCCTTTTCATTTCCATCCAACGCCGATGCAAGCATCCCGGCAAAAAGCGTGCAGGCTTCCACGCATTCCTTGGCCGCATGGGTGGTACGCGAACTCTTGCCCGCGAACGCCTGCGCTTTGACCCGGCTCGGAGCATAGAACAACGCAATGGGAGCCAGGCGCATAAGCGAACCGTTGCCGGCGCTGGAGGGGTGAGCCGATCCGCTCATCGGTTTGCCGGTAGCTTTGAACTTCTCCAGCGCCTGTCTCGTGGCATTGCCGATGTCGAAACACCTGCCGGTAGACGATAGGTAGCCGTTTTCGTACCAGTTTAGGTAGCGGTTCATCTGGTCGAGGGCATCGAAGCCGTTCTTTTCCACCAGGCTTTCAGCCAGGCAGAGTGCCATCGAGGTGTCATCCGTCCACTGGCCGGGCTGGAGATTAAATGTCCCACCGCCCACCATATCGGTAACGGGCGGAAAAGAGCCGCGCGCCTTGAATTCGACGGTGGTGCCAATGGCATCCCCCACGGCCAGTCCAAGCAAACAACCACGATAGCGATCCAGGTCTTTCATGTGCGCCTTCCCATCCATAAAAGTCCTGGAATTATAAAAGATATGCCGCCTACGCGGTTTGACGATTTTCCCAATCCTTTTTATACTCGCACCAGTTTTTCAACCCCCACAACCTACTTCCTCCCCCCAAAAAAGCCCGGCTCACGCTGGGCTTTTCCCATCCCTTTTCCCCAACCCCAAGGACAAGCCCATGCCCGATCCAATCATCTACACTTTTCTCCCACCCATCCTCAACAAGCCTGTTCACGGACTGCTTGAAACAGGCCGCACCATCCGCACCAGCAAGATTGTCATGCTTGAAGAAAGCCGCACTGCCGACACGCTTTTCGGTCGCGGCAGTGGTTGGTTCGTCACCACATCGAGCGGTTCCCGATACGCCCTGATCCTCCTGCCCATGTCGGCCTTCAAGGCCTGGCTGGCGGAGTTTCTTGGCGTATCACCAACAGAGGTGACAGCAACCCAAAACTAACAGAACCGATACACCCAATAAAAAACGGGCGCTCTCTGGAATTTCCAGGGAGCGCCCGTTTTCGTTTCTACACATTGTTTTCCCAGCAGCACAGCGAGGACTCGCCAGGGTGAGAGGCCCGGCAAAAAATTGACCGCCCCACGGCAATGGGGCGGTCAGGAGTACAGAACATGCGTGCTAATAATACCACAACCAGTAAGACTGTCAAGATTTCTGCGCCGTTTCGCCTGAACGCGGCCCAACGCAGAGTCTTGGTGGATCGCAGTGTGTTGAACGTTGCCTCCCCCGCCGGGCGGCAGGATGGGGATTTCCTGTACACCGCCGAAGTGACCGTCGTCCGCGAAAACGCCGCCGTTTACACCACCGCCCCGGCCTGGGCCTGCGTGGAAATCTCGTGAATGAGACTTCCGGGAAGCCCGGCTTCCCGGATGTGTGATCATGCGCACGCAGGGACAGCATTTAATTCCAAAACAAGGAGTTCAACCATGAGAACCTTTGCGGTCCTTCTCATCCTGGTTGCCATCGCCGCCAGCCAGCCGGCAAGTCTCTTGCGCGCGGCTGTGTCGGCTTTGACGCTATTGTTCGTGAGGTGATGCGATGAACCAGGATATTTTGAACGCGGCTGAAGAATTGTTGGGCAAGGCGGTGAAGGTGGAAGCGCATCGTGATTGGGCCATATTCTGGTGTCCCTTCCACGGCGACCAAACCAGAGCCGGAAACGGCGGGCACGCCAATTTCGGCGTGCACCTGGTCAAAGGATATTGGAAGTGCCTGCGCTGCGGGGCCACGGGCGGTTCGCTGAAATCCCTGAGCATGAAGCTTGGACAGGACTGGAAGCCCCCCAACACCGATACAACCGGGCGCAAACCGGCGCGGCTACCGACACAGGTGGACTGCCTGGACGAAGCCATGAGCGATGCCCGCTCGCGCCTGCACAGCTCTCCAGCCATGCAGTATCTGGCGAGCCGAGGCGTGTCGGCCTACACGGCCCTGGTGTACGGGCTGGGATACGGCAACCCGGTGCCGGCGGTGCGGAAGAACGTCATCGATGCCGCCAAGCAATCCTTGATGCTGCGGCGGGATGGGATGTGGTTATGGTCGGGTTCGGTGGTGTATGCCGACCCGCCGATACGCCCAACAGTGATCAATGCCCGCTACATCCCCGATGCCCAGCTTCCCCCCGGCACGCGCAATTTTGTACCGCCCGAAAATCACAAGACCTGGGGCAACCGCATCCAGCCGCTGGGAGCCTGGCGCATCAAGCCAACCACGCGTCATATCATCGTGCTGGAAGGGCTGTTTGATCTGCTCATTACCGCCCAGAAAATCCATGCCCTCGGGCTGGATGAAAGCGTATCGGCGGTCTACACCAATGGCGCCAGTCCCGCAAAGAGGATGCTGGCTTGGTTCAACCAACATGGCGAATACCGATACACCCTGATCCATGACCCGGACAAGGCCGGGCTGGAGTGGTGTGAAACCGTATCGGGAGCCATCCGATACGCCACACCTGATGTACGCATCGTTTCCACCCCCGGCACGCTCGACCCGGATGAAGCCATCCTGGGCGGGTGGTGGCCGGAACTTTTGTAACCGATACACCCATTTTCCACCGGGGAGCCAGACCGATACGGTCCGGCTCCCCGGTTTTATTTTCCGATACAGGAGACAAAACATGCTTACCGACATCTTCACCGCGATCCTGGCCATCCTCCTTCTCGGAGGCGGCCTCTGGTACCTGCTCGCCTTCATCCGCTACATGCGCTCAGGCCAATACACCGTTGACAAACGCTTTTGGGAAGTGACCCATTAGCGAAACCCATTTCAAAAAGGAGAAAGAACATGACCACCCCGCAAGCTCAATCCAATCCCTTCGCGCTCGACCAGGAATTCCCTTTCCTGGATGCAACCATTGTCCAGAGTGTGACCCTGCCCACCATGCTCCAGTGGGAGCACTCCACCGGCGGGTTCTTCGTGGAAGCCGAGAACCCCCTGCCCGGCATCGGCCTCCCGGCGACGTTCGTGACCAAGGAAGGCAAGCGCATCAAGGGTTTTGCCGCCAAGATTTTCCGCTACTTCCCGGTCGCCTTCCGCAACTGGTGGGAGATCGGCGAACCCGGCAAGCAGCAGCGCCTGGCGGCCTACCAGGACGGCGCGCACAGCCGCACCCAGGCGCTCGGCGTTTTGCCTGACGGCACCTGGATCATCCTCACGGCGCGCGGGCTGGCCTCGCAGGGACTGGTGGCCGCCATCCGCTCGCACCGCTACTGGACGGGTCGCAACCTGCGCGCCCAGCCGTTTGCGGCGGCCATCGAGGCCAAGGCCGGGGAAGTGCGCAAGGAAGGTGCAACCTATGTGACCGAATTCAACTTCGCCACCGCTGAAGACCTGCGCTGCGAGGAAGCCCTGGGCTGGAAGATCCGCGAGCGCTGGAACGAAGTGCAAAGCTGGATCGGGCAGGAAAACAAACACGCCCCCATCCTGACCCCGCCGGCTGTTGAGGAGTTCGAGCCGGAGGGTGATGCGACCCAGAACACCGCTCCCGGGAAAACGCCCGAATTGAAGTATGGCAACAAGAACCCGGTGAACAGCGCCAACCCCGACGAGGTCAAAGCCTTCGATGCCTACCAGGCGCAGAAGAAGACCGTCCCGGCTTCCCGCGACGCCCTGCGTGAATGGGTGCGCAGCGGGCGCAAATAAATCCTTCCTGACGGAGCGGGCAGACCCCCTGCCCGCTCCTGTCATAATCCACCCACCAGGAGACGGATGAGACCCATACAAACCAACAAGGAACTCTGGGGAAAGGATTTCCCCACCGGCGGGGAGTGGGATGCAGGCGTCACCCAGCCCCATACCCCCACCGACAAAAGCGGACGCTGGACTGTCCGGCGCGAAGAAACGCGCTTTGCAGTGTACTTCCACCGCTTCCATGACCATTCCGATACCCTGCTGGCCGAATACCCGGCCAACGAGCAGGGCGAGATCGACGCCAAAACCTGCGCAGTCGCTGCGCGCCAAAACAACCAAATCACCCCATTCAAAACAGGAGAATAAACATGTCCCGCCAATTCAACAAAATCACGTTCGTCGGCCACTTGGGTTCAGACCCGGAAATGCGTTACACCCCTTCCGGCAAACCCCTGACCAGTTTCAATGTTGCATCAAATGACCAGTACACCAACGATCAGGGCCAGGTTGTGAAAGTCACCACCTGGTTCCGCTGCACTTCCTGGGGCAAATCGGCAGAGGTTCATAACCAGTACCTGCACAAAGGCAGCAAGGTGCTGATCGAGGGCAAGCTGCACCCCGATCCGAAAACGGGCCGCCCGGAAATCTGGACGCGCCAGGACGGCTCTGCTGCTGCGGACTATAACGTGACCGTCAAAGAACTGTATTTCCTGGACAGCAAGAACGGCAATGGCGGTGGTCAGAACGAGCCGCCTGCCACCGATGAAGAAGTCGATATCCCGTTCTAAAAACAACCCAACACCATGCACGCACGGGGAGCCCCAACCAGGGCTCCCCGTTTTTTATTTCCCCATTCCCATCTTTCCAAGGAGTAACGAACATGATTTCCATCCCGCAAGAAATCCTCGCCTCTGCCCTGGCTGCCGTCACCCGCGCCAGCCTGAAAAGCAGCCTGATGGCCGCCTTTGCCCTGGTGCGTCTGGATGCCACGGCCAACGGCGAACTGAGCCTGTCCTGTTTCAACGGCGAAACCGCCGCCCGCGCCACGGTATATGCCGCAGCCAGCGATGACCTGTCCGTTTCGGTCGATGCCCAGACCTTGAAGGCCGTGACCGATACTCTGGTCGGCGAAGTCCGCCTGGAACTGGTGGACAAGGCCCTGGTGGTGCTGAACGGTTCAAACCGCACCACCCTGCGGCTGGTCGAGGAGACCATCCCGGTCATCGGCGGCGAATCCACAACCGACCTGTTCACCCTGTCCGGCGCAGCCCTGCGCAGCCTGTGCCGCATCCTGCCTTTTGCCTCCACGGACGAGTCCCGCCCCATGCTCCAGGTCATGCACCTGACCGTCTCTGACCAGGGCCTCGTTGCCCAGGCCGCCGATGGCTTCACTGCCGGAATTGTCACCGAGAACTTCATCCGGGCCGGGGACAAGGCGGTGGTCTCACTGCCGCTCAGCTTCGCCCGATTGCTGGCTGCGCTGGTGGAAGAGAAGGATACCGTCACGGTGCAGTCGGTGGGCGAAAACCGCTTCCTGTTCCACCTGACCCAAACCGAGACGAGTAAAAACCTGACCCTGGCCACCGTTGCCCCGGTAGCAGCCTTCCCTGCCGAACAGATTGCCCAGCTTTTGCAGGGCGCGCACGCCGGCACCACCACGCGCATGACCCTCCAGAAACAGGCCCTGCTCCAGACTGTGCGGATGGTGGGCGCGATGGGTACCCAGAACACCTTTCTGAAGGTGGTGAACGGAGCGATCAAGGTGGCTTCCGCCCCCACCGATACCGGTCAGGCGCGCAATGTTCTGGATGGCGCGGCTACCGGCTCGGATGCGAAAGTGTGGCTCTCCGCCGTCTACCTGAAACGCGCCGTGGATGCCTGCAAGGCGGAACTGGCTGTCCAGATCGGCGGGGACAAGAAACCGGTGTTGCTGATCGAAGGCAGTTTCACCGCCATTCTGATGCCGCTCTTTGTCGAGGGCAAAGACCCATTCGCGGACGAAGATGAACCGATTGCCATCAGTTTGCCGATGATGCAGTCAGTTGACGCCTGATTTTCACTCATTCCATCCACCGGGCGCTCCTTTCGAGGAGCGCCCGGATTTCTTTTCAAGGAGCCGACAAGATGGTGATGACCACCCCCACTCTTTTCCCGATGCCTGGAGCCACTCCGGCCCGGGTACGCCAACTGCGTGACCAGCCCGCCTACCGCATTACCCAGAATGCCGCCTCATGCAGCGTCCCCGAACTGCTGGCGGCGGTGATCGGCGGGGAAAAGCAGATCGAAACCGCCGACGCCCTGCTGTCGCACTTCAACGGCGACCTGCGGCGCATCTACCAGGCCCATCCTGCCGAACTGGCGCAGGTCAGGGGCATTTCCCAGAACCTGGCGGTGCGCATCAAGGCGGCGCTGACCCTGGGCATCCGCTTGAACGATCCGATCGAAGAAAAAGCCACGATTACTTCCCCGGCGGATGCCGCCGCGCTGGCGCAGTACGAAATGGGCCTGCTCGAAAAGGAGCACCTGCGCGTCATCCTGCTCGATACCCGGAACCACGTAATAGGCATCCATGAAATCTACCAGGGCAGCGTAAATGCCGCCCAGGTGCGGATTGCCGAGGTGATGCGTCCGGCGGTGCAGCGCATGGCCCCGGCCATGATTTGCCTTCATAACCACCCCAGCCAGGACCCGACCCCCAGCCCGGATGATGTCGCCCTGACCCGGGCAATGGTGCAGGCCGCAAAACTCCTCGACATTTCCCTGCTCGACCACATCGTAATTTGCCAGCACAGGTTTGTCAGCCTTAAAGAACGCGGGCTCGGCTTTTCCTAGCCCGGATTTTCCACAATTTATTCCATCGCGCGCCTTTCAAAAAGGCGCGTGAACTTTTTCTCAAGGAGAACCTCCCATGACTCAACCGACCGACCCCACCGCACTCGCCGCCGAACTCGAAGGCGAACTGGCCCACTTCACCGGCACGGAAAGCTACACCAACTTGCGTTACCCCTGGCTGCGTAAGCGCTTCCTGCTCACCGATGGAGCCAAGCACCTTGCCGAAAAAGCCCAGGCTTACTGGCTGATGGATGCCATTGCCTCGTACCAGGCCAGCGCGAAAGTATCCGCTGAACCCTTCCAGGTTTGGACGCTGGCGGTGAACGAAAAACATGAAGCCGTCCTGACCTGCACCGATGGGAACGAGAACGAACTGGTTCGCCAGGAAATCCAATACACCAGCTTTCCCCTGAAATCCATCACCCTGTATGCCGAGCAGTCCGATTACCTCGACGGGCGGGTGGTGATGCTGACATCCGAATACTAAAGCGAAAGGAACAATCCCATGAGTCACCATTCTGAACACCTGCGCATCAAACCCGTGCTCGACCTGGCCCGCCAGTTGGATATTGCCACCAACCCTGAACCCCTCGCCATCTTTGAATCCGGCAGCGCCGGCTTCCAGGTCTGGTGTACCCCCGAAGACTACCCCAACGGCTGGGATGGCATCCAGATGGTTCCCGGCTCTTTTTCCAAGCCGTGTGAATACGTGGGCAGTGTCAACTGGCAGTGGGAAGAGTCGCAAATTGTGGGGCTGGAAATCGAGACCAGCGCATACGCCCTGGCAGAACAGAAACCGGACTTGTTCTGCGACTTGAACGAAATTCCACGCGATGACCACCGCCGCACCATCTTCAACAGGGATGCCGACATCGAATGGCTCCAGGAAAAAGTGACCTGGCTCTTCGCTGAAGCCGGCGTGCCGCTCCCGCCATTCATCTACGAGCAGGCTCCGCTCTCGCAAATCGGCCCCTACATCCTGGCGCATTACATCGCCTCGGATGGCGACGAGTACGTGGTTCTGGTCTCCCCCGAACTCGATCCGCAGGAATTCTGCCAGCCAGGCTACACCCTGACCGATACCCTGGAAGTCTGGGGCGCGGGCGAGTTCCCCGCCGATGTGCCGCTCATCCCGGATTATGACGAGTTGGAACCGGATATCGAACCGGATGAAGGCCCCCTGGTAGAGGAGTATGAGAATGCCAGCCGTCTGGGCGATGACAACTGGATGGAGTCTGCCTACGAGGATGGCATCAGCGGCTGGGACGAGTAAATTACAGCATCTTGACGCGCAGTTTTGATGTGTATATACTGTGTGTATAAAATAAGCGGAGGCTGTTATGGAACGTATTCAAATTCTTTTGGAACCTGTCGATCGACGCGCATTGGAACAGTTGGCACAGGATGCTCACACCAGTATGTCCAATGTGGTGCGAGATTTGCTGCGCGAGCGCATCAAACAGCAACGGCGCGCCAATTTGCGCAAAGCTGCGGAAATGATGGCCGATGCCTACCGCACCGACACCGAACTGACCGCTTTCACCGCCCTGGATGGCGAGGATGTACACGATGCGGCGCAGTGAAGTCTGGCTCATCAACCTCGACCCAACCATCGGCGCCGAGATCAAGAAAACCCGCCCGGCGGTCATCGTCTCCAGTAATGAGATTGGCACCCTGCCATTGAAAGTCATTGCCCCGATTACAGACTGGAAACCGAACTACGCCCAGGTTCCCTGGATGGTTCAGGTGCAGCCGAATGCGCAAAACGGGCTGACCAAACCCTCCGCAGTGGATACCTTCCAGGTTCGCTCGGTATCCGAGATGCGTTTTGTGCGCCGCCTGGGCGCGCTCAACCCCAGCACCATGCGCTCCGTTGCATCGGCGTTGGCGGAAGTGCTTGAAATCGCCCTGGACAACGATTAATTTCACCCATCCTGCAATCCCCACGCCCCCGAAGGCTCCCAGCCTTCGGGGGTTTTTCTTTTCCCGGAGTCGATCATGTCCTACTCAACCCCCCTTTCCCTGTTCTCCAAAACCAACCGCTGGCCGCTTGTGGCCCCGACTTCCTTTCGCCAGGCGGCACTGTACCGCACCAAAGGAGCCAGGCTCAAAATGCGCAAGCACGGCCTGCCCCTGGCAATTGCCGAAGCTGCCCCCCAGCGCATGGCTCAATCCACGAACATCCTTTTCCGTTACACGTACCGGGACGCCTCGAACTACAAGCAGCGCGGGGAGGCCATCTTCACCAACCGCACCTTCCTGGCCCCGGATGAAATCGAAAAACAAATCCGCGCCTGTCTCAGGGACGGTGAGTTCTTCATCGCGCGGCAGGTACACATCGAAGAACGTTTCTTCGATGCCCTGCACGAGGATGACCACCCCTGGCACACCTTTGAGCGCATCGAAGTCACCATCCTGGCTCCTTTCGACCCGGACAACTGGGCCGAAAAGCAGCACCGTCGTGACATCACCGAATTCATCGCCGACCTGGAGCAGGCCTGCCGGGCCGGCTGGGATGAAATGAACGTGCGCCCCGACCTGCAGCGCCAACTCGAAACCCAAAAGATCGCCATCCGCCAGACCCTGGAGAAATAACCATGTTCCCGCTCAACTTCAAACCCGACCTGATCATGCTGCCCTTCAAAGCCACCATCCGCGAAACCGGCCAAGCCCTGACCCTGGATCAGGCCAAGTCCCTGATTGCCCTTGGGGAGGGTCAATTCGTGCGCATCGAACGCAGTTATCCAGGTGCGCCGGATGCAATTGGCTGGACGATCTTCGAGCGCAAAACCCATGCTTATGTTCACACCGGCGACCCGCTCTTTGAAATCGAACGCGAGGCCCGCCGGCACATGCGCACAGCCTACGCCATCTGGCACGACCTGAACGGGTCCGATGCCACAACCTATTCCCATGCCCACCTCTAATTGGAGACGCCCTCATGGAAGAAACACCAATCATCCCGTCTGAAACCCCGGAATCCGCGCCCCAGGCCCTTCCGCAACCTGCCCCGGAGAAAAAACCGGAAGGCATCGAACACGACCCCTATGAGTGGGGAAAATGCGCCATCACCGCCAGCATCGTCTGGTTACCCGACGGAACGATGATGCTTGGCGCGCGCAATCACCTGGATGCGCCCATCATCACCCTGCTGCCTGCTGACGCACTCGTCACCCTGCCCGGTCACGCCGCCGAACTGCCCATCCCATCTGTGGAAACAATCGCGGATTTGCTGGCGCAGCTGCGCGAAGACCTGCCCCTGCGCGCCAAAGCCAAAACCGACCGGGATGAAGCCGCGCGCCGCAAGACTGAAGAGTCAAAAAACAAAGCGGCCTCTGGGAAGAAGGGCGCCAAAGCTGCTGCATCCCAACCGGCTGCTCCCGCTCCTGTATCCGCACCCACACCTTCTCCCGCCCTGGCGAAAGTCCCCCTTGCGGGGAAGTTACCCCCTGTAGGGAAAGCGCCTGCGGGCAATCAGATTTCAATGTTCAACTTCATTACTGGAGGAAATTAACCATGAGCCAGGCAAGCCCGGAAAAGAAAATCAAAATTGTGACTGGCGAAGGCCAGGAAACCTTTGTCCCCGAAAGCATCGCCAACGACGAACCGACCCTGAAACGCCTGCTGGCCTCCTTCTACGGCACCGATAATTTCCGCATCGAGCGTAAGGAAGAGAACAGCGAAACGGTGCTGCATGTGGTGAAGATGGCCGGCACGAAAGGTTATGCTGGGTCTCCGCTGCCGATCCTGAAAGCCCTGGCCGGATCGGAAAACCCGGTGATCGTGCTGTACCGCGAATTGGCCGATGTGGACATCACCCGGCTCGCCCCCGATGAAGTCCCGGTTCTGAACAAGCGCGTGGAGGAGGCCTTGAAACAGGGCGCAGAGCAGTACCGCCGGATGCAGTCCGCCCGCGCCCGTCTGATCCACGGGGCTGCCTGCCCGTCTGCCCTTCCCATCCCCGGATTTTAGGCGATGGACATCACTTTCAACACAGCCAGCCGCTTCATTCAGCGGCTGGCTCTTCCCCGCTTTCCGCAAGCCCATGACCGGCTGGTGGCCCTGGTGCGGACCGGGAATATCGTGGATGCCTTCAAGAGCTGCTTCCCGGAAAAGTGGAAGGAGGTTGGTTCACTGGGGCTGCACGATATGGATGGCGAGCGGCTGCTTGAAATGCAGCTCGCCGCGATCTCCGCCCTGGGCGAGCTTTTCCCGGTGCAGGAGGATTACATGGACATGCTGGTGCATGATGATGAGCCGCTGCAAATCCACACAGAATCCTGCGGTTTCGCCTGGGATGATGAATGGCTCAACGAAGTCCTGCTTGACCCATCCCAACTCCAGCCCGACAGCGCCCTGGCAATGTTCTTCAAGGTGCTGTGGATCGCCAGCACCCAGTTCGGGCGCGAGTCAGGCTTGGAAGCCTGGGAGCGGGCGCAGGCGCACTTCGGCTGGCCCTGCAAACTGCCAAAGCTCTGGAAAGGCCGCGAGAAACTTGAATTCAACTGGCAGGTGTTCTGTGAACTATTGGAAACCGAAGGGCTGGGGCGCTTCGTTCGCGCCGCTGATGTCGCCTTGTGCGACACCGAAAACCTGTTCCTGGATGCCAGCCCGGAAGACTATGGCTACAACCTGGTGGAAATCCCCGATTTCACCACCGAAAACATCCGAGAATTGAAGAAACTCTGGGCGGAGGGCGAGGGCTGGCTGGCCGATTACAAAACCTGCAACGATCTGGCCCTGGCCGACCCAGGCATCTACGCCCGCCTGGCTGAAATCTGGGGGCTGGCTTGCAAGCCCAAAGAAGCGCCAGCCAAAACCCTGATGGAAGTTTTCAGCCGGGACGAACAGGTTCCATTGAGCGCAGATTGACTTAGCCTACCTATTCATTCATAATAAATCAAGAGGTGACCCATGCCCATCTATAACCTGCATGAAAGTAAAACCCACCTGTCCCGCCTGATTGAAAAGGTTATGAACGGCGAGGAAGTGATCATTGCCAAAGCCGGCAAGCCCGTGGCCCGTCTGACCCCCATCCAGGATGATGTTTCCCCACGTGTACCCGGTGTGGACAAAGGCAAGGTGAAAATAGCCGCTGATTTCGACGCCCCCCTGCCGGAGTTTGATCTGTGAAAGCGTTGCTCTACACCCACGCTTTTCTATGATGGAACATGGATGATGCGCAACTATCCGCCCGCGCAAGGGAAATCATTGAAGACGGCCACACCGAAATCTATTTCTCAGCGGCCAGTTCCTGGGCAATTGCCATCAAAACCGCAAAGGGGCGGCTGATACTGCCGGATGAACCAGGCGCTTACATCTCAAAGCGGCTGAAACTCCACCATTTCCAGCCCCTGCCGATTCAAATCAGCCATACGGTGCAGATGTTTCAGCTTCCCCATCACCATGAAGACCCTTTCGACCGGCTTCTGATTGCCCAGGCCCAGTTGGAAAACCTGCCCATCCTGACCCTTGACCCTGAAATCAAGAAGTACCAGGTGGAAACCATCTGGTAAACAGCAAATCTGCTCAAACTTTTCAAAACCGCCCTTCTTCGGAAGGGCGGTTTTGTTTTCCCAGGAGAGACCGATGACCCAACCCCAACCGATCCAACCCTTCATCGATAACGCTTTGCAAGCCGACGCGGCGTTGTACTTCCTGCCGCAGGGCCACTACCTGTTTCGCTGGCGCGAACAGTCCGGCCTATCCGGGTCGAAATTTGTCACCCCGGATGACCTGCAGGCCGCCTTCACCAACAGCGAACGCGATACGGGCTGGCTTGCGCCTGGCATCGTGCGCGCCGGCTACGGCAAAAACGGCGAATGGTTCGTCATGTTTACCCCGCCGCAAAAGATCACCCTGCACCTGCTCGACATCGGCACACTCACCATCCCCGCCCCGGCCCTGGTACTGGCCGGGGCGGGTCGTTCTTATTACCTGTGGGGGCTGGCCGAACCTTTCTCGCCCCAGGCCCGCGCCTATGACGCGCCCTTCCCGAATGTACACAGCGGCGGGCAGATCTGCTGGGGAAACAACACACCCCCGATTGCCAGCACCGCGAGCGCCCAGGCGGCCTGGAAATTGTTCTTCGAGTCGCCCTTCAACAGCCACCTGACACAGGGCAAGACCGTTCACCACTCGGATGACGTGCGCAAACTGTTGGTGAGGCTGAACGGTAAACACAAATTTCCGGTGCGTGAGCTCGCTGCCACGCGCGGCACCCTGGCAAGTTCCATCGAGCGCCTGTTCAAATAGGAGACCCCCATGTTCATCAATCACCTTCATGCCACAGGAAAAAACCTGCCGCCTTTCGGCCCCTACCTGTGCGAGTACATCACTGCTTCAAACGGCGTGTTCGTGCGCGCCAAACGCCCCGGTCTGGAAGCCATGCTGCCCGTTTGTATGGGTTTCAATGGCGGAATTCGCGGACTGTTCCCCCTGACGCCCTATATCCATTTGGAAGCTGGCCTCATCCCGGCAGCAGTCATCCGGGAGGCTGTTTTCCGTATGGCCGCAGCCGCTCCCAACGAACTGTTGACCTGGGTCGGGCTTAATGGAGCCTACCACCTGACCGTTCCAGAGCAAACCGGTACGGAAGACCGTTGCAAGCCGCTTAACCCGCTCGACCTGCGCGGCCAAAATGCCTTGCTGGACTTTCACAGCCACGGCTTTGCCCCGCCCTTCTACTCCACCATCGACAACAAGGATGAGAGCCGGGGCTTCCGCCTGTACGCCGTGGCCGGGAAGTTTCCCACCCCGACCCTGCTGGTGCGGGTCGGCATCTACGGACACTTCTGGCAGATCCCGCCCGATTGGGTGATGGAACTGCCAACAGAAATCAGCCCGGAATGGGAAGGAGAAACCCCATGTCTGGACTAGGCTCGACACAATCGCTGCCTTTGAACCTGGATTTCCTGAATGCCGCCACCCTGCGGCTGATCGAACGCGACTCCCTCAGCCTGGTGCTAGTGGGCTGCGGCGGAACCGGCTCCTGGCTGGCCCCGACGGTGGTGCGCGCGGCGCGGCTGCTGATCGAAAAGTTCGGTAAGACCGTCCGGGTGGTGTTCATCGACCCCGACACGGTGGAACCAAAGAACTGCTACCGCCAGAACTTTGCCGAGTTCGAGGTCGGGCGCAACAAAGCAGAATGCCTGACCCTGCGCTATGGTCTAGCTTGGGGCGTGGATGTGCAGGCCCTGCCTCAAGCCTTCGATGCCAACCTGGACAAACTGCTCGAAGATGAGCGACAAACCTACTACGGGCTGTCTGTGGTGATCGGCTGCGTGGATAACGCGAAGGCCAGAACCGAAATCCATCGCTACCTGACCGAAAAAGCCGGCTATGGTTCGGCGCGCTGGTGGCTGGACTGCGGCAACGACAAACACAGCGGGCAGGTGCTCGTGGGTGGGTTCAACAACAAGCTGGATACGACCGTCTTCCCCCTCCCGGATTACTGCGTGCGCCTGCCGCTGCCATCCGAACAACATCCCGAACTGCTCATCCCTGGCACAGCCGAACCCGAACCGGATGCCGCCCTTTCCTGCGCCGACCTGGCTTTGCGTGGCGCGCAGGGGCTGGCCGTGAACCAGATGGTGGCGGCCATCGCCGGGGATACCCTGTTGCAAATGCTGGTGTACAAAAACCTGGGTCACTTCCAGACCTATTTCGACCAGGCCAGCGGTTCGATGCGCTCGACCCCGATCACGGTGCGCATCCTGCAAAAATATTTCGCTGGGAGCGCAGAGATGATCGAAGAAGATAACGAAGAAATCGAATAAATCAAAGGAAGGAAACCAACCATGTACGACTATATTCTTGAAGAAATGGCTGATGCCGTCTCACAGCAGCTTCACGTGGAAAATGCTGCCGTCCTGGGCGTTCTCTCTAATTACTGGCGGGACAAGATCGCCCATGTCTGGCAGGCCGATGACATGCTGGAGGCCGCCCGAAAGGCCGGCAAGCCCATCACCCGCGCCGATGCTGCCGGGCTGATTTACAACATTTTCGACATGCACGACTCCAGCATCGGCATCAACTGGACCTGTTTGGAGGTGGAAATCGAAGCCTACCATCTTGGCTTTGCCAGCCTGCCCGTCGAAACCTACGGTGAAGTCCACGGAGTTTTCAAGGTCTGGCGCGAACACGACCCGATTGCCCACCAGTTCGGAGTTTTTCCCAACAAGGTGGACGGGAATTTCCCTGTTGCGCTCGATTTTGCCAAAGCGATGGCGCGGGAACACTCCGGTCAGACGGTTCTGCTCAGTTGCGAATCCAGCGCCGGCAACGAAACCAGCCCCTGGCTGATCATCCAACAGGGAGAAAACGAAGTATCCATCACAGAAAGCGAGGAATTGAACCATGTACAACTGGACTGAACCCTACGTAGACACCTACCTGAAAGAGCGCATCGAGGAAGTTGGAAGAGCGCAAAAGAACCTGGCTGCCAAAGGCCAGGTTCTTTGTTCCACCTACGAACAGCTCTGGCTGCCGGCGGTGGGAAGTTTGCCGGATGTGTCCTACATCGGGCAGGAACGTTATAACGCGCCCTATGGCTCATTCGGCCCGCTGGTTTCGCACCCCTTCCACGGGGCATTGGCTTTTACACCCTGTAAGGGGGGATCATCATCCCCTTGCGCAGAACTGCCGCCCGAACTGCGCAGTGTGATCGACTGGCAGGGAGCCACCGCCCAACTCGATCTGGATGGGCGCATGGTGAAGATCGAAGCGGGGGAAGTTGATATCACCTTCACCAGCGTCAACGTTCACGCGAAACCGCACGAACTGCTGCGTGACATCAACCGTGAACTGGTGCGCGCCAAAGCCGGGGCCTATGTTTGGAAGATCGAGCCCATTCTGGGCGCGCCGGGCGCGGTGAAACACCTGTACCCGGAAGGCAACGTCCCGGCCCTGTCCAACGCCCACACCCGCGCCGATGTCACCGGCTATGCCCTGTTGGCCGACCGCCCCTACCAGCATACGCTCGTCTACGCCGGCCTGGCCGCGCACAAGACCAGCGTGGAAAGCCTGTGGGCATCGCTCATCCGGGGCAAGGCCGGGGCATCCATGCGCGGCGTGTCGCTGGTGGCCGACGGGGACATCAAGCTGGTGGCCTCGCCCCTGCCGGATTTCGGGGTGATCCATGCCGGCGTCCTGGTGCGGAAGGCCCTGCCCGGTCAGTGGGAGGCGACGGATGACTGCGCCTACGCCCTGGTGTTCGAAACGGGCGTCAATGTTGAAGCCGAACTGCAAAGATTGACCCTCAAGCGCTTGCAGGAAACCCTGGCCTTCCCCATCCCCGATGAGTGGGCAAAGACGATCTGGGAGTATGCCCTGGATGCCGGGTACATCGAACGCCTGGAAGCCGGGGGCGACTGTCGGGGCGGTGTGCGCATCGACCTGACCAAGAACTGGCAGACTCTCGTGCAGGGACTGCTCGAACAGGAACTCGTTACGGTATAGGAGGCAAAACCATGTTCCAGATTGTGAAACCCGAGGAAATCTTTGACCGCGCCTACTGGCAGGTGTCCGAACAACACCCGGCCTACTGGCTGGCGCAGCTGCGCAAAAAAGAATGGATCCGGCTGCTGTTCCTGCTTTCGATGAAGCCGGCGAGCCGCGCCACCAAGCCCATCCTGGCCGGCCTGGCATTGGAAAAGCTGGAGTTCCAGGTGTGCGATGACCGGTTGGAAGCCTACCGTGCCTGGCAGCAAAACCCGGGCAGCTTTGTCATCCAGTATCGCCATTCTGACACCGACTGGTCTCGCGGAATCCCGGAAATCCTGCCCCCGGAGATGGGCGATCATCTGGGTTTCGTGAATATCGCCACACGGCTGGTGTGCCGGCAAAAAGCCAGCCTGGAGGGGTGAATCTAATGGGCTGGAAAAAGATGTTCTTCAAACACCGGCTCTATGAAGTCAATGTTATCGAGGAAGTAACCGGCTTTACGCACCTTGCCATCAAAAGACGGGACGGGAAACCGATTATCGCCAGTTGGGATGTGCTCCAGGCGATCAAGAACGAGTTTGCCGGGGAAGCGCGTTATGCGGTTGAAGTTTTTCCCGACCAGACTTCGCTGGTGTATCAGGAAAACATGCGCCACTTGTGGGTATTTCCCGATGGGGAACGCCTGCCGCTCTCCCCGTACTGGGGTTGACCCTCCGGCGCTTTTTGACAGCCCCAGCCCGATAACATTATCCGGTTCAATTTCTATTCCCCTTTAATATGCCCCCCGCTCCAAAAGAGTCGGGGGGCTTTCATTTCCCGAAAGGAGTACAACATGCGACCACCCGCTTTGGAGAAGCTCGGATATTATCCAACATCCAACCCTGTTGCCGAACTGCTCAAAACCTACTTCGCCCCCGCCGACTCCGGGCGCTTGCTCGACCCCTGCGCCGGCGAAGGCATCGCCGCTGCTATCCTCGCGAGCGCCTTGAATTGCGCCAGTTGGGGGGCGGAACTGTCCCCGGCGCGCGCCGCCCTGGCAGCCGAACGAATGGACCGGGTTTTCAACGCCCCCTGGCAGTCCTGCCACCTGACCCCCGAATCCATCACGCTGCTGTTCCTCAACCCGCCCTATTCCCATGACCGCCTGGGCGACCAGAAGCGCCTTGAACTGGAATTCCTGAAATCCACCACGCCGAAACTGATGCGCGGCGGAGCGCTGGTCTACATCGTGCCCCATGCCCTGCTGCGCGATAACGATGTCGCCACCCACCTGGCTGGCTACTACGAGCAGTTGACGGTTTATCGCTACCCGGACACCGGCTTCAACCAGGTGATTGTGCTGGGCTTGAAACGGCTCAAGTACAAGATGCCGTCTGCCGAGGAGATCGGCATGGTTCAGTCCTGGGCTGACATCGAGCCGCCGATGTTGGTTGATGTGGCGCAGCCGGTGTATCAACTACTGCCGGCGTCCGACAAGGGGGCGGGCGGTCAGCCGGTGCGTTTTACCCGGTTGGACTGGCAGCCCGAAGAAATTGTGGATGCGACCCAAAAGCGCGGCGTGCAAACCTCGAAGGAATGGCTTGACCTGCTCAATCCTGAAAGAGCAGTTGGGGCATTCAAGCAGCCGGTGATGCCGCTCAAAAAGGGACATATTGCGATGCTCATGGCCTCTGGCATGATGGGAACGCTGCGCTTGAACGATGAAGATGGCAAGCCCATGCTGGTGAAGGGCCGCGTGGTGAAGGTCACTGAAAAGGTGGAAGAGACCGAGAGCAAAGATGGTAAGAGCGTAACCGAAATCTACCGCGACCGCTTCGTTTCGACGGTGGCGGTGGTGCGGCAAGCCGGCATCGAGGTGATTGACCAGGTGGAACCACTGGCAAAATTCATGCACAAATATGGCGACCAGCTCGGCGCGCACATCCTGTCCACGTATCGCCCGATCTACAACTTCGACCCCACCCCACAGGAAATCGCCATTCTGGATACGTTGGGCACGAAGCGCAAGCCGCTGCCCGGACAAGAGAAGGCGGGGTTGCTGCCAACGCAACGCCACGCAGCGGCCGCAATTGCAAGAACCATTGCCAAACATCGTGTCGGCAACGTGCAAGGCGAAATGGGGCTTGGAAAGACGATCCTTGGCTCGGCAACCATTGAATTACTGGATGCTTACCCTGCCATCGTTCTCTGCCCGCCCCACCTGGTTCCCAAGTGGATCCGGGAAATCGAGGAAACCATCCCCGGTGCAAAGGCAATGGAGTTGGTTCGCATTGGCCGCAATGCTGACGATCCCGGCGACATCAACGATGTGCGCCGCTTCCTGGAACTATACAAGGATGGGAAACTCGGCAAAAAAGCGGTGGCAGTGGTGGCGAATACCTCGGCCAAATATGGAGCTGGATGGGAGCACGCAGTAAAGAAACAGCGCCTGCTCAACCGCTGGGAGAATGCAACGGTGAAGCGCCACATCCTGCCGGATGAAAAAGGCGAAGCCATCGAAGCCCTGTGCTGCCCGAAGTGCGGCTCCCCCATACAGATCGAGGAAGCCGGCGGGGTGACTTTCACGGCCACATCCATTGACGATCTTGGCGACAAACGCCGGTTCTGTGATGCGCTTGTGCCTGGTTATGAACTCAACGAGGATGGACGGTTGAAGCGGGATGAGCAGGGTAATCCGGTCTGGGGCAAACGCACCTGTGGGGAACCGCTCTTCCAGTTCACAGGCCGGCGCTGGTCGATTGCAGAGTACATCATCAAGCACGCAAAGGGCGCATTCAAACTGCTCATCACAGACGAAATTCATGAGGAAAAATCGAAGTCTAGTGATCGGGCGGTAGCGTTTCATCAGATAGCCACATCGGTGGAGTACAACCTGACGTTGACGGGCACCTTTTTCGGTGGAAAAAGCACATCCATTTTCTGGCTGCTGCACCGCCTGAACGCCGGCGTGCGCAAGGACTTTGCCTTCAACGATGAGAAACGCTGGGCCAGGCTCTATGGCGTCTTGGAAATGACCCGCCAGAAGAAACGCGCCGATGACGATGATGAAGACGGTTTCACCGGCAACCGGCGTTACCAAAACCAGGCGAAGGAAAAACCGGGCATTTCGCCGGCCATTGTGAACCGCCTGCTGGATACAACTGTATTCCTCTCCCTGAAAGATTTGGGGCTGTCCCTGCCGCGTTACAGCGAGGAAGTCGCCGCCCTGACGATGGAAGAAGAACAGGGTAAACAGTATCGGGAGATGGCGGGAGAACTGCGAAAACTGGCGATCAAGAACCGGCGCTACCTCTCCACCTGGCTGCAATGGACGCTCGCGCGCCCGAACTCGGCTTTCCGCAATGAAGTCGTGCAAATTGACCAGTTCAACCGCGATGGCGAATTCGTGCGAACGGTGGATTTGATGGAACTACCGGCAGTGGTTGGGGAGGATAGGCTGCCAAAAGAACAGTGGCTGGTGGATTTCTGCCGCTCCGAGCGCCAGCAGGGCCGCAAGGTGTTGATTTACGTTCGGCAAACAGGTACCCGCGATATACAAGATCGCATCCTGAAAGTCCTGCGGGATGGCGGGGTGCGCGCCGAAGTGTTGTCCTCGGGGATCAACCCGCGCAAGCGCGAGGAATGGATCACCCGGCGGGTACATGCGTTGGACGCTCTGATCACCAACCCGCGTTTGGTGGCCACCGGTCTGGACCTGGTGGCCTTCTCGTCCGTTGTCTTTCAGGAGGTCGAATATTCGTTGTATGTGGTTTGGCAAGCCCTTCGCCGCGTGTGGCGGTTGGGACAGATAAGGCCCGTGAAGGCTATTTTTTCGGTCTACCACGGTGCGATGGAATCGCAGGCCCTGGCTTTGATTGGCGCCAAAATGAAAGCCGCGCAACTCCTATACGGCGATGAGGTTGGAGGAGCAATCGTCCCCGAAGATGACGGCGACATCTTGATGAAGCTGGCGCGCGAAGCGTTGGAAGCGGCTGAACTGCCCGACCTGCAGGCGCTCTTTGCCGATGAAGTCGTGGTATCCAACTCGCCGCTTGGCTGTCCAACAGCAACCAGTGTGCCACTGCCCGTGCCGGAAGCGCCCTCGGTTTCATCCTGGGCGGACTGGATGACCCAGCGGAGCGTGGTGGCAAAGGCAGCCAGCCGGCCTCGCGCAAAACCGGCGGCGAACAATCAAATCTCGCTTTTCTAAATGACACAGCCGCCAAACCCCTAAAGTCTGGCGGCTATACTTTTCCAAGGAGACAGAAACATGGAAACCGCAGTGAAGTGTAAGAAATGTGGGCGTGTACTGAAAAGCCCGCTCAGTATTGCGATGGGCATGGGGCCAAAATGTGCTGGTGTAACACTTACCGGCAAAAAGAAAGTGAATATCGGACTTAGGCGCAGTTCGGGCAGGATATACAATGCCGTGGGTTCCGGTAGTTCGCAAATGCCCATGATGATTTCCCAAACACCTGAAAAGAAACTTTCCAGGAAAGAACAGGCCCATCGGCAGCGCGAAGAACGCCGGCGATTGTTTGAGGAGCGCCGCTCATTCCAGTGTGGAATCTTGGTGCGCTCCAAGACCCCGCTGGTGTATGAACCTGTGGGGGAAAAGGAGTGGAAGGATAATTTGAGCGGCAGGGTAATGTCCCAAGAACAGTTGCAGGCGTATTTGATGCGCTACCGGTTTATCTAAAAAAGTTGCCCCTGACTTAAAGTCAGGGGCTTTTTTTATTTAATGAACGCACAGCAAACTCATCTTGAGCGCCTATGCCAAATCAAACTACATCTTTTTTCCAACGGATTGGGCCAAGTTCAACCGGCAATGCCCGAATAACTTCAGCAAATCCTTCCAAATCATTTTGAACTTCTTTGTAAATATAAGTGCTTAGCAAACCTGGAATGGGAGATGATTTGGGGTATCGTAGAGTAATAATCGAAAACTTGTTTCCCTTCTTTCTTTTCTGTGCAATAGCATAGTCTACTTCTGTTGCCAGATAGTTCTCGTCTTTGAAGTTTTCTGTAATAAAAAATACTGCAGCACAGGATTTCTCAAAACCATCCAAAATACCTCTTTCCAAATTTGTTCCGGCTGGCATATCAGGTTGGTCAAGCCAAGGTTCATAGCCAATCTCTTTTAGGGCGTTGTAATATCGCAACACAATGGGCTTGTCCACAGATTTGTGGGATAGGAAAATTCGAGTTTCTGTTGTGCTTGGAATCCGACTTAATGATACTGCTTGTAGGGCACGTTCTTCAGGGGTTGCAATGTCAGCCGCTTTGGAAACTCGCTCGGTTAATTCACTAAATAGGGGCCGGATCACCATTGACCGGAATGAATCTATCCCCTCTTTTCCTTTCGTCTTGCCAATTGCGAAACTAAAAGAAAAAATCCGAGTGGGTACTTTGGCAAGTTCTCTCAAGATGGAGTAGCGAAGCGCCAATTCTTCGTCTAAATTGGTTGGAAAGGAGATTTCTCGCTCCGATGAGATTTGCTCCCACCATTTCTCTCCACTTATGTGCTCAACCTTTTCGATTGAGTCGACAATTGGTTTAATTAGTTCATCTTGGTCGCAAAACTCCAGTATTCTTTGGAGATTTATCTCGAAAGTTGATATGTCCTCGTGAAGGAGATCGTCCCTTCTTTCTCTAAAATTTCGTAGCGATTGAGTGATTTTGTCTTTTTCCATTTTTCGTTTCCTTTATCACGCAAGTATTACATCCTCACCACAATAGGGGCATCTGTTGACAAGAAAATATCTGTCACGAACCTTGATGGATTTCCCGCAACATAACATATCGATTCTCATCATATCAGGCGCTTCTGGGCCTGATATTGGTCGCGGTGGCAGAGTCGAATCATAGTCGAATGTGATCTTTATCCCGAAAGCGCTCATTGAGCGTGAAGATTGCTTGATGCCATCCGAAAATTCAGAAAACATGTTATGAATACTTGGTAAAACATATTCCCGCATAATAAACCGCTTCAAGTATTCCTGAAACTCTTCAGTAAGCATATCCCCTGATTCGGCGCGATGATTACAGTAAGGGCAGGATAAATATTGAGGGGTTTGGTCTCTCCCAGGAGTAGATAAATTGATTCCACCAATTTCATCTTCAATTCTTCGAAACGCAGGTTGAAGCATAGATGTCATGTCAGCTGGATCAGCCTTCGTTTTAAAGTCACGACCGCAATTTGGACAAGTTCTGCGAAAGAATTCATCCCTGTCGAGAGAAAATGAAAAGGAAAAATGAAGGATATTTTCCTCAGTCATATTTCCTTACCCCCCCCCGCGAAACGCCCGCGCGAAAACGGATTGAGATAACAATTTGGTTATATAACTGACAAGTAGGCAACGAGAATAACAGCGGTGTTTGCCTGAACCATATCGATTTGTCGCACATAAGATATTAATGTATAGATGGCTAAGGGATACAAACATGGGCTTGTTCTTTGATCCTATTTGAAAAACTTGATAAGCCATTCAAAAATATCGGCTATGGTTATTTTTGGTTCTTTGATACTTTCCAACTCAACCTGCCGACTATGTTTAGCCACAATACAAGTTTCGATAATCAGGTTTTGAACTGCGATATTTATAAATAACCGGGCCAGCGTTTTTAAAAACCACAAAACAAATAATAGAATGAGCGAAATCCCGATTGCCGGCAGGAAGGCATCTGAAAATGGGTTAGTAAAAAATTTGGAAAACACCGCAAGAGTATATTGAACACTATTATCCACCCAGTTACTTACTATTTTGCTCATCCCAATCAACGTCAAGATTGTCACAACAACCGTAGTAGGAATAATGCGATTCACGCTAGCATCTCGGTTAGCCTGCGACCATTCCCGTAGAATTTCAATTTCAGCCGGGGGTAAGTCTGCTAACTTCCAGGCATGATTTTCCTGCATCGCTGGTGAAGATAACTTATCGGTAAGCAAAATACGAATATTTCCTATTTGTACCGGGGTGTGCAATGAATCAATAGAGCGGATCATAGTGGTGATGGCATACAGAGACTCCACAAAACCGTCCAGGCCAATGGCGTAGAAATAAGTCAATGACGGTATCACCAAAAGAACATAAATAGCGATGGTATCGGTGAAAATCTTCTGTGCCCCAAGTGACTTAAAAAGGCTGCTTGTCAATAACACCAATCCGCAAAATATGAGGAAAACCCACAATTTTGCGCGCCCTGTGTACCTTTTGGTAGTTAGCCCTTCAAACCACCAGTAATAGGAAATGATCGAGAAAAATATTCCAATGCCTCCGCAAAGAAAAAAAAGGAAGTTTTCGGATGCCACGGCTTCACTGGTTGAATTGCCTGGGGAGTTTGTAACTGCATAAACCATCCCGAAAGCCACAGCAAATGTGACCCAGGCCAGGAATAACATTACCGGCAATGCGATTACTTCCAGCAGGTTTGGACCGAATTCTGTGGAATAGGGATGAGTCAAGCGATATGCAAACTTTAGAAACTTGTTCCAATCATCAATATTGGGTCGTACAAAGATGCCCTTGCGTTCGATGGGAAATAAGATGTTTCGAGCACGCTCTTCCAGCGAAGAAAAGAGTTGTGTAATTTTCTCCACTTGAGCCAAGTAAGTGGGGTCAGCCATTTTGCTCCAAACTTAATTCCATGATGTCGAGACAAACACCGCGATCTCCCCTGGAATTGGTGATATGAAACCCGCGCTTGAAATACAACCCTTGCGCATGGGTTGTTTCTAAAACGATTTTTTCGCAGTTTTCTGCTCGTGCAATTTGAATCAAATGGTCAAGAAGCGCCAACCCAAAACCTTTTCCTTGGTATTTGATGCGAACAGCCATGCCGGTAATGCAAAAAATCTTCCCATCGGGGTGGTGTGTTTCCAGCGGGTTCTCGTCCAGGCCGGGTTCGCGGTCACTTAGCCATTTTTCCGAGCAACCATAAGCCGCGATTTCGCCATCCAAATCGAGCACTACAAAGCCCTGTGGAAAGGCCTGTAAGCGGGCTCCGAAAATTTCTAGCTTTTCGGCAGTTCCATATGGAGAAAAAGCCTCGTAATCCAATTTCGTAATGGTGTTTAAATCAGATGTTTCGGCTTTTCGGATCATCTTATTCTGAACTTCAGCGATTTGATAACCATTGGCGTTATGTACTACAAATCTTCCGCAAGCGCTCTTCTCAAAATACTCTGGTAGAACGCGTCAATCTGATTCCTCATCCATACTGCGCCGGCTGGAGAGACCATGTTTTCGATAATATTTTCATAAGTATCGGCAATTTTAAATCAGAACCTCAGCCCGGATTTGATCTTCTGTAAAATCTTATTCACCCGTTCCAACACATCAGTGGATGGGTTCCCGACCAGTTCAATACGGACATGGTATTTCAATTCACCGCCAGCAGCGGCACTGCCGAGATCGCCGAGAGAATCTGCCAGATCCTGGAGTTCGTTAGGGCGCAGGTCGGCTTCGACTACATGCGCGCCCGCAGGAACCTGGGCAATATACGGCGGAGGATTTTGCGTTTGTTTGTAGTCAACTTTGGGTGATTGAACCGGCAGTTGCAGTTTGACGGTTTGGGCCGCAGGGAAATCAATCGGCCAGGGTGCCGAATCAAGCGTAGTTTCAAGATAACGGGCGCGGATGGCACCATCGATGGCTTCGCGGATGCGTTTCCACGGTAGGTTCACCCCTTGTTTAGCAGACAGGGCGGTCGAAATTGCCAGGGCTGTTGTAGAGCTTCCGCTCCAGGCGGCAGGGAGAGCCGCAGGCAGAATATCAACGCTGGAGACAACAGATGGGGGCGTTTGGAGTACGGCATCCTCGTTCAGCACGCCCGCGGGGATTTCTTCAGCGTAGATACTTGCAGGGCCGGAGGTCAGCCAGAGTTGGCCGACTTTGACGGCTTCGGCGATGGCGGCAAAAAGCGTTTCCCGGCCGGCTTTGGGGATCGCCAATGGTTCATCGTAACCCTGGCGCGGGATTTTGACAACTTTGCCACCGGCGAAATAATCCAAAGCCTGGCGGACAGTCAGCTTTTCGCCTATCCATAGCCCGGGGAGTGTTTGCGAAGTAAGCAGATAGGTTTCCAGATCAACAATTTCGGCGTTCTCAGGCAGGACAACTTCCAGAGCGGGTTCTTTCAGGGCAACATCGTCAGGGTGTTGTCTCCAGAAAGTGCGGAAGGTACGATCGGGTCGGGGCAGGCGCAGGACAAACAAGCCTTCCACGCAGCCGCCGACCAGGGTATCCAGGATAGCCTTGCGGTTGAGCATCTTGGGCAGTTGCGGGAACTGGGCAAATGCGCCAACCAGGTCTTTCAGACGGCGGGATGTTTCGCCCACGCGCCAGAGTTCGTAGGGGCCATCGGGCAGCAGGGCTTCGGCGTTGATGGCGGTATCCTGAATGCGCACGCGGTTGTCGTTCTTGATGTTGGTAAAGAGCGGATCGCTGCTGAGTTGGATTTTATAAGCCTGGATTTCGTTCTTTTCGTTGACCGCTACGGCCACCAGGTAAGCCTGGCGGATGGCTTCGGGGATTTTCTTGCGGGCATCCTCGATGGCATAGGTCAAGGACTGCTCGCGGATCGGATCAAGTTCCTGCTGTTTCAATTGGATACGGACTTCTTCCCAGCCGAGATACTCAGTAATACGAGTGCGGGCCAGTTCCAGGCCATCTTTGGAGGGCACGGCCAACACGATGGCATTACGATAAACCCGTGGGCGGTCGGGAGCTGTGGTCTCCTCGATGAAACGGCGCGCATCGGGGCTGACATTGCCGGGAGCACTGGCGGCTTTTGGCCCAAGCACTGCAAAATGGAAATCGCCATCGTCTTCGATGTCGGATGGCTTTTCGGGCAGGTTGTGTACGCGCGCGCCAGCGGCGGATGCCCCGGCGGTAAGCGATTTCAGTTTGCCGATTTCATCCAGCAGGCGAATGGAAACCGCTTCGGGCGGAACGCGGAACTGGCAGGCATCGTGGTGCATCTGGCGCAGGTTGGGACGCGAACCCAGCCGCCAGGCGCGGGGCAAACCAGATGAACCAGGTTCTGTCTCGGTCTCCTGAAGGGCGGATTCATCCAGGAACCAGGAAAGATCGGCCCATTTTTTGAGCGCTTTGCCCAGTTCGATTTTGTCGGGGCGGGTGGCACCGATCAGCAGGAACAGTTCGCGAGTGAGGGCTTTTTGCCCGATGGGTTGGGAATGCAGGAAGGTGGCGAAAACGGCCTGTTCCACCTCGCGGTGATTTAACCCGGCAAATTCCTTCTGGATAGCGGTGGCTTTTTCCAATTCGCCTTGCATAATGGCGGACCAATCCTGACGTTTGCCTTCGGTTTCTTCGGTGGCGGCGATGGTGGTTAACTCGCGAGCAGCTTCGCTGATTTCACTGCGACCGGGAGCGGAGAGAAAGACATTGGCGGCAATCAGCGGGCTTTCATCCCAGGCTTCAGCGTCGCGCAGGGCCAGGGCAAAGGTGCGCAAGACGCCACGGGTGCGCTGGAACCCTTCCAGACCAGTCCATTTGGTGTAGAAAATTTCGGTCAGGTCGGGGTGAAAGGGGTAACTGAGCAGGAAACGCTCCTCGGCGGCGCGGCCCTGGTGGGCGGTTTGCTCATCGAGGTCGGCGATGCCTTTAAGCGCGGCGGCGACATGCGGGCGGAATGCTTCGCGGTCGCGGATCGATTCGGTGGTGAAAAAGCGCCGGCGCAGGACTTCGGCCACATCTTCCTTGACCACGGGCTGGACACCTTCTTCGCGTTCGCGGCGGAAAATGGCGTAGAGTTCCTGGGTGATTTCCTTGCCGAGAGTGTCGCTCTTGCGCGGGTCGGTTGCCAGAAGCGAGGCAACTAGCGCGGCGCGATCAACGCGGGCAACGGCCTGGGTGAGATATTGGAAAAAGTTGACCAGGCGGCTGCGCCAGGCAGGGTCGAAACCAATCTTTTCGCGGGCAAACATCAACACTTCATCGATCAGGATTAGGGTAGAGAGTCCATCCCGCCCAGGCAGGGATAAAAGCTCGGCCAGCAGGTTTTCTGCGGGGGCCGAATCGCGCTCGGCATCCAGACCATCCGCATGCAGCAGACGCAGGCCCTCGGCCCCGGCCAGTTGGAAGGCGATCACGCTCCAGGGATGTTTGAGCCAGCGGGTGGAGCCATCCGGGGCGCGGACTTCCATGCCCTTTTCGACATCCAGTTTGTCGAAGGTCAGGGCGGCGATACGAGTCTGGGGCGGGGTAAAGCCGATGTGCTGGATGAATTCTTGCACGGCGGGCAGTTTGGGCAGGTTGGCGGGTTCGTTGACCAGGTGAAAGAGCGTGATGAGCGTGTGGGTTTTGCCGCCACCATAAGTCAGTTCAAGCTGGCGCACGGCCTTGTCGTTTTTGCCCGCCAGGCGCATCACGACATCTTTGGCCAGTTCGCGCAGGTTGTAGGTGGGGTAGGTGAGCGCGAAAAAGTGCGCCGGGTCTTCGTAAACCGGGCGCGCGCCTTTTCGGGCAGTGACATCGTACAGATCGGCGGCGAAGGTGGCCAGGGAGAGTTCGCCAGATTTCAGGTCGGGGCGCAGGGTGACGACTTTGTGCCAGGGGGTGTAGGTTGTTGTCATTTAATCTCCAATCCATGCCTGGATGCGCTGTTCCAACTCGCCAACTTCAGGACATAACTGGCGGATACGTGAGTAACGCCCGGCGGCTTCTTCAGCCAGGATTTTGCGGCCTTCGCCGGGGGTATCTTGCAATCCGCGTGACACAACCAGTGGGGCAAAGAATCTTTCTTTGGGATCAATCTCTGCCCGGATTTCGCGCCATTGCCAACCAGAAAGAAAGTTGTGTCCGGCTACAACCCAAACTTCCAATTCCTGCCAGGCATTTTCGGCAAAAAAGGCATGATCGCCACGTATTTTCTGCCTGGCAAATTCTTCAAGCCTAGGTAAAACTACATCTTTGCGCGATGCAATGCCATCTCTATCTACACACAGGATGAATAAATCCACTTTCCAATCATAGCGTTCAATGATTTCTTGCAAACGTTCTTCTTTAAGAGCCTCGCTAATCCCACCAAGCAATGGATCCTGGCAAACGCGTACATTGGCATAATTTTGCCCAACAGCATTTAACATTGCTTGAATTAGTGGCTTTAGCATGTATTGATCTTTACGGAAATCTTCGGGGATAACCAGGACGTTCATTTTGTGTTCTCCGCTTCCATAAAATTGACCAAATCTTCGAACCAGCCCGACTCATAGAGACGCGCAACATCTTGCTCGTTTAATATCTTTTGCGCTTCGGGGGGAAAATCTTGCAGGCGCACCACCTGGGAATGGTCGCGCTCTGATAATCGGTAAACCAGCGAGGCTGCCTGGCGGGTCTCCTGGCTGGACATGCGCAATAGCTGCGGAGAGTGGGTGGTGGCAACCACCTGGATGTCGCTGTGTTTGACTTTTTGCTCCAGCAATTCCATCAACAGGTGAATACGTGTCGGGTGGATGCCGTTTTCGATTTCTTCGATAAAGTAGAATTTTGCTGATTCCGGTCCTAACAGGGCAGCCACCATCGCCAGGAATCGCAGGGTTCCATCTGACGCGCTATAGCCGGAAATACGTTGACCATTTTTCTCTACCAGGGTGAGCAATGTGCGGCCAGTTAAGTCTGTAGGAAATTCAAAATCAGACGCATCCATTGGAGTCAGTTCGCGCAGCCATTCTGTCAGGGCGCGTTTGGTAGACGGATTTTCGCAGATAGCCTGTAAGACAGTGGAAAGGTTCTCGCCGCGATCACCCAAAACAACCTGGCCCGGAAAAGACGGCTGGCGCATGGCATCTGGGCTGAGGTCTAAAAAGCGCATGGAGGCAAAGCTGCCGATCAACCATTCTGTGGCAATTGAAACTTGTTCTGCGCTGGCGTCTGTGCGCTTTTTTTCAAGCACCGATTTCATTTGAGATAAGACAGGTTGGGCCGTAGAAAACCGCTCAACATGACCTTTCCTGAATTTACCGCCGGGCTTAATCCGCACCATCAAGCTCTGGCTGTCCTCCTGTTCGGGCGCTGATTGTTTGGGGTGCGAGTCAAAATACATTTCATCCCCGTCATACAAAGATTCGCGCACGACTCGAGCGCGACCGACAGATGGAAAACCCGCTTCAATTTCAATATGGTAAACCAAATCAGTGTTTGCAAAGGATGGACGCAGGCGCGCCTCCATCGTCACAATTTTGTTCTTCTGGTAGCTGAGTTCGGCAAAACCGCCACGGATGCCACGCCACTGCAAATCGCCGCCTTCGCCGTATTTGGTGCCGATAATATCGGCTAGGGCGTAGCCGCGCCCGATGCCATGCAAAAAGCGGAAGGCTTCGCGCAGGTTGCTCTTGCCGGAGGCATTGGAGCCTAACAGCAGCGTCATTTGCCCAAGTTTGAGGGTGGCTTGTTCAAAGTTTTTGAAGTTGGTGAGATGTAGTTCTTTTAGCATGGTCAATCTCCAAGATTTTAGAGCAGGTTGCGCTCAAATGCCTGCTTCCCACCCGCCCCGACGTGATTGCTGATACTCTCCAGCAGCGAGCGTTCCTCGCCGGTTGAGAGTTCAATCAGGGCTTGCAGGAGTTGGTGGAATAGTTGGTTGCGGCGCAGGGCGCGGCGTTCGAGGTAGTCGTCGACGCGGGTGACATCGCCGGCGCGCCACAGGTGCATGAGACGGTGGACCTGGTCGATGAGCGGGATAACGTTTCCGGCGCGGGTTTCGATTTCGGCGGGTAGGTCGGGGAACATGGGCAGGCGCGCCAGGGACTGGTCTTCGCCTGGTTCAAAGCCCATGCTGGGACGCTTGCGCAGGTTCCAGGCTTTCAGGCGGAAAACGCTGCCGGTGCCTTCGCTCTCGCCCTCGGACTCGTCTTCCTCGGGTTCGGATTCATCTTCGTCAGCAGATTTGCCGCCGCGGCGGGCGAGCAGGTCGTAGCGGTCGGCCAGGTCGCTATCCGAGAGACCGCAGGATACGGCGTAGAGAATGCACGGGCCAGCCGGGGCGTCTTCGAGGCCGAAGTCGTTGCGGTGGAGTAGGTAGTAGGTGGTGAGGGAGTCGAGGCTGGAAACATCGACATTCTCTACGCCATCGTCAGATGTTGGCGATTGGTAACTGGTCATCGGGGAAAGGGTGGTGAGCACGCGCCCAACCACAAAATCGACCACCATGCGGCGGACGTGGGTCAGAAATTCGCCGACGGCCATTAACTCGCCGGGTTGGTTGGCTTTTTTGACGGCGGGATACTGGCTGTAGGCTTCGAGCGCCGGCCCGGTGGCCGCCCAGACGAAGTCCGGCCCACGGATGCCGGCATCCCAGAATTGGCGCAGGCGCAGGCTGATGTTGGCGCGCATTTCGTCGAGCACGCGATTGTCCCAGCCGGGGCGGGCACTTTCGGGGCGTTTGCGACAGACGAGCCAGACGGAGGATGCCAACGCTGCTGAACTTTTTGCCCTGAGTCTGGTGTTCATTTCAGTGGAAATGGGCCAACTGCCATCTACTACAAAACCGGCGCGAATAATAGCCGAAACTAAAGTTTCCCAGGCATCAGGTTGTTTGTGCGCAAAAACAATAACAAGCCTGCCATCTGAACTTAAGGCTTGGTAACACATGAGAAAAGCCTGAGCCATGCCATTTTCATAATTTTGTTTCGATTTTTCAGCATTTCCTGAAAATCGGCTGGAATCATCAATCAGTTCCCCATCATTGGCTTGGTGGTCCCATTTTGGAGATAAAGCAGTATCAAAGTTTTTTGCAAATTGACCGTTGAAGTCAAAAAGAATCCTTCTTTGCCACAAATAAAAGAAATCCATTGCATCAGAATATGGAATCGCGTCGTAGTATGGCGGGTCAGTTACTATGATGTCATAAGTTTTATCTTTGGGCTGCGTCGCAGATTGTTTTATAACAAAAGGTTGGGGCGTCTTTTCATAGGCACTGAGCACATGCTCAACAAAACGTGTAGCCCATTCTAATTGGGCTTCAAAAGCACCACCAACATTATTCGTTAAAGCAAGTTCGGCAAAATCCCACGTAATTGGCAGAGCAAAGCGTGAATAGGTATGGCTGATTAATTCTCTTGAGTTATGCCACATGCAAATAGTTGAACTGTAGTCGGCGCATTTGTCCAGCACGATTGCGAGATATGCATAAATTGCTTCCCGCCAGTCGCTCAAATCAAATATTTTTTCTAATTCACTGGCGGCTAAACGTATTGAATTTACAAAAACTCCCAGGGCTAATAATTGCCGATGGGAAAAGATATCTTTCCATTGGGTCAATCCATAAATATAGGTAGTGAAAGGAGAACCACCGCTGGAGCGATTTCCACCTTGCGAAATCGGTTCAGTAGGTAGGCCAAATGGGATTTGGCATAAACCGATTCCAATTCATACTGGGCATCCAATGCCATCTTAATTTCATGCTCATTGGGTAAACGATATTCCTTGCCACTTTGCCCATCCACGATAACAGCCGTCATTGTTGCGCCAAGCCGCCCTGACTGTCCTTCAAGACGAATATCTTCATTCGTCATTGTGATTTGTTCACAAGCGGGACAATATACGCCTGAGCGGCTCATCGTCCCGCCGCCAGCCTGCTTGTCATGCGCGATGCGCTCGGCGGAAGTGCGTCCTTCCATCGGCACATTCGTTTGAACCGCGAACTGCACCGCCAGTTGCCCGGCGCGTCCCTCCGGCGCGAGCGGCGTCATCGTCAACAGGACGCGCTTCTTCTCCTTCTTCACCAGCCAGCGGGTTTTGAGCAGCGGAATCAGCGTGCCGCAGTTTTTGCAGGCCACGGTGCGTGCCCACAGGTAGGCGACGGTCGGTTTCGCCACCCAGCGTGGATTCTGCTTATCGGCGAGGTAGGCCGGCCCAAAGTCCGCGTTGAGCGCATCCACGTCCGGCGTGCCATCCCCCTTGAGCGGAACCAGCCTCAGCGGGCGACGTTCCACCGCGTGAGCGACCTCCACCAAAGGCTCAAAATCGGCATAGGTGGGATAAAAGCGCGCCAAATCGCGCCGCGCCTGCGCCAGCACCCAGCGACCCCAGGCGCGCACATGCCAGGCCAGGTCGGCCTCCAGGCTGACCGCCGCCGTCGCAAAACCGGGCAACTGCTGCTCCTGCGACTTTCCAAAACCCAGTTTCTCCATCTCCAGCGCCAGCGACTTGCCCTTCAAGCCCCTGGCCTTCAGGAAAGACTCCATAAACTCGCCATCTGCCAGCGCAAACGACGGCAGGGGCCGGGTCTGCCCGGCCAACTTTTGCGGATACTCCAGCGTACACTTCAGGATGAACCACGCCACCGGGTTGATATCCACCGCCGTCGCCTCGCAGCCCAGGCGCATCGCCTCCAGCGGGATGGCTCCGCCACCGGAAAACGGATCGAGCACCCTGGGCGCGCGCCCGCCATACGCTTCCCGTATCTTTGTGCGGAAAAAATCCAGGTCCGGGCCGGATTCGCGACCCCAATGCAGGATACCGCCCTCGGTCTCCTCCGCCAACTCCTCGACCATCCGCCCGTCAGCCTGTTTCTTTTTCTTGGGGCGTTCGACTACCCTGCCAGCCAGCCGCTCCAACAGTTCCTTGCGCGTGGCCTCATCGTCCGGGTCGGGCAGGAGCGTCGCAATCAACGCCGCCCGGCTGGCCGCCAGCGGCCTCCGCGCCGGCCAAATATGCAGCGTGGAAATATGTCCATGCCGCACGTTCTTCTCATGGACAGAATCGAGCGAGGTCTGCTTGAGCGGGAAGGCTACTTCGATGAGGCGTTTGGGGAAGATGGGCATTATTGTTTTTCTACCTTTGAGACGGAAGTAGTGCGATAAGTAATCCAGAGCGCATTCAATTCAGCATTCATATACTTCCATAACCAAGTTGGTATGAGCGGACTCGCTGCACGTGATAATTGATATTCATGAAAAAGTCTGATAACCTGTATTTCTTTCAACTTTTTAATTTTGGAAAGATGCTCAGCCCTGCTTTCGATTTGTTCAGCTTTTTTGCCAAAATTGTTGTAGTCGGCTGTTAAGCGAATAAATTTTAGAGAAAACAGCAACATGATGGTTGAAGTTACTACCCTGGATATATTTTGCAGTACAGTAAAAGATTGAACTGTTTCTACGCTTACCAATAGTACAGCAAATGATGCTAGAACAATTATAACGGTGGCACCTAAATAAATTTGCCCCATGCGATTCGCAAGATGTTTACTCCACCAAGCTGATTCTTGTAAATTCTCCAGCGCTTTGAGCAGAGGTTTCTCCTGCTGACTGGTAAAGTATTCTTTCTCTGGTTTCTTATCTTTGATGGTTTTCTTTATCCATCCGGGAATGGTGGCGAGAACATCCGATAACATTGAATTTGAAATCGGCCACCCAAAACTTTCCTGAAATTCAAGATTTCTCATCAGGCTCTCGCTTGAGCTTTTTGCTGCATCCGAACTCCACTGAAATATTTCTGCTACAAGCGAAAATAAAGCAATCAGCAAAGGTAGTTGCGGAAAATTAAATGCAAACAGTACAAATATTGAGCCAATTGCAAACAAAAGAACCCGTAATGTTAGCGCAAAAAATGCCAATCGCTTTGAATGGTCGAATAAATTCTGACATAAGAGACGGAGGTTATATTGTTCAGCCATAGGATGGAAACTCCGAACCGAAAACCCGACCCCACCAGTAAATAGCATCCTTGGGGTTAGACTGTCCCTCGTACATGATGGCATAACTTGCGAATTGCGCTGCTTCCTTCATGGCCTCCGCAACTTTTTGTTTTGTCTCATAAGGAACATTCGCATCCAGGTTCGGCCCCAACCCCTTCGGATCAAGACAGGGTGACAAAAGGTAGGCGGGGCACATGTCGAAAAAATACTTTATTGCTTGTTGATAATTTTGGATCGGTGCTGCCGACGAAAATACCTTAATTGCCAAAGTTTCAAAATGATAGGATTTCAAAACGGGTTTATGTGTACGGTTGTTCCAGTACTTTAGCAGACGAATAACGGGCAAAAATTCACCTTTATGTTGAGTGTTTACTTTCGTCACATTTTGACTATCAATCCTTGGGTCAGTTCGAATCCAATCACCAGAGCCATTGGGGACAAGATAGTGGATGATTCTAGTTCCATCAGCTATAGGAACAGATGGAACTATATCGAACACCCAAGGATAAGACACCAAGTTTAAAGTAACTGCTTGTAAATTTTTATGGATTTCTGCCTTTCGATAACTGGGCACTTTGGTGAGACTGTCTCGAATTTTATTTAGGATTTTTGTCGAATTTACGTAGCCATGCTCATCTTTAAAATATGCCAAAGGCGCGTTTGTATCAGTAATTTTCAGCCAACTTCCAAAAGGATCGGAGCGAGACTGCTCATCTCTTGTTCCTTGCCCATTCAATAAAACAAGCATATCTATATCATTGAGTGGACGGATTTTTGTTCTCCGTGAAAATGAACCAAAGGGGATAAAACTTCCGCCTAACCGAGGAAAGTAAGCATCATTATCCGCTAATTTCTTGATTTGCTCAAACAAATAATCCCGGCTGGATCTGGCTTTCTTGACTTCATCTGCATCCAAGTCAACTTTTTGTTTGCGAAACTGATCAAAGGCACCCCAAACTGTATACGCCATCTATTTATCCCTCTCAGATACAGCCATAATTTCGTTTTGCGAGACTTCAACCCCGCCAACCGCTTTAACTAAAAGGTTTTGGAAGGGATCGTTTACCATCCGGAGCAAAGGAGTCGGCGTTGCACAATCATATATAGCAAATAGCCAATATCTGCTGCGCAAGTTGCAAGATTTACTCCACTCATTTTCACTAATGTGTATGGCACCACCTCGTGCCCGGCCCTTAACTTCGATGGCCTTTTCCACACCATTGGGATAGCGTGAGAGCAAATCAAAGCCCGGCCAATCGCCCAAACCGGCCTTGCGGGCTTTTTCGGGAGTGGATACATCTAATACTTTTGCCCCGGCTGCTTCTTCGTAGGCCACCGCCACCTGAACTGCCACAGCTTCGATGGCATCATCTCGCTGCTGCATATCCTGCGGGTCGGATGATGGCAGCACCAAAGCATGCGTGAGGAAGGTGATTTCACCGGGAGCGATCAGCTCCGGTTCGCGCTGGAGCGCGGCCAGGGCCTGCTCGCGCTGTTCCTGGAGCAACCGCTGGCGCTCCTTGATTTTGGTTAGTTCGCCTTTGGCACGCGGGTCGCCCTTGTCGGCTTTTTCGCGGTAACGGGCACGCATCGAAAGCAATTCGTTTTCCTGGTAGGTGTAACCCCGATCCAGAAAATCCAATCGTTGGGGCAGGGTTTCCAAAAGCGCGGCCCGGCGCTCATCGGCCTTACCTCGCGTATACACATCCGTCAAAAAAGTCTCAGCGCTGGCCTGCAAATCCCGCGCATGCGCCAACAGGGTCAGCGCGCGCACGGCCTGCCCATCCCCGCCGCGCAGCAGGAGCAGGGATTCGACCGGCGTCTCGGTCAGCGTCCCATCGGCAGATTGGCGCAATCCTACCAGACGAACTTCCAGACTTTCGGGCTGGCTGAGAGCTGACAGGCTGGCATCCGCCTGGCGCACCAATTCCACCCGCGCCAAGTGAAAAAGATAAGGCTCATCGGCAGATGGATCGATAAACACTCCGCCGCGCTGGGCCTGGTCAGAAAAGCGTTCACAAACCAAAGCCCGCAAGCGGTCAAACAATGGTTCGCCAGGGTGCAAGAAAGTGGCAGAACCGCTTTGTGATTTATCAAACGTCATCCGCCCGCGCTGCTCCTGCGGATAAGATTCCATCACCGCCCAGAGCGCATCCAGGGCCCCCGGAGCCAATGGGCGCAGAGTAAAAACGTCATCGTCCGGGGCATCACCAAAAGCGAAATTCATATGTGGCGCGGCATTTTCGACAAAACGGCGCACATACCCCGGCATCAAGCGGCGATAGACTTCCTGCTCGAGGCTCTTTTGCAGGCGTGGCAACTGGCGCTTGACATCCCCACCTGGTCCATACAGGCTTTTTTCGCGATCTTCCAGGGCGCGCACCTGCTCTTTAGTCAGCCTGCCATCCAATTCATCCGCGAGATTACTGTCATTTTCATTGGCTAACAAGCGATCCATATAGGTCTTGATGGAAACTTCGCGGAACAGCCGGCCCACCACGTCAAAAACCTTGTCGCTGCGCAATTCCTTGCGGATGCGTTCGAGTTTATCAAGCAAGGTCTTGATTACCCGGCCCTCGCGGGTTTCCCCGGCCACCAAGTTGAGAATTATCACCGGATCATGCGCCTGTTTGTAACGGTGGATGCGTCCCATGCGCTGCTCCAGGCGCGCCGGGTTCCAGGGGATATCGTAGTTGATCATCAGCCAGCAAAATTGCAGGTTGATACCCTCCCCGGCGGCGTCCGTTGCCAGGAGATAATGCGCCCCGCCATCTTCCACCGGTTTGCGGAAAAGCTCCACCTGTTCATCGCGTTCACTGCGCCCAGTAGTTGGGTTGGGCTTTGTACCCATCCCACCGTGAATCTGCGCCACCTGCCCGGCAAAGCCAATCCCTTCCAGGCGGCGAACGAGAAAGTCTAGGGTATCTTTGTGCTCTGTAAAGATGATGACTTTTTCATCCTTGAATTGCGGGTCACGCAACACCTGGCTGAGTTTGACGAATTTTGACTCTTGCCCCTGCTCGTAGACTTGCTGCGCCAGATCGAAAAGTTTCTTTACCTGGCCCTGCTCAAACTGCAATTCTGCCAACGAACTGGCTACCACACCGGCCAGCAAATCCCGTTCTGCCGCGTCGTTTTCTTCTTCGCCATCCTGGGCGAATTCTTCATCGGCGGTTTTATCGTCCAACGGATCAGAAAGCGTATCCAGACGCTTCTGCTCGGCCAGCAGGCTTTCGGGAGTCAATTTGCCAGAACGGATGGCATCAATCAGCACATCCAGTTTTTCCATACGCCGCTCAAAAGAGCGCATCAAGGCATAGGTCGAGCTTGCCAACCGGCGCTGGAAAATGCTCATCGCCAGGCGCGCCGCTGAACGGTTTAGAATCCGCGCCCGGTTGTAATAGGTTTCGATATAGGTGGTGGTTTCATCGTACAGGCGCTGCTCGCTGATTGCGCCCTGGGTCAGATCATAGCTCAGGGTGTCTGAAATACGCTTCGGGTAAATCGCCGACCCATCGAAACGCACCATCTCTTCTTTCGTGCGCCGGATGAAGTGCTGCTTGCGCGCCTCGGGCGGGAAGGCGTTGAAGGCGTCGAAGGTTGCCAGGACTTCCGGCTCCAGCAACCGCCACAGGCAGTAATAGGGATAATCCTTGCCCATGTGCGGCGTAGCAGTCAGCAACAGCAGGTGACGCGCGCTCCACGGCAAGCCCCAACGCTCTGGATCATCTGTGATACCAGTCAGTCCTTCTGCCAGTTTGTAGCGTTCGGTTTTGCGGATACGAAAATCTGGCTCGCGGTCGGCTGCCAGCTTATGGGCTTCATCAAATATCACCAGGTCATAGGGCTGAACCAGCGGTTCCCGTAACCGAGCCATCATTTTTGGCCCTGACAGGGTATCCACGCTGACAATCAGTAGGTTGCTATCGGTATCGTCGAAAGGGTTACCATTACGCGCTTCCGTGCCGCTTACCGCCCGAAACGGTAGATTGAACAGGCTGTGCATTTCCCGTTCCCAGTTGCTTACCAACCCGGCCGGTGGCACAATCAACACCCGCCGAATCAATTTCCGGGCCAGCATCTCGCGGATATATAGTCCCGCCATGATGGTTTTGCCCGCCCCGGCGTCATCCGCCAGCAAAAAGCGCAGGCGTGGCTGCCTGAGCATGTGATCATAGACGGCGATTCGCTGGTGGGGTAAGGGATCGATCCGTGAAGTTTCAGCGGCAAAGGTTGGGTTGAACTGGTGGCCGTAAGCCAGCCGTTCCCCTTCGGCTACCAGGCGCACAATCTCCGCTGGGGCAGAAAAATCAAGAACCTCAGACTGGGTATGATAACCAGCCTGCGGTTCCCGAACATGTTTGATAGATTCAGCAACAAAGCTTTTTTCCAGCGCTTCAATCCCCAGCAATTCTGCTCGCGTAATTTGCTGCCAGGCCAATGTTGATGGTTTAGATTGACCGTTTTCCCATCGATTCACAGATGCAAACGAAACGCCCATCAACTCGGCCAAGCGCATTTGAGTGAGGCTGAGTTTGTGGCGGAGAGATTTTATCCGGGTTGAGTAATCTAACGGTACGGTGGTCTTCAAGGGCAATCCCCCTGAAAAATGAAATCAAACAATATCAGTTTATAAGCGTTTTAGCCCAAAGTCAAGATAAATGTAACATGTGCTATATTTATTGTATTATAAATGGAGATTAACATAATCATACCTACCAGATCCTACTTTCCTCCTCAACTTGAGAAAATGAGATCACAGAAATAACCCATCTAGGAAAAGATAATGCGTGTTCCCTGAAGAACACGCATTATCTTTTTTTTAAGTATAAATTTCTCTATTTCGTCTTAAACCGCTTTCGCCAACTCCAAAAAGTGTCGATTGATATTACTGGTGAACCATCAGGATGAACTCCCAGTTTCTCAACCAGGAAATCTGCCAAGGTAATGAATTGAGTTTTATCGCGCTGCTCCCAAGCCATGACTAGCTCACGCTTGACCTGCTCATCGAACGTTGATTTCCGACCACTCATAGGGAATTTCATTGCTTCAGGGGATTGGGATTGCTCATTATTGGTTTGCATTCTTGTGTATTCTATTGATATTTGGTTTGGGCGGCAGATTTTACCAAGCCTTTTCCAAATTATCAATTTTGATGATCACTCCCTTGCCGGCACAGCATACAGCTTTTTTCCGTGCTCTCCCCACCGTAGCCGCTCCATTTTTAGCTTGATTCGCTCGCAGGCTTGCGCGGTTTCATCCTCGTCCAGCACAATCCCGGAAATCTATTCTCCATCCAACTTAACCAAAACATACTGGTTTTCCCGTACGTTGGCAGGCAATAGTTCAAGTGACATACCACGATGGAAATTGCCCTTAAACGTGATATTGATTTCCTGCTACCACTCCACCCGCCCCCATTCCGTCAGGGGCAGGCGGCCAAACTGCTGCCAGTTGCCCATCGTCACAGCCACATTCTCGGGCAACCTCACAAAGGCCGGTTTCACGGCCTCGCAAACCCAATCCCGGCCCAACAGGGCAAACACCAACCCCACCTGTTTGTCTTTTGCATAATTCGCTGCCTGCACAAAACGGCGGCGAATTTTTTTACGAATTTCCTCGCGGCTGCCATGCCCGCTTTCAACTTCCAGCCAGAACAGGGTTTCCAGCCCGCCCACATAACCCCAGGCAAGCGCGTCTGGAATTTGGGACAGCCCCGGCAGCCCAACCTCGCTCCAGCCGGCCCAGACCCGGGCGTGCGGCCAGGCCGCGCGCAGCCACGCGGGCCACAGGCGCGAAATCTGGCGGTGTTCCCCATCGGGGTCGGACAAAGCCAGTTCCCTGCGGCGGGCGAAGGAGACCTCCTTTGGGATGCCCCAGGAACGCAGCGCCAGGGACAATCCTTCGCGCCGAATCTGCCAGGTAATCAGCGTTTCCTTCTTTTCTTTTTTCTCCTCGCGCAGCACAAAGCCTGCCTGTTCAAGCGCCTCCAGGCTTTCCTGCGCCCAGGAAGTCGGAATGCCGGCAAGGGAGGCAATCTCATCCATACTCCCGCGCTCGATGCGCCCCAGGATTTGCAAGCAGGGCAGGGCGCTCTCATCGCAGGGCAGCGCTTCAGCCTTCACCCGTTTCAATTCCGGGGGCCGTTTTGGTTCCAGGTAGGGGAAGACCACATAATCATACAGATCGGGTCGGGACAGGGTGGAATGTGCAGTCACGGCCACCGGCAGCTTGCCCTTCCAGCGCAATACCGAGCGCAGGGTCTCCCGATACCAGTTTCCCGGACCTTCCACCTGCACCCATAATGATGCGCTGCGGCGTTTGCGCATGAGCAGCGCTGCCAGGCGGTGCATCCCGATGGCATATTCCACCGGCGGCAGGCCGGTAAAGGGAGAAATGCGCTGGATGAACACATCCGTCCACTGCCCGTTTTTTTCAGAAGTGCGCCAGTCATGAAACTGCATGTTTTCAAAAAGTATCGTCATGGTTCAATCCGAACAGCCAAAATTGATGACATCCTCAGGGTTGAAAAATAACTGCGGGTTGACCCACACGTAACTGTCCTTGCCGGTGCGCTGCTTGATGCCGTAGTGCAGGTGCGGGCCGGAACTGTTGCCAGTGTTGTCGCTCGCCCCCACCACATCGCCATAGCCCACGATCTGCCCAGGAACGACATCGAAAGATTCCAGGTGCGCATACCAGACCTGATAATCGCCGTTCTCGATCACCACGAGATTCCCCCACGGCCCGTTTTCCCCGGCCCAGACCACCTTGCCGCCCATTGTGGCGTGGATGGGGGTGCCGGTGTTCACCGGGAAATCTGCGCCTGTGTGGTCGCTGTAGAAGGGATCGTGAAAGATGCAGCCCAGGAGCGGTTTGTCATAAGTGTCACTCCAGTGCTTGATCGGCCCCGAGAGCGGCAGGCCGTGGATGTCGCCCTCCGGCCCGACATAATCATCCCATTCCACCCGGCCCTGGATGGTTGGGGCGGTATCGCCGTAAGTGCCGTTGTCGCCTGCCTCGCTGTCCTGGGGGATGTCGAAGAGCCAGGCGGTCACTCCGGGTTGGGCCCAGGCCGGCAGCTGCGGGATGGTCAGGGCAACGATAATGACGTACCCGATCAGCAAGGCCGTCCCGCACAAGAACGGGACGGCCACCATCAGCAGCACGAACTTCAAAACGCTTTTCACTGCGTTACAACACCCGGCCCAGCCGGTCCAGGCGGATTTCACCCTGCCCGCCGCTTGAGAGTCCCATCGAGGCTTCAATGGACAGCCCGTTGCGGATCATGCGGGTTGAAAGCCAGTACGAAACGCCCGAACCGATGATCACGGGCGTCAAAAATAATGGATTAGCCGAGTACAGCGCCCCGGTTTCCGGGGTGGTGATGGCGATCACGATCAGCACAGCCGGGGGGAAAAGCGCCAGGAAACGCGCCTGCCACTCCACGCCCTTGGCCGCTGCCCGGGCGCGGGAAAGCACTTCGACAACTGCTCCCAAGGTTTTGCGCAGTGCAGCCACCAATGGGCCAATTTCAATGCGCCCTTCGATGGAAGCCAGCAGGGAGGTTGCCACGATGTCCACAGCCGGGTTGTCCCAGGCGGTCGTCCATTCACGTACTGCAATTGCAGCTTCATCGGCAGGAGCGGTGCGCAGCCGCACTACCAGGTCGCTCAACACCATTTTTCCATCCGGCCCCACCGCCTGCGCCGCTTCATCAAGCGCATCGTTCAGGGGTTTGCCCTGGGTCAGCAGGGTTTCCACCACGCCCAAACCGCGCAGGATGTCCTTGGCCTGGTTCAGCCGGAATTCCTGGCGTTTGTCCGAAAGTGTGCCGGCATACAACAGCCCGCCGGCGATGGAAAACAGGATGGCCGGGAATACGCCCAAAGCCAGCCCGCCCAGCAAGCCTCCTCCCACCCAGGTCAGGAAGCCATAAACGATCTGGTTGAAAGTCAGGCCGGTGCCGGTTTGTCTTGCAAACTTTTCCGGTTCGAAGCGTTTCTTCGGCTGGGCGATGCCCATCGCGCGCGCCATTCCGGCCTCACCGGCGGTGCGCCGCCAGCCAATCAGGATGGGGACGGATGCAAGTGAAAGCGCCCCAAGCAGGGCGATCAAAGTTTCCATGAAAGTTTCTCCTACATAAACCAGATGGCGATCTGGTCCGCGCCGCCGCGCGAAAGCCAGAAGGCGAAATAAACGGCTACCACCCCCAGGAAGGCGGTGAGCAGGGGGTAGACCCCAACCTGGCCCCAGGCCAGGTCGAGCGGCTGGAACTGGGGAGCGGGCGCGGGCGATGAAGCTGGCCGGGAAGCTGGCTTGGCCATGTCGGCGTCTCCAACAATACTGGATGGCTCTTTCTGATTAACGTACTTGCGCACATCCATGCCGTAGCGGACACGGCGCATCAGCCACACTTCGGGTGGGACGCGGTCAGGGCCGAGGCGCAGCAGGGCCAGCACCATAAAGCCCACCAATACCAGGAAACCCACCACGATCTTCCCGGCAAAGGAAAAAGGCAGGAACAGGCACAGCACCGCCAGCAGCGCCCCACCGCCCAAAATCCCAAGGTCACGGTCGTTGAACATGGCGGTGTCCTAGAACGGCGCCTTGGGTTGGAATTTTTGGAGCAGTTCGCCGATTTGCGGCAGGAACAGGAAGGCGAACAGGACAAGAATGATCAGGCCCACCGCCCCGATGATGGCGGCGGATGCCATCTTGCTGCCGCCGAAGGCTGCGCCGGCTGTGCCTTGCAGGATGTAATACAGACCGCCCAATAGGGCCACAATTACGAGCAGTCCGGCGAGAAAGCCCCAGGCGTCGCGGGCGATGATCAGGATTTGATCCATGATGGGTTGGAACATAGGGGAACACCTCCTTGAAAAGTGTCTGGGTAATGAAAAATAAAAAAAATGAAGCCAAAATCAACAGGTTCCCAGGAACCAGGCCGCCAGCGGCACGGCCAGGCCAGCCAACAGCATCCCAAAGAGAGCTTCGGCGCATTCGATCAGCGCCTGGGCCATTCCGCCGCTTCCTCCCACCGCCGCCGAGACCGCACTGGAAAAGAGCGCCCTGAGCATTCGCAAGGCTGCCAGCCCGCCGATGATCCCGGCAGACAAATTGCCCAATTCCCCGATTGGCCCGCAGCCCCCGCCAGTAGGGATGGAATTCAAGGCCGCCTTCACAATTTGCGGCACAACCAGGAAGGCAAACAGCGCCAGGAGGACGACTCCGGTAATCCCGGCCAGCCCTTCGGCCACCCACAGGTTCGCGCCGATGGCGGAACTGGCGGAAACCCGCAGCACCTGGGCCAGGGTGGCAAGGAGTACGAAGGCCAGGAAAACACCCGCGAGCGCCACCCAGGCCTCGCGCAGGAAGGTTTGCAGCAGCGAGAGCGCCTCACTCATGCCAGTCAAACTCGCTTTCCAGGGCCGGGAAGAAGCGTTCTCCCCAGAACTGCATGGCCCAGGTGCGCGCCGGCCCCGTGCGGTCTTTCAAGGTATGAACGGATAGGGTTACACAACCGCAATCGCGTACTTTCTCCGCTCTTTTCACCAGCAGGACACGGTCCGCCACGTAGGGCACGCGCTCATCGCCGAGTAGTGCCGATAATTCCTCGCCTTCATCGAAGGTTTCCGATCGCAGCGCGGCAGCGGCAATGATCGCCCAGCCATGTTGCCGTGATAAATCGCGCAGGGCAGCAGCCGCCTCGCCGCCTTTTTGCGCTTCGGGCAGCATGCCCGTCAGGCCCACCACCGGGATGCGACTCAAGTAATCCACGGCTACCAGCGCCGGGCCTTTGCGCGGGAAGCCGTAGTCCAGGAGCAGGGTATTTTCCAGCGCCCGCACGGTATCGTGTTGATCAGAGAGCGACAACAGCACCGTTTCGCTCGCACCCGCCAGTTTGCCTTCGACCTGGGCAAAATCCGCCCCGCCATGCGCCCCGGCCACCAGGGCTTCGGCCTGCATGGTCAGGCGGAACTTCAATTCTTCGGGGGTGTGTTCGTAACAGCCCAACGCTGCTGGGACGCCGCTTGTGGCTGCTTCGAAGAGCATCCGCAGCAGCCACGAGGTTTTGCCGATGCCGGGGGCGGCGGCCAGCAGGGTCAGCCCGCCCGGCCAGAAGGGCAGGCCGGCGAAGGTGCCGAAAAAGGTGTAGGGCTGGGGATTGCCCAGGGTTCCGGATCGAGGCATGGCGGGATGATACAAAAAACAGCCGGGGGGTGTGCCTGCCGCGTCATTAAGCCAGCGGAAGCGCCAGCTTCACCAATAAATACGCCAGGATGCCCAAAAGCAGTCCCGGAATAGCCGGCACTGGCCCGCCCTGCCGGGAGCGCCAGAAGCGCCGCCAGGCCTCCAGCCCAAGCATCGCCAGCACCAGCGCCGGCCAGGGAAAGAGACAGGCCAGCCCGGCAATCGCCAGCAGGTCGGCGCGTCCCACCACACCCTGGCGCACACCAAAGCCGGTCAGGAGCACCGGCCAGGTGGAAGGCAGGAACAAAAGGGGCAGTACCAATCCGCCCGGGATGGAACTGAGCCAGCCCCAGGCGAAGGCCAGCACCACCAGGATGGTCGTGAGCGGGTGGGTCGGCGCGGAGATCAAGACCGAAGCCAGGAAGAAAACTTCGATGCCCGGCACCAGGCGGGTGCGCAGATCGGCAAAGCTGAACAGGGCCAGGGCCGTCACGGCGAAGTATTCGGGCAGGGCCAGGCTCATGACTGGGCGTCTCCTGCCCGCCAGTTCATCGGGGTAAACTCGATCACATCCCGCGCCTTCTGGATGCCGCCCAACTCCCCGGCGCGAAAGAGCGGGTCGCGTGATTGGCGGATGTCATCTCCATGATCCAGAAAGGCCTGCACCATTCGCCCGGTATCTTCCGGGTACTGCGAAGCGAAAACCTCCGGCGTCAGGCCGTGCTGGGTCATAAAAGGGGATAGTTCGGCGTAGCCTTTCTGGAAATCGGCCTGCGAACCCTGGAAGGTGGCGGCGATCCCCTGGTTGACGTTCGGCGCAAAACCGAAATCCGTTCCCGGACTTTCCGTGCCGCTGAATCGCTGCATCCGGCTCGAGAGTTCCACCTGACGGGCGGAAAGCTCGTGGCTGTGCGCCATCGCCCGGCTGAACTGCGCCGGGGCGTGCATCCCCAGCGCATCGAAGGCAGCGGCCTGTTGGGTCAGTCCCTGGGCGGCGTTCAGGTGTCCGAGCGCGACCCCTTCGGGACCCATGCCTGTGTTTGCAGCACCAGCCGCCGACACCCCTGCGCCGGCTGCGCTTGAACCGGCGCCAGCTGCGCCTGCAGAAGAGCCGGCGGACGATCCGGCTCCAACCGCCGCCCCGCCTGCGCCCACCAGCCCGGCCCCGGTGGTGGCCAGCGCGGCTACCGAAGCGATTTGCTGCACCGCGCCCACCATTGCTTTGAGTCCATCGGCAGTGGCCGTGATGGTCATGCGGCCCAGGATGCCCGAAATGGAAAGCAGCACCCCGGTCGCGCCCCACAGCCAGATGACCCGGATCAGGCCGGAAAGCAGGCCCTGGCGGTCGAAGAGATAACTGCTTGCCAATCCAGCCTTGAAGATGCCGCCCGCCGCAATGGGCAGCAGGGCGATGATCAAGAGTGCCTTGAGCCACAAGGAACGCAACCAGCGCGCCTGCGGCACGACACTGGCTACTGCCAACGGCGGGGCGGCGATGGCCAGCACGAACAGCGCGCCGTTGGCGGAAGCGAAGGCAAACAACAGTCCGGCCACCGCCACGATCGACCCCAAGGAAAGTCCCAGAATGAGAATTCCGCCGAAGAAAGTCTGGCTGTTGGAGACGCCCAGGATGAACGAGGTCACGGTCGTGGACTCCACAAACTGCAAAGCCAGCCCGCTGGTCTCGCCCAGCACCTTGCCCTGCATCCACCAGCCCAGCCGCACCACCATGTCCAGGAACGGCCCGGAAACCACGGCCAGAACGCCCGCAGTCACCCAATCGCCGATGACTTTCAAACCGCTATCATCCTCGCCGACTAATCGCCCCCAGTGATAGAGCGCCAGCCGCAGCAGGAAAAGCGCCGGAGCCAATGCTGCCGCCACCGGCAGGCTGGACTGCGCCGCGCGGGCATAGTCACCCTCGGCGGGAGCCTGGACGATGTCGCCGATCACGCCGCTCCATTTGGCGATTTCCTCGCTCATCTTCCCGGATTCCTTTTTGGCAGCCTTATTGAAGATGCCAGCCAGCGCCTCCGAGATGGTTTCAGCCGGGAAGACCAGGTGGTGAAAGATCTGGCTGATGCTGGTCACCACCCCGCCACCGCCCGGTGGGGTGGGCGTCACGGATGGCGTGACCGGTGGGGGCGGGGTGCCGTCCGCTGGTCCAGCAGCCAAAGTGTTGATGCTGCTCAAGCCGAGCAGCATCAACACAATCAGGGTGGCAATTAACGCGCGTCGCCTTGCCACGTGGGCACATCCTCCAGCCCGCGCAGGGCCAGTTCGGTGGGCTGGTCATTGTTGCAGCAGAACGCATAAAAGCCGCAGTGCCGGCAGGCTTCCGGGTGGCGCAGCAGGTTCAGGGGCGGATAAGGTCCGCTCTCCGCCACAGAGGCCAGTTTTCCCAGCAGAAGTTTCACCTGCTCCTCGGGGAAAGGATGTTTGGGGGCTTGTACCGCGCCGGTGTGATAGTTCAGGCCATGCAGGATGGGCAGCATCTCGTTCGGCCACGGGCTGTCCCCTTCCAGGCTGCTTTTTTGCACCAGTAGGGGGCGGAAGGGGTCGCGTTCGCCATCCGGCATCAGCAAACCGAGATGAACTGCGGTGGTGTTTTCCACTTTGACCCACCAGGCCCAGGTTTGCCAGTACACCGGCCCGCCGAGGTCTGGAACCTGCAAGAGGATGCTGGTTTTGCGCAGCATATAGGGGTGGTCATTGGAAACCCCGGAGCGCACCCGCCAGTCCCCGATCAGGAAGGCCCAGGCGCGGATGTAGGCATACAAGTTGTCCCAACCGCCAAAATGCTTTTCCGCGGCGCGGGTGAACTTGCGGCGTTCCTCGGCGGTGGGGGCAGGCTTGGGGAAAAGCGCCGAAGCCTCCGGCGCGCGCACCTGGTTCTCGCTGCGGAAATCCTGGATGTTGGTGACGTATTCCTGGGCCTGGTCGTGGAAGTCGCCGAGTTCGTAGCGTTCCAGGTGCTCCATCAGGGTACCGCCGATGGCCTTGTCCTGCAGGGCCATCCAGACCGGGTCAAAGACGGGCTGCGGGTCGAGACCGGAGCGCCAGAAAAAAACCGCCTGCGGGCAAAACTCATAGAGCAGCGCCGAGAGCAGGGGATGTTTGCGCGCGTTACGGCGCTCCAACAGGGCATTGAACAGATCAGTGTACATGGATACTCCAAAGGATGAAGGGGATGGCGCGCCAGGCTCCAGGGGAGCGGATTCCGGTTGCCGGCTGGCGCTTGAACTTCCGCAGGAGGATTTGCAGAAGACCGGTGATAAAAAAAGTGATGAAAAACATCAGGGGCGTGCTGCCAGGCAGCAGCCAGAGCAGGGCCAGCCAGAGTTTGGCATCCCCGGCAGACATACCCCCTGCCTGCCAGGCGGTGTAGAGCACCAGGCTGAGCAGCCAGGTGTCCAGGGAGCCGGGGAAATGCGCAAGGATGCCAGCGATAAGGAGCGGCAGGGTGACGCCATTGGGGATCCTGCCCCTGCGCAGGTCATACAGGCTCACAGCAATCGTCAGGGCAAGCAGTGGGATGGTCAGCATGCCGCCATCTTATCCATTCCGGCAGGGGGGTATCGGCGCCGCGTCATTAATTTTGAGATGAACTGAAAATAAAACGCGGCCAGCGTTTTGCTGGCCGCTCAAAATGTGCAGCAGGTGGATACCTTATTGGCTCAATCGGGCTTTGAGCTTTTCCAGGTGTAATTTATCCCGAGTGGCATTGACGTGCCCGATCTTCTCCTCGATTTCTACGGCTATTGAACAATACTCAATTGCCTTTTCAATCTCCCCGCGCATTTCATGCACCAACCCGATATTCCATGCCCAGGATGATTCGGCCTGAATATCCCCCGTGTCTCGGGTAATGGTCAAAGCCCGCTGATAATATTGCAGGGCTTTCTCCAGATCTCCCGCATCAAGGAAGATGTTCCCAATTCCACCAAAGCCTACCGCCTGCCGGCGTATATCGCCTGTTTGCTCGGCAACTTCCAAACGCTTAATGTAATACTCAAGAGCCTTCTGATGATCGCCCAATTTTCGGTAGACGCCCCCCATATTGCCATAAGTGGTTCCCTGCCCGGCCAAATCACCAATTTCGCTCGCAATTTCAAGGCTAAGTTCATAATAGGAAAGCGCTTTTTGATGTTCATCCATTCCGGCATAAGCCAGGCCTATATTTCTAAGGGCATTTCCTTCCCCGTGCCGGTCCCCAGTTTCACGAACAATTTGGAGTTGCTGGGTGTAATACTCGATCGCAAATTGCATGTTTCCGATGCGATAGTGACATAAGCCGATGTTGCCTACTGCACTTGCCTCGTACTGTCGCCGGCCGGTTTCACGGGACAAAGACACAACCTGCTCGAATATTCCCACTGCTTGTTTCAATTCACCCAGGTTTTGATACGCAATCCCCAGGTTATTCAGGATGATGATTTCCTGTCGCACGTTTCCGACAAATTTGGCGAGGGACAGGCTTTGCTGGAACAGTTCAACCGCCTTGCGAATTTCACCCAGATAGGAGTAAGCCAGCGCAATATTGCCAATCGCGCTGGAACGGCGGTAATCGTCCCCCATTTTCTCGGCAATTTCCAGGGCCTGGTTATATCGTTCAATGGCCTGCTGGGTGTTTCCCAAGCGGTGCAATGAACTCCCTATGTTGGTAAGGGCATCAAAGATCAGGCCATCGTCCTGGATTTGTTGTGCAATATTCAATAAGCTGCTCAGTACCTCCAAGCTTTGATGCACCTGTCCGATATTGGCCAGCGTAACTCCCAAAAAATTGAGCAGAACGCATTCCTGCTGCCGGTCGCCCAATCCTTTGGCAATCTGAATCCCAGCTTGTGTCCACGTTATCTCCTCGGCCCACAGGCTCCGCCGGTCGAGAAAAGAATCAAAAATTCTCAAAAAGAGCAGGCTGCCTGGAGCATCCTGGTTTTTGATCCATTCCCAGGCGCGTTGGATTTGTCCCCACTCCTGGTCAAACCAGTCCCAATCCTGGGGGTTCCCAACCGCATATTCCATGTAAAAGCGCGTATGACGTGCCTGGCTGCTCACGTTTTATCCTGGATGATCTTTTGGCAAGTCTGTAAGGCCTTTAAATCCCGGGGCAGAGACGGATATTGATATTGCCTGCTGAGCGCCACCGCTTCTTCAAGGAGTGACAAGGCTGTGGGGTAGTCCCCCATTTCGCTCCAAACAACAGCCAGGTTATAGAGTGAATCATGCAGCCCGGCGAAGTCTTGAATCTCTCGTCGAATGCTCAGCGCTGCTGTATAGTAACCAACGGCCTGTTCCAATTCATTGAGCTCACTCGATAGTGCTCCCAAATTATGTAAATGCGTCGCCTGCCCGTTGCGGTCCTGGATTTCTTCGCTGATGCCCAATGCCTGAAGCATGTATTCCTTTGCCAGGCGAGGCTCTGTTTCATAGGTTAAAGCTGCCAGGTTGTTTAAAATGTTCGCCTGTCCTTCGCGATTACCTTGTTCCTGGTGGATTTCAAGAGCTTGTTTGAGATAAGCGTGCGCTTTGTCTGTTTCCTCAAAATGGTGACAGATGGTGGCGAGGTTGTTATATAGTGTGGCCAGCGGAGACCGAGCGCCAATTCTTTCCAATATCTCTTGGGCGGACGTGTATGCACTTAAAGCCTCCTGCCACTGCTCCAATTGTTGCAGCACGCCGCCAAGATTGACGAGCGTAATCGCCACATCCCGGTCTCGCTGGTATGCGCGATGGGTTTCCAGAGCCTGCGAGAAATATTCAAGCGCTTTGTCGAACAGTCCCATGCCTTCATAAGTGGTTCCCAGGTTGTTCAAAGTGGTTGCTACATCTTTGTCGAGGCGCGATTGCCGTTGCAGGGCAAGGGCTCGTTCCATCAGGGCGATTGCTTCTTGAGTTTTTCCCTGCTGCTGTCGAACCAACGCCATATTATTCAATGCAGTGGGAATATGCACCCGGTCACCGGTAAGTTCAAATAAAGCCAGTGCTCTTGAAAAAAGATCCTCCGCTTTTACCAAATCCCCTCGAAACATGGCTGCCTCGCCAAGGTTATTGAGTGTGCCGGCGTCGGTGTCTTCATCAACATCACCTTTGGTTAATGCCAGAGCAGCCATGTATTCTTCTTCAGCGCGCGACCAGTCGCCTTGATTGGCGTAAACAGCCGCCAGGTTGTTGCGGGTGATCGCTTCCCGCTCCTTGTTTCCTGTCTCGATCCATAACTTCAAGGCCTTTTCAAAATACCCAATCGCCTGGTCATATTCTTCCTTGCTATCGTAGACAACCCCAATCATATTGAGCGTGTTTGCTTCCCCCTCAGGAGGCCCAAATTTCTGTCTTACGGCCAGGGCAAGTTGCAGGTATTCAAGAGATTTCCCCAGATCCCCCAGTTCCCGGTAACACCAGCCCAGATCCTGCCCCAGCCTGCCAATGTATACGGGAAGATTGAGTTCCTTGGCAGCCTGCAAAGCTCGAATGATCCACTCAATATTTTCCTGTAACAACCCACGGCGTTCCAGGAAGCTGTCCATCGCCAGCATTAAATTCAGGATTGCCGCTTCCCTATCTTTGATAGACAGCACTGTATCATTGGATGACAACCAGTTCCAAGTTCGCCTGATCTGCTCGAACTCGGTTTCTAATTCCTGGTGATTGGACTGGTTTTGTTTTGCAAATTCCAGCCAATACAGCAGATATTTTTTGATTGCCTTGCTCATGATCCTGCCTGCATCTGCCGCCTGACCCAATTCAGTGCCTGTAGGTCTTCATCAACGGTAGGGAGACCAAGCTGGCGATCGATCTCCACCGCCTCGTTCAGCGCCTTTTCTGCGTCGGCCCATTGGCCGGCTTCCATGTGAAGCATGGCAATGTTGGAAAGAATGGCGGCCTCGTTTACCCGGTCACCGGTCTGTTTTAATAGGGTGTACGCCTTTTGATAGTATTCCATTGCCATTTCGATCCGGTTGGTCAGGCGGTAGACTCTTCCAATATTGTTCAGTGTCGTTGCTTCACCGCTGATATCCTGCACTTCCCGGCGCAGGTCAAGCACCTTCTGGTAAATCAACAAGGCTTGCTCGTATTCTTCGCGGGTCCGGTGAATGACCCCCATATTATTTAGCGTTGAGGCTGCGCCACTTTTGTTGCCTACCGCTTCATGAAGCTTCAGGGCCTGCTCGTAGTACCTCATGGCATCATCGTTTTTTTCCTGGGAGCGGTAGACCAGCCCAAGATTGCTGAGTGCTTCGGCCTCGCCGGCTGTATTCAAAACTTGCTTGTGAATGCTGATGGAAGCCTCCAGATACTGGATGCTGGCGTCCCACTGTCTTAACTGCCGGTACAGGTTCCCCAGCGAATCGAGGGTATCTGCCGCCGATGGCAAATCCTCGATTTCCTGCTGAATGGAAAGGGCATTCTCCAGGAGAGCTATGGCTGTTTTGAAGTCACCCTGCCTGGCATGCACCCTGCCCAGGTTGGCCAGGGTCACAGCCTCACGGGCCCGGTCGCCAAGCCGTTCGCGATAGGCCAGCGCATTTTCCAGGCAAAGCCGGGCGTTTTCCCAATCGCCCAGCTCGGCCAGCAGGGTTCCCAGATTATGAAGGCTGGTCGCTGCGCCTGCCGCATCCTGGTTCTTCTGGCTGATTTCCAGAGCCTGGTTGAAACAATCCAGGGCGCGCTGTGGTACGCCGATGCTCTGGAAGGTGGTTCCGAGATTGTTCAGCACCTGTGTTGATTTCCCCAGGTTGTCTTGCCGGTTGCACAGGGCATAGGATTGTTCGAATTGTTCAAGGGCCTGCTGGCGCCGGCCAGTTTGATAGTAGAGTACCCCCAGGTTATTGATCACGCTGATCTGTATCATGGGGTCTTCCATTCCCCGTGCGATTTTCAGTGCATCTTCAAGGCAATTTTCCGCCCTGTCAATCTGACCCAGGTCGGTGAATCCGGCCCCCAGGTTGTTCAAAAACGAAAATTCACTTTCCTGATCACCCAGACGGCGCGCGGCTGACAACGCTTGTTCCAGCCAGGGGATGTAACCGCGACTCCAGATCCCCCTGACTTCAAGATAAGTTTGCAACGCAAGAATGAAATTGACTTGAATGTGGTCCCGCTCGTTTATCGCCAGATCATTCTCGGTGGAAGTTAACATCTGCCAGGCCCGGGTAATCTGGTCAAATTCGGCGTGAATGGCCTGCCAGTTGTTCTTATTGGCAGTTGTATATTTTTCCCAAAAAGAAAGATACCTCGATGTCGCCTGGCTCATGGGGTTGGTTCAAACATCTGGAATAAGGCGAGCATTTTGGCTGTCAGGGTTTCCATTTCACCCTGTTTCAAGGTTTTGGCAATGGCAGCGGCCCGTATGCAAGCATCTCTGGCTGTCTGCCATTCCTGTAAGGTTGCCAGGACGCCACACAGGTTGATCAGGGTCACCATTTCGCCATATTGATCGCCGATTTCATGGCTGATTTCAACGGCTTGTTCGAAAAATTGCCTGGCTTTCAGGGTGTTCCCCAGATGGTTTTCAGCCTGCCCTAAATTATTCAAGGTATCCGACTCGATTGCCCGGTTGCCAAGTTCTCTTGCCAGCGCCAATCCGTTCCCCAGAATCTCGATGGCCTGGGCATATTGTTTTTGTTTGTTGTAAATCGCACCAATGTTATTTTGTAAGTGGGCAATCCCATCCAGGTAATTGACGCCGCTGAAAATTTCCAGTGCTGCCTGGTAGTACTTCAGGGCCCGCGGGGGCTGATCCAGGGAGCTGTAAAGGTGCCCCAGGTTGCTCAGGGTGGTGGCTTCGGCAATCGGATTTTTAAGATGACGGTTGATGCGCAGTGCTTCTTTGTATTTTCGGGCAGCGGCATCCGTTTTACCCAACCGCACAAAAAGTTTCCCCTGGTTGTTCAGCGTGATCGCTATCATCCGCACATCTCCGGTGGTGCGATGAGTATCCAGCGCTTCATCGTATGCTTTTTCGGCCCTGTCATACTCTCCGGTTATTTCATAAATCGCCCCCAGGTTGTTCAAAGTAACCGCCAGCAGATGCGGGTCTCCCTGCTCCTTGTGAATTTCACAGGCTTTAAGCAGCAAGGCAATGGCCGCCGACCTGTCCCCCAGGTGACTTTTTGCCAGCGCCAGATTTCCCAGTGTTGCAGCTTCGCCAGCCCGATCTCCCAGATTCCTACGGATAATTAGGGCCTTCTCCAGATGCGGAATGCCTTTTTTGAAATCCCCAGCCTCGTTGTAAACTGTGCCCAGCGCTGAGAGTGCGGAGGCGTATTCCGGACTTTCTGCGTCATTTGTCAGTAACTCCAGAATATGAGCCAGATATTTTGTTGCTTCTGCGAATTCTCCGAGTGCATAATGGCACCAGGCAATATTTTGTAGAACGCTGATGCTTTCCCTTGTCTGGGTTTCGACCTTCCCTAGATAATCGGTACACCATGCGATTTGTTCACGCCAATACCCGCGATTATTCTGGAAAAAGTGGATTACATTGATGAAATCCAATGCCATCCGGGTGTCAGGCTGAACACAAATCCACAGCCATGCTCGCCTGATTTGATCCAATTCTGGCTCAATCTGCCGCCAGTCATTGGGCGCGCGTTCCATCAGGCTGAGATAATAACGTGCATGCTTCTCGGAAAGATTCATGGAACTGATTTACAAATCCATCTGTTTCATCATATCAGCCGCATAATCGGCGAGCAGGGCGTGCATCCAATATCGATTACCGTGGGGCTCCACCAGGCCTCGTTGAATAAACCTGGAGATGGTGGCTTCGGATTCTTCCTGTGGGCAATCCCAGACGGCGGAAACCGCCTTGGTCTCCCAGGTGAGTGGTTCCCCTCCAAAGACCGACAACATGGCAAACCGTTCCTGGTCAGGTTTATTCAACCGCTCCACGCTCATCCCGAGGATGGCTTGCAGCGACACCGGATTTTCTTCATCCACCCCTTGCCGGCCTTCTGCTTGAAGCAGTTGCAGCCGGGAATCGCGCCTTTCGATCAGTTCAACGAGCAGACGCTGCATCCGTTGGGGTACATCCGTTTCATTGGCGAGCATACGCCCGGCCAGGGTGAGCGCCAGGGGCAGGAATTCCAATCGTTCGCACAGCCGGATGGCTGTGCTTCGATCTACGCTAGCTACATCGGGGGCAAGCTTATAGAGTAGTGCCAGTGCAGCTTCTGGTTTGATGACTTCCACGCGCAGGGTTCGTTCACGGGTTGCCAGCGCAGTGGCGATCGGTACTTCGCGGGTGGTGAAAACCGTGCGGCTTTTGGGGCCGCCCACCTGAAAATAGCTGCCTTGCTTGATGTCCCAGACATCATCCACTACCACCAGCATCTTTTTATCGTGCAGGAGTTGCCGCAGCCGATTCTGGCAGGCGCTTTCATCCCTTTCAGGGAGTAAGTCAATCCCCAGCGAACGGCCCCAACTATCCAGCAATAGTCTCACTGTTGGTTTAGGTCCAAGACTGGTCCAGAGAATACCCTCGGGAAATTCAGCTTGAACAGCAGGATCGTGGGCCAGCGCCAACGCCAGGGTCGTTTTTCCGATTCCACCCATGCCTCGTAAGGCAACCGGAGGAATTTCCACTGCGCCAGCTTCCAAGAGGGACAGCATTTCCCTGATACTTCTCAGTTCATCCTCCCGACCAAACACACCCTGCGGGGGAAGGGGTGGAATCTGGAAAATGGATTTGGCTTGTTTGGCTGATGGTTTCCTGGTTTTGGGATGCGCGGGCTGGTTTTTGCCTCTGAAGTGAACGATGAAGCTGACTTTCTCCCGGAAATCCTCATCCTGCAGGGCCAGCTCTTCGGTTAAAAGCTGGATGTAAAAGGTGATGGCTTTGTCCACTCTTTCCCTGGACAGTGTGTCAAAATCCCCCAAGAGCACCTCGCACAAGGTATCGTGGAAGTGGGAGTCTGTGGGATGCTTATAAAACTGTTCGATGGCTGCAATCAGCGCCGGGCGGTCTTTTTGCGACAGGTCAACGAACATGGCCCTGGAAAGCTCCTGGTCAGAAAACTCCGCCATGAATCTTTTTTCGGTTTGCTCCAGGGCATCCTGTAGAAGCGCGGCGGCATCGAAATCACCCCGCAATTCTTTCACAAAATCCTCCCCCAGGTTGCTTTTGACAAAATGTTCCAGGATGGTGATGCTTAACTTTCCCAACTTTTTGACAGGTTTTTGGGTCATGGGCGGCTTCCTCCAGAAGACAACGTTATGATGATTCTAGGGGTATTGGATAAATGGCGCAAGATGAAATCGGGTTTCTTGTAAAAAATGCAGGCAAAGAAAAAAGCACGAGACCGCCTTTTAAGCGGTCTCGTGTTGTTGGAAGATGATTTTTGCTATCGAACGGTCACAGCGGCCTTGAACCTGCTTTCTCCGTTCACCGGATTGAACAGCACCGTGTAAGTTCCCGGCGCAAGACCGAGCTTGGCCGGGTCAATCGTCACGGTCTTGGTGAAGGTGCGCAGCGCCTCGCCGCACGGCATCCCCTTCGGAGCGACACCCCGCACAAAAACGGAGATGATGGCACCGCTCACCTTGGGGGCGGAAACTTGCGGCTGGTAACAGGTGGCCGGCAGAGTCCCGCTGATGCTGAACTGCGGCGGGTTGCTTTCCATCACAGCCAGACGGGTGAGGGTTGCCAAGATGACATCCACCTGCGGGGGCCGGACAATGAACTGGGCGGTGAATGCGCTCTGCCCATCCACCGGATTCACCAGCGCCACGTATTTTCCGGGAGCCAGGTTGAGCTTCACGGGGTCGAGGGTCACGGTCGCCACAAAGGGCTTGGGCGAGGGCGGACAAGCTACATCAGGCAGCGGTACACCCCGCACCCAGATGGAAAGCGGGCTGGGGCCGCTGGTTTGGGGATCGTCGCCCACCGGCGAAGTGGTCACCCGCAGCTGGTGGCAGGCCGAAGGCAGACTGCCCACGATCCGCAACTGGTAGGGGGATGTTTCCAGAAGCGTAACGCTCCTGATTCGCGCCAACACGGGCGGATTGGGAACGCCGGCGGTCCCGCCGCTTCCGGCCATTGCGAACACGGGACTGGCCTGGAAAGCCAGCCCCAGGGCCAGCACAAGCGCCAGCCCGCCAAAGAACAGTTTTTTGAACATCCTTTTCGTTTCTCCTTGTCAATATATTTGCCATCGGTTTCTGCGCGCCGAAACCGGGATAGCCATCAACTCAATCACTCGTGCAGCAACTGTTTAACTCCGCTGCTCAGGCCAACTTCATGGCTTGAGCAGTTCGGTCAGGAAATTCTTGAACACCAGCGCATCAAAGGGTTTGGTCACCACATGGTCGGCGGTGGCGAGCATGTCCTTCGCTGCCAGCACATCCGCCGTCACCACCACGATGGTGCTTGCGGTCTTCTCACGGGCGGCCTTGTAGATTTCGGTTCCCTGGACGTGCGGCAGGTGCATATCCAGCAAAATTAAACGGGGTTCCGGCTCGCGCTGCACCCGCTCCAGTCCGGTTTTCCCATCCCGGCAGACATCGGTCTCCACCGATGTCTCCACCAGGCTGAGCAGCATTTCATACAGACGCACCAGGTCGGCGTCATCTTCGATGATCAGCACCAGCGGTTTGCTCATGGCCGCGCTCCAATCGGCAGGAACACGGTAAACACTGCGCCCTGTCCGGCTTCGCTCAGGACGGAAATCTCGCCGCCCATCAGTTCCACCAGCTGCTTGGTGATGGACAGTCCCAACCCTGCGCCCTGTTGGGTGCGCGTGGCGTAGTCCGAGCCACGCCGGAAGGGCTTGAAGATGTCCGGCTGGCGCGCAAGCGGGATGCCCTCGCCAGTATCGCGCACCGAGAAGCCCCAGCGCCCATTCTCCGGGCCGAAGAAGCGCATCGTCACAGCGCCCTGTTCGGTGAACTTGATGGCATTCCCCACCAGGTTCACCAGCACCTGATGCACCCGTTCGGCATCGCCCAGGACGCTCTCCGGCAGTTCGGCGTCCAATTCAAGGTTGAAAACCAGGTGCTTTTCGGCAGCCAGCCCGCTCATCAGGCTGTAGACTTCCCCGGCGATCTTCTCCGGGGAGAAAGGGGCGGTGTTCAGCTTCAAGGTGCCGGCCTGTATCTGGGCCTGGTCGAGCAGGGAATTCACCAGTCCTTTCAGCCGCCCAACGTTCGAGACAATCCGCCCGGCCATTTCGGATATTTTTTCGTTCTGGGAAAGCATCCCAATCACTTCGGCAAACCCGCCAATCGCCGCGAGCGGCGTGCGCAGTTCATGCGAGACGGTGCCGAGCAGGGCATCCTTGGCGCGTTCGATCTCCACCTGGCGGGTGATGTCGCGCAGCACAGCCGCGCGGCCCACGCCCTGCACCTGCGCCCAGGAGAATTCCACGACCCGCCCCGGATATTCGATGCGGCTTTCAGCCTTGCCGGCGGCGTTCTCAAGGTCGGCTCCTAGCAGGCTGCGCGCCGCCGGGTTGGCAATCTGGACGACACCGGCATCATCTACTACCAGGACGCCATCGGCGACATTTTCCAGGATGACCCGGTTTTTCTCGGCCTCGTTGCGGGCGGCGCGCAGTGCCTGTTCCAGGGCGCGGGCTGCCAACCAGGAGATGAACGCGATCACATACAGGGACAGCACGGCATAGATGTTGAACCAGCGTGGGGCCAGGATGGCAATGGCAATCGTGCTGGCCGTGGCATCCAGGAACACCGTCCAGGAGGGCAGCACAAGCGGGGCCAGGGCAATAGGCACCACCCACAGCATCAGCGAGCGACCGTTGGCAATCTCAAAGGGGGTGTCCGAGTTGGACACCAGCAGGGTGATGGTGAGCAGCATCAGCGCCCCTGGCAGCCAGCCAAAGGCTCCCAGGTTTTGCCGGTTCAAAAACCACAGGAAACCCAGGCTGACAAAACCAACCGCCATACCGGTGAACAACTGGCGGGCATCGTCATACTGCCAGATGTCCGTCAGGAAATAACCTGAAAGCAGTTGATACACGGAATACTGCCGGAGGATGTCCAGCAGGGCGATGACGCAGACAGCGGCCATGAAGCTGGCGATCTGCGCCAGGATGGCGCGCCGGCGTTTTTCGTCCGGGTTGGGGACAGGCGGTACCTGAAAGAGCCAGTCCGCCAGCCGCCTGGAACGGGCGAGGAGCGCGTTCATTTCGTTACGGCCTCCGTCCAGGCGGACACATCTTCGAAGCGCACCCACTTCTGCTCACCATTCTGGAAGGCGATGTCCGGCGTGCCGTTCCAGGAAGTCGCCAGTTTGTAGTTGTCGCCCCAGACATGCAGTTCGAGCGGGCCAAAGGGTGGCAGTTCCATTGTGGAAAGCACCTGCCCATCCACCGAAGTGGTTCCCAGCCAGGCTTTCTCATCCACCCAATGCAGGCGCAGGGTGTAGGTATGCAGTTCGTGCATGTCCACCTTTCCCAGCCCCTGAACTTCGACCGGCCACCAGTTGATGACCTTCTCCACGGTGGCGCCGTTTTGACCGAGCAGGTTCGACTCCGGCCCGAGGAAACAAATCCCGAACAGGGTGAAGGCCTGGTTCTTGAACGGGCCGACAAAACTGCCATCTTCCAGGATTGTCCAGCGCGGCTGCACCATCATCCCGGCGGAGCCATATAAATTGGGCGAAACCTGGATCCTGGCCTGGAAGAGCACATCTTCGGTCGGGGTGGGCTGGTAGCCCTGGAAACCGATCAGGGTGGCGTTGTTGTACTGCTTGTCGCGCGGCTCACCGGCGAAATCGGAGTCAGGCAGTTGGCTGATGACCAATCCCTTTTCCACGGAAACAGTGGTGTTGTGGAAGGCCGGGGCGCGTCCGATCTTGTTCCCGCCGTTGATGATGTTGAAGGCCCAGGGGCTGCCAATCCCCGCGCTGAAATCATCGCGCTGGGCTGACGGGTTGACATGCTGCGGGTCTGCCCCGCGCCGAATCAGGCGCGCGGTTTCCTGTCTGGACATCAGTTCGCCCAGGATGCGCGGCCCGAACAGGATGGCAATAACGATGATGGCCGCGATGACGAGCCACCCAAGGGTGCTGGCTTGCATGGTTGTTCTCCTCGTTTTCATATTCATTCCAATTACTGGCCGCCCGGCCAGCCAATCTGTCCCTGGCCTTCGCGCACGGCCCAATAGATCAGCCCGCCCCAGTTCCAGGAGCGGCGGTAGGTTGGGTTGTCCACGCTGCCGGCATTGTCCATCCTGCGCAGGGTCAGGTTTCTGTCCCAATAGGCATCGGCCATGCCGTCGCCATTCAGATCGGCGGCCACGGATGCGGGCAGGTTGGCCACGGCGGATGGGGGGATTTCCCCGCCGCTCGAATGCCGGCGCCACTCATAACCGGTGACTTCCTTGTGGCCGGTATTCTGGGCGCAGTTGTAGTTGCCGTTGGCATTCGGGCCGGAAACGCATTCTTCGATAGCCTCGTACTCGAAATAGCTCAGATTCCAGAACAGGCGGTAGGCCGAGCGGGCGTTGCCCACGAAAAGTGGCATGTCGCCGGGCAGTTCATCGAGGCCGGCGACCGTTCGCGCCAGCGGCCCGCCGCCCGCTTCCGGGTGGGAGGGCACTTCCCACTGTACGAGGGTGGGATTGCCGGTCGCGCCGCCATCCGCCAGGGACAGAGCGGGGAGTTGCGGCAGGGTCACGAACATCGGGCTGGCGGGGTTGAGGGTCAGGGTCAGGCGGATGTTGGACCAGTCGCCCACACTCGGGTTACTCTCCGAACCGCTGCCGTAATAGCCCTGGGTGCCGGAACCGGAGGCGCTGGGTTGGCCGCCGTTGCGCAGGGCGGTCGGCCAGCGCACCAGCGTGGCGGGGAAGGGGCGCACATCCAGGAAGGTTTCAGGGAAACGCACGTTGGCTCTTACATGCCAGCCGTGGTCGGCGTCACAGGTGATCCCGCCGCTCGTCACCGAAAAGGTGGTGCAGGGGTGGCTGGGTGGGGGATCGGGAACTTCCGGGCAGGACACATTTTCAAAATCATCTGAGCCAAAATCCACCATTTGCCCGCTGCACTGATCCACAATGGCAATGTACATCATGCAGGTGCCATCCGCCTGGGGTTCAAAGCGCTGTACTTTCATGGTTTCGCCGGGGGTGCAGGCCACCGGCACGGGGGTTGGATTGGAGCCGTTGCCGCCTCCACCATCATCATTCCCACCCCCGCCGCCAGTCGTGCAGGTGATGCTGCCATCCGGCTCATACTTGCACTGTGGGCCGTCTGCATGGGCGATGGTTGCCGGCAGCGCCAGCGCAATCATCGCCAAAATCAGCAGGAAGGAACGCAGCCGTGAAAACGTCATGGTTTGGCCTCCTGCATGAAGGCGTTCAACGCATCCAGGATGGTCTGGCGTTCGGTTTCGCTGGATGCGTTTTGCCAGTTTTCAGGCAGCGCCTTCATTCCCAGGCCAAAGGTTTCCTCCAGCCAGGCGGCGTTCCAAACGGCCTCACCGTTTACGCGGGCGCTCTCCGCTGCTTCATTGGCGTAGTTGGGCAGGTTTTCCAGGCCGACCTTCGGTTCTTTCTGCGTGCCCAGCCAGACCCACTGCCCGTTGCCGGCATAGCCAAACAACACAAACGAGCGCGTCGGCTTGGCCTCGGATGTGGCCGTGTGACCATCCAGGTTGAACACGATTTGCGTCCCGAACGAATCCTCGCTCAAGGTGCAGATGACCGGGTAATCCTGGTTCCACAATTCGGCTTTGTTGCCCGCCACCGTGCTGGCCCGGAAGCAGCCGCGCAAGGCGTAGGCAACGGATGGTTTCCCGTTTGCATCAACCCGCCACTCGGCGAAATCCGGACGGGTGGGAGTAAAAGACACTTGCATCGGGAGCGGGCCCTGGGTGTCGGTCAGGATGGTGACTTCGCTTAAACGATGCAGGGGCATCTCCGCAAAGCCCAGCGCCTGGGTTGCGTCCGCCCGCGTGTATCCTTCGCGCGCGGCCAATGCCCAGGCAGCGGCTTTGGCAAGGTTGTCATGCACGCAGACCGGCTCGAGGCGTTTCAAGTTGTTGCCCGGCTGGATGTCCACGAAGTTCCAGTCGGCGGGGTCGGTCGGGCAGGTTTCCACTGCCTGGGTCGGTTCAAGCGTGGCGCTTGGTTCCACAGTAATTTGCACCGTTTCAGGTGTGCCCTGGACTTCGCTCATCATTGCGCTGCGTTCAAGCACAGCACCGGAACCCAGCACCAGCACCAGGATCAGGATGGCGCCGGTGATCACTGCATAAGTGCGCGGCTGGCGTTTGCCGGCGATATCTTTGAAGGTCAGGCCATCCAGGATGGCATTGAAAAGGGATTTCATGAATTTCCTCGTAAGGGGTGTTTATTGATCGCCGCGTGTGATGCCGTGGGCAAGATAGCCAATGGCCGAAATGGTCACAGAGCGGCTGGGAAGCAGGTAGCCTGCGGACTGAACCTGCGCCCGCACAAAGCAGGCCGGGCGGTTCTGCTGCCTTCCACAGGAAACAAAAGCGAGTTGGGCATAGGCCGGGGCCTGCCCGTTGAAGTAATTGGCGGCGATGGCGTTGCCGCGTGTTGTGGCGGTGATGACGCCGTTGGGCAGCACGGTGATCTCCTGTGCCCCGGCATGGGCGGCCAGGTCGGCAATCGCCACAGTTTCCATTACACGGGCATTGGTCACCATGTAGTCCAGGATGCCCAGCAGGAAGAACGCCATGAGCGGCAGCAGCACGGCAAAAAGCAGGATGGACTGCCCACGTTCAGATTTGCGATAGTTTCTCATCGCCACCTTGCCTTCCAGGTTTCGGAACGGGAGATGAACCAGGCCGTGTTCCAGCCATCCTGGCCCAATCCCAACAGCCCATTGAAGAGCGATGGGGTATTGAAGCTCACGGCGCAGCGCCCCGGCTGGCCCGGCCCGGAAGGCGGGATGACCTGCACCCGGTACGAAACGCCGCGCGTTCCTGACCAGGTTGCATTGAGCGTTTGCCAGGCCACCTGGCGGGCATTGGCCGCCGCCCGTTCGGTGTTCGGGGATTGGGACAGGAACTGCGAGCAGGCGTAGGCGGCGGCTGTGGCTGCGGTGCGCGCCCGGTGAACGGGAATCCAGGCCAGCAATCCAAAGGCCATCACCACGGCCAGCAGTCCAAACAGGGCGGTTTCTGCCAGCGCTTGCCCGCGTTCGGATTTTCGGAATTTCATTCGATGCCTCCGGGCGGGGGCGGGCCGGGGTAGAAGCGCCACAGCCGGAACATGGATGAACCGCTCTGGGCTTCGATCAGCCGGATGCCAAAAATCCAATTGCGTTCATCCTCGATGGCGATCCAGGAGCGCACCGCGCGGGCATTGGCATGGGCGGTGTTCAGGCGGTCGCGCAAGTCAGGCCACAAAACTGATTCACGCGCCTGTTCGGTGGCAGGGTTGTTGTATGCGCCGCTGGCCACGCCCGTGACGAACACGGCCCAATCCGCTGAGGCCGCCCGGAAGGCATAGAAGGCGGCATAGAACATCCCGAAAAAGAGCAGGATCAGGATGGGGATGACCAGGGCAAACTCGGCCAGAGTTTGCCCCTTTTCACGCCTGCGAACCATCTAGCCGCCTCGCGCCTGGCGCAGGGCTTCGATGCCGGCATCGAAGGCGGCCATCAGTTCGTTCTTGTAGCGGGCAATCACGGCGATCGCCACTACACCCACCGCGCCCAGGATCAGGGCGTACTCGGCAAAGTCCTGCCCCTCCTCCTCGCGCACAAAGCGAACCAACGTTTGAAACATAGGCATCTCTCCTTTCAAAAAGAAATCGGCTGGCAGATTGCCTGCCAGCCGGAAATATACAAAAAAGCGCGGGGGGGTATCCCCGCCGCGTCATTAAGGGGCAATAGTGGAGAATTTTCTGATAAAACTCTTACGTAGAAAATATGTTCGCATTATTGATGCGCATCTTGAGTCATGTTATATTAGTTGAAACTCGATCACTTGTTCTGTTTTTTTAGTTATAAGGTAGGTTAAATGACTCGGAAATCGAATATCTGGATCACCCCTCACAAGGATGGCTGGGCTATCAAGCGCGAGGGCGGTAAAAAGAGCAGTTTGGTAGTCGATACCAAAAAAGATGCCGACAAAATCGGACATGAAATGGGTCGAAAAGATGGAGTGGATGTGATTACCCAGCGTAAGGATGGCACAATCCAAAGCCACGACAGCTTCGGCAACGATCCCTGTCCTCCCAAGGATACGGAACATTAGTTGAAGGAGCGCAAATGTCTGAAGAAAACAACCCTTTGAATTACAAAACAAAAGCCAAGTGCGACGGGGGGATTAATGTCGAAAACGAAAATTCCTGAAAAAATCAAAATCCTTTTGTGGGGAAAAGCTGCCGGACGTTGTGAATATGAAGGGTGCAACAAACCGCTATGGTTTGACTCCACTACTAAATTTGAATTCAATACCGCATACATTGCTCATATCATTGCAGATGTACCTGATGGACCTAGAGGCGATCTCGTTCTATCCCCCCAACTGAAGAAGAATTTATCCAACTTGATGCTTATGTGCGATGAGCATCATCGCCTAATCGATCACGAACAAGTAGCGGAATACTCGGTTGACAGGTTACAGGAGATGAAAAAGCGACACGAAAGGCGCATCGAACTCCTGACATCCTTGACTGAAAATCACCAGAGCCACGTTTTGCTCTATGGCGCCAATATTGGAAACCACGCAAGCCCGGTTTCCTGGGCGAAAGTAATTCCAGCTTTGCTACCTTCCTGGATGCCGGCAGAGAAAAATGCCATCGAAATCAGTCTAAAGAACAGCACATACCAGGATCGAGAGCCGGGATATTGGCAGATTGAGAGAGAAAATCTTGAGAGGCTTCTTGAAAAGAAAGTAAAGCCTGGTTTGGCTTCCGGAGAAATCAACCACCTGTCGATTTTCGGCCTCGCTCCTCAGCCGTTGTTGGTGCTGCTGGGTCACCTGCTCTCTGACATTCCACCTGCCCAGGTATATCAGCTCCACAGGGAACCACCTAATTGGGTCTGGCAGGATGATGCCGGCCCTGTTGAGTACAACATAATTCACCCAGAAAGGCCCCACAAGGAAAAGGTTGCCTTGGTACTTTCACTGAGCGCCACAATTTCTCACGACCGTATTACTGATGTAATCGGGGATGATGTTTCGATTTGGACTCTCGCGATAGATCAACCGCATAATGATTTTTTGAAGAGCCGCGAACATCTGGCAGAGTTCAGGCGCATGTTTCGCAAGCTCATGGATGAGATAAAAGCCAAACATGGTCAAAACAATCAGTTGCATCTATTCCCGGCAGTACCAGTGTCCGTAGCGATCGAGATAGGCAGGGTCAGAATGCCAAAAGCGGATTTGCCTTTGCTAATCTATGATCAAAACAACGGCGTTGGTGGATTTACTTTTACAATGGAAATTCGCTAAAGGGGAAGGCACATGAATGATCAGTTCAATGAAATCCTTGAAAAAATAGCGGATGAACTGGACATCCCGGATGGCATCTATAAACAGATTGTAGAACGATACAACGCAGTAGGGCAATGGCTAAAACGTGATGGCTCGGTTGTGCGACAATACTCCCCCATCATTTACCCACAAGGATCCATGCGCTTGGGCACCGTTGTAAAACCCATTACGGATGATGATGAGTATGATGTGGATCTGGTTTGTGAACTAAACCAGATTAAAAAAGATGAGATCACTCAAGTCTGGCTAAAAGAAAAAGTGGGAGAAGAAGTTAAAAGTTATGCCAGCGCCAATTCTATGAACTCAAAGCCTGAAGAAAAACGGCGCTGCTGGAGGTTGAATTACGCCGACACATACAAGTTCCATCTGGATATTTTACCGGCCATTCCTGATGGAACTGCTTTTACAAAATCCTTGAATGACATGATGCTCGTCAACCAATGGTCAACACTTGCAATTGCAATTACGGATAATACTTCTCCGGCTTACAGGTTGTACTCCCAGGATTGGCCAGTCAGTAACCCCAAAGGCTATGCACAGTGGTTTACTTCCAGGATGATGCCGAAATCCGTATTCAAGGCGATGGAATCCCATGTGGAGCCGATTGTTGAGTTTCGTAAAAAAACACCCTTGCAGCAGACAATTCGAATTTTGAAACGTCATCGGGATGTCATGTTTGAAGGAAATAGCGATGACAAGCCCATTTCCATCATCATTACTACACTTGCTGCACATGCCTATAATGGCGAAGTGGATCTGCTTAGCGCCCTGCTTCGTATCATCAATCAGATGGAATGCCACATTCACTATCAAGGTGAGCAGGTCATCATTCCCAATCCATCCAACCCAAGGGAAAATTTTGCTGACAAATGGCAAAAACACCCTGAACGGCGAAAGAATTTCCAAAAGTGGCTGGGAAAGGTCAAGAACGATTTCAACTCTATATTGACTTATACAGATATTCTTACGTTCATAGAAGCATTGTCACCCCTTCTTGGTGAACGTGCCGTAAACCGGGCTGCAGCCCAAGTTTTTGACAAGACAGAAACCAGCTTGTATGAAATGCAGAAATCCGCATTTCTCCCACCCCAATTTTTCAATGTTCATCATCGACAGCAGTTGCGTTGGTCAGAGCGCATCCAGGGCAAAGTATCTATTGAGTGCATCAAGCAAAAAGACGGCTATCGTCCAAGAGAATTGAAAAGCGGCACTGCGATTTCAAAAAATTGGTATTTGTTTTTCAAAGCAGACACAACCATCCTTCACCCATATGAGGTGTACTGGCAGGTGGTGAATACTGGCGAGGAAGCGCGTCATGCCAATGGGCTGCGTGGGGAGATTCTGAGCGGTGCAAGATACAAGAAGGCTAGACAGTGGCGCGAAAGCACGCTTTATCTTGGGTCTCACTGGATAGAGTGTTTTATTGTCAAAAATGGGTTTGTAGTGGCAAGGAGCGGTGAATTTATTGTCAATATTGCTTGAAAAGCTTAGACATGCCAGATCGGAATGAGGGTTCCCTTGCTCCATTCATAACAGCAGGGGAACCCTCATAATTTAGATAATGCCGAACTTACATCAGCCCGCCCCCCAAAAACGGCGCGATGATCGCCAGGATCAGCCCCACCACCGCCAGCACCCCGAACAGGCCGGCGCGCTGGCGCACCAGCGCCGCCCGGGATTCGGTCAGTTCCACCACCGAGCGGTGCACCGCTTCCTGCAATCCTTGGACGCTCGATAGCACCGGGCGGTTGTTGGCGAAAAAATCGTGGATGTCGCGCAGGAACAGATTGACTTCCACATCGCTCACATCCGGGAGATGGGCACGGGTGACTTCGATGGCCTTGCCAAAGTCCTCGACCTCCATCCGCGCCACCAGCAGCCCCAACAGGTTGCAGAACGGCCCGCCCACTGAGGCTGCCCGTCTCAGTGCTTCCTGCACGCCCACGCCAGAAGAGAGCAGGGCGGACAAGACAGATAACCCGATCAGCATGTTGCTGCGCATGGATTCAGCCCGTTTCTTCGCCAGTGACTTGAGCCGCACATATGGCCTGCGCAGGCCGAGAAAACCGAATATCAGGGCGATGAATGGCGCGGCAATCGCCATATCCATCGCTGCCAGCGCCCCGGCCAGCATCCCGCCCACACCCAGGAACAGCGAAAAGTCGCGCATCGCGGCGGCATAGAACTCGCCGGGGGTGTCGTAGGGGTAGCCGGCGCGCCGCAGGAGCGAAATCACGTCTGCACTGTTTTTGGCGGACTGCGGATCAAACCGTCCGGGCAGGATGGCCACCAGCAGCGCCTCCCAGGTCGAGCGGCGCGCAGCGGCGGGGGCATCGCCCAGGTTTGCCAGGCGGCTTTTGCCAAAGACGGCAAAGGCATTCTGGAAAGCGGTCAGCAGTTCAAAGGCCAGCACGCTCAAAGCCAGCGCGCCGATGAAGGTCAACAAAGTCATTTGAAATCTCCTCGATGATTTTGGATGAATCTACCGGATAAAGCCAGGGGGAGTGCCGGCTGCGTCATTAATTCAGCCGACTTTGTATCGTTTGCGAGTATCACATTGCAGGCACCGGTACACTTCCCACAAACCAACCCGCCGACCCCGATGTATCGTTTCCTTCCAACAGGTCTCGCAGAACAGGCATTGGAGCCAGGGGGTCATGGCAGCCTCGCCACACTATTGAAGCGGGGGAGCTGCGGGTCCCACATCAGGTCGAAGGGTGTGCGCTCGCCGTTGCCATGTCTGAGTTTGGCTGGGGTGAGATGCACGATCTTTCGCAGTTTCTTGTCCTGAACGAGAAAGAACACTGTATCGGCGTCGAACTGCAGATCCGCCGGCCCGCGCATGGAATTCAGCTTGGGGGCGGTGCTGTCGTCCATGCCTTCCTTGGTCATGGACTGAATGGTCAGGAGCGCCAGGTTGAACTCGCGGGCGATGTCCCGCAGCCGGCGCAATTTCAAGGCAGTGTTCTCGTTCTCATCCCGGGTGTCGTGATCTGTAAGTAGGTTTACGTAATCCACCACCAGCAAGCCAATATCCATCTGGCGAGAAAGCCGGGCGATATTGGCGCGCAGTTGAGAGGTAGTGATGCCGGGGGTGTCGTTGATCACCATCTTCGAGCGCGGGTATTCGAAGTTCTCAAGCACCTCCACCATCTTTTCCCATTTTGAAGCCGGGATTCTGCCGCTGTGAATTTCGCCGGTGGTGATGCCGCACTCGGCAGCGTAGGTCTTGATGCCCAGATCGCGTTTGTCCATCTCCAGCTCATGCACCACCACGCCATGTTTTGCAGCGACATTGCGCGCCACTTGCATCACCAGTGTGGTCTTGCCCATGCCGGGCGGGGCCGAAAGGATCGTGGTCTGGCCACGGTGCAGCCCGCCGGTCAGCTTGTCCCAATCCGGGAAGCCGGTGCTCATGCCCCAGACCTTGCCGGGGTTCTTGCTGCGTTCCACGGCGTAATCGTACACACCCGAAAGCACCTGCCCGATGTTGATGTTTTCACGGGCGGTGGCGGCATCCTGCGCCTCGCGCAGAGCCTTGTCCGCCCCGGTCATCACCTGCTCGATCTCCACGGACTGGTCATACGCCAGATTGGCGATGGTGTTTGCGGCGGTCAAGAGCCGGCGGCGCTGGCTATGGGCGAGCACGATGCGCCCGTAATGTTCGGCGTGCAGGGTGGTCGGGACCTGGTTGAGCAGGGCGGTCAGGAAGGCTGGCCCGCCGATCTCCTCCAGCCGGCCCATATCGTCGAGGGTTTCGGCAACGGTCAGAAAGTCGATCGGGATGCGTTTCTCCTTCAGGCGGGTATAGGCCTCCCAGATCCAGCGCAGGCGGATGAGATAAAAATCGCGGGGTTGCAGGAAGGCAGCCACTTCGTCATACACGTCCGGGTTGATCAGCACCGCGCCGAGTACGGCCTCCTCCGCCTCGCGAGAATGCGGCAGCCCGGTTATTTCAGCGGCGCTCATGCCAGCCACTCCGCCGGAACTTCCTGGGGCAGGGTATACCCGGCCTCGGCCAGTTCCTCGGCATAGGTCTTTTCGGGCTTTTCGCCATCGTCCTTGCCGTCCCGGTGCCAGTTGCGCAGGATGCCCTCAACATAATCCCAGCGCCGCTTGTTCCTGCGCGTCGCCAGGCCAATCGCCTCTACCACCCAGGCCGTGGAATAATCCTTTTCCGCCAGCTTCATGCGCTCCGCAACGGCTGGAGTCAGCGGGCCGATGTTCTGCTCGTAGACCGTAAAAGGATTTTCAACAGCAACCGCCGCTGGAGATTGGTCTTCTTCGTTTTCGACCTCGCCTTCATCCTTATCTTTAACCTTATCTTTAACCTTAACTTCGCTGCTAGGTAAAGTTTTACCTAAATCACTTCCTAAATCATTCCCTGAACCTTTTTCTGAACCGTTTTCCAGCCCTTGACCTGAACCATCAGGTAATCCACTACCTGGAACACCTTCGGCGAGTTCCAATTGCCTGGGAGCCTCGGGTTGTGCTGGAGTTTCCTCCGGTTTGGCAAATCCGCAGAACTTCTTGTTGCCCCAGTGCGGCGAGGTGTCGATAATGCCCTTACCGCCCTTGGCATGAATCCGCCAACGGTCGGTCCACCCCTCCGGGGCCGGATGCCGGGAAGGCGCCATCCACTCCGAGCCGATCTGGTATTTCCACCAGTGGACGATCTGCCCGTAGCGCACACCATCACGCTCATAGGCGTAGACCTTGCCGGAATGCGCAAAGCCTTCCAGCATGGACAGCACCTCTGCCGCCGGCAGGTCATCGGCAGGGAAGAGCAACGATTTCATCAGGCGGCCATTCAGCAGGAAGCGGCCCTGATCATCCGCGCCATTCAGGATCAACATCATCCAGCCCAGGCGTGCCCGGTCGTCCAACTCGATAAACCACGGGTCGGTCATGATTTGTGGGTCAAGATTGCGTGACATACGGCTTCTCCTACGGCTGGACCAGTTCGGGTTGGGGCGAGACCAACGCCCGCAGGTGGGTATCGGTCAGGCTGCGTTTGCGCACGCCTTTTTCAGACAGCGCGCGCCAAAAGATTTCATCATGCTGGTGGGTGCGCTGGACGCCATTCGGCATGCGCGGGGTGGCGTGTTCCAGCGCGCCGGAGCCGGCCTCCCAGGTGTTGCCGCCGTATTCCTTTGGCCATAGCGGGTAGGCCAGCTTGTCCCATTCCGGCGGGTTGCCCCAGGCCAGCGCCTTGTGCCAGATCCAGAATGCTTCAAAGCGTTTGCCCCACAGCCCCCAGGCCAGATCGATGCGCAGGATGGGCTTTTTCAGGAAACTGGTGGTCATGGTGCAGGCCCGGCAGAGCGGGACGGCGTTTTCCGGCCTTTGATAACGCCAGGCAATCTCCGGGGGTGTGCCTGGCGGGGCGGAAAGCGCCGATTTCCAGCGCGCGGTATCCCCGCAGCGCAGGCAGTTGCCGGGAAAGGCATTACGCCAGGGCATCCCGCCGATCGCGGCGGCCAACAGTTCGTCCAGGTAGGGACTCTCGGCCTGGATCAATTCATGGGACAGTTCCAGGGCGGTCTCCGGCAGACGGTACAGGTCGGAAAAATCCATCACAAAACCGGCCGAGGAGGCAAAGCGCCCCCGCTCCCACAGGTTGAAGCGTTTGCGCAGTACCTCCGGGTTGACTCCTTCCGGGGCAGCGGAGCGCACCCGTCGCAGGTCGGCCATCGCCTGGGCAAAGATTGCAAAGAGCAGGGCGTCCACCCCGCTGCCGGACTCCCAGGCCCCGGACTGCGGGAACTTGAAACCGTGCGCAACGGACAGGATCGTTTCCACGTAAGGTTTGAACTCCGTTTTGGGGTCGCACTCCAGGACGATCTTGCAGGCCGGCAGCTTTACAAACCGGTTGGGCTGGATCACCTGGTCAAAGAGCGCGCCACCCTGGTCATCCAGGGCGGCCATTCGCAGGGGCGGGCAGAAAAAGGTGTGAAAGGTATGCGGGGTACTGGTCGGGTACAGGAAAACCAGCAGGTCTTCCTTGAGCGACTTTTGGAACATCGCTCCGTAGGAACGCTGGGACGAATCAACCAGAAATTGCACGCGCATGGTTTCCTCCAAAATTGAGCCGTTTATGCGCCAAACGTCTTCCAGGCCGGGCAGGCCCGAAAAAAACGCTCACAGCCCGTCTGTGCGGTTCAACGTAGGCGGCAGCGTAGGCGTCACTGTAGGCGGCGCGTAGTCCAGGTGTAGGCGGCCACGTTGCCCTGCCGCCTACGTTCTGCTCTCCACGAAAATGAGGCTTCCTGTTTCCGGGGAACATCACGAAACTCCTTCGTAAAGGCTGTATCCGATCATCTTTTCGACCGGCTCCAGCTTGAGCAAACCATACTCGTGAGCCTTCAAGCTGTAGCGCAGCAGGGCGGTCACCAATTCACCTGCCGGCACATCCAGCCCATCTGCGGAGGCCAGCGCAGCGATTTCCTGTTTGAGTTCGGGCGGAAAGCCGCGCCAGGTGACGATCACCCGCCAGCCTTCCTCGTTTTCCGCTTTCTTTTTGCGTGGTGGCAGCCCACCCCGTTTGCGTCTGGCCTCGAGGCTTTCTTTCTCAGGGAAAAGAGTGTGGCGCAGGCCCAATGGGTTGGGGCGCGCCTCCAGTTCCAATTCCCCGCAGGCATAGGCGCGCAGGGCATATTCCAGAAGGGCGCGCGCCACTTCCCCGACTGGTACGAGCAGATTTCCCGCCATTTGTTTAACTTGTAGTGCCAGATGCGGATCAACCCCGCGATACATGGCTTTTTGTTGCAGCCGCCTTTGTTCCCACTGCCGGCTGCGGGTGCGTTTTTCGGCCACACGCAAGTTATCGTATAGAGGCTGGGGATTGGCGAGGCTGGCCTGGGTTTCGACAAAAGGATTTCTGCGTGTCATAGTGCCTGCCTCCTAAAATTTCATCACCAGATCTGCGAGCGTTTGATATTCCCGGGCTGCGCGACTCGCGGGATCTTTTTCGAAAATGGTCTGTCCGTCGGCTGCACATTCTCGCAAGACAGTGGCCCGGTGGATGAAGGGGAGCAAACTATTCCCGAAGGTTTCACGCAGGGTCTCATAGGTGGCCTTGCTTTCCCGGGTTTGCTCATCATAAAAAGTTGGGATAACCCCCAGGAGCGCCCCCTGCCACTCTTTATGCCTTTGGAGCACGCTGAGCATCTGGATGACTTTGCTGACCCCTTCAATCGAAAGGAATTCGGTGGCGGTCGGAACCAGTACCAGATCGGAGGCCCAAACCGCTCGCTCCTGGATACCGCCCACGGATGGGGCGGTATCCAGGATGATATAGTCGGCCATCTCCCTGAAATAGCGTAATAAGATGGTGCGAATGGTTGAGACTGGTTTTTCCTGAACATTCAGAACGGTCTGTGCGACCATTGTTTGTTGATCGCCTGGGATGAGCGACATCCCGGCCCGTCCTGTCGGACGAATCCAGGACAGAACCACACTGTTGGCGTGTGGGCTGTCTCCCATTGTGAGCAGGTAGAAGACGCCTGGTTCCGGGCTCAGCCCCAGGGATGTGGCGGATTGCCCTTGTGGATCCAGGTCTACAACGATGATTTGCTTGCCTTTGCGGGCGAGGCCGTGTGCCAGGGAAACGGCGGTGGTGGTTTTGCCCACCCCACCTTTTTGATTGGCGATGCAAATAATTTTGACTGCCATGTTGGATCACCTTACAAAACGGATGAGCAGAACGAATAGAGCCAGCGAAAGAATGATTGCGCCAGCCACAATGGCCGCGCTTGCCAGAAATGCTGTGAACATCTCAGTCCTCGAATGTGGGGTCTGCCGGTTTCTGTGTCTGGAGAAGCGCGGCATCAATGGGGGTGGTTGGTTCGGTAGAAGCAACCTGGTCTTGCTGTTTTCTTAGATACGAGGCCAGGAGAATATTGAAGAGCTGGCCGACCCGGCGGCGTTCTTCTGGGGTGAGAGAGTTAAAATCTCGAATTTTCGTTGTCATGATGTACTCCCTTGCGGAATTTGTTCAGACAGCGCAGCTGTCAAAGGATTGGCAACCAATTCATTTTGATGGGCAGGCGTGAGCATCCCGGTTCGTTCAAGTTCTGTCCGAATGATCAGCGCTGCCTGCGCCTTTGGGGCGCGGTATTCGCGCTGGGCCAGTTGGTGCAGAGCCTCGAGTTCCCGGTCGCGAAGATAAACGATCACTTTAGGCATATTGACCTCTGAATTTTGAGAAATAAAAAGAGCCGCGGTTCTCTGCGGCTCTTTTTAGCATTCGGGAGTCAACTTTATTTATAGTTTGACGCGTAGGATGATTACAGAATTTCCCCGTTGGTAAAGATTATGAAAAATAAGTGCGGTAGACTGATTTTCTGATGGATATTTCCGCCATGATGAATACGTGAAACGGGAGGGGATGGTATGAGATTTCGTTGAACGAAAAATTGTGTGTAAAGAAAGCTATTAGAGCCGGCGCAGCTTCCGCCAAGAAGGTGGGGATGTGGAAAATTAAATACTCTGGTTGGCCTCCTTTCCGGCGCCAGCCTCGCTTCGTTTGGCTTTCTTCTGGGCTTCCCGCCTCTCTAATTCAGCCAGGGCCAAGTCTCGCCACATGCTGTAATAGCTTTGTCAGACATGATGGGGGAGCCATCTGCGTTGGTGCCGAGATGCTCTGCGATCAGCTCGCCAAGAGTGAAGGCATCAACCACTGGATCGCGATTTTCCCATTTTTGGGCGATTGGCAGCCACCGTTCCAGTGTGAAGGTCGGCTTTCGCCCTGGACGAGACTTCTTACGAATAGTTTTGGCAGATGGACGATCTGGACGATCTTGAACGTCAGCTTCGTTGTCTTGTGTAAATATGGGCTCTTCTTCATCCACCAGTTCATAGCCCAAGAGCATCATTAAGAATAATGCAATTGGTTTGGGGTCATCAGTTCTAAAGATCGATCTTCGTTGCACAATCGCTCTGTCAATCAAATACCATCCCCGAATTCCCCAGGCAACCAACATGAATACGATGATAAACCCAAACGCCAACACGGCCTGCGCGGCGTCGGGGCCTAAATCTGCGGACCACTCGCTTGTTATCCAGATCAAGGATACGAGGATAAGCGCGTTGCCGATCAGAAAGGCTTTTATGAGTAGAAGATTCTGAATAGGCTTGGGGCTATCGCCTTTATATTTGATGCGGGACATAAGGCGCGATTTTAATAAATACTCGCGGACTCGACAAGCCCCGGAAAATAAATTTCTCGTAAGAAATTTCGTACTCATACTTTAAATCTACTTGATTCTCGGCTGCTAAAGTTGTTCTCGTCAGCACCTTAACAGCCGAATATTTGATTCCAGGGCAGTACAGGGACACTGTATAATTCATTACTGAGGAGATATTTTATGGAAGATTGGTTAACTACTTACGAAGCTGCTCGCCTGGCTAACCTTGACCCGGATTACATCCGAAAACTGGTTCGGGGCAAGAAAATTGTAGCTCGGAAATGGGGACAATCCTGGCAAGTGCATCGTGAATCATTACTCGAGTATGTCAGGATGAGTGAAAGCAGCGGACAAAAGCGGGGACCAAAGAGATTGACAAATTCAGACGAAACAATATAATTCATTATTGGTAAGTAATTTATTCCCTTGAAAAACGGGTCGCAAAGGTGCTGGAACACCTGAACGACCCTGACCCAAACCCACCGAGATGGCCGGCGGGTTAGGCTGAGCGTAATTATATCAGCCTGACTATTTGCCCTGGTGGGATTCCCATCGGGGCGATTTGTTTTCTTCCGGGGGAAGCGGATCGCCTCCACATCCATGAACAAGGAGAGGTCCTATGCTGCAAAACACTGTACCACTACATCAAGTTGGATTGATCCAAGCCCTGGCCAAAATCCGCGAGGAATGGCAACTGGCTGCTGCCGGAGAGAGCCTGTTGGATATGGAAGCCAATGTTGGCCTGATGCTGGCTGATATTGTTAATTCCTTTGGACTCTCACCGCAGGAACAAACCCAGGTGTTGGGTAAAGAATTGTTCGATGAACTGAACGAAATGCTTGCAGTTCACTAACTGCGAGGGCGAGCCACCCCGGAGTGGCTCGCCTCGTTTTCTATTATCAAGGAGGTTCACAGTGAGAAAACGCGCTGTGCTTTATGCAAGAGTATCCAGCGATGATCGTGGCCGTGATGGCCGCAATCTCGCAGGCCAATTAGATATGTGCCGTGATTTTGCGCTTCAGAATGGATGGGTGGTAGTTGCTGAATTGTCCGAAGATGATCGGGGCGCTTCCGGTGCTTCCTTTGAATTGCCCGAGCTAAACAAAGCCAGGGAGATGGCGCAGAACAAGGAGTTCGATGTTCTTGTGGTGCGTGAACTTGATCGCTTGAGCCGTAAGCTGGCAAAGCAATTGATCGTGGAAGAACAACTGAAGCGAGCGGGTGTAGAAATAGCCTATGTTCTGGCCAGTTACGAGAATTCACCGGAAGGCCGTTTGAACAAACATATTCGCGCAACCATTGCGGAATATGAACGCGAAAAAATCGCAGAGCGTATGGTGCGTGGGCGCCGCAACATAGTGCGGAAGGGCAAGATCATGCTTCACGGAAATAAACCACCCTTTGGCTATCGTATTTCAAATGATGGAACGAATTTGGAAATTTATGAACCAGAGGCAGCCATAGTGAGGATGATCTTTACGCTGTACATTGACGGAGATGAAAATGGTCGCAGATTGGCAGGTAAAAAAATTGCTGCTCGCCTCACTGGAATGAATATTTCCTCGTGGGCTGATCAACGGCCTGGTAAATTTAAAAAGCACGCTAAAGGAGCCTGGTCCACGAAAATGGTTAACCGCATTCTCCTGAATGAAACTTATGCAGGCACCTGGCATTATGGAAAAAGAAATGCCACCAATTACAAAATCAATCCGCCTGATTATTACCTGACTCTCAATGTCCCGGCCATTATTTCAATGGAAACGTGGGAACGAGCGCAGCGTCAGCGAAAGGCCAATGTAGTTGAAGCACGAAGAAACTTGAAAAGAAATTATTTACTGAGAAGACGTGTCCGTTGTGGTCATTGCAATGGAAGTGTGAACTGCTACGCCACTGTAAATAACGGCAATGAGGCCAAAGCCTATTTTTACTATCGTTGTAATGGCATGCTGAAAAATATTGCGAATGTTGTCTGCAATTTACCCAATTTCCGTGTGGATATAGTTGATAGATTGGTATGGGATTGGATTAAATCCATTTTGACTGATGATAATGTGTTGGAAAATGGGTTGAGACTTTACAAAGAGAGCCAGGATGAATTGCTTGCGCCCCTTCTGGAAAGGGTAACTGTGCTTGATGATCTATGGGAAGATGCAAAAGCTCAATTGGATAGAATCATTGATCTGTATGTGGCTGGAACCATTTCACATGATTTGTTGGTTGATAAAAAGCAGCGGCTGGAAACCACCATTACCGCTTTATCAGAAGAAAAGCAGCACCTTATGGCACATATGCAAGGCAGGGCACTCACTGATATCGATATTCAGAAAATCTGTGATTTCGTATCACAAGTTTCTGAAGGATTTAATTTGGATGAACTTGATTTCGAAGGCCGCAGAAGACTGATTGAACTATTGGATCTGCAGGCAAAATTTTACATTGAAGATAATCAAAAGACAATCGAGATTTGGTGCATTTTAGGTACGGGTAAATTGACGCTAACTGGGAGTGGTAGATCAGAGAGTAATGGTTCGTTGATAACCGCGACTGCCGAATCGTGTGATGAACTATTAAAGCGTGTAAATTCTGATTATGAGCCCAAAAGTACGGATCAATGAATCGGGGCGAGAAGACTTAAAGTTGACAAATCCTGAATAAGAAATATAATTCATTACTGGTAAGTAATTTACAATCTAAACAAAGATTGGCACTGGTGCTGGAACATCAGTGCCAACCTGGATCCAGGCTCACCGAGTTGGCCGGCGAGTTGGGTTGTGTGCAATTATTTCAGCCTGACTGCTGGCCCCGGTGGGAATCCCATCGGGGCGATTTGTTTACTTTTCAAAGAAACGAATCGCCCATGCAAAACAAAGCCTTGTTAAACGAGCAGGAACAAGTTTTGACTGCTCATTCCCCGCCAATAATTTCCTAAGGAGTGTAGTGATGAAGAATCGTGCAGTACTTTATGCAAGAGTTTCCAGTGATGATCGTGGACGTGAAGGGCGCAACATTGCCAGCCAGTTGGAAATGTGCCGTGACTTTGCGTTACAGAATGGGTGGGTGATAGTCGCCGAACTGTCCGAGGATGACCGTGGAGCCTCGGGTTCATCTTTTGAATTGCCCGAACTTGATCGTATCCGTGAAATGGCTCAGAAAAAACAATTTGATGTTTTGGTGGTCCGAGAACTGGATCGATTGAGTCGGAAGCTAGCAAAGCAACTGGTCGTTGAAGAGGAATTGAATCGTGCGGGTGTGGAAGTGGCTTATGTGCTTGCTAACTACGATGACACACCCGAAGGCCGTTTGAATAAACATATTCGAGCCACTGTTGCTGAATATGAGCGTGAAAAAATTGCTGAACGTATGGTGCGTGGACGAAGGCAGGTGGTGCAAAACGGAAAAATTATGTTGCATGGTAACAAACCACCCTATGGCTATAGATTATCTAGTGATGGAAATAACCTGGAGATATACGAACCAGAGGCAGCTATCGTGCGCATGATATTTAAATATTATGTAGACGGGGATGAAAATGGTAATCCTGTAACGACGCGCGCAATCGCAAGGCTTCTAACTGAGATGCAGGTACCTACCTGGGCAGATCTTAGACCATACTTTCATAAGAAAAGAGCCAGATGTGAATGGTCTCATCCTTTGGTTTTAAGGCTTTTGAAAGTGGAAACTTATGCCGGTAAATGGCATTATGGAAAGCGAGGACGCAAGAACAATAAAATTCACCAGCCTGAACACCCCTTAACCTTGGATGTTCCTGCCATCATTTCTCGGGAAACTTGGGAGTGCGCACAAGTTCAAAGGAGAAAGAACTTTGATGAATCTAAGAGAAACCTCAAAAGAGAATATCTTCTGAGAAGTAGAGTAAGGTGCGGAAATTGTGATTCAAGTATCATCCCTTTTGCGCATGTGAATACTTGTAAGACCAAGGAAGACAAGGTTTATTACTACTATCGATGTAATGGGATGATGGGAAATATTGCCAACAAAAAGTGTCATCTGCCGAGTTTTCGAGCTGACATAGTGGATGCATTGGTGTGGGAATGGGTTAAAACCCTCTTAACCGATTCGACGGTGTTTGAAACCGGCTTGAAAATTTATCAAGAACAGCAGGAAGAAATGCTAATCCCTATTCGACGAAGAATGGTAGTGGTAGATGATCTTTGGAAAGATACAAAATCTCAATACGACCGAGTGGTCGAGTTGTATGTTGGGGGTGATATACCGCGGGATATCTTGGTTGACAAAAAACAAAGGCTGGAGACTACTTTATCTGCACTGGATGAAGAAAAGCAGCAATTATCAACGCAACTTGCCGGTAAAAATATAACGGAAACAGACTTGATGAAAATTCGAAGTTTTGCAAAGCAGGCATCCGAAGAGTTTAACCTTGATGAGGTTGGCTTTCAAGGTCGGAGGCGGCTAATTGAAATGTTGGATGTTCACGCCAAACTTTATGTTGAGGATGAAGAGAAAATTGTGGAAGTGTGGTGTATTTTAGGAACTGGAGAACTGCCCATTGAGGACACTAATTTTCAAAGTGCGGCACGCGCCACAGGTTATCTATGCTGTAGCGGGCAAAGCCGCCGCCCACTACGTCATACATGCCGCCGCGCGCCATAGCACGCAGAGCGTGCAGGGCGGTTTTGCGGTAGTTGGCGCGTTTTTCCGGCTCATCGGGCAGGGTGGAGCGCGCTAGCAGGAACTCGATGGTCATCGGTTGGGGGAATTTGGGCGCGCTGCCCCAGCCGCCAAAGCCCCAATCGTAGGATTGGTACAGGTGGTCGGCGGCGTTGTCGAGCAGGGCCGAGGTGAGGGGCAGGGCGGCCTTTCCTGGTGCGAGGTTGGCGCGCCGCAGGTGTTCGGCCACCTGTCCGCCGACCTTGAAAATTTCCTGACGCTCGTTTTGCCAGGCGTTGGCGATGCCGGTCAGCAAGTCGCGGAAAGAGGGCATGTTGTAGCGCGGCGCGGGCGGGAAGTACGTGCCGCAGTAAAACGGCTGCAAATCGGGGGTGAGGAAGACGGACATCGGCCAGCCGCCGGAGCCGGTCATGGCGACGGTGGCGGCCATGTAGATGCTGTCCAGGTCAGGGCGTTCCTCGCGGTCTACTTTGATGTTGACGAAGTGCCGATTCATGATTTCGGCAATGGCCGGGTCCTCGAAGGACTCGTGTTCCATGACGTGACACCAGTGACAGGCAGCATAGCCGATGCTGAGGAAGATGGGCTTGTCTTCGGCGCGGGCTTTGGCCAGGGCTTCTTCGCCCCAGGGATGCCAATCTACAGGGTTATTAGCGTGTTGGAGCAGGTAAGGGGAGTTTTCGCGGGCGAGTCGGTTGGGCATGGGTCACCTGTAAGGAATGATGCATGATGCGTTGGATTATAGCGGATACAAGGCAGGCTATGGGTCACAGCCTGTTTCTGCTGGCAGGCCTGGGGGCAGGGATTGTTCGGCAGAGATGCGAGTCCATAGGGCGCAGAGCGCTTTGCGCATGACGGGGGTTTGCAGGGCGATTTGTGAGCGCGTTTTGGCCTGTTCCATCTGCCCGGTCAGGGCGTAGGCTTCGATGAAGGGCAGCCACTCGACCGGCGCGGCGGGGCGGAATCCTTTGGCGCTGGCTTCGTCGCCCAGGCGGGCAACCTCCTGCCAGTCGCCGCGCTGACGGGCCAGTTCGGCCCTGGTGTAGTAGTAGCACCAATCGGGCGGCGGCTCGGGGCCGAAGACCGATTGAGGCAGGGTGGGGGTGGGGGCATCGGTCACAATCAGAGAGGGGTTGGAGAGCGGTAGGAGTTGCGCCAGCAGGGGCAAGTCTTTGCCAAAGGTTGCCTCGCTGTCGAAGGCTGGGTCCAAAATCCGCAGGCAGGAACCGGGCGGGGCCAGGAACAATATCGCCTGGCCGGTATCCCCATAAAAACGGACGGGGCGGTAAGCAAACTCGAACGCATAACCCGGTTCGAGCGCAGGCAAGCGGTTAGGGCGTTCGCCTATGCCCAACACCAGGTAAGGCAGGCGCGCGCCGTTGAAATTGGGGGCGTACATCCAGTTGAGCGGCGCGGTGAGGGAGTAATCGGTTTCGTAGTCCATTTCCACTTCATCGGTCAGCAGCACTGTGCTGGGCGTCAGGGCTGGGATTCTCCAAGCCAGTTGCCAGTAGAGGCTGCGCTGGCGCTCCCAGTCGCGGCGGAAAACGTTGGCGTTGTAAACCTGCTGCCCAACCCCCAGGGCAATCACCAGCGCGGCGGCGAACAGCCAGGCGCGCTCGCGCCGAAAGAGGAGCGTCAGCAGCCCGGCCACAAACAGGCTGGCGGACAGGAACATCGAAATGGTGAAACGGTCGAAACTGGATTGCAGGGCGAGGGGCAACCCCGCCGCCCAAGATGGCAGACGTCCCAGGGCCAGCCCGGCCAGTCCAATCAGGGTGGCGTGAATGCCCCAGGTTTGCGAGGCGCAAAAGGGTTGCGCGAGCGACAGTCGGCGCAAGAAGAGCCAGAGCAGGCCGAGCGTCAGCCCCGACGCGCCCAGCGCCAGCCAGGTGGAGGGGGCGCTGATCGCGCGCGCGGCCAAGATGGGCAGCAACGCCCAGGCGTACAGCCCGGCCTTCCAAACGGCCTCCAGGCTGGCCGAGAAAAAGTCGGCGGCGATGCCGGTAGGAGAGGGCGCAATCTCGCCCACAACAACATCGTAGTTGGCATAGACGCCGGAGCGGTAGTAAACGAGCAGCCAGAGCGCGTTTAGCCCCCAAACGGCCAGGTAGGGAATCCAGGCTTTGATGGAGCGCCACAGGATGGACTTCCAGCCCTTTTCCTGTCGGCTGAGGATGGACAGGATGAACAGAAAGCGCAAGGGTTCGAGGCTGAGGAAGTATTCCGTAGGAAACACGCCCAGGGTCAGCAGCAAAAGCCCCAGCGCAGTTCGGCGGCGCGCTCCCATAGCGGTATGAAGCCTCAGCCCGGTCATCCCAAAAGAAAGAATGTAAAACAGGAGCGGAATCAGTTCCTGATTGATGTGCGTAAAGGCCACCCAATGCTGGCTGTAGCCAGGGTAAACCAGGAAGGCCAGCGCGGCCAGCAGGGTTTGCCAGGGATGGAACGGCCAGATTTGGCGGAAGGCCCACCAGGCGGCCAGGGTCAGCAGAAAGCGCATGATGAGCGCGAAAGACTGCCAGGCGAACGGCGTTTCGGGCAGCAGGCTGGTAGTGAACCAGAAAATGGGGCCTAAAAACGGGCGTACGCGCATGAATGAGCCGATGAAACTCTCTGGCCCGATGAAATGGGCGGCCCAGGCAAAAGGCCAGTCGTCCCAATAAAAGCCGGTTTGGAAGAGCATCAGCCCGTAGGCCAGGCCGGTCAGCAGGGCAAAGAGCCAGGGGATGGCTGTTTCAGTAAAACGGGTGGAGATTTTCATAGGCCGCAGGCCTGAATTATAGAGCATAATTCTGGCCTGGCAGTGGTACACTATCGAAAAAACGAGGACAAATGATGACACCCCAAAACGTTTCTCTCCTGTTTGGTGGTATCGAAGGCGGCGGCACCAAATTCGTGTGCGCCGTAGGCACTGGTCCCGGCGACATCCGCGCCGAGAGCCGCTTTGCTACCACCACGCCCGCCGAGACGATAAAACGCGCCATTGATTTTTTCAAGGAGCAGGAAAAAGAGCGCGGCCCGCTGGCGGCGATTGGGTTTGGCTCCTTTGGCCCAATTGATCCGCGCCCTGGCTCGCCGACTTTTGGATACATCTTGCCCACGCCCAAGCCGGGCTGGTCGCATACTGATGTGGTTGGCCCGCTGCGGCAGGCCTTTGGCGTACCGGTCGGCTTCGATTTGGACGTGAATGCCGCCGCGCTGGCCGAAGGGCGTTGGGGCGCCGGGCAGGGCTGCGACCCGCTGATGTATATCACCATCGGCACCGGCATTGGGGCTGGAATTTTGCTGCACGGCAGGCTGGTTCATGGATTGCTGCATCCCGAAGCCGGGCATCTGCCCCTGCCGCATGATTGGGAACGCGACCCGTTCTCTGGCGCCTGCCCCTTTCACGGCGACTGCTTCGAGGGGCTGGCCGCCGGCCCGGCGATTGAAAAGCGCTGGGGCCAAAAAGCCGAAACCCTGCCGCCGGAACACTCCGCTTGGGAATTGGAAGCGCATTACATCGCGCTGGCGTTATGCAGTTACATCTATACTCTCTCTCCGCAGCGCATCATCCTGGGCGGCGGGGTCAGCCAGCAGCCGCAGGTGATGAAGATGGTGCGGGAGAAAGTTCCGGCTTTGTTGAACGGCTATATCCAGTCGCCAGAAATCCTCGAACGCATCGAAACCTACATTGTCAACCCTGGCCTGGGCAACCAATCGGGCGTGCTGGGCGCGTTGGCGCTGGCCGAGCAGGCCTGGCAGGGAGAATGATTGAATGACCATTAAAGCAATCATTTTCGACCTGGGCGGCGTGCTGCTCGATTGGAATCCGCTGGCCTTGTACCAAAAGCATTTCCCGCATCTTTCTGAGGCCGAAATCAGAGCGTTTTTCGAGGAAGTGAATTTCAGCGCTTGGAACCTGGAGCAGGACCGAGGCCGTTCTTTCGATGAGGGTGTGGCCGACCTTTCGGCGCGCTTCCCGCATCGCGCCGCGCTCATCCGCGCCTATCACGAACACTGGCCTGACTGCATTGGAGGACAAATCGACGGCACGGTGCAGATTTTGGAACGATTGAGCGGGAACGGTCTCAAGATGATAGGGTTGACCAACTTCTCCAGCGAGAAACTGGCTCTCACGCGCCCCAAATTCCCCTTCTTTCAATATTTCGACGATGTCATTGTCTCCGGCGAAGTGAAACTGATTAAACCCGACCCGGCCATCTATCACCTGACCCTGGAGCAGATTAACTGCCAGGCGGAAGAGTGCGCGTTCGTCGATGATTCGCTTCCCAACATCGAAACGGCGCGCCAGTTGGGGTTTCACGCCATCCACTTCCAATCGCCGGAGCAACTTTCGAAGGAATTGAAACGGATTTTGTAGGATGACCGTTCTACATTGGCATTGCGCGCGAAAATCATTGTGGCCGGGCTGCGGAATGAATTTCGCGTTACAAAAACCGGAGAGTTTCTCTTGAAATCTTCCTGTTGAAATTCCAGGCGCATAATCGTATACTGAAATCGTCCAGTCATTCCTGGGCCCGAAAGGACGCCTTATGCACCGTCACCCCATCACCTGCATTATTCCCCCGCACATGCTCAAAGAAATCGTCCGCAATGGTACGCAGGAACAGCGCGAGTTTGCGATTCTGACCCTGGCTGCCTCGGAGCAATTTCGCGGCCAGCGCCACGCCACCCGTGATTTTGCCAGCGTGCTTTCGTTTGCGATTGCAACCGGCAAGGAACGCATCATTTACGATGCCCAGCAAGGCTCTAAATTGCCCGGCGTGCCGGTGCGGCGCGAGGGCGACCCGGCGACTGCCGACCCGGCGGTCAACGAAGCCTATGATGGTTGCGGCCTGACGTACGACTTGTTCTCAGAAATCTATGGCCGTAACTCTATCGATGGCAAGGGTCTGCGGCTCGATTCGACCGTCCACTATATGAAGGGCTACGACAACGCTTTCTGGAACGGCCAGCAGATGGTGTATGGCGACGGCGATGAAGACCTGCCAGAATCGCAGCGCCTGTTCAACCGCTTCACTATCGCCATCGACATCATCGGCCATGAACTGACGCATGGCGTGACCGAATACGAAGCCAAACTGGCTTATTTTGGGCAATCGGGCGCATTGAACGAATCTATGTCTGATGTATTTGGGTCACTGGTCAAGCAGTACCAGCGCAGCCAGACCGCCGCCGAAGCCGACTGGATTATTGGCGAGGGGCTGTTTACCTCCAATGTCAGGGGGGTCGGCATCCGCTCAATGAAAGCGCCCGGCACAGCCTACAACGACCCGGTCATCGGCAAGGACCCGCAGCCTGGTCACATGAAGGATTACGTCAACACCGTCGAAGATAACGGCGGCGTGCATATCAATTCGGGCATCCCCAACCATGCTTTTTATGTGACCGCGCTCGAAATTGGCGGCTACGCCTGGGAACGCGCCGGTAACATCTGGTACATCGCCCTGCGTGATAAACTGACCGCCACCTCCGACTTTCAGCAGGCCGCCGACCTGACCTACCAGGTGGCCGGGCAATTGTATGGGACAGAAAGCGTGGAGCAATTGGCCGTCAAAAAAGGCTGGGCTGAGGTCGGCATCACTGCAGGGAGCGGCACAACGCCCACGCCAACCCCCACCCCTACCCCCGGCGATGGCTGCCTGACGGCGATTTTCCGTTCCCTGGGATTGATGAGAAAATGAGCGACTTGCGCATCAAATACGAACGCACTGGCGGTTTTGCCGGGCTGAAACTGGCCGTCAGTTTCGAGTTGGATGACCTGCCCGATGAGCAGGAGGAACAACTGCGCGACCTGCTCGATGAGATGGACTTCTTCAAACTTCCGGTTCAGATTTTGCCTGCCCGCCCCGGCATAGACCAGTTTACCCATAAAATCGAAGTGGAGGGCAAAAAGGGCAAGCATTCTGTCCTGACTACAGACAGCGCCGCGCCCGAAAAACTGCGTGAACTGATAGACTTGCTAAACATCGTCGCGCGCACGCATCGCAAGCGAAATTGACCAACTTGCAGCCAAAGTCCGCCTGGCGCGGACTTTTTCTTTTGGTGCGCAGGCTAAACAGATCTGCCAAAAGTTTTGTATAATCAGCGCACGGAGACCCGACGCTATGAGCCTGAATGACCTGCTTCCTGAAATGCTGCCCGCCATCGAGTCCGAATTGCAGCGCCATGTGGCGCGTCTCGACCAGCCGCGCATCAAACCGTTTTATGAAATGTTAGCCTATCACATGGGCTGGCTTGGAGAAGGGGCCGGGCCAGAAGCGACCGGTAAACGCATCCGCCCGCTTTTGGTGCTGCTTTCTACCGCTGGGTGCGGCGCAGATTGGAAGTCTGCCCTGCCCGCCGCTGCCGCCGTCGAACTGGTGCATAACTTCTCGCTGGTGCATGATGACGTGCAGGATAACTCGAAGAAACGGCGCGGGCGGCCAACCGTCTGGGTCAAGTGGGGCGTTCCGATGGCGATCAACGTTGGGGATGCGTTATTCGTTCAGTCGAATCAAGCAATCATTGATTTGGCGAAAAATTATCCCTCTGATGTTGTGGTCAAAGCCGCCAAAATCTTGCACGATACCTGCCTCGACCTGACGCGCGGACAATATATGGATATGTTCTATGAAGGCCGCCTGGATTTGACCGTTGACGATTACTGGCCGATGATTGGCGGCAAAACCGCTGCGCTGTTGGCCGGCTGCACCTCGATTGGCGCCGTCTTGGGCGGGGCCGACGAACCGACCCTGGACGCCTACCGCTCCTTCGGTCATTACCTGGGATTGGCCTTCCAGGTGCAAGATGACCTGCTCGGCATTTGGGGCGACGAGGCCCTGACCGGCAAATCGGCGGCCTCCGACCTGGTGGAGGGCAAAAACTCGCTGCCGGTGCTGGTTGGGCTGAGCAAAAAGGGAAAATTTGCGGAACGCTGGAAGCAGGGGCCAATCCAACCAGAAGAAGTGGAAGAAGTTGCCCGCCTTTTGGCGAGCGAATCGGCCTACGAATACACCATCGAGGCGTCCAAGCAGATGACTGATTTGGCCCTCAACAGCCTGCGCGCCGCCGACCCGCAAGGCGCGGCGGGTGTGGCTTTGTTCGAGTTGACTGAAAAACTACTCAATCGCCAGGCTTGACACGCCCCGCTGGGCTGGCTATAATCTCCGCTCACACAAGCGGGTGTAGTTCAGTGGTAGAACGCTTGCTTCCCAAGCACGATGTCACGGGTTCGAGTCCCGTCACCCGCTCCAGAACCGTAGGGCAAGATATTATCTTGCCCTACATTATTTTAACCTTCCACCAGTTTTCTCAGCCCGGCTTCATCCAAAATCGGCACGCCCAGCGCCAGGGCTTTTTCGTGTTTTGAGCCGGGGTTTTCGCCCAGAACGAGGTAACTGGTCTTTTTGCTCACGCTGTCTGTCACCTTGCCGCCGTGCTGTTCAATGAATTCCTTGACGCCTTCACGCGAAAGGGTCGGCAGCGTGCCGGTCACGACGAACGTCAGGCCAGACAAAGACTGGTTACTGATAACTGATAACTGGTTACTGGCAACCGGCCAGACTCCGGCCTTCTTAAGTTTTCCCAGCAGCGCGCGGTTGGCGGGGCGAGTGAACCAATCCACAATCGAAGCAGCAATGTTTGGGCCAATGCCTTCGATTTGTTGTAGAGTTTCGGCATCGGCTTGGGCCAGGGCGTCTAAATCGGGATAGGCGCGGCTGAGGTCAGCGGCCATTACCTCGCCCACGCCGTGAATGCCGAGGGCAGTAATCAGCCGGTTCAACGGCTGCCTGGCTGAAGCGCGGATGGCCGCCAGCAGGTTTTCGGCTTTTTTATCGGCGAAGCCTTCCAGCGTCAGCAATTGTTCTTTCGTCAAAAGATATAAATCCGCCACATCTTTGACCAGCCCGGCCTCAATCAACTGTTCCACAATTTTGATTCCCAATCCACTGATGTCCATCGCGCCGCGCGAGACGAAATGTTCCAGGTTGCGCACCAACTGGGCCGGGCAGGCTGCGTTGACGCAGTACCAGGCCACCTCGCCTTCGAAATGCTCCACCGGCTGGCCGCAGGCCGGGCAGGCGGCGGGCGGCGCGTAGGGCTGCTCGGTTCCGTTGCGCGCATCTACCACCGGGCCGATGACGTAGGGGATGACCTCGCCCGCGCGTTTGACCAGCACCCGGTCGCCAATGCGAATGTCTTTTTCGGCAATGTAATCGAAGTTGTGCAGGGTGGCGTTGCGCACAATCACCCCGCCGATTTCGACCGGCTCCAACGCGGCGCGCGGCGTCAATACCCCGGTGCGGCCCACTTCGACCTCGATTCCGAGCAGTTTGGTGGTTACTTCGCGCGCCGGGAACTTGTAAGCCACCGCCCCGCGCGGGTCTTTGCCCACAAAGCCCAATTCCTCAGCCAGGCGCAGGTCATCAAGCTTGATGACAAAGCCATCGGCCTCATAGCCCAATGCATCGCGTCGGTTTTCCCAACTTTGGATGTATGCAATTGCCTCCTCCAGGGTATCGAAGCGTCGCGCCACGTCGGTCACGGGGAAGCCGAGCGACTTCAACCACTGTAACAATTCCCATTGGGAAGTCATCCAGTTTTCCGGTTGACCGGTTGACCGGTTAACTGGAGAACCGGAAAATTCATAATACACCACCTGGTACACCAGAATCGTCAACGGGCGGCTGGCGGTGATGGCCGGGTCGAGCTGGCGCAGCGAACCGGCGGCAGAATTGCGCGGATTCAGGTAAGTGCGCTCGCCCGCCTCGGCCAGCCGGGCGTTCATGGCCTCGAAATCTTTATTCGTGATGAACACCTCGCCGCGCACCACCAGGTAATCTGGTAATTGGTAATTGGTATTGGTAATTGAAGATGGGAGCGCGTCGAACATAGACAGCTGACCACGCTCCACTGTTGACTGATTACTAATGACTGGATACTGGTCACTGATTACTGGAATTTGGAGGGGGATTGCCTTTACTGTGCGCAGGTTGGCCGTTATATCTTCGCCCACCTCCCCGTCGCCGCGCGTTGCGCCCTGGCTGAAAACGCCCTCACGGTAATGAAGCACAACGCTCAGCCCGTCAATCTTCGGCTCGACGACGAATTTGGCCGTTTCGACGCGCGCATCCAGTTTGCGAATTCGTTCGTACCAGGCCCGCGCGTCCTCCGCGCCGAAAGCATTTGCCAGGCTGAGAATCGGGCGCGGGTGCCGCACCTTCTCGAACTTTTCCGAAATCACTGTTCCGGCCCGCTGGCTGGGTGAATCGGGCGTAACCCATTCGGGGTGTTCGGCTTCGATGGCCTTGAACTCGTTCCACAATTTGTCATACTCTGCGTCGCTGATAACTGGCGCATCCAGGACGTGGTAGCGATACAAGTGGAAGTTTATTTCCTGCTTGAGTTGGTTATAGCGGGTGAGCGTGGTCATGCGTCTATTATCCCGTCAAAATTGCCACTTGACAAGTAGAATTTTTGTTCTATAATTCTGTCGTAGAACAGACATTCTATTTGTTCAGCCCCAAAAGGAGTGATTCATGAATAATACCCTTCGTTCCCGGCCCTTCAATGCCAGTATTGGCAAGGCCATTCATGCGCTTGATGCGCAGCGCGGCAGGGCGTTTGGTTTTATGATTATCGGCGCCCTGTTGGCTTTCGAACTGTTTAACTTTAGTACCACCGAGTTTGCGCTTAACGATGTGCTTGGGAACTTGAAATTTGCAGGCATTAAGTGGGCAACCATTTTGGCAATTGCCTTCTGTGGTATCGATTTCGCTGGGATTGCCCGCCTGTTCACCCCCGAACAGGGCGCGGACGAACCCGCCGAAGTCTGGTATCTCTTTGGCGCATGGATTTTGGCCGCCGCCATGAACGCCACCCTTACCTGGTGGGGCGTTTCGGTTGCAATTGCCACTCACACCAGCCAGGGCGCCGCCGTTATTGGCGGGGATACCGTCCAGAAGGTCGTGCCAGTTTTTGTGGCTGTGATGGTTTGGGTCATTCGCATCCTGATTATTGGGACCTTTGCCCTGGCCGGGGAACGCATCTTCACCCAGGCCGACCGCCGCAGCGGGCGCGCGGTTTTAGACGCCCCGCGGCCTGCCTCGCTCGGCAGCCAACAGGCGCGTCCCTTTCGGCCTGCCGTCAATAACACCCCGGCGCGTTCGTTTTCTGCCTCTCAAGGTTCGCAGTACAAGCCGCAGCACAGGCCGGTGTATCAGAATCAACAGACATCTCATCAGCCACAGCCACAGCCTTTGCGCCGTCCTGAAAACAATTACACCCCGCCCGAACCGACTTACCATAACCTGATGAGCGCTCGCGAGTTGATGGAGCGCGAACGGCGCGAATAACCTCAATACGCTTCGTATGACACTGAGCGAACCTGAAACGAATGTGACCCTATGACTCCTGCGCGCTCTGAACCGACAACCCGTCGAAAGAGCAGACAGACAGTCCAATCCGGTGGCTGTCTGTCTGGTTTTTTACTGCCTCCGCTTGTTGCGTTGTGCTTTGGCGTTCTCCTGGCCTTTGTCACCATTCGCGGCCCAGAGAGTGAAAGCCACGCTTCCGCTGCGCCTTCGACAGCAAACCCGGTGATTGCGCCCCTCTTCACCGCTGAAGTCCAGTTTTGGGCGTTGCGGATTGCCGTCTGGTCTGCCGAACATGGCATTGACCCCAACCTGGCCGCTACCGTGATGCAAATCGAATCATGCGGCAACCCCTCGGCGCGTTCGGTGGCCGGGGCCGCCGGGCTGTTCCAGGTCATGCCTTATCACTTCCTGGCGCATGAAGATGCCTATGACCCGAATACTAACGCCCTGCGCGGCCTGGACTATCTGCGCCGTTCGTTGGAACGCGCCAACGGCGACGCGCGCCTGGCGATGGCTGGTTACAATGGCGGGATTGGCGTCATTGGACGGGATGAGTTGCGCTGGGCCGCCGAAACGCGCCGCTATGTGTATTGGGGCAGCGGAATTTACGCCGACGCGCAGCAAAACGCCAGTGAATCGGCCCGCTTAAACGAATGGCTGGCCGCCGGAGGGGCCAGCCTGTGCAAAAAAGCGCATCAGCGGCTGGGGCTGCCATGACCAGGCAGGATGCGGTTTTTGCATCCATATCGAGACCACCACCCCTTACGCCTCCGCTATTGGCAGGTAAACAGCAAAGGTCGTTCCACGCCCTTCCTGCGAATCGACTTCGATGCGCCCGCCATGTGAATCGACAATGAAATAAGCAATCGAAAGCCCCAGTCCGAACCCGCTTGTCTTTGAGCGGGTTCGCGATTTTTCGCCCCGATAGAAGCGGTCGAAGATGTGCGGCAAATCGGCAGCCGGGATGCCCGGCCCTATGTCGCGGATAATGACGCGCGCCATCTCCTGCGATTTCGACAGGCCGATGTAAACATCTCCTCCGATGGGGCTGTAATGGATGGCGTTTGAGACCAGGTTGATGAAGACCTGTTTGAGCCGGTCGCGGTCGCCGGTGAGCGTCACCTGGTCAATCTCGGTTAGTTTGAGATGTACTTTGTCCCCCGCCAACACGCGCATCTCCTGGAAAACATCGGTGAGTAACTCATCCAACATAACGGTACGCAGATTGAGGGGGAGTTTTCCCGATTCGGCCTGGGCCAGCAGCAACAAATCTCCCACCATGCGCGTCAGGCGGTCGGCCTCGTCTTTTATCGAATTGAGAGATTCTTCATCTGGCCCAATTTTGCGAATCAGGTCGGCGTTGCCTTTGATGACCGTCAGCGGGGTACGCAGTTCATGAGATACATCGGCCAGGAAGCGCTGCTGGGCGGTGAACAGGTTTTCGAGCCGCTCGAAGGTGCGGTTAAAGGCGCGAATGAGGGTGCCGATTTCATCTTTCGCCGGGCCGCTGTAAGGGATTCGACGCGAAAGGTCATCGGCCCGGGTGATTTGTTCGGCGATTTCGGTGACGGTTTCGAGCGGGGCCAGCGCCTGCCCGATGGACAGCCAGGAGGCCGCCGCTGCCAATATCATCGAGGCCAGCGTCAGGAAAACCAGCAATCCCAGCAGGGTGCTGCGGATTGAATCCAGGATGGTCAGGTTGGTAGCGGCCTGCAATACGCCCGCTGGGCGTTCCCCCACCACAATCGGCACGGTCAGGACTCGTAAGTGCGTTTGCTGGATGTAAACATCGCGGTAGACTGGTTTGGCCGACATCAGGTTGGCGCTATCCAGCGGCTGGTTGAAGTCACGGATGCCTGGAGAGACCATTTGCAGCCGCCCCTGCCGGTCCCAATATTGGACATACACATTGGCGGTCAATTCCAGCGAGGGCAGAGTCAGCACATTCAACTCTCCAACCGTACTGACTCGTGAATTGGCAAGGATGCCATTCACGGTTTGGGCCAGGGTTCGGTCTATCTGGTCGAGCAGGAATGCGCCCACCAGGAAGTAGATGAGCGCCCCAAACAGGAGCAGGATGCCGCCAAGCAGGGATGTGTATAGGAAGGTGAGCCGAAGACGTAAGGACATTTACGATTTGCGATTTGCAATTTGTAATTTTACGATTGCTAAATTGTATTGGAGTTTAGAGTTCGTTCGCAATCAAAACTTTTTGGACGCGGATTGACGCGGAATACACGGAATCTCACGGAAAGCAGCAATTTTTTCCGTGTTTCTCCGCCCGAATATATTCATTACATTCTTGACCAATACATCTTCCCGTTAAAAACAATAGAGCCTAAATTGTACCTCTCGCAGATGAGTTTAAGATAAAAACGCCGCGCAATCCTTTGCTCAGGACTCGCGGCGTTATCCTTGTCAAGCACCAAATCGCCAAATCAGAAAATCACCAACTACTATGGCGTTTCGCGCAGCACATAACCCACCCCGCGCACCGTGTGAATCAGGCGCGGCAGGGTTTCGTTGTCTTCCAGTTTTTGACGCAGGTAGCGGATGTAGACTTCCAGCACGTTGCTCTCGCCGCCGAAATCGTAACCCCAAACGCGATCGAAAATCACCTCGCGGGTCAGCACCTGTTTGGGGTGGCGCATAAAGAGTTCGAGCAGTTCATACTCTTTGGCGGTCAATTGAATCAACTTGTTGCTGCGCGTTGCTTCGCGTGAGCCGGTATCCAGGGTCAGGTCGGCAAATTTCAAGACCTGGATTCGTTCTGGCTGGGTGCGGCGCAGCAAGGCGCGGATGCGCGCCAGCAGTTCATCCAGGTTGAAAGGCTTCACCATATAATCATCGGCCCCGGCGTCCAATCCTTGCACCCGGTCCTGAATGGTGTCTTTGGCAGTTAACATCAAAATTGGCATCGCGCCGCCCAACCGCAGGCGGTGACAAACTTCCAGCCCGTCCATGCCGGGCAGCATCCAGTCTAGCACCACCAGGTCGGGGTTGCGGTCGCGCGCCAGGTTCAGCCCGCTGCGTCCATCGGTGGCTACATCAACAGCATACCCTTCATACGCCAAACCGCGCTGGAGCAGTTTCAGGATGGCCTGGTCGTCTTCGATGATGAGAATTCTCTCGTTCATAGCGCCTCCATCTTCTACCACGACGTTCATGTTGTCTTTGGGCGTGGAACAATTCCTGCGCCAGGAAACTTCAATCATTATAAGATTATACACAATCTGTATATGACTTTTGTAAAATTTGACCTTTCTCAACAAATTCACAGGCCGGTGGTAGAATTTCGAGGATGTTGCCCGCCGGAATCCCTGTCAGTAAACGAATGTTCGACCTCCTGCTCGCTGTTCTTGGGCTGGTGATTTTGTCGCCCGTCTTGCTGCTGGTGGGTATTCTGGTTCGAATGTATCATGGCAGTCCTGTCATTTTTACGCAAAAACGCCCTGGCTTTAAGGGGACGCCTTTTTACATCTATAAGTTCCGCACCATGACGGATGCCCGCGATAAAAACGGGAATCTGCTGCCCGATGTGGAGCGGCTGACCCGGCTGGGGCGTTTCTTGCGCGCCTCGAGCCTGGATGAACTCCCGGAATTGTTCAACGTCTTGCGCGGCGAGATGTCTATCGTCGGGCCGCGTCCGCTGCTGATGCAGTACCTGGAGCGCTACTCCCCCGAACAGGCCCGCCGTCACGATGTGCTGCCCGGCATCACCGGCTGGGCGCAGGTTAACGGGCGCAATGCCCTGACCTGGGAGGACAAGTTCCGGCTGGATGTATGGTACGTAGATCACTGGAGCCTGTGGCTCGACATCAAAATCATCTTCCTGACGGTCTGGAAAGTGTTCAAGCGCGAAGGCATCAGCCAGCCCGGACATGCCACTGCCGAAGAATTCATGGGCAACAGCCAGTAGTTACCTTTTCCTGGAGAATAGACGATGAATTCCATTCCTCGCATCCATTTTGCCCACCTGCCAACTGCGGTCGAAGAGATGCCGCGCCTGACGGCAGCCCTGGGCGGCCCTAAACTGCTCATCAAACGCGATGACCAGACTGGCCTGGCTTTTGGCGGCAACAAAACCCGTAAATTGGAGTTTCTGGTCGCCGAGGCAAAAGAGCAGGGTGCCTGCCTGCTCATCACTGGCGGGGCTATGCAGTCTAACCACTGCCGCCAAACTGCGGCAGCCGCTGCCAAATTTGGCCTGGATTGCATCCTTGTTCTGGCAGGCGAACACCAGGAGGAGCCAACTGGCAACCTGCTGCTCGATTTTCTGTTCGATGCGGATGTGGTCTGGGTGGAAAAGCGCGAAGCGCGCGACGCCAAATTGCAAGAAATCTACCAGACAGCGCAAGGATCGGGCTGCAAGCCGTATCTTGTGCCGTATGGCGGCAGCAGCCCGACCGGAGCGTTGGGCTACGCCTTCGCAGTGGAGGAAATGCTGGGGCAAGGCATTCGCCCCGATTGGATTGTCTTCGGCACATCCAGCGGCGGCACGCACGCCGGGCTGGCGCTGGGGCAGCGGGTGTTCGGCTATGGCGGCAAGATTCTGGGAATCAGCATTGACGAACCTGAAGAAAAATTGAAGGCGCATGTCGCCGCGCTGGCTTCGGAGGCAAGCGAGAAGTTGGGGCCGCGCATCCAGTTTTCTCCCGATGAGATTTTCGCCAACGACAGGTATTGCCAGGCTGGTTACGGCGTCTTTGGCGAGGGCGAGCGCGAGGCGATTACGCTCTTTGCCCAAAACGAAGGCATCCTGCTCGACCCGGTCTATACCGGTCGCGCCGCGGCCGGGATGATTGACTTAATCCGTCAGGGGTTTTTCAAGAAGGACGAAACCGTCCTATTCTGGCACACCGGCGGCCAGCCCGCCCTGTTTGCCGGGAAATACCAGAACGAGATTTTGTAAGGCGCATGGTTTGCGCAACACAATTTGGTTGCAGATTGCAAATCATGTGATGGATTACGACGACCAGAACTACCGGACGCAGTATTTGTGAACTGAATCGAAACGCTCCTGGCGCAAAGCCAGGAGCGTTTATTGCCGAACTATAACTCCAGCACCGCGCCGGATTGGGGGTAGAAAACCCGCTTGAGGCCGCTCTCATCCAGTTTTTGCTGTAAGACGGTAGCCGCCTTGGGTTCGCCGTGTACCAGAAAAACCCCTTTTTTCTGGGCGTGACCAGCGCGGGCATACTCCAGCAGCGTATCCTGCCCGGCGTGGGCTGAGAGACCGCCTATGGTAGAAATTTCAGCCTTGACCTTGTAGGTTTCCCCAAAGATTTTGACAAATGGTTCCCGTTCTGCCAGGCGGCGGCCCAGCGTGCCGGGCGCCTGCCAGCCGACAATCATAATAGTATTACGCTCATCCTCGATGTTCCAGCGGATGTGAAAGACAACCCGGCCAAATTCGGCCATGCCGGAAGCCGAAATGATAATCATCGGGTCTTTGCGGGTGTTGAGGGCTTTGGAATCATCCAGGCTGGAGATATATTTCAGTAACGGAAAATCGAGCGCCGGGTGGCCGCGCTCTATCCACTGAACTGTTTCGGCATCGTAACAATCGGTGTGTTTCTTGAAGATATCTGTGGCATTTACCGCCAGCGGGCTGTCTACATAGACCGGGATTTCAGGCAGGTCGCCATTTTCGTGCATCATGTTCAAGTTATAGACCAGTTCTTGGGTGCGCCCTACCGCAAACGCTGGGATGATGACCTTTCCGCCTCGCTTCAGCGTCTGGTTGACGACGGTTTTCATCTCTTCGTAGGCTTCTTCGGGGTTGCGGTGCGGCTTGTCGCCGTAGGTCGATTCCATAATCATCGCATCCACCCGTTCCGGCATTTGTGGGTCTCGCAGGATGGGCAGCCGCCGCCGTCCGATATCGCCGGAGAACCACAGGCTCGTTTTCTGGCCTTTTTCGCTCACTTCCAACGGAACGCTTGCCGAGCCAAGAATGTGACCGGCCTCCACCAGCCGCGCCATCACTCCCCGAATAGGCTCAAAGGGCGTATCGTAGGGAATGCCCTTGAGCAGCGGCTGGACTTTTTCAGCGTCCTCCTGGGTATAAAGCGGGTCAACCGGCTCTAGCCCCCTTTGCTCGTTCCGCCAGGAAACCGCTTCGGCCTGTTTCTCGTGGATATGAGCGGAATCCATCAGCATGATGTGCGCCAGATCGGCGGTGGCCGGTGTACAGTAAATTGACCCCTCGAAACCCTGCGCAACCAGGTTAGGCAGGTTGCCGCTGTGGTCGATATGGGCATGGGTTAGGAGAACCGCATCAATTTTGCGTGGGTTGAACGGGAAGTTTCGATTGCGCTCGAAGCTCTCGCGTCTTGGGCCTTGGAACAGGCCGCAATCGATGAGCAGTTTTGCGCCGTTGACTTCCAGCATGTGCATTGAGCCGGTCACTGTCTGCGCTGCGCCGTGAAAATGGAGTTTCATCGTAGCCTCCAGCCTGATGAATTGCCTTCCTGATTTTATGATAGCACAAACAGCCTGGCTTGCAGCGAAAGATAATCTTTTGGATAACAAATGGGAAAAAACAAACCGATTTTCTGTTGCCCAAACAGAAGCGTTATGGTTGTGAAAAATTTTTGACCTGTCAGAGTCATGCCCCGGTCAATGATGGCAGAAGCCAAATTGACCGGGGTTTTTTCTGGCGATTAGCGGTAAAACCCAAAATGATAATTATTGAGATGACTGGCACCCGTTTTAACTTAATGGCTCGAAACGGGCGGTAAAGTGCCGCAACAGTTCGGGGGCGTAGGTGAATTTGTAGCCCTTGAGCGTACTGGCGCGTTTGACAATGTTGCCAATGCACTTGACGAGATAATCGAAATGACTCTGGGTATAGACCCGGCGCGGGATGGCAAGGCGGACGAGTTCCAGGCGCGGGTAGACCATTTCGCCGGTTTCGGGGTCGGGGTGGGCGAACATGACCGAACCAATCTCACAGGCGCGGATGCCGCCTTCGAGGTACAGTTCCACCGCCAGCGATTGGCCGGGGAACTCGCCGTGCGGAATATGCGGCAGAATCGCCCCCGCGTCGAGGTAGATGGCGTGTCCGCCGGGCGGTTCAATCATCGGCACGCCAATTTGCTTCAGGCAGGCGGCCAGGTAGGCAGTCTGGCTCAGGCGGTAGGCCAGGTAATTTTCGTCCAGGCCTTCGTACAGGCCGACGGCCATCGCGTCCAGGTCGCGCCCGGCCAGGCCGCCATACGAGACGAATCCTTCGCGCAGGATTAACTCGTTGCGCAGACGCTCGGCCACCACGTCGTCGTTGGTGGCCAGCAAGCCGCCGATGTTGACGATGGCGTCTTTTTTGGCGCTCATGCAAAACCCATCGGCGAAGGAGAACATCTGGCGGGCGATTTCGAGGGTGGTTTTGTCTTCATAGCCAGGTTCGCGCAACTTGATGAAGTAGGCGTTTTCAGCGTAACGGGCTGCATCTATGTAGAAGGGGATGCCGTAGGCGTGGTAAGTCTCCGAAACGGCGCGAATGTTTTCCATCGAAACCGGCTGCCCGCCCCCGGCGTTGTTGGTGACGGTAATCATGCCGAAGGGGATATTTTCGGGGCCGGTTTTTTCGATGAAGGCCTTCAATTTCTCGATGTCGAGATTGCCCTTGAAGGGATGCTGGCTTTGCGGGTCACTCGCTTCGTCAATGACTAAGTTGATTGGCCGCCCACCCCGGGCGCGGATGTTGGCGTCGGTGGTGTCGAAGTGCATGTTCGACGGGACAAAGTTGCCAGCCCGGACGAGCGCCGCTGACAAGATGTTTTCGGCGGCGCGCCCCTGATGGGTGGGGAAGAAGTGCTTGAATCCGAAAATATCATCTACCGCTGCTTTGAGACGATGGTAAGAACGCGCCCCGGCATACGATTCGTCACCGAGCATCATCGCCGCCCATTGGTTCTGGCTCATTGCGCCCGTGCCGGAATCGGTCAGCAGGTCAATGAAAATATCCTCGGCCTTGAGCGCGAAGACGTTGTAGCCTGCGGCCCGGATGGCGGCCTGACGCTCGGCGGGCGCGGGCAGGCGGATGGGTTCGACGGTTTTGATGCGGAAGGGTTCGGGGGGATAAATGGGGGTCATTTGGTCTCCTTGAAATTTGAGTGTGCGTCAAATTTTGGGTAGCGAGCCTGGCGTACACCCCGGTATGCCATTCGGTCTCCAACGCTTGCACTGCGCGCAAGTGTGACAAGGTGATTCTACAACTGTTGTATTTTGTTGTCCTGTACTAAATGTCATGAATCCCGATAGCGCGAGGTCACGAATCAATTCGCTTGTCTCAGGCATTAAACCGCAACGGGGACGGCAAGCCGCCCCCGTTCTGATTCTGCTTTACAGAGTCTAAAGCCTCCCGCCTTTGGCGAGATTGCCCTACACCCAGCCGCGTAACTGCATGGCCTTGACCACGCTGTCGATGGCGACCATGTAAGCCGCGTCGCGCATGTAGACCTTTTCCTTCAGGCTCATGTTCAGCACGGCCTCGAAGGCTTGGGTCATCTTGGTATCCAGCTTTTGCAGCACTTCTTCCTTTGTCCAGTAGAAGTTCATGTCGTTCTGGACAGACTCGAAGTAGGAAGTTGTCACGCCGCCCGCATTGCATAGGAAGTCGGGAATGTTGAAAATGCCGTTGGCTTTGAAGAACTCGTCGGCTTCGGGCGTGCAGGGACCGTTGGCGCCTTCCGCCACGATTTTGATGCCCTTCGACATCTTCTTGACGGTATCGGCGTTGACATGCCCTTCGATGGCTGCCGGGATGAGTACGTTGGCTTCTTTCTCAATCCATTTCTCGCCGTCTTCGATGACGTAGCCAGAATCCAGGGCCTTTTTCTTGTCAATCGTTCCATATTGGTCGGTAATGGTCAGCAGGAAGCGCGGGTCAACGCCGTCTTTGTGGCTGTAAGTGTAGGCGGTCTTGTCGTTGCGGTCCCAGCAGGAAACGCAGGCAACTTTGCCGCCCAGCATTTCGGTAAAGCCGATGGCCGCATACTGCGCCACATTGCCAAAGCCCTCGATGGCTGCCACTGAGTTCTTCGGGTCGATGTTTAAGTGTTTCATTGCTTCGCGCACAGTGTAGATGACGCCAAAACCGGTTGCTTCGGTGCGGCCTGCCGAGCCGCCGCCGCCCAAGGGTTTGCCGGTGAACACGCCGGGCGTGTACTCGCCGACCAGTTTGGAATACTCATCCATCATCCAGCCCATCATCTGCGGGGTCGTGCCAACGTCGGGGGCCGGGACATCCTGGCGGGGGCCGATGTTCTTCCACATCACATCCACCCAGCCGCGGCACAGGCGTTCTTTTTCTGTCGTCGAAAGCGTGGAGGGGTCCACCACCACGCCGCCCTTGCCGCCGCCCAGCGGAATGTCGGCTACGGCGCATTTCCAGGTCATCCAGGTTGCCAGGGCGCGCACCGTGTCGAAGGTCTCCGATGGGTGGAAGCGAATGCCGCCCTTATTGGGGCCGCGCGCGTCGTTGTGCTGCACGCGATAGCCCTGGAAAACGCGCAGTGAGCCATCGTCCATGCGCACCGGGATGCGGAAACTATACTCACGCATCGGCCAGCGCAGGACCTCGGCAATTTGGGGGTCCAGATTGAGCAATTTGGCAACGCCGTCGAACTGCTTCTGGGCCATCTCGAACGCATTGATTTGTCCAGCCATTATTTTCTCCTGTCAGAATTTGACTGAAATGATTAGAAAATATAAGCGGGCAACCGGAACGTTGCCCGCTTTTTTACGGAAGTATGTGCTGTACGCGACGCATAGGGTTCATTTCGCCTTTGAACGGTACAGTACAAGGTTACATGAGATTTAAGTCCGAGTCAATATGAGACTTGTCACAAATAACGGCGTGCTTTGTCAGACAAGCCAGGTGATGTACAATTGACCTTATCAGACATTATTTGCCAATTTCTGCAACCTTGGGATGTTTGATATGCGCGGGACGCAGGAGGTCTGTCATGAAAACCATCTTCATTGGGAACACTGGAGAGACGCCGCTCGGCGACATTTGGGTGGCTGTTTCAGAAAGAGGGTTGCTGGCGGTGGAATTTCCCTCCTCGCTGGAAGCGTTCTCGTCGACGCTGGGGAAACGTCATGCGGCGGAGGTGGTTTTCTCCCCGCAACAGACCGCCGAAGCCACGCATCAACTGCGCGAATACGCCGCTGGCAGGCTGAGGCAATTTACCTTACCCATCGACTGGTCCGCGCTGAAGGAGTTCCAGCGTAACGTTCTGAAACTGACCTTCGAGATTCCCTGCGGCGAAGTGCGCACCTACAAGGAACTTGCTCTGCAATTGGGCAACCCGCGCGCCGCCCGGGCGGTGGGACGCGCCCAGGCCACCAACCCCATGCCCATCGTCATCCCCTGCCATCGCGTGGTCGGCTCCGATGGGAAATTGCACGGCTATGGCGCGGGAAACGGCATTCCCACCAAAGAATGGCTGCTGCGCATGGAAAAGGCAATCATTCCATAATCAGAACCTCATTCTCAAGAATTCCAGGCGCTAAAAACTTCTCAAAAACCCTTCAGGACAACAACCAGGAGATTGTAATGCCCCAAGAACCCGAATACATTCCCAAACGCGCCATGAGCATTCACGCCCACCCCGACGACCAGGAATTCACCGTCGCCGGGACGCTGGCAAAGTGGGCGCAGGCCGGCTGCCAGGTTATCTCCGTCACCATTACCAGCGGCGATTCGGGCAGCAACGACCCATCCAAAGACGCCTCCTACAAACCGGAACTGGCCCGCATCCGCGAGGGCGAGCAGACGGCGGCCAATGCTGTGCTGGGTATCCAGGAGTCGGTCTTCCTGCGCTATCCCGATGGCGAACTGGAGCCGACCCTGCCCCTGCGCAAGGAACTGACGCGCCTGATTCGCCTTTACAAACCCGATGTCGTTGTCACCGGCGACCCGCAGGGCGTGTTCTACGGCAGCGGATATATCAATCACCCCGACCACCGCGCCGCGGCCCAATCGGCGTTATACGCCACCTTCCCCTCCGCCGGAACGCGGCTGATTTTCACCGACCTGTTGGAGGCGGGCTACGAGCCGCACAACGTCAAGCGGGTTTATATTCACGGATCAGAAAAGGCGGATACATGGGTTGACATCTCGCAGACGATTAACCTGAAAATCGAAGCGCTCAAAAAGCACGTTTCGCAGTTGGGCGATTGGGACCCGGAAGAGATGATTCGCAAATGGGCAGCAGACGAGGGCAAGGAACATGGCCTGGAATACGCCGAATCGTTCAAAGTTATGCTGCTGGTTGAGGACGAAGACACCGAGGCGCGAGGCAAAGATTGATGGAAAACTTCCTGCTCGTCCTGACCTTCCTGTGCGCGGCGGTTGAATGGCTGGCGGTAGCAAAAGGCTGGCGCAAGGTGGAATATCTCGCCAAGCCGGGCGTAATGGCCTTTTTGTTCGGCTGGCTGTGGCTGGCGGCCGGGTTGGGCGGCCCGCTCCTTTGGTTCGGGTTGGCCGTTCTGCTCTCCATGGCCGGAGATATCTTTCTGCTGCTCAAAAACGAACATCGCTGGTTCCCGTTTGGGCTGGGGGCCTTCCTGCTGGCGCACATTGCCTACATCGCCGGGCTGAACATGCCGCCCGCGCCGCTTAACACGCTGACGCTGGGGATTGCCCTGTTCGTAGGCATGACCGTCTTCCCGCTCATTCGCCGCATCTTGCGAAATTTGCCCAAAAAAGGACTGCGCCGCCTGGTGGAGCCGGTGCGTTACTATTCGGCCACTATTTCACTGATGTTGTTTTCGGCGCTGGTGACGCTCTTCCGCGTCGACTGGCTGAATGCGCCCGCTTACCTGGTTAGCCTGGGGGCGGTTTTGTTTGTCACTTCTGACATGATTCTGGCCTGGAATAAGTTCGTCCGCCCTATTCGGCGCGGCCGGCTGGCCCTGATGGTGACGTATCACCTGGGGCAGATTTTGCTGGTGATGGGGGCGGTGGGGCAGTTTGGGATGTAAAAGAACATCTTTCGCCGATTTTAAGAACCAAACCTGTGTAATCTGCGAAATCTGTGGACGAATCCGCCAGAAATGGGAGAGCCTTATTTGTTTGCGATTTTGGAATTTTGTGTGCAGCAAGGTTGTGACAACCTGCATTAAGTCGTAAAATTGACGGGTCAAACTCTAACAGAAAGGAGGACAACATGTCAAAAGAAGGCGACCGTTCCGGCTCTGCAGACAGCCAGCCTCCCAGTGCTGGCGATACCCATTTAACGGCGGGCGCCTGGAAGCGCCCTCCACATTCATCTTGATAACAAGGAGAAGCGCTTATGCTGACCATCATCAAAAGCACCGAACAGGGCTTGCAGCGCCTGGAATCATTTGTCAACGGCTGCTGGGTCAACGTCATTGACCCTACCCCTGAAGAAATCAAGCAACTGGAAGAGTGGGGCGTTTACCCGGAATACGTCCAATATTCGCTCGACATCGACGAAATGGCGCGCGCCGAACGGGACGAAGATTATATCTTTATCCTGTTGCGCATCCCCTATGATAACGGCGCCGCCGCCGACATTCCCTACATCACTTTGCCTCTCGGCATCTACCTGCTCAACAACTGCGTCATCACCATTTGTAAGCAAGAGAACGAAGTTATTCGCGCCCTGCAAAACGGCAAATATCGCGGGTTGAAAACCGCCAAACGCTTCCGCTTCACGCTCTACATCCTGCTTGAAACTGCCACCCGCTACCTTTCCCTTCTGCGGCAAATTAACAAAACCACCGAAGTCATTGAAGACCGCCTGCAACAATCCACCCGCAACCGTGAACTGCTCGAACTGCTCAAATACCAAAAGTGCCTGACCTATTTCGCCACTGCCCTGCGCTCCAACGAGGTCATGATGGAGCGCCTGCGCCGGATGCAGATGTTCAACCAATACGAAGAAGACCAGGATTTGCTCGAAGACGTTCTCACCGAAAACCAGCAAGCCATCCAGATGGTCAACATCGCCTCCGAAGTATTGGCCGCCCTCATGGATGCCTTTGCCAGCGTCATCTCCAACAATCTAAACGTCATCATGAAAATCCTGGCAGCCCTCACCATCGCGCTCAACATCCCGACCATCATCGCATCCTTTTATGGCATGAATGTAGACCTGCCCTGGCAGGAAAATCATTTTACATACGTTTACATCATTATCCTATCCGTATTACTGACCGCGCTGGCCATGTATATTTTTTATAAACGCGATTGGCTCTAATGAAACTTTCCTCTTCTGAACTCCTGCTCGACGCCCAAGCCGCGCTTGGCGAAGGTCCGGCCTGGGATTCTGCCCGCAAGCGGCTCTATTGGGTCGATATCTATGCCGGGCACTTGCGCATCTACGACCCAAAAACCAATTTGGATGAAAAAATCGAGGTGGAGGCCCCGCTCGGATGCGCTGCTCCAACCCGCAGCGGGAATCTCATCCTTGGCCTTCGCAACAGCATCGCGGCACTAAACCTGGATACCGTTAAGTTGACCCTCCTCGCATCTCCCGAAGCGCGCCTGCCCGGGAACCGCTTCAACGACGGCAAATGCGCCCCCGATGGGCGCTTCCTGGCCGGGACGATGGATAACAGCGAAACCGAAGCCTCCGGTGCGTTGTACTCCTACTCCCCTGATGGCACGCTCAAGACCCTTGTCAGCGGCGTGCGCATCTCCAATGGCCTGGCCTGGAGCCCGGACTACAAGACAATGTACTACATCGACACTCCCACCTTCACCGTCATGGCTTACGACTACGACCTTGCCAGCGGTGAAATCGGCAACCCGCGCGTAGCCGTCTCTATCCCGCCCCGACTCGGCTTTCCCGATGGCATGACCTCTGACACGCAGGGGCGGCTGTGGGTTGCGCTATGGGGCGGGGCAGCGGTTACGGTCTGGAACCCGGCGAACGGCCAACTGCTGGAGAATATCCCCATCCCGGCCAAAAATGTCACTTCGTGCGTTTTCGGCGGCGAAAATGGAACCGACCTGTTCGTCACCTCGGCCCGCAAAGGTCTGCCCCCTGCCGATTTAGCGGAATACCCGCTCACGGGTGGCCTGTTCCGCGTTCGGACCGATGTCGAAGGCATGCCCACCTTCGTGTTTGATGATTCGATACTCGATATTTGATATTCGTAATTCGTGGCTCAATCCCTAATCACAAAATCGCCAAATCTCAAAGTCAATAAATCCCATGAACCGTCTTCTCTACATCGACATTGCCAAAGGCATCGGTATCCTGCTGGTAGCGCTGGCCCATAATGGCACAGCGGCTTACGCGCCGTTCCTGCATCACTGGATTTATTCCTTTCACATGCCGCTGTTCTTTTTCCTGTCAGGGTTGTTCTTCAAACCTGATATTGCATTTCTCGACCTGTTGCGCCGCCGCTTCGACAGCCTGCTCAAGCCTTTCTTCTTTGGCATCTTCCTGATTTACTTCGGCGCGGTATTCTTCGACAACATGGGATTATCCATCGCCTGGGGACGCATCGTCAAAGCCCTCTACGCTAATGGCTACTACCTGGATTGGGTGGCGATGTGGTTTCTGCCTGCTCTCTTTACCGTCAATCTGTTCGCCTTCCTGTTTTATCTGGTGTTTCGCTGGGCCAAGCACCCCTGGCTGCGCTGGCTTGGCCTCCTGTTTGTTTTGGCGCTTGGCGCGTGGACGGTTGGCTGGTTTACTCCCATTAATCTCAACCTGTTGGGGCGCAGCCTGACCCTCAACGGCCTGCCCTGGAGCCTGGACCTGGCCCTGCTGGCGGGATTCTATTTTATTTTGGGTCGCGAGGTCTTCCAAAATGCACCGCGCGAATGGTTCAACTCACCTTTTTTGCTGATAGGCACAGGCGCAATCAACCTGGCGTTGAATATCGTCTTTCCCGAAACGATGGATTTCAACACCCGTTCGTATGGCTCGCCGGTTGTCTTTACGCTAGAGGCGGTAACAGGCATCTTGTTCATCTTGGCCCTTTCGCGCCAACTGGAGCGCGGCCCCTGCTGGCTTTCCGGTTTTTTCTCTTACATGGGCCGCATCTCTGTCCTGATTCTCATCTTCCATAATGCTGTGCAATCTTACCTGACACCCAAACTGGATTACGTCCTCAACACTGGCATCTATACCCCGCTGATTGTTTACCCGTTCTCGATTGCCATTCCTGCCCTGATTTATGAACTGGGAGTAAAGCCCAACCCGGTCGTGACGAAATTATTCGGGATGAAAGATGGCGGCCCGGTTTCCAAATCGTCTTAATCAGCCATACCGGGCAGCCAAAACTGGAGCCAGCGCGATTTTTCGCGGATGCAAAACTGGAAACCGGGAAACAGACCCTTAAGCGGCGCGCCAGGGATGGGCGTCAGTTCCTCGCCCGTAGCAGGATGGGTGATGCGCCCGTAGATGCGCGTCCGAAAGTAGGCAAGCCAGTCGGGCAGTTTCATCGCCCGGTTGGAGTTGACGGTAACGACCGGCCAGATGGAGGCCGGGGGGCCATGCGATAACAGGTAACGAAAGTTGTTTTGGGCCGTTTCGTCCATATGCAGGATAGAGTCGAGGCCATCGAACAACAGAATGACCGGCGCATTGTCCTGACGTGCTTGCGCCCGGCAAGCCAGGTCGAACAGCAGGATTTCTGCATTTTGCTCATACGCAGGCCAGATGCCCGCCAAGAGCTCGGTCGCCTGGAAGCGGCCCCACTCATCCGGGTAATCAGTTAGCACCGCAAAGTGCAAACTGCCAGGGCGGTTAAGTTGCGAGGCCGCCTTCAGGATTGCCTTGAGGAAGGCCGTCTTGCCGCTGCCCCGGTCGCCCGTCACCAGGATAGGCCCTGGGCGTGGGTCGCGCAGGTGCAACAACAACGGCAGACCGTCCGCGGCGATTCCGAACAGGATGGCATTGCCTGGGATACGACCAACCGCGTCCAGCGCGTCAGACAACGCCGGGAAGAGCGTCGTTCCCGGGGCTGGGATTTGGCCCAGCTCGGCCTGCGCATCTCGAAGCGCATTGAGCATCAGGGTATACTGGTAATTTTCAGTCATTTATACACCGCAACGAACATATGTTCTAATTATACATCGTTCCAGGGCGAATGCAAGACTTACGGATTGCAGATTGGTTGTGATTGAGCCACCCCAAAAATTTGCAGGTAAAACTGTCATCCCATCGAAACACAAGGCTTTCCATTGAACAGGATATAATAGACATATCTGTATCCTTCACTGGGCATTGCCCCTCACCTGAAAACCAACCTGCCTGTTGTGGTGGATGGGGTTTGACGGCGAGCAAAGTGGTAAAGGTGAACTATGCCGCGACAAGAGAGTGCCGGGAAAGGCCGCAAGACTGTCGGTGTGTTCGTTTCACAGGTCGGACGGGTTTGGGGCCTCGACTACATGTCTGCCATTACGAACGCCGCCGAAATGCACGATATCAACCTGATTTGTTTCGTGGGTGGCAAGCCGACAGCGATTACCACGCCCGGCCAGTTGTTGCCTTCATATGGGCTGTATGACCTGGCCCACACGGCTGACCTTGCAGGCATTATTCTCTCCGCTGATTTGGGACATGGCGTCTCCGGCGAGCAAACCCGTCAATTTGCCCAGAGTTTTGGAAAAACCCCAATCGTAGCAACCGCGCTCGAGGTGGAACATATCCCCAGTTTAATTGTTGACAGCGTTGGCGGAATGCGGATGCTGATTCGGCATCTCATTGAGACGCATGGTTACAAGCGCATTGCCTTCATTCGCGGGCCAAAAGGCCAGGTGGAAGCTGAGCAACGATTGTTCGCTTATCGGGAAGAACTCAAGGCGCACGGCATCGAGTACGATGAGCGACTGGTTGTGCAGGGTGATTACAGTCCCGAAAGCGGGCGTGCAGCCATCCGAAAATTGATGGAAAGCCGGAAGGTTAAGTTCGATGCAGTGGCTGCCGCCAATGACCGCATGGCCTTTGGCGCCATGGAGATGTTGCGCAGTTACGGTTTTAACATCCCCAGTGATGTGGCCGTGACCGGCTTCGACGATGTACGCGAGGCGCGCTCGCTGGGCGTTCCTCTGACCACCGTTCGGCAGCCTTTTTATGACTTGGGGAAAAACACGTTCGAAACCCTGCTTAAAGTGATCGATGGCGACTTGGAGCCAACCCTGACGACCATTCCCACCAGCGTGGTGGTGCGCTGGTCGTGCGGATGCCAGCCCCGCTTCATCCAACAGGCCCAAATCTCGCGCGAGGAAGTCGCCCGCACCGGTACGCTGGAAAACAAGCAAGAATCCTGTATCCGCGCCATGTTCGAGGCCAGCGGCGCGCCCATGACCTCCAAAACTTCCCTTACCAAAGTCTACAACCAGGTTTGGGAAACCTTCTTGCTGGCTCTGCGCGGTGAAAGGGTGGCAGAGTCTTTCCTTGCCAGCATCGAACAGGCTGTCTTAACCCTGCAGAAATACAACGACGACCCCGGAGACTGGCACAATGTTCTGTCTGTCTTTCGTCGTCATGCTCTGGCGGGCATCATCCACAAAGACGCCACCCTGCAAGCCGAAAACTTGTTCCAGCAAGCGCGCATGCTGGTGGGCGAGCTCTCGCAGCGTTACCAGGCATATCAACGACTTGAGTTGGAGCAGCAGGAGCAGGTCTTGCAAAACTTCAGTTTCGACATGGCCCCCGCCATGAGCCTGCACGAAATCGGCAGCGCTATTCAGAAAAACTTCCCTGTGATGGGCATCGAGCGATTGTATGTCATGTTCTACGACAAAATTGCCCGCCCCCAGTCGGCGCTCATTCCCCCCTCCCCACATCACCAATTGTTTTTGCAATACGAAAACGGCAAATGCGACCTGTTCACCGAGCAGCCAAAACTAGCCACCGGGCATTTGATTCCGCATAGCAGCATTCCCACCGACCGGCGCTATACCGCTGTAGTCATGCCGCTGGCTCTGGCGCAAAGCCGGTTCGGTTTCATGTGGATTGAGATGAAAACCGGTGACTGGGAAGTCTGTACGCGGGTGCGCAACCTGCTCTCCAGCGCGCTTCTGCGCACCATGCTGGTTGACCAACGCGAGGCTGCCCAGCGCGAGGTGGAGCGGCTGCTCTATGAAGCCAAACAGCGCGCCGAGGAACTCGACCGCCTGTACCAGAACGAGCAGGAGCGCCGCCGCGAAGCCGATGCCCTCTCCAAAGCCGCCCGCAACCTGTCCACCGTCATCAGCGTGGACGAAGTGCCGCAAAAAATCCTGGAACAATTGTCACTCGTCTTGCCCTATGAGCGCGGCGCGCTGCTGATGGAGGAGCGCGATGGCACCATCAGCGTCCTGGCCCAGCGCGGCTTTCCCGATGACCAACGCGCCCAGGATTTGCGACTCCAAATTAACCAGGGCGGCGTTTATGACCAGATTGCGCGCAGCGGGGAAGTGATGGTGGTCGACGATGTAACCAAAGAAAAAGGCTGGACACAGGTCGATTGGCTGCCCGTCCACCATTCTTGGGTTGGCCTGCCCCTGTTTGCAAAAAACAAAGTGGTTGGCATGTTATCGCTTACCCGCGCCCCCAAAGCCGCCTTCACCGCAGATGACCTGTTGCTGGCCTCCACCTTTGCCATGCAGGCCGCCATCGCCCTGCAAAATGCCCGCCTGTACGATGACCAGGCCCGGTTTAATGAACTCATGGAACACATGGTCGAACAGCGCGTAGAAGAACTACACAGCGCCCTTACCACCCTGGAAAAACTCGATAAAAATAAGACCTCATTTATTCAAGTTGCCGCCCACGAATTGCGCACCCCCATTACCGTCATCAAAGGCAACCTGGGAATTTTGAAAACCATCGAGGCGGTTAAAGCAAATGAAATGTACAATCAAGTAGTAGAAGGCGCGCTCAAAGGCACCGACCGGCTGCTTCAAATTGTCAATGCCATGCTCGATGTTGCCAAACTGGAAAGTCAGGCCATCACTCCTCAAATGGAACCCACCATCATTGGCCTGATTTTGCAGCTCGTACAAAAGGAATACAAAAACGACCTTAAAGAGCGCAACATCACTCTCAACGTGCAAAGCAGCGTCAGTCAGTTGCCGCAAATTATGGCTGACCCGCAATTGCTGCAAAAAGCGCTCGATGCCATTGTCGTCAACGCCATCAAATTTACTCCCGATGGCGGAACCATCACCGTTAGCGGTGAAATTGTGCAAGATGAGCGCAAAGGACCTTGCATCGAACTGCGTATCGCCGATACTGGCATTGGCATAGACCCGGCCAACCACAAGGTCATCTTCGAGAAACTACACCAGGTTGGCAAGGTAGAACTACACTCCTCAGGCCGCACCAAATTCAAGGGTGGCGGCCCTGGGCTTGGACTTTCCATTGCAGCAGGCATCGTCAAAGCCCACGACGGCAAAATCTGGGTCGAAAGCCCGGGTTATGACGAAGAAAAACTGCCCGGAAGCACTTTCTTCATTCGCATTCCAATCAAATCCCCCGCCTGATGCAGAGCTGCGCCCATATGACAAGATGACAGTCACTTCTCGAGTGGCTGTCACCTTGTTTATAATAGCCCCGCCCCGGCAGATGCCTTGCAAATATAAATTTCTGGATGAAGCCCCGTCTTTGACTTGTAGCCCGCCGCAAGGGCATTGGCGAACGCTTCAGCATATTCCTGCGCCACCAGGTTGACCGTACACCCGCCAAACCCTGCCCCTGTTAAACGAGCGCCATAGCACCCTGATAGCGATTGGGCAATCTCCACCATCACATCCAGTTCAGGACAAGAAACCTCATATAAATCGCGCAAACTGGCGTGACACTCATTCATCAAATTCCCAAAGCGGGAGGCATCCCCTGCCTGGAGCAGTGAAATGGCCTGGCGCGTGCGTTCTATTTCCTCCACCACATGCCGGGCGCGCTTCTCAATTTCAGCGGGCAGACTTCTGGCCAGACGGTTGAAATCGGCCAGGCTCACATCGCGCAAGGAGCGGATATCGGGCAAACTGGCTTGCAAACGCTGCACTGCTTCCTCGCAAGATGCGCGCCGCTGGTTGTATTCGCCGCTGGTCAGTTTACGGCGCACGGTCGTATCGGCCACCACAATCGAGACTCCTTCAGGCAGTGCCAGCGTTTCCCATTCCAGCGAGCGGCAATCGAGCAAGAGCAGGCGGTTTTCGACGCCGCAGGCCGAGGCAAACTGGTCCATAATGCCGCAATTGACGCCCACATACTGGTTTTCGGCGCGCTGGCCCAGTTTTGCCAACTCCATCGGCGCGAGGGCCCAGCCACCCAACTGCTGCCAGGCTACCCCGAAAGCCATCTCCACCGAGGCGGAGGAACTCAACCCAGAGCCGCGCGGCACATCCGACGCGAAAACAGCATCCATGCCGGGCGTTTCCAGCCCGGCTTCGCCCAGCGCCCACATTATCCCAGCCGGGTAGCGCGCCCAATCGGGCAGCGGGGAACCATCGGGTTGGGTTTTGGTGGGGAGCGTTTGGGGCGAGAAAACTGCCTGTTTATCGAAATCAGCGGCCCACAGCGTGGTCAGCCCCGAATCTGATGGGGCAAAGGCAATGTATGTAGCGCGGTCGATGGCGGCGGGTAAGACAAATCCGTCGTTATAATCCACATGTTCGCCCAGCAGGTTGACCCGCCCCGGCGCGCGGGCCAGGAAGGCCGCCGAACGGCCAAATTTTTCTTGAAAGAGGGCTGTCAGGGTGTCCTGTATCTTCATAAATCACCTTGCGTTGTTGAGATAATTTCGATGGTGGATTATAGTATGAAGCTGCGTATTTTTCGTGGAATCTCCTGCGCTTATTTGCATAATCGTCAAGAGATTCGCGAAAGCGTTTTTGTATAATCAGGGAAAAGGTTTTTTGGATGATGGATTTTTTGAAAAGTTTGCCTGGCCTGAGGACCGTCACTCGGTTTGTAGCAGCGTGCCTGTTGGTCGTAATCCTGGCCATCGGGGTGTTTATGCCAGCGGTAGGCAGAGAGTCGTCAGCATATGCTGCTAGCCATGTTTTCCACTACGAGCCGGATGCCCGTTTCGAGCGGTTGACAGTAGAAGACGGCTTGCCCAGCGGCACGGTCTTGGGCGTTTTGCAAGACCAGCAGGGGCTGATGTGGTTTGCCACTGCCGATGGCTTGGCGCGCTTTGACGGTTACCAGTTTAAAATCTTTCAGCACGATCCCGAAACCCTCAACAGTCTGAGCAACAATAATACGTTTGCGCTCATCGAGAGCCGCGACGGCCTGATTTGGGTCGGGACAGACCCCGGTGGGTTGAACATATACAATCCCAAAACCGATACATTTCAGTCTTACCGGCACGACCCGCAAAACCCCAACAGCCTGCCCGATGATAGCGTATGGGCTCTGCTCGAAGCGCAAGACGGTTCGATTTGGGTTGGCACGCGCGGCGGGCTGAGCCGCTTTGACCGTAAAACCGGCCTCTTCAAGAACTACTTGCACGACCCCCAAAACCCGCGTTCGCTGGCCTGGCCGGTGGTACAGCGGCTGTATCAGGACCGCGCCGGAACGATTTGGGTCGGTACGCGGATGGGGCTGCAACGGTATGACCCGTTAACCGACGACTTCACCACGTTCAAAAATGACCCGGAGAACCCCAAGACCATCACAGCCAGCAACGTTTGGGCCATACTGGAAGATTCGCAGGGCAACTTTTGGGTGGGGACGCGCGGCGGCGGCCTGAACCGTATGGACCGGCAAAGCGGCACCTTTACTGCCTACCGCTACGACCCAATTGGCCCTGGCCGCCTGAGCGATGACCGCATTTGGAGCATTTACGAGGATTCGGCCGGCCGATTGTGGATTTCAACTGAAAACGGCGGGCTGAACTTGTTCGACCACGCAAGCGAAACATTTACCGCCTTTCGGCACAACCCCAACGACCCCTTTAGCCTGAGCTCGGACGATATCTTCGCAATCTGTGAAGACCGATCAGGCGTGTTGTGGGTTACGGGCCGGGGCGGCGGCGGGGTTAACCTGCTCTACCCGGCATTGCAGCGTTTTGGGTGGTACCGGCAAATCGCGCAAAGCCCGATTTCTCTGACAAACGGCAATGTATTTGCTATCCTGCCCGAAGAGCAAACCCTATGGGTTGGTACCTTCGGCGGTGGATTGAACCGCATTGACCGCCAGACCGGCTCGGTACAGGCATACCTTAATGCGCCAGGCAACCCAAACAGCCTTTCGAGCAACAAAGTCTATGCCATCTTTCGAGATGCTGACGGAGTGCTCTGGGTGGCGACTTCAGGCGGCGGGCTAAACCGTTTCGATGAGACGAGCGGCGTATTTCACGCATATCAATTGATTCCAGACGACCCAACTGCTCTGCCCACGAACTTCATCACCACCCTCGAGCAGGCCGGAAAAAAACGCCTGTGGGTCGGCACGCTGGGACTGGGACTGGCTTTATTCGATACTCAAAACGGCAAAGTCGTTCGACTGTATAAAAACGACCCCAATGACCCTGCCAGCTTGGGCGAAGACACCATTTACGACCTGGTCACTGATTCTCAGGGACGGGTGTGGGTTGCCACCGCGCGCGGCGGGTTGAACCGGCTCGACCCAGGCACCGGGCAGTTTACCCGCTTTCAGCACGACCGAGACAACCCCAACAGCATTTCGAGCGATTCGGTGAATCATCTTTCCCTAGACGAGGCCAAAGGAGTTTTGTGGGTCGGCACATCCGCTGGTCTGAATCGCCTGGAAATTGACACCGGCCAGTGGAAAGCATATACCACCCGCCAGGGGCTACCCAGCGACACGGTGGTTGGCATCCAGCCGGATGGCGCGGGCGGGTTATGGGTCAGCACCACGCGCGGACTGAGCCGCTTCGACCCAGTGTTGGGCGCATTTCGAAATTATGACGCGCGCGACGGCTTGCAGGGCAATCAATATAATATCGCCAGCACTGCCCGAGCATCTGATGGCGAGGTCTTCTTTGGCGGGCCAAACGGGGTCAATTTTTTTTACACCAGGGATATTTTCGACAACCTGTATGAGCCAAAAGTCATCCTGACCGGGTTAGAACTGTTCAACCTGCCGGTGGAAGTGGATGGCGAAATTTTATCTCAGCCGATTGAATATACATCATCCATCACGCTGCGGCACGACCAGTCGGTGTTCACCATCGAATTTGCCGGGCTGAGTTACCAGAACGCTTCGCGCAACCTGTATCGCTACCAGATGGAAGGGTTTGATAAAGAATGGTCGCCTCCCAAAACCATTCGCCGCGCCACCTATACCAACCTTTCTCCCGGCAAATACAATTTCGTCGTCTATGCCGCCAACAACGACGGACAATGGACCCGCACCCCGGCGCAGTTACAAATCACCATTCTGCCCCCCTGGTGGCAGACCTGGTGGTTCAGGGGGCTGACCTTTCTCGGCCTGGTCGGGCTTGTGATTGCAGGGGTGCATTGGCGCACCCGCCAAATTCGCCGGCTGAATGCTGAACTCGAAAAACGCGTTCTGGAGCGTACCATCGAACTGCGGGAGGAAATTATGCGGCGACAGACCGCCGAAGGGCAGCTGCGCGAAGCAAACGATGCGCTTCAGGCCAAACTCGACGAAATCATCGAGCTGCAGGCCAAACTGCGCGAACAGGCCATTCGTGATGCTCTAACCGGCCTGTTCAACCGGCACTACCTGACCGATGTCATGTCCACGGAATTGAGCCGCGCCCAACGCGGCAACTATCCCGTTACCTTCATGCTCATCGACCTCGACCATTTCAAAAACATCAACGACAATTACGGGCACCACGCGGGCGATGTGGTGTTGGCAACAGCCGGGAAAATGTTGCTCAAGCATATTCGGCAAGGCGATTACGCCTTCCGCTATGGCGGCGAGGAGTTCCTGATTATCCTGCCCGGCACCGCGCCGCACGATGCGCTGCGCCGCGCCGAGCAGCTGCGCGCCGATTTCAATGCGCTCAATACAGAACTAAAAACAGAACTAAATGAAAACATTCAAATTACCGCTTCGATTGGCGTCGCCATCTATCCCTACGATGGCGAAAAAACCGAAGATATCTTGCATTATGTCGATGCGGCGCTCTACCAGGCCAAGGGCAAAGGCCGCGACCGGGTCATCATCTCGCCCAACACACGCAAGATATTGAAAGCCGGCGATTGAAGTCAAATAGCCCAAACGGATGAATGGGGGAGCGCATGAGTGGGGTACAATCTGCGCATTAAACGCAAAAGTGTATTGCGCTGCGGTCAGATTACGGAATGAATTCCGTGTTACGGAGACTCTCATGGAACAAGAAAAAAACTTTTTTACGACCACGCTCGGCATCGTTACAGTGGTTATCGTCCTGTTGTGCTGCTGTTGCATTGCAGTCGTGGCCGGTGGGTTTGGCAGCCTGCTTTGGGTAGGCAGCCAAGTCGCCCCGCCCTACATCGATGAACCGCCCAGCATTGATTTTTACACGCCTGAACCTTTCAACCCAAACTCTGATGTACCACCCACGCCACCAGTCCTCGTCCGCCCGGCGGTGGAGGAAATCTCGACCGAAACCCTCGAAACACTCAAAAACACCATCGTCCCCGAAAACGACCCGCGCGAACTGGCCTGTCGGTTGAAGAATATTTGCAGCGTACCCGAGACCTTCCCGCAGGGGCCGTTCGAGGTGGGCGACAAGAAGCAATTTTGGGTGATGAACGTGCAGACCATCCAATACCGCCAGTTGACCGCCAATCTGGCCTACAAAACGGACGTGGCTTACTTTTGGGTCGAGGAGGGAGTCCGCTTCAGCCAGAACGAGGCCAAAGCGCTGGTGGATGCCTTCAGCCAGAAAATGGTGCCGACCAACCGCGAATTTTTTGGCATGGAACCCTCCCCCGGCATCGATGGCGACCCGCACATCTACCTGCTCTACGCCCGGGATATTGGCGGCAACACCGCCGGATACTTCTCCTCGTCCGACGCGCGGCATCCGCTTGTAGATGAACATTCCAATGGACACGAAATGTTTGTCTTCAACGCCGATAACTCGCCGCTTTCTGATACCTACACCTACGGCGTGCTGGCGCACGAATTTCAACACATGATTCATTTTGGGCGCGACCGCAACGAAACTTCATGGCTAAACGAAGGCTTCTCCGAGTTGGCCGTCCTGTTGAATAAATATTCAACCGGTTTCAAAGACTCTTCTTACCTATCTCAACCTGACTTACAACTCACCGATTGGGGGCCGGATGTCGGCCAGAACGCGCCTTACTACGGCGCAAGTTTCCTTTTTACCACCTACTTCCTGGAGCGATTCGGTACGCAGGCGACCCAGTCCCTGGTGCGCGAGGCCGAAAACGGCATGGACAGCGTGGACAACGTGCTGGCCGCCATTGGCGCAACCGACCCGCTCACCAAACAGCCCCTGCGCGCTGATGACCTGTTCATAGACTGGGCGGTTGCCAATTACCTGCTCGACAAATCCGTCGCCGACGGGCGCTATGCTTACGAACTCTACCAGCCGCGCCGGCCGGCATCTGAAGCCAAAGCCTTCACGACCTGCCCGGCGGAGTTTTCCGAATCGGTCAATCAGTACGGCGTGGATTACATCCGCTTCTCCTGCCAGGGACAATACACTCTGCGCTTCGAAGGCTCCACCACCACCACCCTGCTTCCGGTCGATGCCTACTCCGGCAAGTACGCCTTTTGGTCGAACAAAGGCGACGAGTCGGACATGACCCTGACCCGGGCGTTCGACTTTACGAACGTCACCGGCCCGCTCACGCTCACCTACCGCGCCTGGTACGATATCGAAGAAGGCTGGGACTATGCCTACCTGCAAGCCTCCAGCGATGGCGGGCAGACCTGGCAGATTTTGCTCACCCCCTCCGGCACGGCAGATGACCCGGCGGGCAATTCTTACGGCTGGGGCTACACCGGTTCGAGCGGCGGTTGGATTGAAGAATCGGTCGATTTGAGCCAGTTCACCGGGCAAAAGGTTCTGCTGCGCTTCGAATACATCACCGACGCCGCCGTCAACGGTGAGGGGCTGATGGTGGATGACATTTCCATCCCTCAAATTGACTATTTCGACGATTTCGAAAACGGCGCCGATGGCTGGCAGGCCGAGGGCTTTGTGCGGGTCGAAAACCTGCTGCCGCAGACCTTCCGCCTGGCCCTCATCCGCAAAGGCGGGCAGACCACTGTCGAGACCATCACGGTCAACCCCGACCAGACCGCCGAAATCACTCTCGACCTGGGCGGCGATACGCGCGAGGTCATCCTGGTGGTGAGCGGCACAACCCGCTTTACGCGCAGCGTGGGAAGTTATCTTATAACGGTAAAATAATATAGCGCAAAAGTAGGGCAAGATAATATCTTGCCCTACTTTATTTGCGCCAATAATTCAGCGCACGCAATCGAGTAGTCAATACCATTGTCATTGGGGGTCAGGTCCCACCAGGCCGAGAGCAGGCAATGGCAAACGCCCCAATCCCGAATGACCTGGCGCGGCCAGCCCAGACGCTCACTCAAAATCGCAATCCGCCGTTCGGTCTGGTGTTTCGATTCGGGGCGGTAGGGCCAATGAGGGATGGGATTGGTCAGCAGCGGGCCAACCTCGTAGCCGGGCGGGCCAATTACGCCTTTGGGGTCAATCACCAGCCAGCCGCGCTCGGAGGAGAGAATGTTGAAGTGGTGAAAATCGCCGTGCATCAGGACATGTGGCCCGGAATCGGCAAATAATTCTGGCAGCGTGGATTCAACCCGCTCGACCAGCCGCTTGGGGAACGGCCCCGTGCCGCCCTGGTAGCGGGGGCGCAGGCCATCGAGCGCAGCGAACCACTCGGAGAGTTGGATAAACCCCTCCGCCTGAGGGGGAGGCCGCCAGATGCGCTGCATTACATCGACGGCAATGTGCGTCCGCTCGTCATCACTTTCCACTTTTACGAGCATTTCGCCGGGGCGCAGGCGCTCCAGCAGGAACATGGAGCGTCCCTCGTCGGCCTCCAGCAGGCGGCAGGCGCCTTCGCCAGCAAACAGGCGCAGGGCGTGCAATTCGCTCAACAATTCGCGGTTTGGAACGCCCAGTTTAAGGACGACTTCGCTTCCATTGGCGCGCCGAGCCGCGCAGACGTAGTTGTATGAGAGTAGCAGCGGCTCGCCGAGAGTCAAATCCCACTTGCGGGAGGCTTCTTCGAGCAGAGAGGGCAATTCAGCGAGCCAGCGGCGGCCCGCTTCGCCAAAGGCGTTTTGGATGTTGTGGAGAAAATCGGAAGGCAGGTTCAAGGCTGTCAAATGGAAACCCCTATTGGGTCTCGATACGCCTCACAGAGCATGGAAGACTCGACCTTTGTTGCGTCAGCACCGCCGAATGTGAATAATTTGCCAAATTGCCCTACATTTTCTCGTACTGGATTATCCGATTCTCGTCATCATACCGGAAACCAGCCGCTTGGAGCAGGGCATCCAAATCGGGACGCAGGGGCGCGCGCCAGGTAATGAGTTCGTAGCCAGTTTGCAAGGGATGCCGGCGCAGGTCGGTCAGCAGGGCAGGCAGGTCGGCTTCGGCGCAGGCCAGCAGGCCAACCGCCGAGAGCCGCTGCCCATCTTCGCTGCCATCCCAAACGCAGACCAGCCCCCGGCGTCCGCGCCACCAGAAGAGTTGCCCATCGGCCTGTGTCGCCAGCCAGCGCAGCAGGCCCTCTTCTGGCACGGCAGATTGCCACCAGGCATCGAGCATTCCGCGTTCACGCGGGGCATGTTCGGGGCGCAGGGCAAAGTCGGTCGCTTCGGCGAAATCGGATTCGGCCAGGGGAATCAGGTCAGTAGATTCTGCCGGGGGCAGGGGCGGCGCGTTGTATGGGGCACGTTCCATCGTCTTGATAAATCCATCCCGCTCGCACAGGTGATGGACTTTGACGCGCTGCGCGCTGGTCCACAAACGCAAAACGCCCTGGCCGTGTTGCCCCCACCAATCGACAGCGTAACGGTGCAGCCGCGAGCCGATGCCCTGTCCTTGCAGGCGCGGGTCAACCCGGAAGCCTTCCAGCCACCATTGGGTGGGAGTCTGCCGGACGATGCGCGTCAGCCCGACGGTACGCCCACTATAGAGGGCGCTAAACATTTGCCCGCGCGGGTCGGCCAGCCATTCGTCGAAGACGTAGGGGATGTAGTCGTGGCCGTTCCAGATGAATTTGCAAAAGTCCAAAATGTCCTGCCGGTCGGCGGGCAGGGTAGGGCGGATGGCGAGGGTGGGGGATGCGAAGGGGTGCATTGCTGCAATTGGGTTGTGCAAGAGCGGGATTTGGTAGATAATTGGATTATAGCCGCATTCGATGAAAGGTCAGCCATGCTCGTTCAAAATTTCCAACTCTTGCGCAACAATCAACCGGTTCGGTTCGCCAAATCACCCAATGTTGATGTTTCACTGCAAGAACGGCGGTTTGTGGTGGTGCACTACACCGGTGGGCCAAGTCTCTCTTCATCGGTGGCCTGGCTGACTTCGAAGAGCAGCGGCGTTTCGGCGCACCTGGTCATTGGGCGAGATGGCGAGGTCGTCCAACTCATCCCGTTCAACCTGCGCGCCTGGCACGCCGGCACAAGCGCGTGGAAAGGCTACACCGGGCTGAATAATTATTCCATCGGCATCGAACTGGACAACGCCGGGATGATGAAGCGCAGCGGGGGTCAGTGGATTTCGACGTTTGGGCGGGTCTATGCCGATGCGGAGGTCTTGGCCGCGCCGCACAAATCGGCCCCGAATGTGATTTACGGCTGGCATAAATATACCGAGATTCAACTCAAAACCGCTGCCGAGGTGGTGGCCGCGCTCGTGAAGGCCTACGGCATTGAGGAAATCATCGGGCATGACGACATTGCCGCTGGCCGCAAGTGGGACCCCGGCCCGGCCTTCCCAATGGAAAAGTTCCGTCAGGATGTGGCTGCGCTGGTGGGCGAACAGAAAGATGAAAACAAGCAGGGTGACGGCGAGGTCATCATCGAGCCGCCCAAAGAAAAGCCGCTCATGCGCTACCAAGTGGAAAACCTGGACACGGGCCAAAAAACCGATTTCATCTGGAGCGCGCCCTTCCAACCAGCCACCCTGCTGCCGGTTCCCTACGTTTCGCAGTTGGGGCCGGGGGCCGATGCGCGCAAGAACGACTGCGGGGCGGCATCGTCCATTATGTTGCTCAAGGCCTACATTCCCAACTTTCAGATGACGCCGGATGAGTTTTACACGCGCTTCGCTATCCCTGGCGCGGACCCGTACCTGAGCGTGACCCAACTGCGCAACGCGATGGGCAGCCTGGGCCTGTTGACCGACTTTCGGGCGAACCTGACCATGCACGATTTGTTCGGCTTCCTGGCAGCGGGCAAACCGGTCATCGTGCTGCTGCGCTACAAAGTGTTCGAGGATGCCGGGCTGACCGAGAAACACTTCGAGGGGCCGCATTTTGCGGTGGTGGTGGGAATGGACATTCGGTATATTTACATCCACGACCCGCTTTACAGCAACCCGGCAGATGGCGAGGCGCATCCTTACCCGCTGGAACTGTTCTGGCGGGCCTGGAAGGAGGTCGCCACTGACCCCAAGGCGCGCAACCCGGAGCGCTCGGCCATCATCCCGACGGCGGGCATCGGCTTCAGGCTGAGCCGCCGGGTGAAGGTCAACGTTCCGGCTCTGAATGTGCGCGCCTCGAACGCGCTGACCGCGTCCATCGTGCGGGTGTTGAAACAGGGCGAGGTGGTGGAGATTGCGCGCGAAATGGGCGGCTGGGGAGAGATAGAAGGCCTGGGCTGGATTGTGCTTTCGTACACTGTTGCTGCGTAGGCAGAATTCATTCCGCCTGCCTGACCATTGAGAAAAGGAAAAGAGACCATGCTGGAATCTGAGCGCAAAATTCACAACCAGGGCAAACTGGTGGAATTGCATCCCGTTTTTCGCAGCCGGGCGCAGGCAGTTTTGCAGGAATTGGAATCTGCCGGGCTGCGGCCGCGCATTACCGAGGCCTGGCGTTCGGCGGCAGACCAGGAGGCGGCTTATCGAAGCGGCAAAAGCCAGGTTCTGTATGGCTTCCATAACGTGACAATGGCCGATGGCGGCAAGGAGGCCCTGGCGATGGACCTGGTGGATGACGACAACCCGCAAACGACCGGAACGGCCTTTATGCTGCGGCTGGCGGCAGCCGCGCAGCGCAATCAACTCATCACCGGCATCTGCTGGGGTCTTTCAGACGATAAAATTCGGGCGGTGGAGGCGGCGATTGCGGCGGGCAACTGGGACGCGCCCGTGCATGTGGGCTGGGACCCGCTGCATGTCGAAATCACCGGGCTGACGACGGCCGAGGCGCGCGCGGGCAAGCGTCCGCTGGCAGGGGGCAGCACGCCCACCAACGGCAAGACAGGTTCCGGGGAGTCTGGCGCAGGAGACGCCGGGGGAGGTAAACGCCCGGCGCGCGTGTACCAGGTTGAAGAGTTGGGAACGAATCGCGTTGTCCAATATGAATTGGGGAATCCGCTGCGGCCTGTGGCGCTGCTGCCGGTTCCGTACGTTTCGCAACTGGGGCCGGGGGCCGAGACGCGCGTCAACGATTGCGGCCCGGCCTGCGCGGCGATGCTGCTGCGGGCCTACCAGAAAACTTCGCTGACGCCGGATGAGTTCTACGCGCGCTTTGCCATCCAGGGCGACCCATACCTGCACGCTTCGCAGTTGATGAGCGCGATGGGGGTGCTCGGTCTGCAAACCGAGTTCCGCTCTGGCATGACGGCCCAGGATTTGTTCGGGGTGCTGGCGGCGGGCAAACCGGCTATCGTGCTGCTGGGCTATAAGGCGCTTTCGGAGGCTGGGCTGACCGAGAAGCCGTTTGGCGGGCCGCATTTTGCGGTGGCGGTGGGGCTGGACGTGAAGAACATTTACCTGCACGACCCTCTGTATAGCGACCCGCTGGTGGGCGAGGCGCACCCTTACCCGCTGGAGTTCTTTTGGAAGGCCTGGAAGGAGGCTTCGGCGGGCTTGCAGGTTCCCAACCCAGAGCGGGCGGCCATCATTCCCGTGCAGGGGCTGGGCTTCCAGGGCTTGCGGCGGGTGAAGGTTAACATCGGCATTTTGAACGTGCGCGAGGGGCCGGGGTTAAATCACCGGATTGTGGGAACGCTGAAACGCAATGAGATTGTCGAAATCCAGCGCGAGGTGAGCGGCTGGGGCGAGGTGGGGTTTAACCGCTGGGTGATGTTGAGTTATACGCTGCCAGTGGCGTAGGGAAGATGTTGCGCGTGCCACACGCTGACGAAAGCCCAATGTTGACTAGACATCTTTCCCCGTGTACAATCACCCAATCTATCTCGAAGGTGAATCATGTCCATCTATCGTTTTGTCGTTCGCTTCAAACAATCTGACCCGCGCTCTGCCGGTTACTTGGCAGATGCGCAAGCCCTGGGGTTTCATAACCTCGACAGGCTGGAATGCCAGGATTTATATTTCATCGAGGGCCAATTGTCGCAGGAGGAGTGTCGGCAGTTGGCTCTCGAATTGTTAAGCGACCCGGTAACGCAAGAAGCCGAATACTCGATACTCGATATTCGAGATTCGAATGCTCGAAGATCGAATATCGAATCCTCGATTATTGAAGTTGCTTACCGTCCCGGCGTAACCGACCCGGTGGCCCATGAAATTGCGCGCGCGGCGCATGAATTGGGTTTTACGGGCGTCCAGCGCGCGGCGACCGGGTTACGGTTCCTGCTCGCCTGGGAAACTGAAAAACCGGGCAACTCGTTATCCGGTTCCCCGGTTGAGCGGTTGGCAAAGCAGTTACTGGCAAACAACGTCATCCAGCATTGGACACTTGGCGAAATCACGCCGTCGTTTCCCGAAGAAGCCCAGGCCAGCGGTGAAGTCGAAATCCTGCCCATCCGCTCACTTACCAATAACCAACTACTGGATTTATCCACCGACCGCCGCGCCGCGCTCGACCTGGCCGAAATGCAGGCTATTCAGGCCTACTACCGCAAAATTGACCGCGACCCGACCGACGTGGAATTTGAAACCATCGCCCAGACGTGGAGCGAGCATTGCGTGCATAAGACGTTTAAGGCAAAGGTAGCGATTGGTGAATTGGTAAATGGTAATTACCAATCCCCAATTACCAATTACCCTCCCGAAGTCAACTCAATCATCAAGACCTACTTGAAGGCCGCTACCGACAAAATCGCCGCCCCCTGGGTCATTTCCGCCTTTGTGGATAACGCCGGAATCATTGATTTCGATGAGGAATTCGAGATTTCCTTCAAGGTCGAGACGCATAATCACCCCTCGGCCATTGAGCCGTTTGGCGGCGCGAATACCGGCGTCGGCGGGGTCATCCGCGATGTGCTGGGGGTGAGCGCCAAGCCGATTGCGGCCACCGACATCCTGTGCTTTGGCCCGCAAGACCTGAATCCCGACAGCCTGCCCGAAGGCGTTTTGCACCCGCGCCGCATCCAGAGCGGAGTCGTGGCGGGCGTGCAGGATTACGGCAACAAAA
>CAYRBO010000002.1:350693-390654 GCA_964422545.1 uncultured Anaerolinea sp. | reverse complement strand
CCGCGCCGCATCCAGAGCGGAGTCGTGGCGGGCGTGCAGGATTACGGCAACAAAATTGGCATCCCGACCGTCAACGGCGCGATTTTGTACGATGAAGGCTACACCGCCAACCCGCTCGTTTTTTGCGGCTGCGTTGGCATTGCCCCCAAGGGCAAGCACCGTAAAAATCCGCAGCCCGGTGACCGGGTGATTGTCTTGGGCGGGCGCACCGGGCGCGATGGCCTGCGCGGCGCGACCTTCTCCTCGATGACGATGGACGCGCAAACGGGCGAAGTCTCTGGCGCATCGGTGCAAATTGGCGACCCGCTTACCGAAAAAGGGCTGATTGATGTCATCACCCGCGCCCGCGACGCCGAACTCTACAACGACATTACCGACTGCGGCGCGGGCGGCCTTTCTTCGGCGGCGGGCGAAATGGCCTCCAAAATCGGCGCGGACATTGAACTGCAAAACGTGCGCCTGAAATACCCCGGCCTGGCCCCCTGGGAAATTTGGCTTTCCGAAGCGCAAGAACGGATGGTGCTGGCCGTTGCTCCCGAAAAATTGCCCGCCCTGCAAGAACTGTGCGACACCTTTAATACCGAACTGACCGACATCGGCGTTTTCACCGGCGATGGGCGGTTGGTCGTCCGTTATGGCGGCAAAATTGTGCTGGAACTGGAAAATGAGTTTTTGCATGAAGGGATACCGCAAAGGCAGCTAAAGGCGGTAATTAGTAAACCAGTAGACACGGAAACAAGTACCCCCGAAAACTTGTCTACTTGTTTACCTGACTACTTGTTTACTCTCCTTTCCTCCCCCAACATCGCCTCCAAAGCCGCCACCATCCGCATTTATGACCACGAAGTGCAGGGCGGGACGGTCATCAAGCCCCTCACCGGCGTCGAAGCCGATGCGCCCTCCGACGCGGCGGTGCTAAAACCGATTGGCACAAAAGGCAAAAAAGGGATTGTCCTCTCCAATGGCATCAACCCCGAATACGGCAAGCGCGACGCTTACAAAATGGCCCTGGCGGTCATAGACGAGGCCATCCGCAACGCGGTTGCCGTTGGCGCTGACCCTGAGCGTATCGCCATCCTCGATAATTTCTGCTGGGGCGACCCCAAACGCCCCGAAACGATGGGAACTTTGATTGAAGCCGCGCGCGGCTGTCACGATGGCGCGCTCTTGTTTGGCACGCCCTTCATCAGCGGCAAAGACTCGCTCAACAACGAATACCTCGGCGCCGACGGCCTGCGCCACGCCATTCCGCCCACCCTGCTCATCTCTGCTATTGGTATCATCGAGGATGTCAACAAAGCCATCACGATGGATTTGAAAGAAGCGGACAATTCGGTTTATCTGGTCGGTAGTAAGCAGTTATCAGTCATCAGTAAACAATCTGTGCCAGACGTGCCGAAAACTGCCCCAGTGGTGTATCGGGCATTGCATAAAGCCATTTCGCAGGGATTGGTTCGCTCCTGCCACGATTTAAGCGAAGGCGGGCTGGCAGTTGCGGCAGCGGAGATGTGCATTGGAGGCCGCCTGGGCCTGATTCTCGACGAATCCATCCCCGCTGAAGCCTGTTTCGCTGAAACGAACGGCTGTCTCCTGGCTGAAATCACTCCCGCCGCTGAAGCCGACTTCCGCGCCCTGTTTGAGGGCCTGCCCCTGACGCGAATCGGCCACGTCACCGCCGAACCCGTTCTCAAAATCGCAGGCGTGAGCATCCCGGTGGAGGCTTTGGTTAAGTCTTTTACTGGCGAAAATAAGTAGACAGGTAGACAGGGAAACAAGTACCTGTCTACTTGTCTACCTGTCTACTTGTCCACCTGTCTACCTGTATCCCCCGTACCTGACACCTGGAACCTGAAACATGAAACCCTCCGCCCTTATCCTCCAAGCCCACGGCACCAACCGCGACCTCGACGTTGCCGAAGCCCTGACCCTGGCTGGCGCGACCCCAGTCTTTGCCCCGTTAAACGAATTGCGCGCGGGCAAAAAACATTTCTCCGATTACCAAATGCTCATTCTCCCCGGCGGCTTTTCCTACGCCGACGCTCTCGGCGCGGGCAAATTGCTGGCCCTCGACCTGAATTCCTATTTCGAAGATGAAATCACCGCTTTTGTGGCCGCTGGCAAACCGGTGATTGGTATTTGCAACGGATTCCAGGCGCTGGTCAAATCGGGGATTTTGCCGGGGGGCGATACTAGAACATCGAAACTCGATACTTCGAGTACTCGACACCCGAATATCGAATACTCGAATGCTCTAATATCGAATATCGCTTCACGCGAATGTACCCTAACCTTCAATGAATGTGGTCATTTCGAATGCCGCTGGGTTAACTTACAGCCTATTTCCCAAACCTGCATCTGGACACGCGATTTACCCGAAATCATCATCTGCCCCATTGCGCACGGCGAAGGCAACTTCCAAACCAATCACCAATTACTAATTACCAATCTGGTTGCCAACGACCAAATCGCCCTTACCTACGTCCGCCCTGACGGCTCACCCGCCAATGGCGAGTATCCCTTCAACCCCAACGGCTCAATTCTCGACATCGCCGGAATCTGCAACCCGCGCGGCAATGTTATCGGTCTCATGCCCCACCCGGAGAATCACATCCACCCCTGGCAGCATCCCCTTCACACGCGAGGCGAGAGCGGCGGGAGCGGGCTGATGTTGTTCCAAAACGGTGTAAAGTACGCTTAATTGTTACTCGGTTATCCAGTTGTTCGGTTTTCCAGTTAAGAACCGCTCCACAGAATAACCGAATAACTGGATAACCGGAAAACGAGGTTTTATGATTCCACGCCAAAAACTGCTCGAACTCCTCCCCCTGGCCTATGGCGAAACGGATTTACCCCTCCCCGGCAAACAAACCGGCAAAGTGCGGGAGTGGTATCCGCTTGAAAACGGGAGGCGGCTCATCGTCACCACCGACCGGCTGTCAGCGTTTGACCGGATTCTGGCGCGAGTCCCGTACAAGGGCCAGGTTCTAAATCAATTATCCGCCTGGTGGTTCGAGCAAACCCAATCCCTAGTTCCTAATCACCTTATCCACCTCCCCGACCCCAACGCCGCCATCGTGACTGAAGTTGAGCCGCTGCTGGTGGAGGTGGTGGTGCGCGGCTACATCTCCGGGGTGACGACGACCGCGCTGTGGTATCGCTACAACCTGGGCGAGCGCGAAATTTACGGCTATCGCTTTCCAGAGGGGCTGCGCAAAAATGAGCGGCTGCCCGAACCCATCATTACCCCGACCACCAAAGGCGGCCCCAGCGGACACGACGAACGCCTGACCTGCGCCGAAGTGGTCTCGAAAGGCATTCTCGACGCCGACACTTGGGAGCAGGTGCAGGCCGCCGCGCTGGCGGTTTTCAAACGCGGACAGGAACTCGCCCAAAAAGCGGGGTTAATCCTGGTAGATACCAAATACGAGTTTGGCCGCGTCCCCGATGGCCGGATTTTGCTAATTGACGAAGTCCACACCCCCGATTCGTCCCGCTTCTGGAAGGCCGACACCTACCAAAGCCGCTTCGCCGCTGGTCTGGAGCCGGAGAACTTCGATAAGGAATTTGTCCGTATCGCCTACGCCGAAAAAGGCTATCGCGGCGAGGGCGAAATCCCGTCCATGCCCGATGAACTCTGGGCGGCGGCGAGCGAACGCTACATCACCATCTACGAAATGCTCACCGGGCAGGAATTTGTGCCGGGGGCGTATCCGGTGAATGAGCGGCTGGCGAAGGTGATTGGTAATTGGTAAATCGTAATTGGCGATTGGAATGACCAATTACCAATCGCCAATTACCCAAAAGCGAGGAGATTTTATGAACCCCCTTATCGGCATCATCATGGGCAGCAAATCGGACTGGGAAACCATGCAGCATGCGACGGATACGCTCGACGGGCTGGGGATTCCCTACGAAGTGAAGGTTGTCTCGGCCCATCGCACCCCCGATTTGTTATTTGAGTACGCGGAAATGGCGGCGGAGCGTGGCATTGAAGTCATCATCGCCGGGGCGGGCGGAGCGGCGCACTTGCCGGGCATGGCAGCGGCCAAGACCCACCTGCCGGTGCTGGGCGTGCCGGTGCAATCAAAGGCGCTCAACGGGCTGGATTCGCTCCTATCGATTGTGCAAATGCCTGCCGGTATCCCGGTCGGCACGTTAGCGATTGGGCGGGCAGGCGCGGTCAATGCGGCCTTGCTGGCGGCGGCGATTGTGGCGAATGCCCACCCGGAGTATCGAAATGCGCTGCTCGAATATCGCAAAAGGCAAACGGAAGCGGTGCTGGAGAACCCTGACCCGAGGCAGTAATCAGTTATCAGTAAACAGTGAAAGCGCGTTGTGCGCATAATTACCGTTTATGAATTATTATTCACCGATTACTCTATGACCACCATCGGAATTTTAGGCGCTGGACAATTGGGACGGATGCTGGCCCTGGCGGGATACCCGCTGGGGATGCGTTTCCGCTTCTTCGACCCGGCCCCCGACGCCCCTGCCAAACTGCTGGCTGACCATTTGACCGCCGACTACGCTGACACAGACGCCCTGCGCCGTTTTGCCGAAGGCCTGGATGTCGTTACCTACGAATTTGAGAATGTGCCAGTCGAGACGGCGCGCTTTTTGGAAGGGTTTTGTCCCGTTTACCCGCCGCCGCTGGCCCTCGAAAAGGGGCAGGACCGGCTGGTGGAAAAGACCTTTTTCCGCTCGTTGGGCATTCCCACGCCCGAGTTTGCCGAGGTCAGTTCCGAAGCGGATTTCGAGAACGCCCAAAGCCTGGTCGGCTTTCCGGCGGTGCTGAAAACGCGCCGGATGGGGTACGATGGCAAAGGGCAGTTCACCGTCTGGAACCGGGATGAACTATCAGAAGCGTTTAACGCGCTCGAGGGGCAGCCTGCCATTCTGGAACAGTTTGTACCGTTCGAGCGGGAACTTTCGATTATCGGCGCGCGCGGCCTGGATGGGGAGACGGTTTTCTACCCGCTGGTGGAGAATACCCACCGCGAGGGCATTTTGCGGCTCTCGGTTGCGCCCGCGCCGCGGCGGCCAAAGACTTCGCAACTGCTGGAATATCACCAATCCACGCAATCGCTGGCGGAGATGTACGCCACTGCCCTGATGACCTCGCTGAACTATGTTGGCGTGCTGGCGATAGAGTTGTTCCAGGTCGGCGACCAGATTCTCGCCAATGAGATGGCCCCGCGCGTGCATAACAGCGGGCACTGGACGATTGAGGGTGCGGTCACGTCGCAGTTCGAGAACCATGTTCGTGCGCTGGCGGGGTTGCCGTTGGGCAGCACGAGTCCGCTGGGGGCGTCGGCGATGGTCAATTTAATCGGTCAAATTCCCGAGGTGGCCTCCATCTTGAAAATCGAAGGGGCACACCTGCATTTGTACGACAAGGTTCCCCGACCAGGCCGTAAGGTGGGGCATATCAACCTGGTTGCGCGCAGTCATCAGGATTTGATGCAGAAATCTGACATTATCAGACAATTGGTGGACGGATGAAAGAATTTGATGATTCGCCGCGCGAGGAGTGCGGCATTATTGGCGTCTTTGCGCCCAATGAAGACGTAGCACGGATGACATTTTTTGGTCTGTTTGCGCTGCAACATCGCGGGCAAGAAGCGGCAGGGATGGCGGTAGCGGATGGGCAGACGATTTCACTGTATAAGAACGTGGGGCTGGTTTCGCAAGTATTTCGGGCCGGTACGCTGGATGAACTGCGCGGTCATTATGCGATTGGGCATACGCGCTATTCAACGACCGGTTCATCACTGCTGCGAAATGCGCAGCCGTTTTTGATTGAGACGATGAATGGCCCTCTGGCGTTGGCGCATAACGGCAACCTGGTCAATTCGGCCCAATTGCGAAATGAAATGCTTCGGCAGGGTGTTGGGTTCTCGTCATCTTCGGACAGTGAAGTAATGACGATGATGCTGGCGCGCGATGCTGGCACGACCTGGGAAGAACGGATTAAGGCGGCGATGAAGAGATGGGTAGGGGCATATTCGCTGGTCATTCTGACCCGCGACTGCGTCTATGCGGTGCGCGACCCCTGGGGATTCCGCCCGTTGAGCGTGGGGATGCTCCCAAACGGCGGGTACGCGGTTGCCTCCGAAACCGGCGCGCTGCGCACGCTTGGATGCGAGGCCATCCGCGATGTGCAGCCGGGCGAGATTGTGGCGCTTTCGGCGAATGCGCTTACGGTGACGCAGGCGCTGCCAGCCGTTAAGCCTTCGGCGAAGTGCGTGTTTGAGTTTATCTATTTTGCGCGCCCCGACCAGACTTGGGAGGGGGTGGGCGTCCATGCGGTGCGGCAGCGGTTGGGGGAGGAACTGGCGCGCGAAAGCGGATTCGGGAACGGATGGCCTGTGGCGAACCGGATAAACGGATTGGGGAACGGATTGCCTGTGGCAAAGCGGAGAAGCGGATTGGAAACGGATGATGAGCGGATAAACGGATATAAAACGGATGCGCGGCTGGCAGATGTGGTGATTCCGGTGCCAGATTCGTCTATACCGGCGGCGATTGGGTTTTCGCGGGTGAGCGGGATTCCGTATAACGATGGTTTTGTGAAAAATCGTTATGTGGGCCGGACGTTCATCGAGCCGACCGATTCGCTGCGCAAGCGCGGGGTAGGGATGAAGTTCAACGTCATCAGCGAAAATGTGCTGGGCAGGCGGGTGATTGTGATTGACGATTCGATTGTGCGCGGGAATACCACCGGGCCGCTGATTAAACTGCTGCGGCAGGCGGGCGCGAAGGAAGTCCACATGTATATTACCTGTCCGCCGATTATGCATCCTTGTTTTATGGGAGTAGATATGGGTACTTATGATGATTTGATTGCCCATAACCGGACGGTGGAGGAAATTTGTCAGCAAGTGGGCGCCGATTCGCTGACGTTTCTCTCGCTGGAGGGGATGATGCGGGCAGTTGGCAGCGCTGAAGGGTATTGTCAGGCCTGTTTTACGGGCAGGTATCCGGTTCCGGTGGATTTGTCGAGCGTTAAGACCGGGTTCGAGCAGAGAACGAAGTAGAGAAAAGAAAGAGGAAAGAAAGATGAATGTTCTTATCATCGGTTCTGGCGGACGCGAACATGCGCTGGCCTGGAAGGTGGCGCAGTCGTTGAAACTGAGCAAACTGTATATTGCGCCTGGCAACCCTGGCACGGCGGAATGCGGCGAGAATGTGGCGCTGGACATTAGCAACCATGCAGCGGTCACACAGTTTTGCCGCGAGAAACAGGTTGATTTGGTCATCGTTGGGCCAGAAGCGCCGCTAGCAGAGGGGATTGCGGATGCGCTGGCCGGGGCGGGAATCCGTTGTTTTGGGCCGTCGAAGGCTGCTGCCCAAATCGAGGCTTCGAAGGTCTTTTCCAAGCATTTCATGGCGCGGCATGGCATCCCAACCGCGCGCTATGCGACCTTCACGAAGTTGGCTGAGGCGCTGGCGCACCTGGAGCGAATAGATTATCCGGTGGTCATCAAGGCTTCGGGGCTGGCGGCGGGTAAGGGCGTGATTTTGCCGGAAACGAAAACGGAGGCCAAATCCGTTCTGCGGGAAATGCTGGAAGGAAGCGCGTTTGGCGCGGCGGGCAGCGAGGTAGTCATCGAGGAGCGGATGACTGGCCCGGAAGTCTCGCTGATGGCGTTTACCGATGGCAAGACTGTGATTCCGATGCTCCCGGCGCAGGACCATAAGCGAATTTTCGACGATGACCAGGGGCCGAATACCGGCGGGATGGGCGCGTATGCCCCGGCGCCGATTTTCACGGCGGACTTGATGGAGGAAGCCCTGGAAACCGTCCTGAAACCGGCAGTTTCTGGTCTGCGGCTGGAGGGGACTCCGTTTGTGGGCGTGCTTTATGCCGGGCTGATGCTCACCCCGGATGGGCTGCGCGTTTTGGAATTCAACTGCCGCTTTGGCGACCCGGAGACCCAGGCCGTGCTGCCGCTGCTTGAAACGGATTTGCTCGAGGTGGCGAAAGCCTGCGTGGATGGCAACCTGGCCGAAACGGATGTCCGTTGGAAAATGGGGGCAGCCGTTTGCGTGGTATTGGCTTCAAAAGGGTATCCCGAAAAAGCCGAGAGTGGTCAACTCATCAGCATCGGCGGCCTGCCAGAAGGGGTGGTCTGCTTCCATGCCGGGACGAAAACCGATGCCGAGGGGCGTCTGCGCACAGCGGGCGGGCGCGTGTTGGGGGTGACGGCGCAAGCCGATGATTTGGCGTCTGCGGTGCGGCTGGCGTATGATGCGGTGGAGCAAGTTGAGTTCGATGGAATGCAGTATCGCACGGATATTGCGGGGCGGGCGATGGGAGCGGATGAGGGAGCGGATGAGGGAGCGGATGAGGGAACGGATGAGGGAACGGATGAGGGAACGGATGTTGAAGCGGATAAACGGATGTTGGAGTCGCCAGAAATGGATGAGGGAACGGATGAGGGAGCGGATGAGGGAACGGATGTTGAAGCGGAGAAGCGGATGTCGGAGCCGCGAGGAGCGTATCGGGTTTCAAAATTGGTTTCACTTCCAACGGACAAATTAACTTTTAAGGTGACCGGGCTGGCGATGCAGGTACATAATGAAATTGGGCCGGGTCATGCCGAGAAGTTTTACCAACGCCGCCTGGCTGAATTGTGTCGGGAGGCCGGGTTGGCGGTTGAGATGGAAAAGCGAGTCGAGGTTTGGGTTGCCAATAAAATGGTGGGGTATCTCAAACTCGATCTATGGATAGAAGAGCGGTTGGTGGTGGAGTGTAAGTCGCTCTCTCGCCCGATTGGGAACGAAGAGATTGCCCAGGTTTTGACGTACCTGACAGCTACCGGAAGCCAGGTAGGGATGATTTATAACTTTGGCCTGACTCGGCTGCGTCCTCGGCGCATTCTCCCCGCTCGTGATGTGCAGGAATGGCAAAAACATCTGTACCGGTTCATTCGTGTTGCGCCCGGAATGGTCTTGCCACCGCTGGGTGGCAAATCGAACGTGCCGCCCATCCGCTTCAACTCTATTAGTTCCGCCACTAAACTGGTTGAAATCCCATCGCCGACCGGCGCAGCGATCCGTTATTCCGTTTCAAAATCCGCTCCCGAATCTGATTCCGCTTACGCTGCATCCGGCGTCTCCATCGATGCCGGCAATCGCGCGGTCGAACTGATGAAAGATGCTGTTAAGGCCACTTACACCCCCGCCGTGTTGGCTGGGATTGGTTCGTTTGGCGGCCTGTTCGATGTCTCGGCCTTGAAGCAGATGCAAAACCCGGTGCTGGTGGCTTCCACCGATGGGGTTGGGACGAAGGTCAAACTGGCGGCTGCGGTTGGTCGTTATCGCAGTATTGGTCATGATATTGTTAATCACTGCATTGACGATATTCTCGTTCAGGGCGCGAAGCCGCTGTTTTTTATGGATTATTTTGCCACTTCCCGGCTCAACCCCGAACAAACCGCTGAAGTGGTGACCGGCATTGCCGAGGCTTGTCAGCAGGCCGGGATGGCGCTGCTCGGCGGTGAGACGGCTGAGATGCCGGGTGTGTATCAGCCGGGCGAGTTCGATGTCGCCGGGACAATTGTCGGCGTGCTGGAGCGGGAGCGGATTTTGCCGCGTGTTTCGGCGCTGAAAGTTGGGGATATACTGATAGGTCTCCGTTCTTCCGGGCCGCATACCAACGGCTATTCTCTCATCCGCAAGGTGTTTGCCGAGACTCCGCTCGAAACGGTCTTTCCTGAACTGGGCATTCCACTTGCTGATGCGCTGCTTGCCCCGCATCGCTCCTACTTCCAAATTTTGTATTCAGTAATCAACATTCCGTATTTGAAAGCCCTGGCGCATCTGACCGGCGGTGGATTCATCGAAAACATCCCGCGCGTGTTGCCTGGTCATCTCGATGCCGTTATCCGCTTGGGCTCCTGGCCCGTGCCGCCGCTCTGGAATCTTATCCAGCAAAAAGGGAATATTTCCACCGATGAAATGTACCGGGTCTTCAATATGGGAATTGGCATGGTGGCAATTGTCGGCAAGGAATCTGTTACTGAGTTTCAACAACGCCTTCCTGAAGAGACTTTTGTGATTGGCGAACTAACTCCCGGCTTGGGCAAGACAATTCTCCGCTAATCACCAAATCATCCAATCGGAGAATCACAAAATGAACACCATCCCCCTTCGCTACGGCACCAATCCCCAGCAATCCCCCGCCCGCGTTTTCATGCGCGATGGTTCTGAATTACCTATTGCCGTTCTGGGCGGCTCGCCCGGTTACATCAACCTGCTCGATGCGCTGAATGCCTGGCAACTCGTCCGCGAGCTGAAAGCCGCCACCGGATTGCCAGGCGCGGCCTCGTTCAAGCATGTCAGCCCGGCGGGTGCAGCGGTTGGCCTGCCGCTCGATGAGACGCTCAAGAAAATCTACTTTGTGGAGGATGCCGAACTCAGCCCACTTTCTGCCGCCTACGCGCGCGCCCGCGGAGCGGATAGGCTCTGTTCTTTCGGCGATTTCATCGCTCTTTCCGACACGGTCGATGTCCCCACCGCCAAACTGATTGCCCGCGAAGTCTCGGATGGCGTCATCGCGCCCGGCTACGAGCCAGAAGCGCTCGAAATTCTCAAGAAAAAGAAGGCGGGCAAATATGCCGTTGTCCAAATCGACCCATCCTACGAAGCCCCCGCAACCGAAACCCGTGACGTGTTCGGTGTAACCTTCGAGCAGGGCCGCCACACTCGCTCCGTTACCGCTGCCGATTTCAGCAACCTCGTCACCAGGAACAAGAATCTGCCTCAAGCGGCCCTGCGTGACCTGCAAATTGCCTGGATTACGCTCAAATACACCCAATCCAACTCGGTGGCCTTCGTCAAAGATGGACAGGCAATTGGCGTGGGCGCCGGGCAGCAGTCGCGGGTGCATTGCGTCCGTCTTGCCGGGCAAAAAGCCGACCTTTGGTGGCTGCGTCAGCATCCCGCCGTGCTTTCCTTGCCCTTCCGTTCTGAAATCAAACGCCCTGAACGCGATAATGCGATTGACCAATTCCTGCGCGATGACATTACTCCACGTGAAAAGGCTGCCTGGCCTGAGATTTTCACCGAACTCCCGCGCCAACTTACCCCCGGCGAAAAACGCGCCTGGCTCGACGGTCTGACCGATGTAGCCCTCGGCTCTGATGCCTTCTTCCCCTTTGCTGATAGCATCCATCGCGCCGCCGCGTCTGGCGTCAAATACGTTTTTGAACCCGGCGGCTCCACCCGCGATGCCGATGTCATCGCCGCCGCCGATGATTATGGCATGGTGATGGCTTTTACTGGCGTGCGTCTATTCCATCACTAAATCGGTTTGGAAAATGTCTGCTCGATTGGTTGTCCTCATCTCTGGTAACGGCTCCAACCTCCAGGCCATTCTCGACGCCTGCGCAGGGAACGAACTCCCCGCAGCCGTTGTCGCCGTTATCTCGAACAAACCTGACGCTTATGGCCTCGCCCGCGCCCGCAGCGCTGGCGTGCCTGCGATGGCCTTCCCCAAAGCTGACGGCGAATCCCGCCGCGATTACGACTCCCGCCTCGCCGCCTACGTGTCTACCTGTCTACCTGATTACATTGTTCTCGCTGGCTGGATGCGCCTGCTAACATCCAACTTTCTTTCTGTTTTCCCAAATCGCGTCATCAACCTGCACCCTGCCCTGCCTGGAACGTTTCCCGGCACCCATGCCATCGAACGCGCCTACGCAGCCTGGCAAAACGGAGAAATCGACCGCAGCGGCGTAATGATTCACCTCGTCCCCGATGAAGGCGTCGATAATGGCCCCGTCCTTGCCAGCCAGGAGATTTTCTTCCAGCCAGGGGAAACATTAGAGCAGTTCCAGGCCCGCGTTCATGCGGTGGAGCATAGATTGTTAGTGGAGACGTTGAATCGTCTGGTTCATGATTGTTAAGGAGAACCTGGACAAGTATATATTCACCGGTGCATTTTTTGCCCTCTTCGCCGGGGCTGCCCCTTGGGAATGACCTTCCAGCCGCGCATCACCCGCCCTTTCCTGAAAATTTTCCGTCTGTCGGAAGCCCCAAATTGCCCGCTGGCTCTCACCGAGCGGGCAGTCATTATGATAGACGAGGAGCGGGTCAGGGGCGCGGCCTGCGGCTGACTGGTGACTCTCTGTCCACGCCGACTTGTGCGCGAAGTGGACATCCACCCCGCAAGATGGTGGCAGAAAATCTGGCTTTACCTGGAACACCAGGGGGTGAAATCAACCCGCTCCGCGCGCATGGATGCTGAACACGCGGAGCGGTGGCAAAGGCTGTGGCAGGCCACAGGTCTGCAACTTTCAGCCCGAAGTCAGCGCCCGCAGCAGGATGTGGCGGTCTACCAGGCCGAGCGGGCGGTCATTTTCGTCTACCACTACCAGCCATTTGCGCTTGGGCGACATCATCATTCGGACGGCTGTAACGAGCGGCGTTTCGGGCCGAGCAGTGAGAACGCCAGGGGACATCAGTTCGGATGCGGTGACGGTATTAGAGGGCGCGTTGGAATTTCCCAGCAAGGCGGCCAGCACCCCGCGGCGCTGGGCGGGCTGGATGCGCGCCACCACGTCCGAATCACTAATCAGCCCGATGGCTTTTCCGGCCTCATCCAGAACGATGACGCGGTGCGAACCGCTTTCAAGCATTTTTTCCACAATATCGGCCAGTTCGTCATCGTGCCGCACCGCGGGAATCATCGGCGACATCACGTCTCGCACGCTTTGAGCCGCCCCGAGCGGGGCCGTCATCTTCCCGGCAGGTTTTTCGGTGAGCAAGCGCAAGATGTCCACCCGCGAGAGGACGCCGACCAATTTGTCCTGCTCATTTAGCACTGGCAGGCGTTTGATGCCCTCTTTTGCCATGCGCGCCGCCGCCAGGCCGAGCGCATCGCGGGCTTTGACCGTGATGGCTGGTTGGGTCATCACCTCGGCCACCTTAAGCGGAGATTGGCGCAGACGGGCGATTTCTTCGGCGAGCAGCTGCTCATCGAGCCGCTCGGCCACCGAAAGGCGTTGCTGCACCCCGGCGCGTTCGAGCAAATCTTCGTCGGTTAACATGCCCAAAACCTGGCCGCTCTCGGTCACGACTGGCATGGCCTTGATGAGCGTATCGAGCATCTTTTGCCATGCCTCAGCCACAGACATGTCCGGCGAGAGCGTCTCTACCTCGCGGGTCATCACTTCTTCCACCAGCCGGTCGGCGGGTAGGGGATTCAGATAGCGATGGGTATAGCGGACGACGCAAACATCTTCCACTGTTATCAATCCCTCGCTCACCATTGGGCTGACCAGTTCGATGGCCTTTTCGATTTTTTCTGGCGTATCGATGGCATGGATGATGAGCGGCAGGTCTTCGGAGAGGCGCAGGATGGCCGCCGTATGGATGTGGGAATGCGCCCCAAACCCGGCCACCCCGCGCACCACCGTAGCCCCGGCGATTTTCTCTTTTTTGAGGGTTTCAAGGATAGCGGCATAGAGCGGCTTGCCGCGCCAACGGTCGCTTTCGCCGATGTAAATGGCAAGACGCTGCGCATTTTCGTTGAGTTTTGGGGTCATGGCGAGCCTCCTTGAATCAGATTGCCCGGGCAAGTAAAATGCCCGCAACGGCGGCCAGCGCGCCCAAGATGCTGCTGCCAAACAGGTTCAACAATCCCAGCCAGGGCTGACCGTTCAGAATCAGGTTCACGCTTTCATAAGTATATGTCGAAAACGTGGTATAGGAGCCAAAAAAACCGATTGTGACCAAGATACGCAGGTTGGGGTCTACCAAAAAGCGGTCGGTGATGAGGGTGACAAAGACCGCCAGCCCGAAGCAGCCCGTCAGGTTGACGATCAGCGTGCCATACGGGAAGGCCGCGCCGAATTTTTCCGCTGCCCAGCCACTCAGCCAATAACGGGCGTTGGCGCCCAATATGGCGCCGAGGGAGATAATCAGGAATTTTTCCATAGCCTCGCTTCTAACATAGGAACTCCGGCAATAAAAGAGCCTCTACTGAAAGAATGCTTTCAGTAGAGGCCATCAGTCCAGTGGACGGTTACGGCGAGCCTCATCGCCTGGGTTGGTTTGATTTTATCATATCGCGCCAAACGCATCGGTCAAGGCCCAAAATGGCACATCAAAACGGCGCAAGAATAGAGCCTTTTCAATCTCGTTGGTCATGCCAACAAAGCAGGGCATGACTATGTTGGGCGCAATCGTGAGCGATTCTTTCTTCGCTTCCTGCATCGTGCGTTTTCAGGCAAATGCGACGCAAACGAATCTCTCTCACTTTTGGCAGAACGACGGTCATCGTGTAAGATGTATTTGGTTAGAACCAGAAGAATTTGGCGTCCTGGCCTGGCGTGGGGCTGCGTGGCGGCCTTTGTCCTGTTCTGCTGCTTGTGTCTCGTTCTTCCGGCAGTTTTGTACCTGCTGACCCAAAATATGTAAAATACTCTATAGCCTGCCCAGCACGCCCATTGCCGGCAACGGACGGCTCTCATAGTCGAACAAGGCCTGGTTTTCCCAGTTGTTTCCCGATGAGGGTTGTTCCGGGTCCCAGCCATTGCCGGGGACGGCTATCCAGGTGGCATCCCACCAAAAGATGCCGATGCCGCGCCCGTTTGGCACCCCCCGCACGATGGTCATGATGTCGCCCAGCATTCTGGCCTGGCCTTCGGGCGTAAAGGGATAACCGGGTTGTTCCTGCGTGGTGATGACGTTTTCGTAGTTGTCGCAATCTTTCGAGGTAAAAGCGTAGGCGGTTTCGACTACCACAATATCCTTGTCATATCGCAGGGCAATATCGTTAAGATTGTTCTGCAAATCAGCCAGCGTGCCATGCCAGTAGGGATAATATGATGCGCCAATCAGGTCAAATTCGACACCCTGCTGGAGCATGTTATCGAACCACCAGCGGCACATTTCGTTGTTGCTACCGTTATCCACGTGCAGCATGACCAGCGTTTTGGGTGAGCAATCTCGCACGGCGCGGATGCCTTCTTTGACAAGCGCAGCCAGGTTGTCGAAATTTTTGTCGTTCTTGCCGTCTGGCCACAACATGCCGTTGGTGATTTCGTTGCCAACCTGTACCATGTCAGGCGGCGTGCCTTGCGCTTTCAGGGCGTTGCAAATATCGCAGGTGTGGTCATAAACAGCCTGCTTAAGACCATCGAAATCGAGAGATTCCCAGGCTTTGGGCTTGGGTTGTTTGCCAGGGTCGGCCCAGGTATCTGAATAGTGAAAATCTACCAGCAGTTTGAGTTGGTTGGCCTTGCAGCGCTTTGCCATCTCCAACAATTGGGATTTGCCGTGATAGCCATCTGGCGAATCGACCCAGACCCGTATGCGGGCGTAATTCAGCCCATGCTCGCGCAAGATATTGAGCGCATCACCTGGCGCGCCGTTTTCATCATAATAAATGCCGCCCTTGTCCTCAGATTTTTTCAGGCTGGAAATATCTGCGCCTCGAATGGGCAGCGTCCCTTGCGTGGAATTGGAAGGCAACTTCATTCTTCTATCACTATTTTAAAAATCTGTAATCCGAATCATCCGGCTGCGATATTTCTCACGGAACTGAGCATTTAGACGCTGGATTTCTTTTTCATCACCTACGAACGAGCAGCGCAGGCAGTAATACTCGTCTTTGTCCCGGTCATAGAGCATGTCCATATCAATTTCGCGCATGAGACAGCGCGGGCAGCGGTAATTTAACTTGCCTTTGCGACCTTGAGCCATGTGCGCAGTTCTCCTTTTGCTTTGACAGTTTTTTTGATGCCGAGGGTGTACATGGGCGAGAAAGAAAAGCCCTCGCGGAAGTACCCGGCTGCGGGGCCATCGGCGCGCATCGTCAGGCGCGTATCAACAGGCGGGATGATTGCCTCGACGAACTGGACATTTTCGGCCTCGGCCTCGCGGCATCGGTAGGCGTATTCAATGGATTCTGTTTTGTCTGCTGCAACCAGGGTCAGGCGAACGCCGGTCAGGTCTTCGGGGTATTCGGTGGTGCCGTAGCAGGCGGTGATGTATTCGTCGATGGAGAAAACGGCGTCGGGGTTGGTCGAATCCAGAATACGGCGGATGATTTCAACCTCGCCGCTGCCTTCCGTCAAACGAAAAATGCTCTGCACCCGGGCGCTCAATCCGTCAAACTCTATCGTGACTGGGTCGAGAGTCACGATACGGGTATCGCCTTCCTCCGAAAAGGAGGCCTGGGTGCGGCAGGCGCATAAATCAACCTGTTCGCTCCCGACCGCAATTTTGCAACTCTTGACCGAGCCTTCGCCGGCGTAATGGGTAAAAAAACCTGCCCGGTAAAGCGACTGCACCAGGAAGGGGTAGGAAGCGTCTTGATTGGCTTTAGTACCCACCCCGCAAGGGCGCGCCAGTTTTGCGGCGTAGGGCCGCAGGTCCACCATTGCGCCACCCTGATTCATATCCAGGCAGAAACGCATGTTGGGGTCGGCATACCAGAACATCTGGCGCTGCGAGCCGTAGAGAATATCCTTCCAGAGCGTACATTCGGGGCGTGTGTAAGGCCGGTTTTGGCGGTAGACATCGGCAAATTCGCTTATGGTAAGGTCTTGCAATAGGCCCTGTTGCTTCAGTTCGCCGTAATAGGCCATGCCGTCTTTGTAACTCTTGAGCAGGAAGGCGTAATCAGCTTCCCAACGCCCGCCCTTACTCATCCAACCGGGGCCGACGTACATCATATTGTAAGCGTAGCCGCGATTGTATTTAACCATCGCGCGATACTGGTCAACGATATTCTTGAAATAGGGGATTTCGTGGTTTTCATAAACCATACCGCGCAAAATGTTCTGCGGATGCGTGCCATAGTATGACCCTGGGCCGTCGAAAACGGCCATCAGGTCGCGTGAAAGGTGCGGAATGGCAACGATGCCGATGTCGTCGGCTTCGTCTGAGGCAATGCAGTGGATGTTGCGTTTCGACGGAATCCACGGATTCCAGGGGCCGCCGTCCATCAGCGTGTACCACGAGTTGTTGGCGTTCCAGTACGCCTTTGGGCCTTCCTCCCAGCAGGTTGCCACAGCGGCCTTGACCATTGGGTATTTTTCTTTGATGTAGTTGACCAGTTCGGCATCCATGTAGTAAGAGCCGGTCGAAGTGGGGTAAAAACCAAAGACTTCATAAAATTTACCGAAGACTTCATCGACGATTTTGCGCTTGTCTTCCATCGAGAATAGCCAGATGGCGAGTTCCTTCGATTTGAACTTTTCACGGAACTCGGCGCACTGGAGGCCCAAAAAGGTCGAACCGATTTCGTCGCCGAATTGTTCATGGTGTTCTTTCGCAATCGCCACCGCATCAGTGTTGAACAGGCTGGCGTAGGTCATCTGGATGGTGGTGCGCAGCCCGTTCTCGTGGGCAATTTGCTGCTGATTGCGAAAAATATCGAGCGATTCTTGCAGCACCGAGGATCGCCTCAGGTCTTCGACCTTGCCTTGCTCGGCTTCTTTTTGGATGTATTCCGGCACCATCTCGGGCCGGTGGACGATGTTGAGGTAAAACGTACTCATAATTGTCTTTTCATGCTGACAGTGATGGTAGATGATGGTTTATGGATTGAGATATTCGGCCAGCGCTGGCAAGGCCCGGCCCTCGAAATCAAATAAAGCCTGATTTTCCCAGGGGTTTCCTGATGTTGGGTTTTTAGAGTCCCAGCCATTGCCAGGCACAGCCGTCCAGGTTGCATCCCAATAGAAAACGCCTAGTCCGCGCCCGTTCTGTACTGCCCGAACAACCGACATCACATCCCTGAGCATAAGCCTCTGGCCTTCTGGAGTATACAAATAGCCATCTATCATCATTCTGTGGGTAAACAGGTTCGGATACCCGTCCTGGTCGAGCGGGGTAAAAGGATAGGCAAATTCAGCCACCAAGACATCTTTGTTGTAACGAGCCGAGATATCGTTCAGGTTGACCTGCAACTGGGCCAGGCTGCCGTGCCAATAGGGGTAAAACGAAAGGCCAATTACGTCGAAGGGAACTTTGCGGCGAGCCAGGTTGTCGAAAAACCAACGCGCCATGTCATTTTTGCCGCCGTCGGCGATATGCAGCATGACCAGGGTGGAAGGGGAACAATCTTTGACGGCCTGATAGCCGGTGGTAAGGAGCGCGGCGAGGTTATCCATGTGGTCATGCGCCCCATCCGGCCATAGGATTCCGGCATTTATCTCATTCCCCACTTGTACCATGTCGGGAGCGGCGCCTTGCGCGGCCAGGCTGCTACAGACATCGTAAGTATGGTCATAAACCGCCTGCTTGAGCTGTTCGAAGTCGTAATCGTTCCAGGCGGCAGGTTTATTTTGCTTTCCAGGGTCGGCCCAATCGTCCGAATAGTGAAAGTCCACCAATAATTTGATGCCCTGCTGCTTCAGCCTGGGTGCTATCGCCAGGAGTTGGGTTTTGTTATGATACCCATCCGCCGGGTCCACCCATACACGCAGGCGGGCATAATTCAGGCCGTTATCTTTGAGGATTTGCAGCGCGTCAGCCGATGTGCCATCGCTATATTTGTAGATGCCTCCCAAGTCTTCTGATTTTTTCAGGCTCGAAATATCAGCCCCCAATACGGAGAGCCTGGCCTGACCTGGCACAAGTTCAATATCGTCAAAACTTGCCCAGCTGCCAGCCAGCCCAAACGAATGTAACACGATGACGCATTGCCCCCCGACAACCTCGCTAGAGACCGTCAGTTGTATCCAGCGATAGCCCGGCATACTGGAAGGCACATTAACCCGGCTTTCATGGCTTCCGCACTGCAAAGCGAGATAGACCTCGTTCTTACCGCTTGACCGTGTCCATGCGCGTAATGTGTACCAGCCGTCGGCCAGCCCGGTAACAACCTGGGAAGTCTCGACTTGATAGGCTTGGGCAGCCTTGTGGGTCAGGCGAAGCGTTCCAGAATGGCCATTTTTTTCGAGTTGGATGGCTGTCTCCAAGCCGGTGTTGCTCCAACCGATCGGCAGGCCATTGGCATCCTGCTGTTCAAAACCAGAGTTTTGGATGGCTGCCGGCCCCGGCGTTGGAACCGAGGTCGGCGTGGACAGCGGTTCAAGAGTGACAGATACAGCAGGTGGGGTGGCTGGGTTGCACCCAATCATGCTGCTCGCCATCCCCAGAATAATCAAGAGGCTCATCCATATCGTTGTTGGCTTATGAAAAGTCATTTCTTATCCTTTCACAGCGCCTTGCGTCAGGCCGCCAATGATTTGGTCCTGTAGCAGAAGATAGATAATCATGATTGGTAGAGCGCCCAGCAATGCGCCTGCTGCAAAAACGCCCCAGCGCTGTTGGAATTGCGCCCCGGCAAAAATCTGAAGGCCTACCATCAGTGTGTACTGGTCGGTGCTTTTGAGCAATACCCGCGCCAAGACAAACTCACCATACGTGCCGATGTAGTTGATGATGGCAATCACAATCAGGATGGGGCGCAAAAGCGGCAGAATCAACTTGCTGAATATCTGCCAATCTGAAGCGCCTTCTATCATTGCCGACTCATCAATATCGCGCGGGATGGTATCCATGTAACCCTTCATAAGCCAGATGTTAATGCCCATCGCTCCGCCCAAGTAGACCAGAATGAGACTGGCGTGAGTATTCAACCCAAAAGCGGGTAATACATCGCCCAGTTGCGAAATCATCAAGAACGTGGCGACCAGCGCCAACAATGTTGGGAAAACATTGATGAGCATGATGCCCTTGAGCATGGTGATGCGGCCGCGAAAGCGAAAACGGGAAAAAGCATAGGCTGCAATGGTCGTAATGGTCAGGGAAAGCACGGATGTCAGAGAGGAAATTTTGATGGAATTCCACATCCACGTCCAAAAAGGGAATTCTCTGGAGGTCAGCAACTTCTGATAGTTATCCAACCCGGCATTCGGAGGGATTAAGGTCTGGGTCGCCAGGGAGCCGGTCGGATTGAACGATGCAGAAATCATCCACAGAATAGGAAAAATCGAAAAAGCAATTAAGATGGCTGCAATCAACAGGCGAATGGCAATATTAAAATTGCGCCGCAGCCTGGCAGAATTTTGCGCTTGTCGAACTGAAGACAGGCTAGACATTTTCACTGACCTCCTCCCACATACGGGTATAACGGAATTGGAAGAGCGTTATTGCGCCAACAATAAAGAAAATAATAATTGTGATGGCCGAGGCGAAACCATAATTGATGCCACGGCTGCCCGAAAAGGCAAGATTGTAAACGTAACTAATCAGGATGTCTGTATGCCCTGCTGGGGTAGGCGCTCCGGCAATTGGCGGGCCTCCGGCATTGAACAGGTAAATCAGGTTGAAGTTGTTAAAGTTGAATGTAAACGACGCAACCAGCAGCGGCCCCACCGCAACCAGCAAAAGCGGCAATGTGATGTACCTGAACTGTTGCCAGCCGCTGGCACCGTCCACCTGGGCGGCAGCGTAATAATCTTCTGATATGGATTGCAGCGCCCCGCTGCAAATCAACATGAAATAAGGATAGCTCAGCCATAAATTGACCAGCAGGATGGCAATTTTTGCCCACCACTCATCGGTGAACCAGGGCGGGGACCAGCCAAACCAGGTATTTATGGCGCGGTTGATGACTCCAAGTTGAGGGTTCATCATGCCGCGCCAGATGAGAATGGTGATGAGGGCCGGGACGGTGTAGGGAATAATCAGCAAGGAACGGATGATTTTCTTGAAAGGGAAGCGCGGTTCGTTGAACAAGACGGCAATTGCAAGCCCCAATGAAAAATTCAGTAACAAACTGAAGAAAGCAAAACCAAAGTTCCAGGCGGTCACGCGCAAGAGTGGGCCTCGCAAAGCCGGGCTGAGGAAGAAATCTCGGAAGTTGGAGAATCCAACCGGGGCGATAAAACCGGGCTGAAGGGTATCCCCATTCGGGGCAGTAAATTTGCCCCGCAAGTTTCGGTAAGAGACGCCGGTTTCCTGGTTGACCATCGCGTCTCTTTCCGAATCGTACACATATAACGGCAGCAACTCGGCGGCCTCGCCTGGAGAGCGAATCTGGATGGTTTTGCCTGCTTCGCCGAACAGAATCTCTGTCAGGTTTTTATCTGTCGCGGCCAGCAGAACGCTCAACCTTTGATAGCCTTCAATGGTTTTTGGGATTCCCTTCTCGTCCAGTTCTCCTACTCCCGCTTCGCCCGGCCCAGGCTGGAGGAGGGGTTCTCCGGGCTTTGCCAGGTATCCATTTCCGGCGGCGTCTTGAAGCCAAAGGGCATACTCTCCTTCAGCAGACCGATATGCCGTCCACTTGTATGACTGTCCCGTCTCAGGGAGATATTTTATTTTCAGGATTTGGGCAATTGCCTGTTCTTGAGTGACGAGATGGCCTTCACCATAATTGGTAAAGGAAACCCAAATGGTAAAAACAATTGGGTAAATGGTAAACAATACCATCAATACCAGCCCCACCACCATCCAGCGCAAAGGGTATGCCTTTTTGATGAGAATAATCAGGTTAATACCAACCGTAATTATCAGGACAGCGGCCCCGAATGGGAAATACCCCAACGACATTAAACGATAGGCAAACCAGGCAACCGCGCTATCCAATATAGCCAACAACGCCAGGCGTGCCAACAGCCCCGGCATGGATGATGAAACTTTCGTTGGATGGGAAGTTTGTTGTTTGAAAACAGCCATGTTTCACTATCCTTATTACTTCTTGGCGCGAAAAGGGAAGGTGAGAAAAGAAGGCCGAGGAGCTCCCCGGCCTTCTTTTTGAGATTTATTCTACCGAGGTCGTCACCAATTTGGTATTCGGGTCGTAAGTGAAGGTTACCTTTGAATCAGCCGTCAAGTCCAACTTGTAGTTTGGCCCATCCTGCTTGCCATCCGAACCGTAATTCACAGTCCAGGCGCCATCCAGGGCGACTTTATACTCGTAAGAACCCGCTTTTAGACTTACAGTGAGCCTATAGAGACCATCCTCGCCCTTTTTCATAGAAGTGGCCTGGCAAGCGGGGTCCCAGGTGCCGCCACAGCCAACCTGGTCCTGCCAGGTGCCAGGCAGGTTGACCATGCCCGCCAGCGCGCCAGCAATCAGGTCACGAATTTGTTTGGCAGCGTCCTTCATCGCCTCTTCGGGGGTCATTTTGCCTGTAATTGCAAGGGTAATTCCATTATCCGCAGCCGTCCATACCGAACCCATTTCGGGGATGTTTGGCATCGGAATAGCGTTGACTCCAGCCTGTCCCATTGCCTTCAGGTCAGCATCCTCGGTGTTTTCCAAAACGGATTTGAACGCCGAGGGCCGGTTGCCCGATTTGTAGAGCTGCATCATCATGTCTTCTGTGGCAATGTACTCGGTCAGGAAGGCCTGGGCCAGCAGCACATTTTTGCTATAGGGGTTGACAAAGAAACCCTGCACGCCGCTGAAGGGGGCGCCATTGTCGGGGAAGTTGGTAGCAATGGCGTAAGGTACACCCGATTTGCGAATCCGGTCCAAGGCCCAGGGGCCAGCCATCAAGAACGGCATTTTTCCGGTCTCAAACAACGAGTGGGCTGTCTCGTAGTCGAAATTGGCGGGAATAAGACCCTCGTCAACAGCCGATTTCATCCAGGCAACTCCGGCGATGAAGCCCTCGCTATCGATACCCACATCTTGCGGATTCCAGGCGCCGCTCTCGGTCTTGCCAAAAATGTACCCTCCATTGGCCGTCCAGAGCGGGAGGGCGTTATATAGCGCGCCAGAAGAAATTGCCGTGGCGTATTCCACCTTGCCAGCAGCCTTGAGGTCGCGGCCAATTTGCAACAATTCATCCCAAGTCGCAGGCGGGGTTTGGACCAGGTCGGTGTTGTAGAACAAACCAATGTTCTCCGTTGCATAGGGCATGCCGTAGAGCTTTCCATCGGTGTAAGTGAAAGCCTCCAGGGTGGAAGGAACAAAAGCCTCCTGTTTTTCACCTAAGTCGATAGGAGCAACGAGACCACTGGCAACCAACGCCCCCAACCAGTCATGGACGCCGATATAAATATCAGGCCCCTTGCCTGCCGGAATAGCAATGATTGCCTGAGAGCGAATATCTTGGACAACGCCGAGGTCCTCGACGACAAGTTTGACGTTGTACTCGGCGAGGAATTCGTCTGCCAGCCCTTGTAAGATTGGGGTGCGGGTATCATCGGCCCAAATGACCAGGGTCTCCAAAGCCTCGGCTGCAGGAGCAGGGGGTGGGGTTTGGGTAGGCGCAGGAACAGGTTCGGCAGGGGCAGCCGTTGGCTCAACCACCGTCGCCGGGGTTGCCGCGCCTCCGCCACAGGCCGAGAGAACAAGGCTCATCACAGTGATGAGCGCAATTAGAGATGCGAACTTTTTCATGATGCTCTTCTCCTTTTCAAAAACTTGTTTGGGTATTGGTGACAATTGTTCACCAATCTGGACGAGATGAAAATACTCCCATCTTTCTGGATTATAGGAAACCGCGCGTGGCCAGGCTTGCCTAAAAGCCGGAGATTTTTGCCTGAAAGCCAGATGAATTGGGCTTTCCCGGGCAAACAGACGACAACGCCCCCTGGAAATTCTCGTATGTTAGCGGGTGCACCAGGCAGGCATCGGCTCCAAATTCACGAGCGCGGACTTCATCTGCCAACGCAACGCAAGCCAGCACGGGCACTTCGGCCACAGATAAATCTTCAATGAGCGTTTGGGCGGTTTGCAAGATTTCGAGCGATGAAAAAATGATGGCGGATGGCTTCAATTGGCGAATTTCGGCCACCCAGGGCGCAGACGGGCGCTGAATCACCCGGCATCCGCTTTGCTCGGCATAGCGGTTGAGCAGGTAAGCCAGGCGTTCGTCATTACTGATGACCAGAAGGGTGGTTGGCGGGTCAGGGGTATCCATTGGTTAATTCCTTTATAAAAAAAAGACGATGCCTCGTGAGACATCGCCATTATAGGGGTGGCTGGCAATCAGGTCTTGCTGTAAAGCGGGGGGTTTTTGACCAAAAGCGGTGTTATTTGCGCCGGTAGGCTTTAGGCGTAACTCCCATTTCACGCAGGAAGGTGCGGGTGAAGTGAGCGCTGTCGCTAAAACCGATATTCATTGCCACTTGGGTAATCGATTGGTCGGTGTTTCTGAGCAATGCGCAGGCCTGGCGAATGCGATAGCGGCGGATGTAGGTAATCGGGGTAATCCCCAACTCCTGGCGGAAGCAATCGGTCAGGTAATCGGGGCTGATTCCGATATGGGCGGCAATTTCTTCGCGGGAAATAGATTCGGCAAAATGCGCGTGGATGAACGCCATTGCGCGCCGGACGAGTTGGCGGGTGGCCCCGCCCAGGGCATTGCGTCGTTCGAGGGCGGCTTCGATATGCCTCAGCGTTTCCTCCGTGCTGAACAAACCCTTTCCCAAGATGCTGGCGACGCCGCGATTGCAGCGTTCCAGGTCGGCATCTGATAGCAGGCGGGCGGTAAGGATGATAACCGGGATGTCGCGGGTGCTTTCACGGGCGCGCAGTTCGTCAAGCACGGCGAAGCCGTCCATTTCAGGCATGTTCAGGTCGAGCAGAATCAGGTCGGGATGGGTTTGTTCCAGCGTATTCAGGGCCTGGCGCCCATTGCGGGCGGTTAGCGCCTTGCGCCCGGTCTGTTCCACCAGGCGCGAGTGCATCTCGAGGATGCCCGGGTCGTCATCCACAACCAGCACAGTTTGGGGCTTTTCAGATGGCGCAAGGATTTGGGACAGTTCTCTTGCCAGTTGTTGGGCTTGGAGCGGCTTATGCAGGTAGTTTAGTTCAAGCAGTCCGCCCTGGTTTTGGCGGTCGTTGAGCGAATAGGCCAGCACAGGGAGATGCTCAGTCGCGGCCTGACGTTTCAGAATACCGGCGATTGCCCAACCCTCGCGGGCGGCCAGGTTTTCACCCAAAATCAGCGCGGCGGGCGCCAGCGCCATGACCTGCGCCAGCCATTCGGGCTGCTCATCAACACGGCAGGCGTGAAGTTCAAATCCCTGTTTTTCCAAATAGGTTGCCAATTGCTCGGTCGAATCGCCTTTTTCGGTCAACAGCATTATGCTGGAGCCTTGCCGCGATAACGGCGGGAAAGGCTGCGGGGGGGGGGGGCCGCTGGAAAGAATCGGCAGCCTGAACACAAATGTTGAACCACAGCCAAACTCCCCCGGCGACATGGCCTCGATTTTCCCGCCATGCTGCTCTATTAGTTCCTTTGTAATTGCCAATCCCAGCCCCATGCCGGCCACCCCTGCTTCGACCGCCCGCTCGGCGCGATAGAATTCCCCGAAAACCGTCTCCAACTCGGTGGGAGGAATGCCCAGGCCAGTATCGCTAACCGAAATAACGGCCTGGCCTTCGCTAATGGAAACGGCTAGCCGCACCCGGCCAGATGGCGTGAATTTGACAGCATTGCTGATGAGATTGAGCGTCACCTGACGCAAGCGGGTGCGGTCGCCTAGCACCCAGGGGCCGCGCGCGGGCAGGTCGGCCTGCCAGGCCAACCCTTTCTCTGCAGCCAACTGCTCACCGATTTTGGCGGCCACCCGAAGCACATCGGCCAGGTCGAGCGGTTCACGCAGGATGCGCAATTGCCCGGCTTCGCTGCTGGCAAGGTCGAGTACATCACCAATCAGGCGCGCCAGATGCTGGGCGCTCATGTTGATTTGTTCGATGTCTCGCTTCTCGATGGTAGCGGCGCGCAGCGACATTTCGCTCAAGCCGACAATCAGGCTGAGCGGGGTGCGCAGTTCGTGGCTGACCATCGAAAGGAAACGGCTCTTGAGCCGGTTGGCTTCCTCGGCCAGGCGGCGGCCTTCGAGCGCGTCTTGGTACAGGCGGCTGTTACGCAGGGCCGCGCCCAGGTTGTGGACGATTGCAGCGCACAATTCAGGATTGGGCGCCTCGAAAGCGACAAAGCCAGATACAGTTTCATCAACATGAAACGGCAGGATGGTTAGTTGGATGGGGCGGTCCTGGAGATAGATTTCGGAATTTGCGCCAGGCAGAGACGAAGTGATGGGGAATTTACGCGGCTCGAAGCGGATACCGTTATAAGCGGCGGACATCCCGGCTACAAACAGAACGACCGCGCTGGCGGCAGGCTCTTCGCTATCCGGTTCATACAGGGCGACGAGGGCATTTTTTATCCCGACCAATGGCAGATGGCGCGACAGGATTTCGGCGCTTTGCTCGATGTTCATCGCAGAGAGCAACTCGGCGGTCAACTGACCGAGTTGGGCGGTCATGTCAAGATGCCGGAGCATCGAGCGCGTAGTCTGACGCTGAATCTGGTCGCTGATTTCGAGTCGGGCGCGGTCGAGCAGGCTGGCAGCAAAAACGGGGCTTGCGCCGGCAGACAGAGCATTCAACCAGGGTGAGACAACCCCCAGCGCGGCTTGCCAAAGATGAGCATCTTCCTCGCGTTCCTCCGTCCACGCCAGGGCGCGTTTGATTTCTGTCAGCAGCGGAGTTTCATCGCGCCGGCCCAGGCTGGCGGTAAAGGCCTTCAAAAAAGCGTCGGTTTGAACTTCGAGTTCCTCCAGAGGGGTGTTGCGGGCATCGATAAGCGCGGCTTCGGCCATCTCTTGCGCCAGTTTGTCCAGCGAGAATTCATCCGCCTGGAGGGTTTCCTGGTGGCCGGGGCGGCAGCCACACGACTGGCGGATAATCAACCGGGGCGGCACCACCACCTGTACATCGCCCTTTCGTTCACCGCGAATGATTTCCAGCAGGGTGCGCACCACCTGGCGTCCCAGTGAAAAGGTGGGGTGCCGGATGGTAGTCAGGGAGGGGGAAAGCGAACGGGCGTCGAGAATATCGTCGAAGCCAATCACAGCCACATCATCTGGGATGCGCCGTCCTGCATTGGTCAGGGCTTCGATGGCTCCCAGGCACGAAAGGTCGTTGCTTGCGATGACTGCGCTGAACGGCGCACCGCTGGCGAGAATTTGGCGCATGGCTGCCGCGCCGCTTTCGCGGCGGTGTTCGCCAAAGGCTATCAGGCGTTCGTCGATGGGCAGCCCGGCGTCGGTCAGGGCTTCGCGGTAAGCCGCCAGACGCTCGCGGCTATCTCCGCGCCCATTGGCGTTGCCAGCGATGAAGGCAATCTGGCGGTGTCCATGCTCCATCAGGTGCGCGAAGGCCTGCCAGATACCCAGAGAGTTATCCACCTTGACGAGCGGGCCAGGCCCTTCAGGAGTGGTAAACACAACTGGAAACCCGGTCGCCTGCAAATCACGGACGTACTGCAATTGGTTCTCGGTCAACTCATCGGGGACAATAATCAGCCCATCAGTGTTCCAGGGGCCGACCGGCACAAAATCTACGCCGGGGCCAGAAACCGGCCAAAAACTGCGCCGCTGCGGGCTGTTTCCGGTTACGCTGAAGCCGCAGCCCAACAGCAGGCTGCATTCAGCCTCGCGCGCTGCTGCGCTGATGCCCTGGATGAGGGAATGGGCATAGCGGTCAATCGTTGTTCCCTGGTAAATGGGCCAGGCAGAAATGAAACCGAGCGTGGGACTCTTGGGCATGAATAGATTCTATCATTTCGAAGCCGCCCGCTTCGAGAAAAGGTTCTCTTCAAGCCTACAAATACGTGGCCTCGGCAAATGCGTGCTGGAAGTTGGGTACGCTTGCCAGTTCGATATACCCATCCCGTGTGGCGATTGCGGCGGCCTGGGCGCGCTGGCTGAGGGAAACCAGCGCCAGGCGCGCGCCCGTCCCGGCGGCGTTGCCGACCTGCGAGAAGCGTTCCAGCGGCAGGTCGGGCAGCATCCCAATTGTGATGGCGCTGCGGATGTCAATAAACGTCCCAAACGCCCCGGCGACGATGACCTGTTCGATGTCGCTTTCGGCCAGGCCCTCGGCAGCCACCAACGCCTGAATCCCGGCCCGGATGGCGGCCTTGGCCAACTGCAACTCGCGCACATCCTTCTGCGAGATGGTGACGGGTTCCTGGCCGGGCCGCTCGGCCAGGATAAACTCGGCTACGCCCTGGCGGCGGACGCGGGGATGTTCACCCATCCGCCCAGAACGGTCGAGGATGTTGTTCAGCCGCAACTGGGCGACTACATCCAGCAGCCCGGAGCCGCACACGCCCACCGGCGGTTCCGCGCCGATGGTCTGGATTTCCAGCCGGTCATTTTCCAGCCGGACATGCTCGATGGCCCCGGGCGCGGCGCGCATCCCAAATTTGATGTGCGCGCCCTCGAAGGCCGGGCCAGAAGCGCATGAGACGCTGGTCAATTTTCCCTTGTGGCTCAGGCAGATTTCGGTGTTGGTGCCAATGTCGATGGCGAGAGTCGTCTTTTCGGCCTCAGCGGCGCGGGTGGCGAGCAGCATGGCGACATGGTCCGCGCCGACGTAGCCCGCCACGTTGGGCAGCATGTACAGGTACGCGCCAGGGGCCAGTTCCAGGCCAATTTCGCGGGCTTTGATTTCGACCGGGGCGCAGGTGGCGGGGACGTATGGGGCCAGGCCAAGCTGCCTGACGGGTAATTTCAGGAACAGGTGATGGATGGCCGTATTCCCCACCACCACCGCCTCGACGATGTGCGCCGTATCCAGACCGGTTTCGGCGCACAGGTCGGCGGCGAGTTGGTTGAGGGCTTCGACCAGCAGGCTTTGCAGTTTGGCGGCCTCTGCCGGGGACCTGCCAGCCGCCGCAATGCGCGTGACCAGGTCCTCGCCATAGGAGATTTGCGGGTTCATCATTCCCCTGGCAGCCAGGGTTTTGCCGGTTTCCAATTCCACCAGGTAGGCAGCGATTTTGGTCGTACCAATGTCAACGGCCAGGCCGACCCATCTCGCGCCGGGCGCGGCTATGGCAATCACTTCCTGCCCTCGGAGGGCCGCAGAAACTTTCCAGTCCAGGTCGCGCAACTGCCAGGAAAGAGTCTGTTGGAGGTGGAAATCGATAACGGGGTGGCTCAAGTTGGCAACTTGCGCTACGGCGGTCATGAGGTTGGCATCGTCTGGGATGGGTGAAGCAAGCGTCGGCGCGGCCAGTTCCACCTCCACAGCGCGAACGGCAGGTTCGGGAGCGGTATCCACCTCCAGGCCCTCGACTTGCGTCCGCTGGGGGGCGGTCAGCGATTCGGGCGGAACATGGACTTTGACATCGCTGAGCGGGTAGACCTGGCAGGCCAGCCGGTAGCCCTGCTCCAGTTCGCGGGCCGAGAGTTCGGCTTCCTCATCAAAGGTGTGCGGGGTGACTTGCCCGGCAATCACCTGAATTTTGCACTGGCCGCAACTGCCCACGCCGCCGCAAATGCTGATGATCTCCACGTTGAGTTGGCGGGCGCTTTCGAGTAGGGATTGGTCTGCCGGGCATGGCCCGCGTCGTCCGATGGGTTCAAAGTCGATGGTGAACATGGCTCCTCCTGCCCCTGCTGAACTTCGCGGAAAATGGGGGATGTGGGGGAAAAATGGGTTCAAGCCTAAACTTGAACCCCAATTGTACGACAAAGACCGGCGTTTATTGGGCGGCTTTTTGGTCGGGCGCTTCGGCATCCATCGAGACTTCAGGGATGGTGATGACCATCGCTAGCGCAGCGACCATGCCAATCGCGCCGACCAGGAAAACCAGTTTGAGACCGGCTTCGAGGTCGGCGGCGCTGTTCTGTGCCAGGCGGGGTGTCTTTGGTGAAGCCCCGCATGATGAACATGGCAACGGTCATGATGGCGTAACCGGTGATGTACATCCACTTGTATTTTTTGGTCTTGGCGATGAGAAAGCCCGCCGGAATGCCCATCGTGCCGCTGTCAGCGACCGAGACCAGGCGGCTTTCGGCGTCGTAAGCGAAAAATTATAAATGCCCAGGCAGCGCGTCCATCTCTACCAGGGTTAGCAAGAGACTCTGTGCCTGTTGTATTTCGGTCATCGCGGCGGGCTTGCATCCACCACGCGCAAACAGGGCATGGTAGGGCTTTTTGGAATGGCGAGGAGGAGAAAAAAGCGCGAGAAAAGCAAAAAAAACCATAGCCCCTTGGGGCTATGGTTCATCAAAAGTTGCGGGGGCAGGACTCGAACCTGCGACCTCCGGGTTATGAGCCCGACGAGCTGCCACTGCTCTACCCCGCGTCGTTTTTTACAGGCACGGTAGTTTACTACAGAGGAGCAGGCGCGTCAAGGATTTTTGAAATCACGCCTGTTGGTCATGCCGATTGTGAACTCACGCTTTTTTGCGCGAAGATGGAGAGACTTCTAACTCCGTTCTTGACCTGTGGGGTAAATCTGACTGCTCATGCTATAATCACTCCGTTGCGGCATGATTCTTGCAGCGTTCCCATTTATGGACATTATTCTTTGGTTGCCCGATTCTTATCCTGTCTTGCTTTTTCCATCTTTGGTGGGGATGGTAGGATGGTTCCTGCTGGCGGGTTTGCTTGCCTGGAACATCTGGTCGTGGCGACACTTCCAGCCCGCCTGGCAGAGGCGCGCCTGGGGAATATTCAGCGCCTTCCTGTTCCTGCAAGTTGTCTTTTCTCTAACGCCTGGGCTGCGACTCCCGGCAGAAGCCGCCCTGCTAGTTCCCAACTCGCCGCAAGAGTTGAAAGGCCCGGCGTTAATGTTGCTTTCGGCGCTGCCATGGATGCTGGCCGGTGGCATGCTCGGCCCGCTTGCGGCAGCCCTAACTGGCCTGGGCGCGGGATTGCTGCGCTTCTTGTGGGATTCGCATAGCATCTTTACCCCCCTCGAATTTGCGCTGCTCGCAAGCCTGTTCAGCATTGCAGTTCGGCAGCGTTATCGCACCCGTCCTTTTCGTTTACTCAGCCAACCGCTGGCAGCGTCTATTACGCTCGCCCTTCTCTACATCCCGGTTTACGTCATAAACTCCTTCCTGGCAGTCGCTGACCCGGGCAACATCTCCATTGCTGACAGCCTGATTTATGCCGTTTCCAGCGCTCCGGGCGCAACGCTGGCCATCGCCTGCGAACTGCTCATCGGAGGTGTTTTTGCGCAAGTCTTGGCAGTTGTTTTCCCGGCATCATTTGGACACCGGCTGCCACTTCAGCCGTCCCCAACAGAACGCAGTCTCGAAGCGCGTTTTTTGTTCGGCACCGGGGCGTTAACCATGCTGCTGCTCTTGTCGCTTCTGGTCGGCAATTGGTTTGTCGCTGGAAATTCGGCCCGTGAGATGTTGAGCAAACGGATGAAAGGAACGGCAGAGCTGGCCGCTCAAAGCGTGCCGTTCTTTATGGAAACGGGACAAAACCTGGCCGCCCGCCTGGCCCAAATTCCACAAGTAGCGACCGAATCAGGCGAGTCTCTATCGAATACGCTGGGTGAACAACTCCACTCCATCCCATTTTTCGACCAATTGCTTGTATTCGACCGGAATAAACAGACTCTGGCAAGTTACCCAGCGGGTTTCGGCCACCCGTTCAATCTGTATCCGGAGGAAAATGCCGCCATCGAGCTGGCTCTGAACGGCGTTCTCAGTCAGACCTATAGCATCCCCCCCGCGGCGGCGGGGAAGCCGGCCCGCATCTCGTTCATTGTTGCGATTATGGAACCCGGCAGCAGCCTGCCTGCGCGCGTTCTCGTGGCGCGCACCGACTTGGAGAGCAATCCATTCACCCAGCCTATGCTCAACAGCCTGAAATCGATTGAAGAACTGGGCGGCGAGGGGATTTTGCTTGATGAGAGCGGACGCATTCTTTTTCACCCAGTCGCCCGCCAGGTAATGAGTTTATATTCAGGCCGCCTGGAAACGGAAGCCGGTTTCTTCGACGATACCGCGCGGGGCGGGACGCGCAATCTGGTTTACTACCAGCCAGTTGCCGGACGGTCGTGGTCGGTGGTACTGACCGTCCCGGCCCAGCAAGCCCAGCAGCTCGCCTTGGATATTGCTACCCCGCTTTCGGTCATGATTCTGGCCCTGGCCGTGGTTGCGCTGGTCTCGCTGCGGCTTGGCCTGAAAGCCGTCACCACATCCCTGCAAAGCCTGTCGAGCGAAGCGGTGCGCATCGCTCAAGGACAACTCGATCATGCCATGACTGTCGATGGCGTAGACGAAGTCGGCCAGTTGCGGCGCGCCTTCGAGCAAATGCGCGTCAGTTTGCAATCGCGCCTGGAGGAGTTGAACCGCCTTCTGCTCGTCAGCCAGGGTGTGGCCTCCAGCCTGGATTTGCAAGACGCCATTCAGCCGGTAATGGAAGCTGTGTTGGCAACTGGCGCGAACGCAGTGCGGGTGGTCATGCCCCCGCTGGAAGAAGACGCCGAACAGGGAAAAGGGGTCATCTTCGCGCTTGGCCCTTCGAAAGAAAAATATGCCTACCTGGATGACCAAATGTTCCGGTTGGCGCAACAGCAAGAGCGGGTGGTTCTCACCAATGTTTTTCGCGCGCGTGGATTGGAAATCAGCACCGGATGGCCCATGCCCGCCTCATTGATGGCCGTCTCGCTGCGTCATGAGAATCGTCACTATGGCGTTTTATGGGCCGGTTTCGACCAGCCGCGTCTGTTCTCTGAGGCCGATGTGCGCTTCTTGACCACCTTGGCTGGTCAGGCCGCGCTGGCCGCATCCAACAACCACCTGTTCCGCACTGCCGAGGTAGGGCGGCAGCGGCTGGCAGCCATCCTGGCATCCACGCCCGACCCTGTGCTGGTGACTGACCAGTACAACCGCTTGCTGCTCTCGAACCCGGCAGCCTGGCAGGCCCTGGGCGCGGCGGTGGGGACTGGCGAAGGCCAGCCCATCGAAAAACTGCTCACTCAGCAGCCGCTCATCGAGATTATGAGCATCGATGCGCCGCCCGACAAACTCTCGACTGAAGTCACCTTGCTCAACAACCAGATTTACCTGGCGACGGCCTCGCCAGTGGTAGCCGAGGGCCGCCCGGTGGGACGGGTGTGCATTCTGCGCGATATTACCCACTTCAAACAACTGGACACGCTAAAAACGGAATTCGTCAGCACCGTGAGTCACGACCTGCGCTCACCACTCACGCTCATGCGCGGGTACGCAACCATGCTGGAGATGGTTGGCTCGCTCAATGAACAACAACAAGGGTATGTAAAGAAAATTGTGTTTGGTGTCGAAAACATGTCGCGCATGGTTAATAACCTGCTTGACCTGGGGCGCATCGAGGCTGGCGTTGGTTTGAACCTGCAAATGGTTCCTGTCACCGATACTGTAGAGCGGGTTGTCAACACACTTCAGCCCCAGGCAGCCCAGAAAAACATTAGCCTAGAGCTTACCCTGCCCGAAAACACCATGCCCCTGGTGGAGGCTGACTCGGCGCTGCTCGAACAGGCCATGTACAACCTGGTAGAAAATGCCATCAAATACACCCCGCAAGGCGGCCGGGTCAGCGTCTCATTGAAAGTCACCAGCGATGGAATACAGTTCGAAGTGGAGGATACCGGCATTGGCATTGCGCCTATCGACCAGCCGCGCCTGTTCGAAAAATTTTACCGGGGCGGGCAGCGCGAAGCGCGCGAACAAAAGGGGTCCGGTTTGGGGCTGGCTATTGTTCGGTCAATTGCCGAACGACATGGGGGCAAGGTTTGGCTTGAAAGCCAATTGGGGAAGGGCAGCACTTTCTTCCTGCAAACGCCACTCAGACAGCCAAGAGAACCGCAACAACGCGAAGCAGGGAAGGGTTGAATCAAAACTCCCCCAGGTGTTGATACAACCTGGGGGAGTTTTTCTTTGAGTTGATTAGCGCGCCAGGGGTGTTTGACGCAGACGGCGCGCCAACAAGATAACTGCCAGCAGGATGACAGCCGCAATGAACAAGCCAGGCAAGCCCACCTCGTCAGCAAAGCCAGTTTGAGAGAGGGCAGTCGGCGAGGGGGTTCCCGCGCCAGCGGCAGGGGTGGTGGTTCCCGAAGTCGCCTGGGCGGTAGCAGTCCGGTTGACTTCGGCCAGCCGCGTCTCAAGCGCCTGAACAGTGGCTGTCGCCGGGTCCACCGTTTCAACAGGTTGGGTCTCGGTCGGGAACAAAATAACAGGCGTTGCGGTTGGCTCTGGCGTAGGCGTATCGGTCATGGTTGGCGTAGGAGTAAATGACTGGGCCACGGCGGTCTGTTCAACAATCACCGCTGTTTCAGTTGCGCTGAAAGCCGCCAGAGCTTGTTCCGTCGTCCTCGCATTTTGGGCGGGGATGAAGACCGTAAACGCCAAGATGGTTCCGCAAATCAGGGTCAGCAGGATGATGACGCCCAGGACAATGGCAATAATAAGGAATGCGCGGTTACTACCCTCACCTTCCTCTTCTTCATCACCATCCTCGTCCAGTTCATCAGACGAAAATTCTTGCGGCGCTTCCATTGTGGGCTGCGACTCTTCTTCGTCGTCGAAAATAAATGTGTTGGCCATGTTCATTCTCCTCGCGTAGGTCAGTATATTTTACCCCACCACTTCCAGATTGGTGAGCGGCACAAGGGTTTGCTCCCCATTTTCGAGGCGCACTTCGGCAGCGTTGGCTTTAATTCCGCTGGGCAGGGTTGCCATCGGACGTAACTGGAGAATGGTTCCCTGGCGTCCTGGTTTGGCCAGGGAAACCACGCGCACCAGTTGCCCGGGCGCAAACGTCTCGGCTTCGCGCGGCTCCGGCGGCTCCTGTGAAACAGGCAATGGGATGAATACTTCAGGGCGCGCGTTGTTTTGCCAGGTGGGTGTTTCGGCATTGAGTGAGACATCGCGTTTGACATTGGTGCTTAGTAATTTATATGCACTGGAGGTCATCGGACGGCGGCCAAATCCTTCCAGCACCAGCACCGGGAAAGGCGCCTGAACTGCGGCCTGAAGCAAGGCCGGGTTTAGGCTGGTCACAATCAGTCCGCGTACTGTCAGGTCTGCCGCATTCTGGAAAACTTTCTGAGATTCCACATGACCACCGAGCAAAATAGTGCCGCGCAGACTGACATCGATACGCGCCGGTTCGAACACATCTTCGGGGCTTTCCATCAGGCTTTGCAACATGCCATAATCAAGTTTACCGTTGCCCCATACTCCCTGAATGACCGCCCCAGTAGCACGAATTACAACGCCGCGCAGGCCGATGGCCTGCGTTATCACTCCGGGGATACCGGCCTGGAGTTCGAAAACAACGCCCCCCGTTTCGATGACTATCTTGCCGCTGCCAGATGCAACAATCGTTCCATTGACGGGAGATTCAACTTCTCTCCCAAACAAGCCCTGCGATTCAGCAAGCAGGTCACCTTTGGAGACCTGTTGCCCCTTTTTTACTTTGATTAGACTACCAACATCGCGCTGGGGAACATCCAATTTTTGCGCCACATCGATGACCAGGTGCTTGCGGCCCACAATCGCTTCAGCAACTGTGTCGGTGGGGTTGACTTTTTGCCCGACTCCGGCGACAATTTTGCCATCGACGGGCATCAGGCGCGTGCGCATGATGGTTGTCAGAGGGAGGATGTGAATCAGCGGCGCAAGCATGGTCAACCTCCCACCGTTTTGAGCCATTTTTTGAGCAGATTGACCCGCTCACTCGGTTTAGAAGGCAACCGCAAGGGTCGTCCGCGCGCGTCGATGACTACGCCCAGCGAAGAGCCAACCACATCCACTGCTCCGGCGTGGCCGGGGCCAAGTCCCACATCCGCATTGCGCAGGGGGCGCAACTCCAGGCGCGCTTTCTGCCCGCTGTCGAGTGGCAGAATTTGAAGGTTGCCCATATTGACTTCACTACTCATGGCTGTTCCGTCTTCACGGATGAGTTTGGCGCGCACAATCGGCGTACCAAAAGCCGCGTCGCTTACTGGCGAAATGACAGTCGCCAGGTAAGCCAGCGCGCCCGCGTCGATGACCTGGACGGGCAGCAGGCTGTTGACTTCAACCGCCGCGCCTAACATGGCGAGCAGGTTGTTCTGGTCCAACACCAGGGTCGTAATCCCAACAGGTTGTAACCCATCTAACAGCAATAGCAATTTTTGGCCGAGCGAGGGAGCATTGGTCAGCACCGCCCCTCCCGCCAGGATAAGGTCGAAGGACGGCAACAGCCCAGCCTGCCTGCGATAGCGCCCGGGCAGGCGTTGTGCCATTGTATTTGTAGATAACAGAAGGTTTTGGCGCGTGATAGCCTGCTCGATAAACAATTCATCCCGTGTAGCGGGGATAAACTTTGGATAAAGAGATTTCTGGTACAGGTAGTCACGCACCGTCTCGACCGGGATTTCGAGCGGCAACCAGCGGGCAATCTCATCCAGCGTGGTATGTTTCAATAACCCGGCCAGCGGCTCGCCCAACCCAAAATGCGGAAAGATGTTCAGGCGCAGGTCCTCCCCAAATGCAGCGGCCAGCGAAACGGCAGAAGCGCCAGCGTCAACGCTCAAAACATACTTGTTCTCTCCATCGACAGAGAGGAAGCGCACCATCCGCCCCTGCGCATACGCCGAAGGCAAAATGACACCCCCCGATAAGGCGCGCAATTCTTCCAGTTCTGGAATTTGGCGTTGGCGAATGTTGATTACCAGTTTAGCAAGTTCGCGCTGCGCCGGGCCGAGGTCTTCCACCTCAAGCGACGGTCGCACATTAGGACAAATCACCAATTCTGATGCAATTTTGGACAAAGCCGTTCGAATACTGCCTGCCAGGGCGCGATTTCCAGCATAGAGCATGGCCGGACGCTGACCATCAGGCATAAGGTAGGCCGCCAGGCCGATGGTTTCAATCAGATTGTTGATGGACTGAGACGCGCCGCCGTCAACGCCCCCAGCAATTAACACCAGTTCGGGGCTTTGGCGGATGATACTGTTGACCTGTTCATCCAATCGCCGCTTGTCGTTCAGGCTGATGCTGTCAACCACGCGCGCATACGCAGCATGCGCCAGTTTTTCGATAGACTTAAGCGACACTTCTGGCAATAGACCAACAATCAACGTCTTGATGGGCGCGCCGACGGAAGTGGTCGTTACCATGCCATCTACGCCCGATCCATCCGGCTGCGAAGGGATGAGCAGCCGTCCCTCATCATCCATCAACTGCTTGCCAATCAGGTTTTGCAGGTTTTCAACAGCCAGCTGCACGCCAAGCACAAGGTTGCGTGTTGCGCCATAGTTCGTAGTGGGGCAGTGGCCCATGCCGATAAAACGGTATTGGCCTTCGACAACATCAAAGTACGCGGCCCGCGTCGTGACAGCGCCCACATCTACAGCCAGCAAAGAGTTACCATCTATGAGGGAGGCAGGCATAAGAGTCTTATTGAATCAACGAGTCTAAAAACAATACGATGGATTGGATGCGGTCAACGAAAGCGGTCAACGCTGACGCCAAAACTCCGGCAAAAATTGCGCCAAGCGCAATGGCGATAAAGACCTGCCCCAACAGCGCCAGGAATGCCATGATTTTTCCGCGCTGGCCGCTGTTGGCCTTGCGCACTGTGAACTGGAAATAGGCAATGGTCGTTATCGTGCCGACAAGAATGAGCGCGCCGGAGGCGATGCCACCCAAACCTTGCCCAAACATGGCCGAAGAAGCCTCAATCTGGGGAAATAACGTGCCAAGTATCGCGCCAGCAACCGCGGTCGCCGTACCGACACCCACCAGGAAGGCTACGACTGGGCGGCCCAGCCATTCCAGCCGAGGCGACATTTTCGCCAGCAGCAAGATACTCATCATCAACGGGAACACCATTAAGGCGCGGTCGAGCGGCGAACCGATGAACAGCGGCATCAATAGCTTATCGACCACCACCTGACGGAAGACAGTGGCCGCCACATACCCGGCGGCGACGCCCACAAAAGCGTGGACAGCCAGCCGGAAAGCCGGGCTGTCGCCAATAATGTAACTTAAAACCAACACCGTAAACAGGAAACTGAGCAGGCCAATGATGAGTTCGTTCCCTTCCATGCTATGCCTCGTCCTGTTCTATTTCATCTTTACGGGCGCGCAAGCGTTCCACCATGCTCCAAATGGCACCGAAGAAAATTGCAAGCAAGGAAATTATCACAGCCGCGCCAAAGCCATCCCAATAGAGCGCCTTAACGTGGCCTGGATAAGTGTCGCCTGGCTGGGCGTCCCGCTTCTCGTAGAGCGCGCCACCCTCCAAACCAATTACCAGCCCACTCAATTGCCCTGAAGCGGCATATGGCTGAATCATCGGCCCAGCCTGCGCGCTGGTGACCATCAGCATAGGGGTATTCTCCAGGCGCGCGGCTGTTTGTTCAATCCAAAGGCGGCCATTGTCTGGGTCATCGGTGATGACGATGACAGCGGCGAAACCGGAGATGTCGGTAATTTTATCTCGCAGCATGTCTGTTTGCCACAGGTTGCCGCTGAGTGAGTCGACCCCGGTCACTCTCGTCGGCTGTTCGGCAAAGGCTTTCACGCCCGCCGCGCCGCCAGGCAGGTATCCTAAAAACAGGTATTGCTCACCAGCCCGGTAGGTTGGCACATCCCGTCCATTCTTCGCGTAAAACACACGGCCTTTTTGCAGCAGGCGCTCTCCCATTTCTACGCTCACGGGAGATGTGGATAGGAAGACCATTTGCGCATTTTTACGCATTAAGTGCGCCACCACCGGCACAGCGGCCTGTTCCAGTTCCCCGGCAAAGCCCGGCTGGTAGTCGGTCACCACCAACACAAGGGCGCCATCCGGAACGGCATTCGTCAGCGCGTCATAGAATTTGTTGAACGGAGCGTTTGCGTCGGTGGGCAAGCCGGGCGCAGGCAAAACGCGGGAGCCAAGAATGGCTGGCAAGAGCACGGCAATCGTCAAAATGGCAAACAAGATCCAGCGCAAGGGGCGCAGGAGAGATACTTTTTCAGGAGGGGCAACTGCTTTCGACTCGGCTTCGGCAGCAAGCAGTTTCTCTAACAAAGCAGCCTGCGCGCGCTGCGCCTCGCCTACCTGGAGTTTGAGCGCATAGGGCCGGGGCTTGCGAATTTCGAGCGCATCTGCCGCAACCGGCAACACACTGCGAAAACCTGCCAGCGGCCCCTGCTGCTCAACTTCTCCATCCCCAACATCCACCGATTCAGTTCCAGTCAGCATCGATTCGACTGGACGCATGGCTTGCACCCAAGAGGGAAGTTCAACAGGATGAAGGTCGCTTTCATCAGGCGCAGCAGTCTCAGGCTGCTCGGTCTCTACAGAGGGCGTAAACCCTGCCAGCCAGTCTGGAACATCCAGCAGGAGCGAGTCGATTCCCTCGCTCCCTGGGACAGGGGTTTGCGATTCGGCGGGAACAGGCGCAGGCGGAAGCCCTTCCGCTTCAGATTCCGGGAATACAAAGGTCTCGGCTTCCGTTTCGATGAGTTGTTCAGCCTGCGCTGAAGGTATCGGCTCCGCTTCAATAGAAACCGCCGCCCCGGCAGCCATGCCAGCCAGCCAATCAGGCAGTTCGCTGGGCTGCGCTTCAGGCTCGGCCTCCGGCTTTTTCTCTTCCGTCTCTGGTACCAGTCCGCTCAAAAAGTCTGGAAGGGGTTCACTTTCTGCCAGGATTCTGAACTCGTCTAATGCGCCGGTTGGGAAGGGCTTGGAGGCCAATCGGGAGGGGGTTTCGGCAGCAGGCGCGGCAGGCTTGGCCGGTTGTTCACCCATCGCAGAAGCCAGCCAGTCGGGGAAATCCCCTGATGGGATTTCCGGCGCAGGCGGAGGCTCATCCGCCGTGATTTCGGTTGGCGCAGTCTCTTGCAACCCGCTCAGCCAATCCGGCAGGTCGCTGGATAGCGGAGGAAGCGGAGAATCGGAGGGAGCGGAGGATGGAACGGATTCGGGAGCGGATGGTGCGGATTCCTGCAACCCGCTCATCCAATCGGGCAGGTCGCTGGATAGCGGAGGAAGCGGAGAATCGGAGGGAGCGGAGGATGGAACGGATTCGGGAGCGGATGGTGCGGATTCCTGCAACCCGCTCATCCAATCGGGCAGGTCGCTGGATAGCGGAGGAAGCGGAGAATCGGAGGGAGCGGAGGATGGAACGGATTCGGGAGCGGATGGTGCGGATTCCTGCAACCCGCTCATCCAATCGGGCAGGTCGCTGGACAGCGGAGGAAGCGGAGAATCGGAGGGAGCGGATGGTGCGGATTCCTGCAA
>CAYRBO010000002.1:332722-350593 GCA_964422545.1 uncultured Anaerolinea sp. | reverse complement strand
TGGACAGCGGAGGAAGCGGAGAATCGGAGGGAGCGGATGGTGCGGATTCCTGCAACCCGCTCATCCAGTCTGGTAAGTCGCTGGATAGTGGAGGAAGCGGAGAATCGGAGGGAGCGGATGGCGTGGATTCTTGGAACCCGCTCATCCAATCCGGAATTTCGCCAAATGGGATTTCGGCAGCGGGAGTCTCAACCACCGGGGTCTCAGGTGGAGTTTGACCGGGGTTTTGCAAATCTGCCAGCCAATCAGGCAGGTCGCCGCCTGGCGCGGCAGGCGCGCTCTCCGGTTGGGGCTGAGAGGGCGACTCAAATCCGCCAAGCGAGGCGAGCCAGTCAGGCGTTTCTATGCTTTCGGGATGAACAGTCTCCCCAGGCGCGTTCTCCGACTGGGCAGTGCCGAGGCTTCCTAGCGAGGCGAGCCAGTCGGGGCTATCGCCAGAATCTGCGCCGGGCAGGGTGGGGAACTCTTCCGCCGAGGGCTGCTGCGGCGCAGATTCCGGCATCTCAAGCGCCGCCAGCCAATCGGGCGTATCCCCAAAAGATTGGACGGGTTTTTCACCTTCGTCGAAGTTAAAGGTTGTTGGTTCGCTGGAAAATCCCCAGTCTTCGGGCTGGGGTGCTTGTTCTTTTTCGGCAGGTTCTCCCTGTAAACCCGCCAGCCAGTCGGGAGTCTCTTGCGGCTCGGCTTGCGACGCAGCGGAGGCAACGGGAGCGGGCGTTTCGCCTTGCAGACTTTTCAGCCAGTCAGGGATTTCATCATCCTCTTCGCCAGCCTGTGACAGGCCGGCCAGCAAATCAAGTGGGGATTGTGGCGATTTGTTGCTTTGCGGCGGGGGCTGGGTTGGGGCAGGAGGCGGCGACTTCTGAGGAACTTTGACCTGCGGAATGGGAGATGTATTGGGTTCATTTGCAGCGCTGCGGACATCACGCAGCCAGCTGGGCAAGGTGCGCTCCAGTTCCGAAGTAGCCTTTTTCTCCGGGAACTGCCCCGGCAAAATGGGAGCAAGCGGCTCGGTGCGGGTTTGCTTGAGCAGGGTTCCGCAGAACTGGCAGATTTCCAATTCTTCGGGGTTGATCTTTCCACAGGAGGGGCATTTAATGTCAGCCACTATTCGCCTCCGTATGGACGGTCGATGCCAAGCAGGATGCGCAAGCCGGTGGTGAGCGTTCCAAGCGCAACACCAATCAAGATACCGCGCGCGCCGCCCAATGCCAGGATGTTCATGATAATCTGAGACTGGGCCAGGTCACCGAGAACGGGAATTTGCCCAAAGAAGGAGCGCAGTCCTATCCCTAACAACGCCACGAATGCTGTCGCCAGGAACAAAATGGCGGGCAAGTCGGCGCGGGTACGCAACATGCGAATGGCGGCAACCATCAGCGTGACCGCTAACACGGCCATCAGGCTGACCTCAACCGGGATGATAATACCATCCAGGAGTATCGCATTGGCCGCGCTGACCGTATTTGCCTGGGTCGGGTCACCTGGCACCAGGTTCTGCAGCAAAAGCGGGAAAATCAGCAAGAATAAGGTCAGCAGCAGGAAAAACAGCAAAACGAGACTGTAGATATAACCCGGCTTCTTTGCGCGAATTTTTTGAAGATGAACCGAAAACAGGTTCCAGACTCCTACCAGAACGGCAACCCCACCCACAACGACCGCCCACTGGAACAGGAGCAGGCGAAATTCCATCATGCCCTGCGCATCGACAAAATAACCAAGCAGGACAATCAGTCCGGCGCCAATGGCAATCACAGCGTTGAGCATGGGGAGAATGCGTCTCACAGAAGCCCTGCCATTTTCAATAGTGCTCCGCCAATCAAAGCAAGGATGATGAACCAGCGCAGGATGTCTTGCACCAGCAGGCTGGCGGCGTGACCGGTCCCGGCCTGGGTATAGGCCCCGGCGGCAAACAGTTCTTCGCCAATCAGTGGCTCTTGGGTAGTGGCATACAAGACTGCCTGGGCCGGCAGGCTGTCGCTGGCGGCGATGACGGGTGTCTTTTGCCGGTCGGCGGCTTCGGTGAGCAGCCCCACTTCCGGCCCAAAGTTGCCAATAAGCACATTTGTGGAGATTTTCTCATCTCGAATGGATGGCATGACGCCCGCGACGTAGGAAAGCGGCGTCAGCCCGGTCAGACGGCCATTTTTCATATCGAAAGCCTGCTCTGTGGCTACTGCTTCGTGCGCCGTCCGCAAGGTATCCTGCGCGAGCAGGTTCAAGGTGGCGCTTCCGGTTGTAGTCACTGGCGGGTGGTCGCTGAGCGAAGTGACTTCTCCTAAATGACGAATAAGCGCCAGTCCGGCCAGCGCCGAGGCAGCGGAGGGGGTGAGCAGGTTGGCGCTGCCAATCGAAACATGCAGGCGCGTGCCATCTTCCACGACCAGGCTGGCAGCGCGGCGTACACGCATATACGCGCGGATGTTCCTGAAGTAAAGCGGGGAACGCCTGTAGAGCAGGGTCAGCAACGCCAAGAACAACCCTGCGAAGATGACGATGCCTAATCCGAGCATCCCGGCAGTCTGTGAAGTCACTGTTGCTGTCCTTTCAAATAGGCGGCAAAGGTTCGGGAATCTTCTTCTTGCTCCAGCAAGCGCGCAATCGCGTTCATCTGCAACCCTGCCTGGGGCGAGGCAAGCGGTTGACCAATGTAGAGGAGTTGCGCGGCGAGGATGCGCAGGGGCGCAGCGGCTTCAAACAGCCAGGTGGCAAGCCCGTCCAACCTTTGGCGGCGCAGAAAATCCATCCAGGCAGGCCAGTACGCTTGCGTCGAGTCCATAGACAAAGTATAGCATAAATTATAGAACAGGCGTCATAGCATTGTATATCGCCTGCATTACAGCGGACAAGCGGTACATTTGGTGGATTTGGCATAGTATAATTTCTTTCTATCGAAGATTTTCCGTTTTACGGAGGAAGAATGCCCGAACAAAAAATCCGTGTTCTTGTCGCCAAACCAGGTCTCGACGGACATGACCGGGGCGCCAAAGTGGTTGCCCGCGCCCTGCGCGATGCAGGGATGGAAGTCATTTATACCGGACTGCGCCAGACGCCCGAAATGATTGCCGAGGCTGCCTTGCAAGAAGATGTGGATGTGGTCGGCCTTTCCATCCTTTCCGGCGCGCACATGGCGCTGGTCCCGCGCATTTTGGAATTGCTCAAAGCCAACGGGCAAGAGCATGTGCGGGTGTTCATCGGTGGGATTATTCCCGATGAAGATGCCCCCCGGCTGAAAGAATTGGGCGTAAGCGGTGTCTATGGCCCCGGCGCGCCTACCGAGCAAATCATTGCCGATATTCGCGCTGCCCTGCCTGGCGTGGTCGCCTGAGCACGCTCGCGTCATATTTTGCGCATGGAATTGGCACAACCCGTTCTCAACGGCGACCGGCTGGCGCTGGCGCGCCTGCTCTCCCGCGTCGAAAATGACACGCTTGAGGGCCGCTCGGCCCTGAATGCGCTCTTCCCGCATACCGGGAGAGCGCATTTGATTGGCGTGACCGGCGCGCCTGGAACCGGGAAATCGTCGCTGGTTAACCAGATTGCCTTGCATTTTCGCAAGCAGGGCAAACGGGTGGCGATTGTGGCAGTCGACCCATCCAGCCCATTTACAGGCGGGGCTGTGCTGGGCGACCGGGTGCGGATGCGCGACCTGGCGGGCGACCCCGGCGTGTTTATCCGCTCGATGGCATCGCGTGGGTCATTGGGCGGGCTGGCTGCTGCCACTGCCGCCGTGACCCAGGTCTTCGACGCGGCCGGGTTCGATGTGATTCTCATCGAAACGGTCGGCGCGGGACAGAGCGAGGTGGAGATTGCCCGGCTGGCGCATACCACCCTGGTCGTCGAAGCGCCCGGGCTGGGTGACGATATCCAGGCGATTAAAGCCGGGATTTTGGAGATTGCCGACATCCTGGTCATCAACAAGGCCGACCGGCCCGGCGTGGAATCGACCGAGCGCGCGCTCAAAACCATGCTCGAACTGGCGCATCCGGTGCGCAAGGTATTCAGGCATCACGGCCAGGTGATGGAGTTGAACGGGGAGGATACCCCAGACGCTGGGGTGTGGATTCCGCCCGTGCAGCGCACAGTGGCGACCGAAGGAAAGGGCCTACCTGATTTGTTGCAGGCAATCGAGCGGCATGTGGCGCACCTGCGTTCCAGTGGAGATTGGGCTCGTCGGGAACGCGCCCGGCTGCAGGCCGAGTTCGACCTGATTCTTCGAGAAATGCTTGTCGCCCGTTTCCTTGCCAACGTCCCCCAAAAAAGCGTGGATTCGATGTTCGAATCCATGCAAAACCGAGAAATCTCGCCGCGCGAAGCGGTTTATCGACTGATAAACGAGAATAAAAACTGAAAGGTTCCAGGCATGGCTCGTGTTGACCAACATGATATGAAAGTCTTTGGCGGCATCAAACTGTACGCAGGCACCGGTTCTCCCGACCTGGCGCAGAAAATCGCCGATTATGTCAAAGCGCCGCTCTGTGGGCGAGACATCATCCAGTTCCCCAATGAAAACCTGTTCGTCAAGTTGCATTCTAGCGTGCGCGGGCAGGATGTGTATGTAGTCCAAACCACTTCCGCGCCAGTGCATCGCAACCTGATGGAATTGCTCATCCTGCTGCAGACCCTGAAACTGGATTCGGCGGGACGTGTCACGGCGGTCATTCCCTACCTGGCCTATGGCCGGTCTGATAAAAAAGATCAGCCGCGCGTACCCATTACCGCGCGTCTGGTGGCCGATATGATTGAAGTCGCTGGGGCCGACCGTTACATCCTGCTCGATCCGCACGCCGGGCAGGTGCAGGGTTTCTTCTCCATCCCCGGCGATGTGTTAACTGGGTTCTACCTTATCTCCGATTACCTGCGTTCCAAGCGACGCGAGATGAAAGACCCGGTGGTTGTTACGGTTGACCTGGGGTTTGCCAAAAAAGGCCGCAATCTGGCTGCTGACATCGAAGCGCCGATTGCCTTCATCGAAAAACGGCGCGTGGCAAACGACGCCAAGGCCCAGGCCCTAACCGTCATCGGCGAGGTGGAAAACCGGGATGTCATCTTGGTGGATGACGAAATCGATACCGGCGGCTCCATCATCCAGGCTGTGAACCTGGTCAAAGAGAAGGGCGCGCGTGATGTGTACGTGGTTTGCGTGCATCCAATTTTTTCTTCCAATGCGGTTGACCGGCTGGCGACCTTGCCGGTTAAGCAGTTCATCACCACCGACACTGTCCCCATCCCAGCGGAAAAGCAGGTGCTTCTGAAAGACCGCTTGATGGTGATTTCGGTTGGCGGGTTGATTGGCGAAGTCATCCTGCGCGCTCACCAGGGCCGCAGCGTGGGTGAAATGTTCAACGAGTAACATGCCTGAACTGCCAGAAGTGGAGACGATTGCGCGTTCCCTGCGCCCGGAGTTAACCGGACGCGCGGTTCAGGCTGCCCATTTGCTGTGGCGGCGAACCCTGGCAATTCCCTCTCCCGAAAAGCTGGCCGGCCAAATACGTGGGCGCGAAATCACCGGCGTTGGGCGGCGCGCCAAGTACCTCGATATCCAACTGGCCGACCTGCATCTTTTCATTCACCTTCGCATGAGCGGCGACCTGTACCTGCGCCCGTTGCCTTACCGGCCCGAAAAACACGACCGTCTCATTCTGGAACTCTCCGACGGGCGCGCGCTGGTCTTCAACGATACCCGCAAATTCGGGCGCGCCTGGCTGACGGAGCATCCTGGAGACGTGATTGGGGGTCTCGGCCCGGAACCGTTCGACCCAACCTTCACTCCGCAGGAATTCCATGACCGCCTGTTGCGGCACCGCCGCCAGGTAAAGCCGCTCTTGCTCGACCAGTCCTTCCTCGCCGGGTTGGGAAACATTTACACCGATGAAGCATTACATTTGGCGGGGCTGCATCCGCTGCGGATTTCAGATACAATCACTTTTGAGGAAGCCACGCGGCTTTATCATGCAATTCAAACCGTTTTGATGGCCGGAATCGAGCATAATGGCGCAAGCATTGACTGGGTCTACCGGGGCGGGGATTTCCAAAACTACTTTCGGGCCTATGGCCGGGAAGGTGAACCCTGCCCCAAGTGTGGAACGCCCATCGAACGGCTTATCGTGGGGCAGCGCAGCACGCACATCTGCCCGCAATGCCAGGTGACATAATGGAACCAACTGCCACAATCCCCCCCGGAACTTTCCTGATTATCCTTGCAGTTGCCGTTTTCATCGCGCTCGTTGCGGGGTACGCCGCCCGCATGTTCGAGGAACGGTCAAAACCCGAAGCGCAAACCGCCGACGCGCCGGAACCAGAAAAACAACCTATCCTCCCCGAAGAACATACCGCCCTCAAGGTCACGCTCGATAAAAGCCTGGTCTGGCACCTCGAAGTGGATGGCGCGCGCGTCGCGCCGGATAAACTGACCCCTGAACAGCGCGCCCGGCTGGTCAATATCATCGTGCAAATCCGACCCTGGATAGATGGGAAGACCGCCCCCGCCCCGGCAAGTTCTGCTCCCGCACCCGTCAATCCTGCCCCCGTGCCGATTCCTGCTCCCGTCGTTTCTCCTGCTCCATCTGCCAAACCTTCCGTTCTGACCAAACCTGACGAAGACGGAGAGAAAAATCTCAAAATCAGCATTGGACGAGGATTCCGCAGCCTGGTTGCAAACGACCTTAAGATAATCGAAAGCACCAGACCTCCCTCTATCGTGAGCATGATTGACGACTTTCTTCAGAAGCGTCTGGCCGTATCGCCACTAGCGAATCGTGATATTCACCTGGAGGAGGGGACGCAGGGCGAAGTGGTGGTGTTTGTTGGTAAAACGCGTTACGCGGGCGTGGACCATGTGCCAGACCCAGAGATTCAGGCAATTATTAAGGCGGCGATTAAGGATTGGGAAAAGAGTTAGATTCTGTGTAACTGCCCGCCCTCACCCCAGCCCCTCTCCCGCCGGGAGAGGGGAAACTATTTCCAACATTTACTGCGGCATAACATCTTCGTTTGTGGCTTGCGTCATCATCCTTTGCCCTGCACTCGAGCCATAAATCTGGCCTCGTCGATCACAAAACGCTCGTGCAAGGCTTCGCCCACTTTTTCAACCGCATCCCAGGCTTCGATTCTAAAAACCAGTTTGCGTCCCTCGACCTCAACCAGTTCGGCTGCCGCCCGCACTTTCATGCCGACCGGGGTGGGAGCCAGGTGGCGCACGTCGATGCGCCCGCCAACGGTGGTTTGCCCGGCGGGTAAATGCCCGCTCAGGGCCACGACGGCGGTCTTTTCCATTTGGCCGACCAGGGCGGGCGTGCTGTAAACGGGAACCAGGCCGCTGCCCCAGCGGGCGGCGGTATCGGCTTCGCTGACGGTGATTTCGGTTTCGGCTTTCAGGCCGGGGGTGAGTTCGCTCATGGTTTCTCCTCGATTGTGGTGATGATGGTGTTCTTCGCCCCGGCAGAGCGCAACGCGGATGCGACGGATTCGGCATTTTCGGGCGTAACCAGGGCGAGCATGTTCCCGCCGCGCCCACCTCCCGAGAGTTTGGCCCCCCAGGCTCCGGCTCCTCGCGCCGCCAGCACCAGCCGGTCGAGTTCCGGCGAGGAGACGGTTATTTCTTGCAAGAGGGCATGGTTGGCGTCCATCAAAGGTCCCAACTCTTTTGTCTTTCCTGTTTCAATTGCTTCTCTCGCCGCTTGAACGATGCCCCCTACTTCGTCGAATACCGTTTCCCATTTGGTTTTATCCGCCTTCCACAGTTTGCGCACATCGCCGACGGATTCTCGCGTGGGGGCCGCGATGCCTGTATCGGCGATGACGAGTGTAAAGGGGCGGGCGACGTTGAAGGTCTGAATCGGCCCTCCGCGCACAAAATAAACCGGTTTGGCGTAAGTGATGACGGTGTTATCAATGCCGGAGGGCGTGCCGTGATGCAGTTTTTCGGCCTCGTAGGCCAGGGCGTTGACTTGCTCGTCGGACAATGGATGGTTGACCGCTGACAACAGCGCCCGGATGAGAGCCACGCTCACGGCAGCGCCAGAGCCAAGCCCCGATGCAACCGGGATGGTGGAGGTGATGCGAATGCGCAGCGGGGGGGGGGAAGAAATGCCCAGGGTGCGAAACACGCTTTCGATAACGGTACGCAGCGCGTGCACGGGCGGCAGCAAGGACATCTCACAGCGCAGGGAAATTTGCGGGGCGTCTATCCAAACCCCTTCGACAGATGAATCCGTCACTTCCACATCTGCATGAACCTGCATGACCGGCACGGCCAGGGCCGGGCGGCCATAAACGACGGCGTGTTCGCCAAACAAGATGACTTTGCCAGGCGCTGAAGCGGTGATCATGGCGTAAGACGAATTTCAATTCGTTATGACAGATAAAATACGGCCAGAACGGTCAGGCCGAGCAGGATGATGGCAATCTGAATGGGGGTATCTTTGAGCAACACTTCTTCGGGCGAACCGGCCTCGTGCGTGACCTGGATGAGGTACAGGTAGCGGAGGATGATATAGACCACGAAGGGGATGCTCAACATCATGCTATGGTTTTCGGGCAGGTTGGGGGCCGAGAAGGTGTAAAGCGAATAGGCCAGGATGGTGGCTGCCGAGACAATGGTGACGTACTGGTCGAGCAGCGGGATGGTGTAGCCGTCTAGCACGCGGCGGTGCGAACCCGCGCCCCGGTTGAGCAGAGAGAGTTCGGCGCGGCGTTTGCCAAAGCCCAGGTAGAGCGAGCCGAGGGTGGTGACGACGTATAGCCAGGGCGAGAATCGCTCCACTTCGATGAGCGTCACGCCGCTGTGAACGCGCAAGACGAACCCGGCGGCGATGACCAGTACATCTATAATCGGGATGTGTTTGAGCCATTTGGAATAAGCCAGGTTGAGAACCAGGTAGGCCGCCAAGACGCCCGAGAAGGCCGGGGAGAGCAGCCAGCCAAGCGGTAGAGTGAGAACTGTCAGCCCGATGGCGGCGGCCCAGGCGACACTGACCGGTAGTTTGCCCGAGGGCAAGGGGCGTTTTTTCTTTTCGGGGTGCTTGCGGTCGGCCTCGATGTCGGCAATGTCGTTAATCAGGTACACAACGCTGGAAATCAGGCAGAACAGGGCAAATCCGCCGAGCGTGCGCAGGAAGGCTTCGAGTTGGAAGAGTTGCTTATCGAAGATGAGCGCAAAAAAGACGAAGCCGTTTTTCGTCCATTGGCGGGGGCGCATGGTTTTGAGGAGGGCTTTGAGCATGGGGGTATTTTAATGCAGAATGCAGAATGAAGAATGCAGAATGATGAATGCAGAATGCAGAATGCAGAATGATGAATGCAGAATGCAGAATGCAGAATGATGAATGCAGAATGATGAATGCAGAATGATGACTGCCGAGGTGGTAGAATGCGCACATGCCAAAAATTCGTTTGGATGTATTGCTGGTGGAACTTGGACTGGCCGAGAGCCGCGCCAAAGCCCAGGCAGTTATCATGGCCGGGCAGGCGCGCGTTAATGGGCAGGTGGTGAATAGGGCCTCGGCGACGTTCGATGAAGCCGTTGTGTTGACCGTTGACTCTGGCCCGCGATTTGTCTCGCGTGGTGGGGAAAAATTGCTGGCCGCGCTGGAAGCGTTTCCCGTTGAAGTAGCCGGGGTCACTGCTGCAGACGTGGGTGCATCGACGGGCGGATTTACCGACTGCCTGCTGCAACACGGCGCGGCGAAAGTGTATGCAATTGACGTGGGCAAGGGCATTTTGCACTGGAAACTGCGCAACGACCCGCGCGTGGTGGTGATGGAGGAGACCAACGCCCGCTATGTCGAAGCGCTGCCGGAGCCGGTGCAGTTGGTGGTGTGCGACGCATCGTTTATTTCGTTGAAGATCTTGCTGCCGGTGATGAAGGGGTGGCTGCTTCCCTCACCCCCATCTCCTCTCCCGGCGGCAGAGGGGCGCAGGGGCGAGGGAGTAATTACCCTCATCAAACCCCAGTTCGAGGCCGGGAGGAAAGATACCGCCCGGGGCGAGGGCGTCATCCGCGACCCGGCGGTGCATCGGCGGGTGTTGCGCGAGGTGCTGGGGTTTGCCGTCGAAACGGGCTTCGGGGTTAGGGGATTGGCCAAGTCGCCCTTGCTCGGGCCAAAAGGGAACGTGGAGTTCCTGGCCTGGCTGGATTTAAGCCAAACCAGCGCAGACATTGCTGCGCTGGTGGATGATGTTCTTCGTTAAAGAAATTTCTCGTTCAGTTCAGGAACCGGCTTGCGCGATTCGGCTAAGATGTCATCCACCGTCATTGGCTCGCCGGGCTTGGCCGGATGGTAATGGACATGCACCCGACTGACATTGGACAACCCTTTGCAGACCAGCGCCTCGACCTGGTGGGCAATCCGGTTGCCCTCGCGCACGCTCAAACTTCCATCGACGCCAATCGTTAAGTTGATGACGATGTGCGGGCCAAAGCGGTGCGCTTGCATTTCTTCAATTTGGAAAACGCCGGGGATGTCTTGCAGTAAGGCGCAGGTTTGTTCTGTCAGTTCGCGGCTGGGGACGGCGTCCATCAGGTCAACGGACGATTCGCGTAAAATGTAGATGCCGGTGCGCAGGATGAGCAGGGCCACCAGCGCGCCCGCCAGCGGGTCAACCCAGGCCAGGCCGCGCTGTCCGAGGAAAATGCCGAGCGAGGCAGCAGAGGCTGAAAACAGGTCGTTGCGATGGTCATACGCCAGCGCTTCCACCACCGGATTTTTGGTTTCCCGGCCCAATTTGCGAACGTAAATCGTGAGGAATGTTTTGATGACAACGGTCAGGAGGGCAATCCACAGGGCAATATCCAGTGCGCCGCGCGAGGCCTCGCTGCTGGTGAAGATGTCCCACATCTTGTCAATCGAACCCCAGAAGACGGCTACAGCGGTTGTGACGATGAATGAGCCAACCACCAGGGCGGCGATGCTCTCTAATTGGCGGTGTCCATAGGGGTGTTCGTCGTCCGCCGGTTTATTTGCCATGCGGACGAAAATGCTTGCCACCACATAGTAGGCGACATCTGAGGTGGAGTTGATGCCCTCGGCCAACAGGGCCGGGCTATGGCCGACGATTCCAAAGATGGTTTTGAGCGCTGCCAACCCAATGTTGATTCCCAACCCCAGGTTGACGGCCAGCAGGCTTTTTTTATCGCGTTCGTGTGACATTTTTTGATTGTATCGCCACCTGCGCCAGATTGGAATGGAGAAAATACATGTTTTTTCGAGTAGCGCGAAATTTATTTCGCAGCCCAAAGCGATATAAAAGTATAATGACCTCGTTTTGCCCCAAACGGAGTTCTTATGAATTGCCCCAAATGTCATGCTGCATTGACAAAGAAATACTACAAGGGAATGATGGAAGTGGACTACTGCCCCCTCTGCCGGGGCATGTGGCTTGATTTTCACGAACTCGACCAACTGGAAGATGTGGCCTTCGACCAGGACCATTACAAAGGCTCGCTGATTCACCGCGAATGCCCGGCCGAATGCAAATGCCCGGCATGCGAATCGCCCATGCTGGAATTCCAGTACCGGTTATACGACCTGAAACTGGATGTTTGCCCCCAAAAACACGGCTTCTGGCTGGACTCAGGAGAAGATGAGCATGTGTTGGAGGTCATGCGCAGGCGGGCAGGCGAAATCCGCCGCAAGACCGAGGCCGAATCGGAGTGGAAAAGGGTGTTGAAAGGACTGCACGAATTTTTTAGCGAGGGGATGTAGCGTTACTCTACCCGCCAGTATTCCCCTCCCCCGCCCGCGCGCTGCATCAGTTTGCTGCCGACCAGTTCCCGACGCAAGGTGGCTGTGTCATCGTGGAAGCGGGATAAGATTTCGTTGACTTGTTTTTCGCTGTAGCGCGTTCCCGGCTCGAAGGCTTTAGACACGTGCCGCAGGACAGCCTCCAACTTTTTGCGCTGGGCCGGGATGGTCTTCAGGCTTCCATCCGGCCGGGTGAAATCGGCCACCACTTTGCGGTCATAGGCATCCAGGTCAATGTCAGCGGCAGCGACAGACATCTCTTCACTGGAGAAAATGCGCCGGGTGATTTCTTCGAGCGCGGCTTTTTCGAGAGAATACATGTTGTAGTAACTTTCAGCGCGGGCGCTGACCAGCCCCACCTCGCTCAAACGCGCCAGGTGGTGGGAAACTGTCGAAGGCTTAAGATTGAGCAGGGCAGCCAGTTGTTCCACGCTGTACGGCTGTTGGGCCAGCAATCCCACAATTTTCAGGCGGCTCGAGTCAGCCAGGGCCTTGAAAATAGCGACAAGTTCCGGGTTTTCGGTCATTCTGCCTCCGCTTGGGGCCGCCAGTATTGCGAACCGTCGCTTTTGCGTTCCAACATGCCCCGGTCGACCAGGTATCGGCGCAGCGCAGCCGTATCTATGTGGAATCGGCGCATCAGCAGGTTGATTTCCTTCTCCGAATAAATCATTCCCGGAGTAACGGCCTCCACCACATAATCGAGGATGATTTGCAGTTTGACCGGCTGGGAGGGAATCTGCTTTAGCGAGCCATCCGCATTGAGATAGGCCTTCAGCACTTTGCGGCGCTGTTCGCTTAAATCTGGGGCGGGCGTATAGGATTCGCGCGGCTGACCCTCGAACTGGCGGCGCGCCAGGGCTTCCACGCCATCTGGGTTCAGGATGTACAGGTCGTTTTCCTTGCGCGCTACGCCGAGATATTCAAAAAACGACAGGTGTTTGAAAACATCGCGGAACGGCAGGTTCAGGCTTTCAGCCAATTCTGTGACGGTTGCGCACTGGCGCGTGGTCAGCGCGCCGATAATCCGCAACCGGTCGGCGTGGGACAGGGCTTTTACAAAGTCGAGCATTTCATTTTCCATACAACCTACTTTTGTCGATTTAATTTTATATATATCGAATTAATTTTACGCAATCTTGCGAATCTGTCAAGGGATAGCGTCGGGTATAATCTTTTCTCGGCAAGAATAGTCTGATGGAGGCAACTATGGAACAACATGCGTTTTTTGAGGGCAAGATTGTCCCGTTTAGCGAGGCAAAAGTCAGCATTGCCACGCACGGTTTGAATTATGGAACAGCGGCTTTTGGCGGCTTGCGCGCTTACTGGAACGCCGAACAGGAAAAACTGTTCATCTTCCGCCCGCAAGACCACTACCGGCGATTCCTGAACTCGTCCAAAATCTTGTGCATGGAATTTCCGCACACCCCCGAAAGCCTGACCCAAATCACCATCGACTTGCTCAAGGCGGATGGCTGGCGGCAGGACGTTTACATCCGGCCTCTCTGTTACAAAGCCGACTCGGGTATCGGCGTGCGTCTGCACGACCTGCGCGATGAAATCTCCATCTTTGCCTTGCCGTTTGGCGCCTATGGCAAAAACGAAGACAACGCCCATGTCACCATCTCCTCCTGGCGGCGGGTGGACGATAACATCATCCCGGCGCGCGGCAAAATCAGCGGCGCGTATGCCAACTCGGCGCTCATCAAAACCGACGCCATCCGGGCCGGATTTGACGAGGCGCTCGTCCTTGACCAAAACGGCCACATCTCCGAAGGCACGGCCATGAACGTTTTCCTGGTTCGTGATGGGGTACTGGTCACTCCCCCGGTTTGGGATAACATCCTGGAAGGCATCACACGCCGTTCGGTCATCGAACTGGCCCGGAACGAACTCGGGCTGGAGGTGGTGGAGCGCTCGATTGACCGCACGGAGGCCTTTATTTGCGACGAATTGTTCCTGACTGGCACCGCCGCTCAGGTGACGGTGGTGACGCGGGTTGACCACCGCCCGGTGGGAGATGGAAAAATGGGACCGGTGGCATCGAAATTGCGCGCTCTGTTCAACGACGTAGTGCGTGGCCGCAACCCGAAATACCGTCAATGGAATGTGGCTGTGGAATAAGCACGTTGCGCCCGCAATTGAACTGCGGGCGCAACAATTTTTGGCTCTATCGTTTTCAACGGGAAGAAGTAAAAATCTATCCACAGATGGCACCGGTTTCGCCAATTTTAAAAACCAAGCAGTGACTCCACTGCAAAAACCTTTTTCTAAACAGGAAGGATACAAAGGTCACAAAGTTTTTAAGACATTGCGCAAATTTCGTCATGTTTCTTGCGAGAAGTTTGAAGATTTCAAATTAGGTTCTCAAGAATCCTTCGTGTACTTTGGGACGGTAGGCGAGCATGGCAGAGGACTGCAGTTAATTGATCGCCAACGTCACCACCGCAAACCACTTCTGGATGGCTTCGACGAATTGCAAACGGAAGTCACTGAGACCGAGGACTTCTTTGAGATTCAAGTTGCGGTCGCCTACAACCTCCAGTGTGAGGCGCTGGTACGGCTTGTGCTTGAGGTGGCGGCAGATATGCCCGCGTATCGAACAGGAAACCGAAGAGGCCGATTTGCACATGCAGTTCCACTAGTAAATATCGTTCACGGTATTGTACACATTGAACTTGCCGGTTGGGGTCATCAGATTATCAATGCGCGCTTTCTCTTCCAGCGTCTTGTCGTCGTAAATCACAATTGCGCCGGTTTCGCCGGGTTTGTCTGCCGCGCCCCACAGGCTGACCCATACTTCCGTGCCGTCTTTGTTGTACTCGAAGTGTACGGCGCGTCCGTAAGTGCCAATCTCCCAACACTTGTGAACCTTCGACGGGTCGGCTTTGGCAATTACGCAGACGGTGCGCGCCAGGGCTGGGTCAGAGTTGAGGGTCATATCCACCCAAATCCAGGGGCTTTTCTCGTGAGTTTTGATGAACAGGCTGCCAGAGCCGGGCAACGGCGTCGTGCGTACGGCTTTCCAGGCGTTGGCAGCGTGTCCCTCGGGGTCTGTCCCGACCGACATAATGGAAGCCTCGCCCAGGTGTGGGGTGCTCCAGACTGGGCCAAATTGAGGGTCAATCCAGTTTGCGCCGCGTCCGGGGTGTGGCACCGCGCCCACATCCACAATCCCTGCCAGGCTGCTGTTTTTCAAATCCACCACCGCAATCTTGTTCGATTGGTTGGCTGCCACCAGAAAATAGCGATGGGTAGAATCCAGCCCGCCATCATGCAGGAACAGAGCCGAATTAATCATCTTGATAGATGGATTCATCGGGTCAGTGTAATTCACCAGCCAGATTTGGCCGGTTTCTTTCACATTCACCACCCACTCCGGCTTATAGTGCGAAGCCAAAATGCTTGCCACGCGCGGCTCCGGGTGATACGTTCCGGTGTCGAAGGTGTAGCTGCGGCTGGAAACGACTTTGAGCGGTTCAAGCGTTTGCCCGTCGAGGATGGCGAAGTGCGGCGGCCAGTAACAGCCGGTAATCGCGTACTTATCACGGAAATCGCCTTCCGGCCCGTCGTACTTGCTCACCTCCACCGAGCGAGCGTCGTAGCAGGTTTGTACGCGCGCTACCACTTGCGGCTTTTCCATCCACAAGTCAATCAGCGCCAGTCGGCCATCGCGCCCAATCACATAGGCATAGCGTCCGCTGGCCGACATGCGGGTAATATGCACCGCATAGCCGCTATCCACCGTATTGACAATCTCATAGGTGTCGCCGTCAATAATCGCCACCTGCCCGGCATCGCGCAGGGTGACGATGAAATAATTATCAATGTTGCGTTTGGTTTGCGGGCTGCTGGGGCGCTGCTCCACCGGCGTAATCAACTGCCACGACTCTTTCATTTGCTGAAGCGAGAGTTCCGGCGGGGCAGGCGGTTCCATTTGCAGGAACTTCGCCATGATTTCGGTTTGCTCTTGCGTCAAAATGCCCTGCTTGCCCCAATCGGGCATGCCGCGATTGGTGCCGTTGAAGATGATGGCTGCCAGGCCAACTGTACCTTTGGGTAGGGTTTTATCGGGCGTTAGGGCCGGGCCGGTGGCGCCTTTTCTTAAGGTTCCATGACAACCCGCGCATCGGTCGAAGAAGGTTTGCCGGGCCCAGGCGAACTCCTCGTCGGTCAGTGTGGGCGCTTCACCCAGGGGCGCGGCGGATGCGGACTCTCCGGAGCCTGCTTCCGTTGCTGCGGCAGGGTCCCCGCCTGGCAGCGCCGCCAGGAAATTCACAATCTGAGACAGTTCGTCCTGGCTCAAGGTTTTTGCCAGTGAAGCGGGCATGATTCCTTTGGAGCACGGCCCGGTGGGGCATTTCTCTGGCACAAAGGCATCTGGCGATTGAATCGACTCGTCCAGATACTCCTCGACCGTCTTTGCCATGCCGGTATATTCACCGCTTTCCAGGCGCGCCTTCGCCACCTGACCGATTTCGCTCAGGTCGGGGCCAATCGTTCCAACCGCGCCCGGCACGCCAGGGATGACATGGCAGGCCCCGCACCCGCCTTTTTGAAAGGCTTGCGCCGCCAGTTCTTTGGTGTACAGCCCGGCAGGTTTCTCGGCCTGGGCGGCGGGCTGTTCTGTTTGGGGGGCTTCAGCAGCCGCTGTTGGTTGGGCATTCCCAACCAACAGCACGCCTTTCATCCCAAGTTTTTCATGCCCCGAATCGTAATATTTGATGGCAGCGTCTTTTTCAGGGACGGTGAAAGTGATAGAAATGGTCTCGCCTTTCTTCTTGACTTTGTCCGATTGCACCTTTTGGCCATTGGGCAAGACGAACACAATATCGTGCGTCCCCTCGCCGCTGTTGACCAGCATCACAGTGATTTGCTCTCCGGGTTTGGCCGTGAGCGACGGGTTGACCAGGCCGTTGATTTCGCCATCCACGCCCAGGTAAACGAACTTGCCATCGCGCAGGGCTGGGGTCAGGATGTACTCGGTGTTGACCACTTGCTCTGCTCCCGCGCAAGCATTCAACAGTCCCGCCAGCATCAGGAACAAGAGTCCAACCTTGATGAAATGGTTTGCTTTCATAAGCATCTCCTCATGTGTCTGAATTCTGGATTGCCTCGTGCAGTTTTTGGGTTAGCCCGGCGAGCGATAATTCATACGCTGCCGCCACCTCGTTCAGCGTACAAAACTTATCCAGGTGACAGCCCACGCAATCGGTTTTGAGTTCAAAGAACACCGAAATCGCCTGCGGATAGGCCTTTAGCACCTGCTCTACTGTACAATTTGCATTGGGAAGCGAATCCATATCATCACTATACGGAAATCCACACTTTCTTTCTTTGCGCAAGCGCAAGTAAGACAGGTCTCTGACCTGTTCGTCCCAAGCGGACAGACCAAAGGTCTGTCCTACGGCCAAAAATCGTATAGAATTGATGGCATGACAGACGTTTTTTATCGCCACCTGCCTCACTACCACCCGCCCAATGCCACGTTCTTCATCACCTTTCGATTGGCTGGCAGCCTGCCGGTCGAAGCCGTGAAGCAATTACGGGATGAGAAGGAAAGCGAACTGCGTCGCTTGGCAGAACGATTTCAAGGCAGAGAACTCCAGCAGGAGCGGTACAAACTTTCAAAGAAAATGTTCGCGCATTACGATGACTGCCTGGACCGGGGACACGGCCCGCGCTGGCTGTCAGAGCCTCGCATTGTAGAGGTGGTTAAACATGAACTCCATCACCTCCACCCGGAGTTTTATCATCTGCACGTCTATTGCCTGATGCCTACGCATGGACACTTGCTGATAGATTTACAGGATATCCCCCAGCCTTCGCTACCAAAGTCGGGACAGCATTACACTGCGCTCAGTCATGCCATGAAATTGTTCAAAGGGCGGACAGGCTATGCCTGCCGAAAATTATTGGGCGGAACTGGCCCATTCTGGCAGGATGAAAGTTACGACCATGTTGTACGAGATGAGAAAGAGTTCGAACGAATTGTGGACTACATCCTTAACAACCCAGTCAAAGCAGGGCTGGTGAAACACTGGCAGGATTGGCCGCATACCTATATTTCTGAAAATCTGCTTCCGTAGGACAGGTCTCTGACCTGTCAGCAAGAGAGACAGACCAA
>CAYRBO010000002.1:99107-332622 GCA_964422545.1 uncultured Anaerolinea sp. | reverse complement strand
AGGTCTGTTCCACATCAGGTTTCTGACCTGTCTGCAAGAGAGACAGACCAAAGGTCTGTTCCACATCAGGTTTCTGACCTGTCTGCAAGAGAGACAGACCAAAGGTTTGTCCTATAGCCCTTCTGCGATTCGCATGACCCCATGCGGAGAGGTGAGCGTGACCCGCTCGCGCCCGGTCGAAATCAGCCCCTGCTTTTCCCAGGCACTCAAAATACGGCTGACGGTGTAAAGCGTCGTCCCGGCCATTTCGGCCAAATCCTGACGGGAAAATGAAAGTTCAATCACCACACCTTCGTCCCCTCGCTTGCCAGTTTGCCCGGCCAGCCGCAAAAGCACTCGCGCAATGCGCTGTTCCACTTTTTCTGTTACGTTTTCCCGGTAGCGTTCCTGCATCTCTTGGATATAACCGGTCATCAACTGCATCAAACCGAAGGCCAGGTGTGGGCGTTGCTCCAGGAGAATGCGAAAATCGGCGCTGAGAATGGCAAGCGCGGAACTGTCCTCCAGCGCCTGGGCGCAGGCCGGGTAAACCGCCCCCTTTTGAACGGCGCCAATCGCGCCAAAGAGTTGATACTCACCAAGCGTGCGCAGGTTGACCTGCTGCCCATCGGGGGCAATCTGGCACAGTTTGGCGCGTCCGCTGAGTAAGATGTAGAGATATTCTGCCGGGTCGCCTTGCAGGAAAAAGAATCCACCCTCCTCGACAGCGCGCAAAATGCCGAGTTGGGCAATGGCTTTTAAGTCTTCCTTGCTTGCCTGGCGGAAAACGGCCACGCGGCGAAGCGCGGTCTCGAAAAGGGTGGAGTCGGTCATGGCTGGAGGTGTGGATCTAATGCGTCTCCGTCACCTTCGTAATGCTGCGCGGCTTTTCGGTATCGTAGCACTTGGCGCGCGTCAGGTGGCAGGCAAATAGCTGCCCGGCGACGATGGCAACCAGCGGGGACAGCCATTCCGGGATTCCGGTTGGTAAGCAAATGGCAGATTGCGCCAGGTTGAGCGCGCGCTCGTCGTCCGAAATCACCACCAGCTCGGCGTTTTGGTTCTGGCGCAGACGGGTCAGCATCTCCAGCATCGACTCGAACACCCTGCCCTGCGGCGCGACTGCCAGCACCGGGAATCCGCCCTCAACCATGGCAATAGGCCCATGTTGGAAATCCGCTGAAGAGTAAGGCTCGGCGATAATATAAGTCAATTCCTTCAGTTTGAGCGCCCATTCAAAGGCCGTAGCATAGTTGAAGCCGCGCCCCAGCACCACGCACTGATTCATGTAGCGATAGCGTTGCACCATGCGCTCTATTTCGTAATCCTGCTGCAACAGTTCTTCTACCCAGGCTGGCACTTTTTCCAGTTCCTGCCAGTCTTTTTCCTCGCCCCGCAGCGCCGCTGAAATCATCGCCAGCGCCATCAGTTCGGTGGTGTATGTCTTGGTAGCGGCCACAGCCTTCTCTGGCCCGGCCTGAATATTGAACACCAGGTCGGCGGCCTGCGCCAGCGGGGAATCGGGCGCATTGGTTACGGTCAGCGTCAGGCAGCCCTGCCGGCGTCCCTCCTCCAGCACGCTGACGATGTCAGGCGACTTCCCCGATTGTGACACTCCCATTACCAACGCTCCCTCCAGGCGCGGCGGCTGCGAGTAGTATGTAAACAACGAAGGCGTTGCCAGCGCAATTGGCAAGCGGTTGTGCGCGCCCCACAGGTAATTGGCATAGCGCCCGGCATTATCTGAAGTGCCGCGCGCCGCCAAGAAGACGTATTTCACCTCCCGCGCGTGAATTTCGGCGGCAATTTTCTCCGCTGCGGCGCGTTGGGAATGCAGCAGGTTCTTCAATATCTCGGGTTGTTCTCGAATTTCATCGTGCAATGACATAAAACGCTCCGTTTTGAAATTTTGATGACAATTCACCAGATGTGAATCAACATCCGTTTATCTGTTCCAATCTGTTAATGCCCAGCGCGCATACACTGCCTGCGAGAGAAATCTGCCCCTCGACGTTTCTCGCGTTACCAGTTCACCGGCCTCTGTGTTGCCGCCAAAAGGACTCATCAGCTCGCTCAGGCTTTGGTGCAGGTGAACAGCAGAAGCGCGGACGGCATACATTGTCAGCGACAGAAACAGTGGATTTTCGCTCAGCACTGAACGGCAGGCCTCCAGCAGCATCGGCAGCGATTCGTACACTTCCCACACCTCGCCCTTTGGCCCGCGTCCGAATTTGGGCGGGTCGAGGAGAATGCCATCATACTTCGCCCCGCGCCGCCCTTCACGCTGGACAAATTTCAGCGCATCATCCACAATCCAGCGGATGGGTTTCTCGCTCAGTTTCGAGAGTTCCTGGTTCTCGCGCGCCCACGTCACCGATTTTTTACTCGCGTCGACGTGCGTCACCATTGCCCCGGCTTTGGCCGCCGCCAAACTAGCGATGCCGGTGTATCCGAACAGGTTCAACACCTTTACCGGGCGTCTGGCCTCGCCGATCAGTTGCATATACCAGTCCCAGTGCGCAGCCGTTTCGGGAAAAACTCCCAGGTGGCGGCCCGGGGTGGTCGTCACCGAAAAGCGCAGTCCCTTGTAATCGAGCGTCCATTTTTCGGGCAATTTGCGCTTCACATCCCAATGCCCGCCGCTCTCCTCGCTGGTTGGCCTGAAGACGGCATGAGCCTCGCGCCAGGCAGCCTCTGGCAAGCCGCGCCGCCAGATAGCCTGCGCCTCAGGCCGCGCGAAACGATAGGGACCAAATCTCTCCAACTTCAGCCCGTCGCCGCTATCCAGCAATTCGTAATCTTTCCAATCAGGTGAATTCAGTAAAGTGATGTTCATAACCTGCAGTCCAGGGCCTGCTCCCGGTTAAGTGGGAGAAAAAACCCAAAAAGTGGCTTAAGGTGGGGTAAAAACGTTCAAAAAACCTTACAAACGCATATTACGGTGGGAAATCGGTACTATTCGTGCTTGAAATACACCCAAATTGGTTGTAAAATAAGGGTGCAAGTGGGAGAAAGTGGGACGAAGTGGAGCGCCGGGCCGAGAGTCCGGCGTTCCATGCATTAAAGGAGATGTTAGAACGTATGTTCTTGGGCCAGTACCAGCACGCGCTCGACGAGAAAGGACGCCTCACTATTCCGGCGGCGTTTCGTGATGCCTTGGCTGGCGGGGCCTTCATCTCGCAGGGTTTCGACCGCAACCTGATGGTTATGACGTCCGCTTACTTCCAGCAGGTTTACGAGCGCATTCATGCCATGAGCATCACCGACCCTGCCGCGCGCCTCTTGCGCCGTCTCATCCTTTCCTCCGCCTACCAGGTGGAAGTGGACAAAGCCGGGCGCATCCTCGTGCCGCAAAACCTGCGCCAGTTCCTCGGCATGAATGGCGAAGCGATGGTCATCGGCCAGGGTGAATACTTCGAAATCTTCACGCCTGCCGAGTGGAGCCAGCAAATGCAGACGCTCCAAGACGCCGAAGCCAACGCGCAGCGCTTCCAGGCTCTGGATTTAGGAGCGTAGCGCAAAATGGCATTTTGCGCCAACCCGCACCGGCCCGTACTTTACAAAGAAATTATACACGCTTTGCAGCCCAAAGCCGGGGGCCGTTATATCGACGGCACGCTGGGCGCGGGCGGGCATAGCGCGGGGCTGTTAGAAGCCAGCGCTCCAACCGGTGAAGTGCTGGCTTTCGACCTCGACCCACAGGCCATCGAAATTGCCCGCGCGCGGCTGGCCCCTTTTGGGCAGCGCATTCACATCGTCCAGGCCTCGTATCTCGAAATGGCGGAAGTCGCTGCCAGCCTGGGTTGGGATGGGGCCGATGGCATTGTGTTGGATTTGGGAGTTTCCTCCATGCAGTTAGATACCGCCGAACGAGGGTTCTCTTTTCTTCAGGATGCCCCGCTCGATATGCGCTTCGCCCCGAACGCCCCGCTCGCTGCCTCCGACCTGGTCAATGGTCTCTCCGAAAGCGAACTGGCCGACATCTTGTTCCGTTATGGCGAGGAACGCCAGTCTCGCCGCATTGCCCGCGCTATTGCGCGCAATCGCCCCCTGGCAACCACCCGCCAACTGGCCGACCTGGTGCTGAAGACGATTGGAAAAAAGGAACGCATCCACCCGGCCACGCGCACCTTCCAAGCCCTGCGGATTGCCGTCAACGGTGAGTTGGATTCGGTTGAAAGCGTGTTACCTATTGCAATTGGCTTGCTCCGCTCGGGCGGGCGATTAGCGGTTATCTCCTTCCACTCGTTGGAAGACCGCATCGTCAAAGAAACCTTCCGCCGCGAAAGCGCCGATTGCCTGTGTCCGCCACGCCAGCCAGTCTGTACTTGCGGACACAAAGCCAGCATCCAACAAGTCACCCGCAAGCCCATTGAGGCAAGCGAAGCAGAAATCGAGGAAAATTCTCGCGCGCGCAGCGCAAAATTAAGAATTGTCGAAAAATTATGACCATCCTCAACCGGTTAATGAACCCCTCCGCGCGTCCCGTCAAGGCTATTCGTAAAAAGGTCGAAAAGACCGAAAATGTCGACAGCCCCTACCAGGCTGTGGCCGAATTGGTCGGGACATTGCGCCATCACCAGGAGATGCCCCTCCGCTTTCAGCGTGAATGGCTGGCTGCTTTTCTGGTTGGGGTGATGCTGCTCGGGCTGGTGGCTGGTCTCTACCTGAATGTGAGCGCGCGCGCCGCGATTACAGGCCGTGAAATCCAGAGCCTGGAAGTGGAAATCGCTGCCAATAAACGCGATAACGCCGACTTGCAAACTCAGATTGCCATCCTGCTCTCGAACCAATCGCTGGCGCAGCGCGCCCGGGCGCTGGGCTTTGAACCGGTCAAGCGTGAGGATGTCGAATATATCATCGTACCGGGATATTTTCCGCCGCAGGGCATTAGTTTTGTCCAGCCTGCCGCCGAGACCGACTTATTGGCGACAAAACCTGAATATACCGAGTCGTTGTTCGAGTGGCTGGGCCGCCAGATGGAAGCCGCCTCCAGGCCGCTTCATTAAAGATATTCCGATGAAACGACAATACCAGGTACGCTCCCTTTCGCTCGCGGTCCTGTTTGCCGTGCTGGCCTCCCTGGTCGTATTGCAGATTGTGCGCATCCAGGCCAGCCCGGAGGCTGCGGCGTTTCTGAAGCAGGCCGACCGCTATGCAGGCAAATACGTCACCCTCTTCCCAGAGCGGGGCCGCATTTTCGACCGGGATGGCTTCCTGCTGGCGGGCAATAAGAGTGTCTATGAAATTGGCGTCAGCCTGGCTGAAGTCAGGAATCCGCGCACAATCGCCCTGACCCTCAACACCATCCTCGGGTTGAATTACGAAAAAGTCTATAACGATCTCGTCAGCCCGCCAGCCGGAATTGTCTATCTGGTTGTGACGGATTTTGTCAGCTCTGAAAAAGCGCATGAGTTGATGGAGTTGAAAAACCGCCTGGCCGAGGAATATCAACAACCAGGCGACCCAAGCCTGGCCGGGCTGCACTTCAAAGCGCACCTGATGCGCTCGTATCCCGAAAAGTCGCTGGCCTCGAATGTTTTGGGCTTTGTGACGCTTGAAAATCGCGGCTACTTTGGCGTTGAAGAGAAATACAACAATCTGCTGGCGGGCGTTCCGCTCACGGTTTGGGTTCCCGAAGACCCCAACCGGGCCGCCGAACTTCCTGCCACGCCACGCGGCGCCGACTTGATTCTGACCATCGACCGCGAAATCCAGGCGATGGTTGAAGAGCAACTGCGCGAGAGTTTGGTAGATACCGGCGCCGAGGCTGGGACAATTGTTGTGATGGACCCGCGCACCGGCGAAATCTTGGCGATGGCCTCGACTCCCCAAATGGATTTGAACGATTTCTCGCAATATAACGAACTTTACAATAACGCCAGCGAGTTCAATCGCGCCATTTCCATTCAATATGAGCCGGGGTCGGTCTTCAAGGTCTTGACCCTGGCAGCAGCCCTGGATTCAGGCGCGGTTTCGTCCAATTTTTCATATCTCGATGTCGGTTTTTATGAAATTGGCGGCGCCTATGTCTATAACTGGGACCGGGGCGCCTGGGGGCCGCAAGACCTGTTGGGGTGTATGCGGCACTCCCTCAATATTTGCATGACGCGCCTGGCCGACCAGATGGGCCCAGATACATTTTATACTTACATGCATCGCTTTGGGGTGGGGCATCCTACCGGTATCGACCTGGCTAATGAAGCCAAAGGCCGCCTGAAAGTTCCCGGAGACCAGGATTGGTACAAAGTCGATCTAGGCACCAATTCTTTTGGGCAGGGCGTGGCAATGACGCCCATCCAGCTGATGGCGGCAGCTTCGGCCCTGGCCAATGATGGCCGCATGGTATACCCGCACGTCTTGTATGGCATGGTCAGCAACGGCCACCAGTACAACACACCTGTTCAGACGCTTGGCACGCCCATCTCGCCCCAGACAGCACGCATGACCAGCGAAATACTTGCCACTGCAATGGAACAGGCCAAAATGGCTTCGGTAGTCGAAGGCTATCGGATTGCCGGGAAGACTGGTACGGCCCAAATCCCCGGCCCTGATGGATATTATCTGCCCAACGAAATCAATGCCTCCTTCATCGGCTGGGGACCGGTGGATAACCCGCGTTTTATGGTGTATGTCTGGTTCGAGAAGCCCGATTCTGCCGATTGGGCCTCTTATATTGCCGCGCCGGTTTTTCGGGAAGTGGTCGAGAAATTGGTCGTACTGATGAGCATCCCGCCGGACGACGTGCGCCTCCGGCTTGTTGGTCAATGACGCATTATGCTGACTCTCGCCGACGCACTCGAAGCTCTTACGCACTCCCGCCCCGCGATGAAAGACATCTTCATCACCGAGGCGGCTATCGATTCGAGACAGGTCATCCCTGGCGGGTTGTTCGTTGCCCTGCCGGGCGAGCGGGTTGATGGTCATGATTTTGTCGGTCAGGCGTTCAAACGCGGAGCGCTGGCGGCCCTCATCGAGCATGAGATTGAAGGGAATTTCACCACTCTCGATTTACGAAATGGCCTTCTGCCGGGAGACTTCTCCAACATCCAGCCGCCGGTCTGCCTGTTGGTTCCAAATACACTGACCGCCCTCCAGCAGATGGCCGCTTATTGGCGGCGCAAACTCAACCTGCGCGTGATTGGCATCACCGGCAGCATCGGCAAATCAACCACCAAGGAAGCCATTGCCCAGGTATTAAGCCAGCGATACAAAACGCTCAAAAGCGTTGCGAACCTTAATAACGAAATCGGACTGCCGCTTAACGTACTGCGGCTGACCCCCGGCCACCAGGCTGCTGTTTTGGAGATGGGTTTCTACGTCCCCGGCGAGATTGCCCAGTTGTGTGAAATTGCCCAACCGCATGTGGGCGTCATCACCAACATCGGCACAGTTCACGCCGAACGCGCCGGGTCGCAGGAAGTGATTGCGCAGGGCAAGGGCGAACTGGTAGAAGCCCTGCCGCCCGCCCCTGAAGGTGTCGCCATCCTGAATTATGATGACCCTTACGTGCGCCCGATGAAAGAGCGCACAAAAGCCCGGGTGTTCTATTACGGCCTCAGCCCTGAAGCGCACCTGTGGGCCGATGACGTGCAGGGCCTGGGGTTGGAGGGCATCCGCTTTCGGCTGCACTACAAACAAGAGTCCATTTATCTGCGCGTGCCGATGATTGGACGCCACTCGGTTGAAACTGCCCTGCGCGCTGCCGCTGTTGGCCTGGCCGAAAACCTGACCTGGGACGAAATCATACGCGGCTTGCAGGAAAGCCAGTCTCAGTTGCGCCTTTCGGCAGTGCGGACGGAAAGCGGAGCACTCATCATCGACGACACCTACAATGCCGCGCCCGAATCGACCCTGGCCGCCCTCAACCTGCTGGATGAAATGTCGGGGCGCAAAATTGCCGTATTGGGCGATATGCTCGAACTCGGCCAGTACGAGCGCGAGGGCCACCAAAAAGTGGGCATGCGCGCCGCGCAGGTGGCCGATGTCCTGGTAACATTGGGGCTTCGCGCCCACATCATTGCCGAATCCGCCCGCAAAGCCGGGATGAAGAAATCTGCCGTGTTCGAATATGAAGAGATTGCGGCGGTTATTGCCTGGCTCAAGGAGAACCTGACTTCCAACGACGCCGTGCTGGTCAAAGGCTCGCACGGCCTGCGGATGGACCGAATTGTGGCCGCGTTGGAGGCTTCCTGATGAAAGATACCACCCTCGCAGCCGCCCTGGCAGGTTTCAGCTTTATGCTGACCGTCATTTGGGGAACGCCCTTGCTGCGCATCTTAAGGCACTTTAAAATCGGCAAATTAATTCGCGTGGAAGAGCCAGGCAAGCATTTGGTCAAAATGGGCACGCCCACTATGGGCGGCGTGATGGTGATTGCCCCCGTGCTGCTTCTTACAGTTCTGCTGAACGCCGCTGTTCTGATTGGCTTTAAACTCTCAGGCCGATCAGTCTTCGTCCCGTTGGTTACGATGGTTGCTTTTGGCATCTTGGGAGCCATCGATGACTGGGAAGGGATTCGTGGCAAGCGCAAAGGCGATGGCTTGTCCATCCGCGTCAAGTTTTTGTTTCAGTGGATCTTGGCAGGCGTCATCGCTTGGTCGCTCAAATACCTGCTCGATGTGCCGGGCATGTTCATCCCTGGCGTTCCAGTTGAGGTGGAGTTTGGTTGGTGGTATGTGCCAATTGCGGCCTTCATCATTGTTGCCATGTCCAACGCCATCAATTTCACCGATGGACTGGATGGCCTGGCGGGCATCATATCAGCCACAATTTTTGCCGCCTATGGCATTATCGCCCTGATGCAAGGGCAGGCCTTCCTGGCAAAATTTTCCTTCACAATGGTCGGTGCCTTGTTTGGTTTCCTGTGGTTTAACGCTCATCCTGCGCAATTATTTATGGGCGATACCGGCTCACTCTCGCTGGGCGCGACAATTGCCGTCGTGGCCCTCATGACCGGCCAATGGGCTATCCTGCCGCTCATCGCCATTATTCCGGTCAGCGAAGCATTGAGCGTTACCATTCAGATTTTCTATTTCAAAGCAACCAAGGGCCGCCGTTTCTTCAAAATGGCGCCCATCCATTTGCATTTCGAGTTGCTTGGCTGGAGCGAAACCCAAATCGTTCAGCGTTTCTGGCTGATTGGCCTGCTGGCCGCCCTGATTGGCGTCGGTTTGGCAATGGTATAGCGCTGTAGCGCAAGATATTATCTTGCGCTGCGAAAGGAACTATGACAGTCAACTGGCGAAACAAACGCGTAATCATCCTCGGCGCAGCCCGGCAAGGGCTGGCGTTGGCGCGTTACCTATCCAGGCACGGGGCGCAGGTTGTGTTGAATGACCGCCGTCAGGCTGACCAGTTGCAGGATGAAATGGGACAGATGGAATCACTGGGCGTGGAATGGGTGACGGGCGGACATCCGCTCTCGCTCCTGGAGCCGCGCCCCGACCTGCTCTGCATCTCTGGCGGGGTCCCGCTAACCAACCCGTTGGCGCAGGCTGCTGTTGCGGGTGGGATTCCCCTCTCGAATGACACCCAGGTCTTCATGGAGGTTGCCCCGTGCAAAACGCTTGGCATTACCGGTTCGGCGGGCAAAACCACCACCACCACTCTGGTCGGGCGCATTGCCCAATCGAATCGGGCCGGCAAATATGGGCGCATCTGGATTGGAGGCAACATCGGCGACCCGCTCATCAACTATGTCGATGAAATGGGTCCCTCCGACCTGGCGATTTTGGAGATTTCGTCCTTCCAGCTGGAGCAGATGACCCGCTCCCCAAATATTGCGGCCATCCTGAACATCACGCCCAACCACCTCGACCGGCATGGCACAATGGAAGCCTACACCGCCGCCAAAGCGCGCATCCTCGATTTTCAATCACAGGGCGACGTCTCTATTTTGAGCCGCGATGACCCCGGCGCGTGGGCCTTAGCCGAAAAAGTGAAAGGGCGGCTGTTCTCCTTCGGGTTCAGCCCCCTGCCCCCCGGTCAAGATGGGGCGTACATCGAAAATGAAAAATTCTACCTGCGCGAGAGTGGGCGCATCATCCGCCTGCCGGTCGAACTTCACATCGAACTGCGCGGCGAACACAACCGTCTGAATGTGCTGGCTGCTTGCGCCATTGCCCACGCCGCTGGTTTCTCGCCGCAAGATATGGAAGCCGGAGTGACTGGTTTTCAGGGCGTGCCGCACCGCCTGGAATTCGTGCGTGCCTGGCGCGGGGCGCACTGGTACAACGACTCAATTGCCACCGCGCCCGAACGCACGATTGCTGCCATCAAATCCTTTAGCGGCCCGCTCATCCTCCTGCTCGGCGGGCGCGATAAAGACCTGCCCTGGGATGACCTGGGGAAACTGGTGCGTCAGCGCGTTGACCATGTGGTCATCTTTGGCGAAGCGGCTGAGAAAATTCAGGCTGCCATCGGGCAGCGCATCCCTGGTTCAAAACCCTACAGCCTGACGCGGGTGGCAGCCTGCCGCGAGGCGGTGTTGGCGGCCTCGCGCCTGGCCCAGCCAGGATTTATTGTCCTGTTCTCGCCCGGTGGAACGAGTTATGACGAGTTCAAGGATTTTGAAGAACGCGGAGAAAGGTTCAAAGAATGGGTACGCGAATTTTCCGAGACACTGCGGTAGGCATCGAGGCCTCCCCCCAGCCTTCTGCGCCAGCAGCGCGAAAACTGGGCGGCTCGATTGATTTGCCGCTCTTGCTGGTGATGATTGCCATCCTGGTCTTTGGCCTGTTAATGGTTTTTTCGGCTTCCTGGGATTTCTCGCTGGCTGTTTACGGCGAGCCAATGCGCATGTTCAATCGCCAGGTGCTCTGGTTGGCCCTGGGCCTGGTGATTGCTTATATCCTTTCGCGCATCGATTATCATAACTGGCGCACCCTCTCTGTCCCGCTTATGCTGGGGACGATTGGTCTCCTGGCGGCGGTCTTGGTTGTCAATGAGATGCGCTTGGGCGCGGTGCGCACTCTGCTGGGAGGCTCCATCCAGCCCTCGGAACTGGCTAAAGTGGTGACCATCATCTACCTGGCGGTTTGGATGCACTCGAAGCGCGAGCAAATGCACGATATCCAATGGGGTCTCATCCCGCTGGCGGTCATCCTGGGAACGGTTGGCGGCCTTATCTACATTCAGCCTGACCTTTCGGCAACCGCTACTGTATTTGTGCTGGGCGGCCTGTTGTTCTTCCTCGCAGGTGGTGACTTGCGGCAAATTGCCTTCCTGCTTGTGATGGCAATCGTTACCGGCGTATTGGTGGTGCAGGTCAGCACGACGGGTCAGGAACGTATTGGCGCTTATCTTGAGGGCCTGAAAGACCCTACCCAGGCTTCTTATCATGTGCGCCGCTCTTTTGAAGCAATTGTAAAGGGAGGCTGGTTTGGGGTGGGCATTGGCCGTGCCAACACCAAGCTGACCGGCCTGCCCGTGCCTCCCACCGATAGTATTTTTGCCGTCATCGCCGAGGAATTGGGTTTGTTTGGCGCAGCCGGAACCGTTATGCTCTATGTTTTACTCATCTGGCGCGGGTTGCGGATTGCCGATAAGGCTCCCGATATGCTTGGCAGTTTGTTGGCGGCGGGATTGACTTTTTGGCTGGCGCTCGAGGCCGCAATCAACATGCTGGTGATGGTGGGGCTGATGCCATTTGCGGGCAATGCGCTGCCCTTCATCAGCGCGGGTGGCTCGAACATGGTCGCCTCGCTGGCGGCAATTGGCATCATCATGAATGTTTCTCGGCAGGCAGAGTCGGGCTCAGAACGCGAAGAATGGAGAAATTTTGGTGCGACTATTGATTTGCGCAGGCGGAACCGGCGGCGGAGTATATCCCGCATTGGCCGTGCATGACGCGCTGAAGTCTATCCACCCGCTGGCAGAAGTTCTGTGGGTGGGCGGCGAAGGCGGCATGGAAGCCAGGCTCGTAGAACGAGCCGGTATTGCGTTTAAGGCCATTCCTGCCGCAGGCCTGCATGGAGTTGGGCTGAAGCGCCTGCCCGGCAATCTCTCGGCCATCCTGCGCGGCATTCGGGTATCCGAATCCATCCTGGCCGATTTCAAGCCCGATGTCCTCTTCTTCACTGGCGGCTATGTGGCCGTTCCGATGGCGCTCGCCGGATGGGGCGTTGCCTCTCTGCTCTTTGTTCCCGATGTCGAGCCGGGTTTGGCCCTCAAAACGCTTTCTTACTTTGCGAAGCGCATCACCGTCTCGACAGAGGAATCACGGCAGTTTTTCCAAAAAAGAGCCGAGGTGCATGTCACAGGCTATCCTGTCCGTTCTGAATTGACCCAGTGGCGCAAGGCAATTGGCCGGCAGCGTTTGGGAGTCGCGGGCGAGAAACCCGTCCTGTTGGTGGTAGGCGGCAGCAAGGGAGCGCGTTCCATCAACATGGCGGTTCTGGCGCACCTCGAATCGCTGCTGGAAAAGGTTGAAATCATCCATCTGACTGGTGAATTGGACTGGCCAACCGTCGAAGCGGCGCGCGAGGGATTGCCTGCCGAAAAGGCAAAGCACTATCATGCCTACCCCTACCTTCATGATGACATAGGCGCGGCGCTCTCATCGGCTGACCTGGCCGTCTCGCGCGCTGGGGCCTCTGTCTTGGGCGAGTTCCCGCTTTTTGGCCTGCCTGTGATACTGGTTCCCTACCCACATGCCTGGCGTTATCAGAAAGTCAATGCCGACATGCTCACCCAGCGAGGCGCAGCCCTGATGATTGAAGACGCAAAGTTGAAGAGCGGCTTGGCCCTGACGGTCGAAAAGCTGCTCGAAACCCCTGAAAAATTGGATGCGATGCGCGCCGCAATGGCCTCGCTGCGCGTACCCGATGCTGCTAAAAGCATTGCGCGTCACCTGATAGAACTGGCCGGAGAGCAACATGGTTAGCCTGGTTTTCGTCTTCTGGATGTTGGTCATCCTGTTCGGCCTGATTGGCATCTTTCGTGGCTGGGCCAAAGAACTTTTGGTGACGTTCAGCGTTATCCTTTCTTTGGCCTTCAACATGTTGTTGCGCCTTTACATTCCCGGTATCAATACGCTAGATGCCAACAACCTGACCCTGTTCTGGATTCGGGTCATCATTCTGGGCGTGCTGGTCTTTTTTGGCTATCAAACGGTTTCCTTACCCCGTTTTGCAACCAAAGCCGCCCGCGAAAAACTGCAAGACAGCCTGCTCGGTTTCATCCTGGGCGCGTTCAATGGATACCTGGTTATCGGCGCAATCTGGTTTTATATGGCCGAGGCGGGGTATCCTTTTCCTTACATCACGGCGCCTATTCCAGGCACGGCGGAAGGCGAGGCGGCCCTCAATTTGTTACCGTTCCTCTCGCCTAACCTGCTCGGCGTTCCGTGGATTTATTTCGCTGTGATAATAGCCTTTATCTTCGTCTTGGTGGTGTTTATCTGATGGCGCACATACACTTGATTGGGATTGGAGGCAGTGGACTCTCCGCCATCGCCCGGCTTCTGCTCGAACAGGGGCACACGGTGACTGGCTCTGACCGGATTCTCTCCCCGTTGGCGCGCGACCTGCAAAAAATCGGCGCGGTCATTGCCGAGGAGCACGCCGCCCCCAATATCACCGGAGCCGATTACATCGTGCGTTCTTCGGCCATTCCCGATGACAACCCCGAAGTGCAGGCCGCGCTTGCGGCGGGGATTCCCGTCTACAAACGCGCCGACTTTCTCGGACGTCTGATGACAGACAAACTGGGGATTGCAATCGCCGGTACGCACGGCAAAACCACCACAACCGGCATGGTTTCGTGGGTCTTGTACGCCCTTGGCGTCGACCCATCGTTCATCGTCGGCGGCGTACTGCAAAACCTGGGCATCAATGCCCGCGCCGGGCGTGGCGAGGCTTTTGTGATTGAGGCCGACGAATACGACCGCATGTTTCTGGGCCTGAAACCGCGCTATGCCGTCGTAACCAACATCGAACATGACCATCCTGACTGTTTCCCCACCCCCGCAGATTTCCGGGCCGCCTTCGTTGAGTTCATGCGTCTGGTCCCGTCCGATGGTGCGCTGGTAGCCTGCGGCGAAGATATGGGTGCCAGCGAATTGATGGCCGAAGCCCGCCGTTTGCAAAAGCGCGTGATAGGCTACCGAATTGCCGAAAACCAGCGCACCGAAGCCGGCGAGTGGGTGCTGGCGCAAAACGTGATGGCAAACAACCTGGGCGGCTTCACCTTCAATGCGCTCATCCGGCTGGCAGGTAATCCGAATTATGTTTCGGGCGTGCAACTGCGCGTACCGGGCTTGCACAATGTTCGCAATGCGCTGGCCGTGCTGGCTGTTGTTGGTTTGTTGGGACTAGATTTGAAAGCTGCCGGTAAAGCGTTGGGCGAGTTTCAAGGCACAAGCCGTCGGTTCGAAATCAAAGGCGAGGCCAGGGGCATTATTGTCATTGACGACTATGCTCACCATCCCACCGAAATTCGCGCTACGCTCGATGCTGCCCGCGCCCGCTATCCATCGAAGCGCCTTGTAGTCGTCTGGCAGCCGCACACCTACTCGCGCACCCGGACCTTGTTCGATGAATTTGTTGTTTCGTTTGCAGAAGCCGATGAAGTGATTGTCAGCGAAGTGTATGCCGCGCGTGAGCCGAAACAGGATTTTTCGGCCCGTCAAGTGGTGCAGGCTATGTATCATCGGGCAGCGCGTTTTATCTCGACCCTGCCTGAAATTCGCAATTATCTCCTTTCTCATCTCAAATCTGGCGATGTTTTAATTGTGCTGTCCGCCGGAGATGCCGACCAGGTCAGCGCCGAGGTGCTGGCCCAACTCAAGGAAAGTGAGGCGCAACATGGCTGAAAAGAAAAAAGTTTACCAGGCCGAAACGATGGCCCTGCCGCCGCTCAAAATAGTATTGGGCGAACTGCCAGAACCAGACCCCGGCGAGGGATACCGTCCTTTTCGGGCAATGGGCGTTAAAGACGAAGAAGCGCGCGGCATGGTGAAGAAACTCATTGGGCGCATCAAGGACCAGGACTAGGTGATGATTCAACCTGCCGCGCTGGCTGATTTACGCGCTGCCCTAGGCGAACAGGTGCAGGAGAATGTGCTCCTCGCGCCTTATACCTCCGCGCGGATTGGCGGCCCGGCGGATGCGCTGGTGATTGTTCGCAGCGCAGATGAACTGGCGCGCGCTGTCAAGATTTGTTGGGAAACTGGTTTGCCGTACCAACTGCTTGGAGCCGGGTCGAATGTATTGGTTAGCGACAAAGGCGTGCGGGGCGTGGTGATATTGAACCGGGCCCGGGGCGTCGAGTTTGTCGAAGGCGCGGAAAAACATATCTGGGCAGAATCGGGCGCGATATTCTCGAACGTGGCAAGGCGCGCTGCTGCGCATGGGTTTGCCGGTCTCGAATGGGCTGCGACTGTTCCTGGCACGGTGGGCGGAGCAGTGTATGGTAATGCTGGGGCCTTTGGCAGCGATGTTGCTCATGACTTGATTGTGGTCGAGATGTTGACATCCGCCGGGCGCGAGTGGTGGCCGCCCCAGCGCATGGAATACGGCTACCGCACCAGCATCCTCAAGCGCGGCGGGGCGCAGGCGGTGATACTCTCGGCAAAATTTAATTTAAAATATGGGATTACCGAAGAGATAAAGACTAAGATTAACAAATTTAATCGACGACGAAAAACCACCCAGCCGCCGGGTGCCAGCATGGGTTCCATGTTCAAGAATCCGTCCGGCGATTTTGCCGGCCGCCTTATTGAGGCCGCCGGTCTGAAAGGCATGCGTATCGGTCATGCTGAAATCAGCCCAGTTCATGCTAATTTCTTTCTGAACACCGGTGAAACCCGCGCGGCAGATATCAAAGCGCTCATTGACCTGGCGCAGGAAATTGTTTTCGAGAAGTTTGGCGTAAAGTTAGAGTTGGAAGTGGAGTTGATAGGAGAATGGTAACAGTAGCCCTCCTCTTTGGCGGACGCTCCGGCGAACATGAAGTTTCCCTCATGTCCGCCCGGTCGGTGCTATCGGTATTGGACCGCGCCCGCTTCAACGTCATCGAAATCGGCATCACGCACGAGGGCGCGTGGCTGACCGGAGAAAATGCGCTGCGAGCCTTCGAGCAAGGCAATCTCTCTAGCCTGCACCCCGTTACCCTTCATCCTGACCCCACGCGCCCCGGTTTGTATGTCATTCGCAATGGGGACGGGCGAGAAGTTCTCGAAAAACTGGCCGATATTGACGTTTATTTCCCCGCCCTGCATGGCTCGTATGGCGAGGATGGCACCCTCCAGGGCTTGTTCGAAATGGCAGATGTGGCCTATGTTGGCGCGGGCGTGGTTGGGTCTTCGGTGGGGATGGACAAAGGCGTCTTCAAGGAAGTGATGCGCGCGCAGGGCATTCCGGTCGTCGAGTCCATCATCGCCCTGCGCTCGGAAATCGAAAACGATATGGAAGGCGTTATTCGGCGCGCTGAAGCCATCAGCAATTATCCGTTGTTCGTCAAACCTGCCAACCTGGGTTCTTCGGTCGGCGTCACCAAATGCCGCACCCGCTCCGACCTGGCCGAGGGATTGATGGATGCTGCCCAATACGACCGGCGCATTCTCGTCGAGCGCGGCGTGCCGCAAGCCCGCGAAATCGAAATCTCCGTGCTGGGGAATGACGACCCGCAGGCCTCTATCGCAGGCGAAATCATCCCCGGCGCCGATTTCTACTCGTATGATGCCAAATATATCCTGGATAACTCGCAGCTGATCATCCCCGCCGCGCTGACCGAATCCCAGGCTGCCCAGGTGCGAGAATACGCCATCCGCGCCTTCCGGGCTGTCGACGCCTGCGGCATGGCGCGCGTCGATTTCTTCCTCAGCCAGACCGGCGAGGTGTTCTTGAATGAAATCAACACTATTCCAGGCTTTACCAAAATTAGCATGTACCCCAAACTTTGGCAGGCCAGCGGGCTGACCTATTCCGAACTCGTTAACCGCCTCATCGAACTGGCATTGGAACGCAAAGCGGACCGCGACCGCATCGTGCGCGTTTACCGGAGGGCTTCATGAGTCCTGACCGCTTGACCTTAACCCGTTCTGAAGCCCTGCGCCGCCGCAAGGAAGAAGAGCAAAAAATGCGGGACAAGCTGACGCAGAAGCGCGTCAGCACCCCCAAGCCTGCGGCTGCGCCCAAACCTGCTGCCACTCTCAAACAGGAGCGGGCAGCGCCCCGTGTCTCGCCTGCCGTTTCGAGGAGCCGCTTCCGCGCCCGTTATGATGTGGCTGTGATGCCGGTACGTGGACAGGCGCGCGCCGCGACAGCAGTTCATCTTCAGCCGCCCTCCCTCGCGCTGCCTCGAATGACCTTCGGCCCGCGCTGGTTCTCGATGCTGCTGGTGATTGCCTGCGCCGCGATGATGTATTTTTACGTCACCGATCCCTACTTCCAGGCGCAGGAGGCCGTCATTCATGGCAACCAGCGCGTGTCGTCGCAAGATATTAATTCCGTTTTAGGAATAACGAACCAGCCTGCCGCGTTCCTCAATCCGGCCCAAATCGAATACAATATCAGGGCTTCATTCCCCGAAATTTATGGCGCGTATGTCCAGGTTGAACTGCCTGCTAAAGTCACAATTACTGTGGCCGAACGCCAGCCGGTGGCAGCCTGGATGCAGGACGGGCAGGTCGTATGGGTCGATGCCTATGGATACGCCTTCCCCCCGCGCGGGCAGGTGGACGGACTGGTGACAGTCACCGCGGCTGGCAGCCCGCCCACGCCTGGCAACCTCGACCTGACCCAAGCGATTGGGGCGCGGCCTTTCCTAACGCCGGAACTCTCGGCGGCCATCGCCACCCTCGCGCCCCAAGTACCTGAAGGCGCGGCGCTGGTCTATGACCCGCGCTATGGCCTGGGCTGGTCTGACCCGCGCGGCTGGCAGGCTTATTTTGGCAAGAACAATAGCGACATTGCCGTCAAGTTAGCAGTCTATCAGTCGATGGTCGATCACCTGGCGGAGCGCGGCATCCAGCCAACCCTCGTCAGCGTGGAATACCCGAACTCCCCGTTTTATCGGGTGAGCGAGAGTGATTAAGTTATGGATAATATTGTCGTCGGAATCGATGTAGGTACTACAAAAATCTGCACGCTCGTGGCGCGCGTGGAGGCCGATGACCGCTTGCGCATCATGGGCGTCGGCGTCGAGCCGTCGGAGGGCATTCGTAAGGGTGTCATTGTAGATTTGACCGCTGCGTCGCAGTCGATAGCCCGGTCGGTGGCGCAGGCCGAACAGACTTCGGGGCTTAAAATCGATTCGGCTCTGGTCAGTCTGGCTGGGGCGCATGTTTCCTCGGTCAATAGCCGTGGCGTGGTGGCCGTCACCGGTCATACCGTCGATGATATGGATGTGGAGCGCGCTATGGATGCCGCCCGCAGCGTGGCAATTCCCTCCAGCCGCGAGATTATCCACGTTATCCAGCGTGGATTCAGCCTGGACGGCGAAGACGGCATTCATCAGCCAATTGGGATGCGCGGCTACCGTCTGGAGGTCGAAGCGCACGTCATCACCGCTGCCTCGGCCATCGTCGAGAACATTCGCCAGGCAGTGGCAGCCGCCGGGGTCGAGACGGTGCAGTTCGTCCTCAACCCGCTGGCTTCTGCCGAGGTGGTGTTGACCGAAAGCGAGCGTAACATGGGCGCGGTGGTCTGTGACATCGGCGGCGGCACGACCGACATGGCGATTTACGTCAACGGCGATGTCTGGCATACGATGGTACTGGCAGTGGGCGGCAACCACATCACGCAAGATATTGCGCACGGCCTGCGCCTGCCGCTGCCGCAAGCAGAGGAAATCAAGAAGTCTTTCGGTTTTGCGCTTCAGTCGGAAGTTGGCCTGGAGGAGACCTTTACCCTCCAGCCGTTTGGAGAAACGCAGCCGGTGAAGATGAGCCGCCGCGACCTGGCCCACATCATCGAGGCGCGCGTGGCCGAGATGTTCGACCTGACGCTTCAGGAAATCAAACGTTCGGGTTACGACAGCCTGCTGCCGGCCGGTATGGTGCTGACGGGCGGCACCAGCCTGCTGCCGGGCATCCGCCAACTGGCAGCAAAGGTGCTGGGGATGCCGGTGCGCACCGCCCAGCCCGAAAAATTGCTCGGCCTGGCCGACAAACTCAATTCCCCGGCGTATTCGACCAGCGTGGGACTGCTCACCTGGGCCGCCGCTTTACAGGCTCTGCCTCTCTCCGACTATTCGCGGAAGGGGCGCGCAGGGCAGAAAGGAACCGGTCAAAATTGGAATACCCTGACGAACCTGCTCAAGCGCTTGCTCCCGTAACGCGAAATTCATTTCGCGTTGCCACTGTGCAAAATTCATTTTGTAATTTCAAAAGTAAAACTTTCGCATTTCGGTATTATTTTCAGGAGGAGTAATGATGGAACCCAATCAAAACGCTGAAACTTTTGCCCGCATCAAAGTAGTTGGGGTGGGCGGTGGCGGCACCAATGCCGTCAACCGCATGATTCAGGAGGGCATCCAGGGCGTCGATTTCGTCGCCGTCAACACCGACGCCCAGGCGCTCCTCCTATCGAAAGCCTCTACCAAAGTGCAGATTGGCGATAAACTGACGCGCGGCCTGGGCGCGGGCGGCAATCCCGAAATTGGCCGCAAATCTGCCGAAGAAACAGCGGATGACCTGTATTCCGTGCTGAAAGGCTCGGATATGGTCTTCGTCACCGCTGGCCTGGGCGGTGGCACTGGCACTGGCGCGGCCCCCATTGTGGCGCAAATTGCCAAAGAATGCGGCGCGCTTACCATTGGCGTTGTCACCCGCCCGTTCACCTTCGAAGGCGCCAAGCGCATGCAATCTGCCGAAGCAGGCATGGAGCAACTCAAAGACCATGCCGATACGCTGATTGTCATCCCCAACGACCGGCTGTTGCAAATTGTGGATAAAAAGGCCAGCCTGCAAGATGCCTTTCGCATGGCCGATGACGTGCTGCGCCAGGGTATTCAGGGCATTTCGGAACTGATTACTGTTCCCGGCCTCATCAACCTGGACTTTGCCGACGTGAAGGCAATCATGTCTGAGGGCGGCGCTGCGCTGATGGCGGTTGGACACGCGGCAGGCGAAGACCGCGCCCGGCTGGCGGCGGAGCAAGCCATTTCCAGCCAACTGCTCGACATTACCATCGACGGCGCGCGCGGCGTTTTGTTCAACGTCACCGGCGGGCCAAACATGACCCTATTCGAGGTCAACCAGGCGGCGGCCATCATCCGCGAGACGGCACATCCCGACGTAAACATGATTTTCGGCGCAGTCATCGACCCGAACATGGGTGACGAAATCCGCATTACGGTCATCGCCACTGGCTTCGAGCGGGCTGGCATTCCGCGCCGCATCATCGAGCGGCCTGCCCAGCAAATGCGGGTTGAATCGCGCCTGGAACATCGCCCCGAACCGCACCGTCCGGCCATCCAGCCGGGAATCCCGGTCGAGCGGCCAGTTGAAACTGTGAGCGTCAACACCGCCCCGGTTACGCCCCCCCCGCCTGCGGTGAAGCAACCCGATTTCAAGCCGCAGACATCTTTCCAGGAAGACCTGGATATTCCCACCTTTTTGAGAAATCGCCGCTAAATAGAACCGGTGAGGCGGCAAACGTTGGGACGGCATTTACACTGCCGTCCCAACGCCATTCCAATTGAAGGCCATGCCCCGAAAATCCTCCCCCGCCAACGCGCCCGATGAGATTTTGACATCGGAATTCAACTATATTGCCAATACAGCCTTCCAGGCCAACGAAGACCGAGCGCGCGCTACTTCGTTCTATTTGGTGACGTTTGGCAGTTTTATCGCCGCGCTGGTTTCGGCGCAACTCGAATTAGCGCCGGAACAGGCATCCTGGCTCGATTGGGGTTTTTCGGGACTGTTCGTGGCGCTGGCCCTGATGGGGCTGGTGACGGTGCTGGAACTGGCGCGTCTGCGCGCGGCCTGGTTCGAGAGCGTCAATGCGATGAATGCCATCAAGGAATATTACATTGCCCGGCATCCCGACCTGGCGGAGGCCATCACCTGGCGCATGCAATCTGCTGCCATGCCCCCGCGGCTCAAATTGACCAGTGTTGGTTTCTTGATGGCGCTCCAGGTGGCGTTTTTGGGCGGCGCGGCGCTGGGCGCGGGGGTATTTTTCCTGGTCAAAGCCATATCGGGCGCGGCTTGGTTCCTGCCCGGCATCGTCTCCGGCGTGGCTTATTTCCTGGCCTTGCTGGAAGGATATCGGCTGACGCTGAAGTAATCCGCCGATTACACCTTGAGTTTAGAGTTCATTTTTTCGCCCTGAAAGACAATCAATATAACTTACCTGGCGCGAAAAACCTAAAACCCGTACACGGATTTCACGGATTCGACGGACTGCCCTGCGGGCGCGCGGATTTTTTAAGAAAAATCCGTGAGATTCCGTGTAATCCGCGTAATCCGTGTCCAAAAGGTTTCGATTTACCCTCACCCTAACCCTTGACGGGAGATGGCTGGGGTGAGAGGGCAGGTAGACAATTACAGGAATTTTCTGAGCATTTCACGCGCAACTTATGGTAAAATCGGATGCGCTTGGAGGGATGGCCGAGCGGCTTAAGGCGCATGTCTTGAAAACATGTTAGGGTCACACCTACGTGGGTTCGAATCCCACTCCCTCCGCCAGGTCATCCGTAAGCGAAATTCGTTTCGCATCATACAAAATATGGGAAGGTGCCAGAGAGGCCGATTGGGCTCGCCTGCTAAGTGAGTGCGGGGGTAAAACCTCCGCCGCGGGTTCGAATCCCGCCCTTCCCGCTCCAAACACCCTCGCAGGAGGGTGTTTTTCTTTCCGCTAAACATGCAGCCACGCGTACCGCTATCAGGCTGTTTGGCTGTATGGAGAAGGCTATCTGGATGAGAAAGTTGAGGAGCAAAAATCTACCCACAAATGACACCGATTACACCGATTTTAAGAACTAAATTTGTGCAATCTGTGAAATCTGTGGGCGAATCTCGCCAGAAACAGGCGTGCTCAAGTTTTTGATTATCTTTGAGATGCTTTTGACCTATTTCTGCGTAAATCGCACATAAATCAGGTTGCGGCTGCATTCTGCGTAGGTCGTCAGGTAAATCTGCTCCGACATGGGCGCATTGGCCTGGTCGAATAGCTGCACCCAAAGCGTATTTTTCGAGGCAACGGGCGAAACGTCCAAATCGAACTCGAAGCCGCCTGGCCCATAGGCAAGGGCTATGCCCGTCAGGGTTGTTTCGTTGAATGATTTTCCTGGCACGCTGCCGCCCAATTTGACAATCAGGCCCATAGCGGGGTTATTTTTGATATCAAGCGCCTGACCCGCCACGTACATGCTGGCGCAACTGGTGTCGGCGCGGTACGTGGTGCTTTCCACCGCATTAACGGTAACGCCATAGGGCAAACCTGTGGGTTTGGGCGTGCGCGTGGGCGAAACGACCGGCGTGGCGCTGGCCGGAGGAGTGGCTGTTGCCAGCCGGAATGGTGTAAAGGTCGGCTCCAGGGTGATGGTGGGACGTGGCGTGTTGGTGGGAGGGGGCGGCTGGGTCGGCTCCGGCGTCCAGGTAGGGTCAAAACGGATAGGCGTCCAGGTGGGTGTCAGACTCGGCGGGATGGGCGTGGGGGGCTGAAAAGGGTTGAACGCCGAATATGGATTGCTAAAAATGCTATAGAACAAGCCACAACTGCACAGTGTCATCACTAGCATGACCACAGTCAGTATGTTCCAGAGCGCATCGCGGCTTGTTTTTTTCTTCTTTTTCCCGGGCACGCCTGTCTCACGCCCTGCCGGGGGGCGCGGGGCTTCATTTAGAAAATCATCGTAGTTCGTCATCCGTATATCTCCAAACGGCGGAGTTATTCCACGTTGATTGTAATTGTGCTTTGCTGGCGGCGTTGATTCAACCAATCATTCAAGGCGCGGTTTTGCAGTGCCAGAAGCGCATCGGGGCTGAGGGGACGGTCGGCCTGCGCTTCCAGGACTTTGAGAATATGATACCCGGCCTCGCTTTTGACTATCTCGCTCACAGCCCCAACATCAAGGCTGAAGGCGGCTTCTTCCACTTCCCTGCTTGCCAGGTAATTGCGCGGGAACCAGCCAATATCGCCGCGCGCAATGGGGTCAACTTGAATAGCCAGTTGCTCAAAATCGGCCCCAGCCTGCAATTGTTGATAGTAATTTTGGGCAACATCTTCATTATAGAGCAAAATTTGGCGAACGTGTACCTGCTGGGCGGTATGGGGGACAGACGAAATGATTTTGTCACGCATCCAGGCTGCTGCAATCGCCCGCCGCAGGGTCGCGCGGAATTCGTCGTCGCTGAATCCATTGATTTGCTGCCAGGCGCGAAGCGAATCTGCTCCGCCGACCTGGGCTGCCAGAGACTCAATGCGCGCTTGCAAAGCGGAATCATCGAATATGAACCCAGCCTCCGCTGCGCCTTGAGCCAGTAAAACCTGCGAAATCAGGTCATTCAGCACATTTTGACGGGCTTCATCCGCATTAACAGCGTTCCCCAAAGCAGTTTGGGCAGTCTGGTAGCGCGCCAATTCTGCATTGAACTCCTGCAGGGTGATTGGCTCGCCGTTAACAATTGCGGCAAGCGGAACAGGAGTCTCGCTTGGAGGGGGGGCGGTTTCTGTGGGGGACGCAAACGTTGGCGAGGCGGTTGCCGCGCCTTGCGCGCTGGCGCAAGCGCTCAGCGCAAACGAGAAGAGGACAACCAGTACAATCAACATGGAGAGGGTCGGTTTTTGGTCAGACACCCTGCCGATTATACCGGATGAACGTGGCAGAACGGTGAGAGTTTTCACCGGTCTGAAGATACAAGCAGGTAAATTTGGACATGCCCATAGGCCTGAATACGTTGAGCATCAGAGAAATCAAAGGCGGCCGGGTCTAGTTTGTACATTTTGACCACTCGCTCCAGTGTTTCGCCCGGCTGGTTGGCCGCCATGAGCAGCCAGGTGCGCCGGGCATTGGCGCGCGCCCGCCAGGCCGATTCGGAAAATCCCTGCCGAAGCATGTAATACCACACCTGCGCTTCGTTTGGATACCCCACCAGCGCCACATCGCCTTCTTGCCAGTTTTCGGCCAAAAAGATGGCCGCTGCCTCTTGATTGCTCATTTTCGACCATTTTTGGGGGATGGTTGGGACTGTGACCGTTACTTGAAAGAGGAGCCCGGCCAGGGCGAGTCCCGTTAAAAGGGCGTCTGCGCGGAACTTCCTCACTCGAATTTGCTTTACCGTTTCGACGAGCCCAGCCGCAGCCCAGAGCAGGGCCGGGGCGATGAGCCAGGCCCAGAAACGGTCATACGCTTCGGGACGGCGAAGCAGTACCAGGACAGCAACCCATGCCAGGAGAGCCAGCGGCAAAGGCCAACGGGTCGCCTGAATCCGGCGGTGAAGCGCCAGGGATAGGAAGAAGCCCAGGGTCAGCAACACGGTGAGAGCCAGTGGCACATCGCGGGTCCAGGTTGTCCAGGTATCGCGCAGGCGGGTGAGGAGCACCCAGTCAAAATATTTGCCTGCTTCTACCGGCTGGACAAAACTGTTGGCCACGATTTTTCGCCAGCCGGAAACGAGCAGGGCCGGAGCGTATGCCGTTAGGGTCAGCATGCCGGTCAGTATTCCCGAACCCAGCCAGCGCAGGAAAAATGAGCGGGTTTTGGGTCCTTCAAGCGCCAGCCACAGATAAATTCCCCCGGCGGGGTAGAGCATGAGCGGCAGGGTGAAAAATCCAAGCGCAGCGCAAAGGCTCAAGAGCGCCCAGTGAAGCAGGCGGTTTGATTGGATGAGTTCATAGGCAAGCAAAATTGTCAACAGAGTGAACAGACTCAGCAGGCTGTAGCCGCGCGCCTCCGTGGCGTATCGGATAAGTACGGGAAGCCAGGCCGCCAACGCTGCCGCTAGCAGACCGGTTTCAGGACTGTACAGGCGTTTGCCGAGCGCATACAGGGTCGGAATGAGGGCCAGCCCGGCCAGCAGGGCCGGCAGCCGCAGCGCCCAAGGCGCATTGCCAAACCAGCCGGTGCTGAAAACGACCAGAACGGTGTGGAGAATATGGTTGTTGGGCAAGGAATAGTCGCTCAGCGCCGCCCATAGGCCATGCCAGGCAAAGCCAACGTAGGTATAGGCCTCGTCGTAAGTGACCGGGTTGTTCAGTTCGGCAACGCGAAAGACCGCCCCGGCAATAATCAGCAAAAGCAGAAAAATGCGTAAGCGCATCAATGCAGCAAATAGGCCACAATCCACTTCGTGGTATCCACTAGCGCATCAGTGTGGGTGCGTTCGTAGTTATGGGATGCATCCACGCCAGGGCCGATGAGCGCGACGGCCACATCGCCGCCGGCGCGCCAGAAGGCTTCGCCATCCGAGCCATAATAGGGATAAATATCGACCTTGTACTGAATGCCGTGCTGTTCGGCCAGGCGGCGCAATTTCTGGCTCAATCCGTGATGATAGGGGCCGCCGCTGTCTTTGACGCACAGGGTAGCGTGATACTCGTCTGAGGTCTGTCCCTGCCCAATGGCGGCCATATCCACTGATACGAGTTCATGGACTTCGGCAGGGATGCCCGCTGCCGCGCCGTGACCTACCTCCTCGTAGTTGCTGATGTGGAAGTAGGTGGTTTGGGCGGGCTGTAAACCGGCCTCATGCAGGGCCTTGATGGCGGCGACGAGGTTGGCAACGCAGGCTTTATCGTCGAGAAAGCGCGAGCGGACGAAACCTTCGGTAATTTCGACGCGCGGGTCGAAGGCCACAAAGTCGCCAACCTGGATGCCCAGGGCGCGGGTTTCTTCGTAAGAAGTGGTGCGCGCATCTAGCCGGACTTCCATATTATCTTCGCTGCGGCGGGTTTCGTTGACTTTGGCGCCGTGAACATGGGCGGAAGCGTCCTCGAATAAGTAAGAACCGCGTACCCGGCGGCCATTGCTGCACAGCACCCAACACCCCTCGGTCTCGACCCCGTTCAGGAGCAGGCCGCCGATGCGGGTCAGTTTGAGCCGCCCATTGGGTTTGATTTCCTTGACCATCGCGCCGAGAGTATCAACATGCGCGGTCAGGGCGCGAGGCGTAGTATCTGAAAGCCCCTGCCAGCGGGCCACTAACGCGCCTTTGCGTGTGCGGGAAAGTTGCAACGGAAACGCCGCCAGTTCTTGTTCCACAAACGCTACTGCTTCTTCAGTATAACCGGTTGGAGATGGAATGTTGAGCAGGCGGGTCAGGAAGTCGAGCATGTAGGAGGTGTCAATTGGTGGAAGGGTGGGCATTGAAAATCCTTTCGTCAGTGAACAGTTATCAGTTGTCAGTATCGAGGTGTTCGAATTTCGAGATGATTTCCCTCCAGGTGGCTGGAATCGGGATGGTGGCATGGGTTTTGTAGTCGAAGGTGACGATGGCAGTCGAACCGGTGGCGTAGATGAGGCCTTCCTTGTCGGTCATTTCATATTCCATCGTCATAGATTTCGTCCCCAGGCGGCTGACCCGCGCGCCAACGCGCGCCTGCGTTCCAAAGTAGACTGGCGACTTGAAGGTGATGGCGGCCTCGGCGATGATGATGCCGATTTCGATGAAAGACTGCTCTTTGGAAAACAGGCCGAGGTGAATCAGGTACTGGACGCGCGCTTGCTCGAAGTAGGTGAGAAAACGGGCGTTGTTGACGTGCCCTTGCGGGTCTAAGTCGGCGTAACGAATTTCGATAGGGTAGTGGAAGCGGAAAGTGGGCATGGGGGGATTATAAAGCGTAATTTGTAAGCTGTAACTCGTGATTGTTCCTGTGGGCAGACAAAAAAATCGAGGGCGCGTCTTTCTTGCGCCCTCAGTAAAACTGAAAACTGGTTACTGAATACTGGAACTACGGTAAATCACGGAAGGAGCCAAGAACGCGCATGTAGTTGGCGCGCTCAAAGGCTGCTGGTTCGCGCACCGCTTTCTGGCTCATGCTGCCCTGCATCTGCTGGATGGATTCGTACTCGTGTTCTTCCATCCAGGCGCTCATGTTGGCGAGCATATCGGGAACGCGGTTATAGCCGTTTTTGAGAATCTCGGAGGCAATCATCACGACCTGCGCGCCAGCCATCATCGATTTCAGCACGTCGGCGGCAGTGTGGACGCCCGTCGTGAGCGCCAGGTCGGCTTTGATACGACCATAGAGGATGGAGACCCAGCGCAAGGGCAGGCGCAGTTCGTCGGAATTAGAAAGCACCAGACTGTGGAGAACTTCCAGGTTATCGAGGTCGAAATCGGGCTGGTAAAAGCGGTTGAACAAGACCAGGCCGTCGGCCCCGGCTTCGACCAGCCGCTTGGCGAAATTGGGCAGCGAGGTGGCGAAGGGGCTGAGTTTGACCGCCACCGGGACGCTGACTGAGGATTTGACATCGGCGACCAGTTCTACCTGGGCATTTTCCAGTTCCTGACCAGTCAGTTCGGGGTCGGTGGAGAGGTAGTACAGGTTGAGTTCAATGGCATCGGCCCCGGCATCCTGCATGTAGCGGGCGTAGCGTGTCCAGCCGCCGGTGGAAACGCCATTGAGTGAGCCAATCACCGGCACGCTGACCGATTTTTTGACGGCAGTCAGATGGTCGAGATATTTCCCAGGCCCCATGGCGTACATGCCGGTATCGGGCAGGTAGGTCTGGGCTTCGGCAAACGACTCTGCGCCGCGATTCAAGTAGTGGTCGAGTTCCAAACTCTCCTGGATAATTTGCTCCTCGAAGAGCGAATACATCACAATTGCGCCCACGCCAGCCTCGTCCAGTTTTTTCGCGGTTTCGAGTTTTTTGGTCAGCGGCGAGGCCGAAGCGACGATGGGATTTTTGAGCGTGAGACCCAGGTAACGGGTGGTTAAGTCGGTCATGGCAGTTTTCCTTTCGCGTGAATAAAGTGACAGTCACCTTAAAAGTGACTGTCACTTTATTACAATGATTTAGTCGTTCCCATTTCCATTGCCGTTGCCGTAATGCATGGCGGCCATCTGCTTGTAGTATTCCCAGCGTTTCTTCACATCGGCCTGGGCGGTCTTGAGCAGCATTTCGGCGCGCGCTTCGTCGGCCTGCGCCAACATGCGATAGCGGGTTTCGTTATATATGTACTGCTCAAGCGGGATGGACGGCTCTTTTGAGTCAATCGTCAACGGATTCTGACCCTGAGCAATCAGGTCGGGATTGTAGCGGTAAAGCGGCCAGTGACCGGACTGGACGGCCAGCTTCTGCTGGTCGAGCCCTTTGGCCATGTCGATGCCGTGCGCGATACAGTGCGAGTAGGCGATGATGAGCGACGGGCCGTCATAGGCTTCGGCTTCGAGGAAGGCGCGCAAGGTTTGCTGGTCGTTGGCGCCCATAGCAACCCGGGCAACATAAACGTAACCATAAGACATCGCAATCAGGCCCAAGTCTTTCTTGTTGATGCCCTTGCCGCTCATAGCAAACTTGGCAACCGCCCCCATAGGAGTGGCTTTGGAGGCCTGTCCGCCGGTGTTGGAGTAGACTTCAGTATCCAAAACCAGGATGTTGACGTTGCGCCCCGAGGCCAGCACATGGTCGAGACCGCCATAGCCAATATCGTAAGCCCAACCGTCGCCACCCATAATCCAGACCGATTTCTTGACCAGCACATCGGCAATCGCCAGCAAGTCGCGTGATTTCGGGTCGGTCTTTCCGGCCAATTTCGCTTTCAACGCAGCGACGCGCTCGCGCTGGGCTTTGATTCCGGCTTCGGTGCTTTGGTCAGCAGAGAGCAGTTCCTCGGCCAGCGTGCCGAGTTCCGCCGCCATGCCTTTGAGCAGGAATTTGGCATATTCGTTCTGTTTGTCGAGAGTCAGGCGCATGCCCAGTCCAAATTCGGCGTTATCTTCGAAGAGCGAGTTGTTCCAGGTTGGGCCGCGTCCGTCTTTGTTAAAGGCCCAAGGGGTGGTGGGCAGGTTGCCGCCGTAGATGGAGGAGCAGCCGGTTGCGTTTGCAATCAGTGCGCGGTCGCCGAAAAGTTGCGAGACCAGTTTGACATACGGCGTCTCGCCGCAGCCTGCGCACGCGCCAGAGAACTCAAAGAGCGGCTGGAGCAGTTGCGAATTCTTGATGGTGTTGGGGTTGAAGGCTGTGCGGTCAACTTCAGGAATTTCCAGGAAGAAGTCCCAATTTTTGGCTTCGCTTTCGCGCAGCGGAGGCTGGGGAGCCATATTGATAGCGCGGCGGCCTACCTGAGTCTTGTCTTTGACCGGGCAGGCTTCTACGCATAGGGTGCAGCCGGTGCAGTCTTCGGGCGCAACTTGCACTGTGTAAGCCATGCCGGGAAATTCTTTGAACTTCGATTCCATGTGCTTGAAGGTAGCCGGAGCGTTGGCCAAAAGCGCCTTGTCATACACTTTGTGGCGAATGACGGCGTGCGGACAGACGAAGACGCATTTGCCACACTGGATGCACAAATCTGGTTCCCAAACGGGGATTTCGAGCGCGATGTTGCGTTTTTCCCACTGAGTCGTGCCTGTCGGGAAGGTGCCGTCGGCGGGCATCGCCGAGACGGGGACTTCTTCGCCTTCCAGGGCAATGATGGGCGCCAGCGTCTTTTTAACGAACTCGGGCGCGGCATCTGGCACGCGGGGGCGCATGGAAAACTTGCTGGTGGCTTTTTCAGGTACCGGAATTTCGTGCAGGTGCGCCAGGGCCTGGTCAACCGCCTCAAAATTCTTCTTGACCACTGCTTCGCCGCGCTTGCCGTAGGTCTTTTCGATGGAGTGCTTGATTTCGGCAATCGCCTGTTCGCGCGGCAGCACGCCAGAGATGGCAAAGAAGCAGGTCTGCATGATGGTGTTCACGCGGCTGCCCATGCCGGTTTTTTCGGCCACCTCGTAGGCATTGATGTTGTAAAACTTGAGTTTCTTATCAATGATGGCCTGCTGGACTTCGATAGGGAGATTGTCCCAGACTTCTTCCTTATCAAAAATACTGTTGAGCAAGAACACGCCGCCGGGCTGGGCAAACTTGATGACATCATAGCGCTCCAGGAACGAGAACTGATGGCAGGCGACGAAGTTGGCGGTGTTGTTGGCAATCAGGTACGGCGCGCGAATGGGTTTGGGGCCAAAGCGCAGGTGCGATTGAGTCAGCGTGCCAGATTTCTTCGAGTCGTATACGAAGTAACCTTGAGCGTTGTTGTCGGTCTCTTCGCCGATGATTTTGATGGAGTTTTTGTTCGCGCCGACGGTGCCATCTGCCCCCAGACCAATGAAAACGCAGCGCACGGTTTCGGGGTACTCGATGCTGAAAGATGCGTCCACCGCCAGGCTGGTGTGGGTCACGTCATCATTGATGCCAACGGTGAAGTGATTCTTTGGGGCTGGTTTGGCTAATTCATCGAAGACAGCCTTGACCATGGCCGGGGTGAATTCCTTCGAAGACAGGCCATAGCGTCCGCCGATGACCTTGATGTCGGTGCGGCCCGTCTCGAACAGAGCGCTCACCACATCCTGGTACATCGGTTCACCTGCCGAGCCGGGTTCTTTGGTGCGGTCGAGGACCGCGAGCGATTTGACGGTCTTTGGCAGGGATTCGATGAACGCCTTGACATCGAATGGACGGAACAGGCGCACGCGCACTACGCCGACCTTCTCGCCTTTTTCGGCCAGGAATTTGGCCGTCTCTTCGGCAGTCTCGCCGCCCGAACCCATGAGGACAATGACGCGCTCGGCTTCGGGATGGCCGGCGTAGTCGAACAAGTGATACTGTCGCCCAGTTAATTTGGCGAATTTGTCCATTGTCTCTTGGACGATGCCGGGCGTAGCGATGTAATATTTATTGACCGTTTCGCGGCCCTGGAAGTAGACATCTGGGTTTTGGGCAGTGCCACGCAGCACGGGCCGGTCGGGGGTCATGGCGCGAGCGCGGTGGGCCTGCACCAGTTCCATATCAATCATCTCGCGCAGGTCGTCATCGCTCAACGGCTCAATTTTGTTGACCTCGTGCGAGGTGCGGAAGCCATCGAAAAAATGCAGGAACGGAACGCGCGTTTTGAGCGTAGCCGAATGGGCAATGGCGGCCATATCGTGCGCTTCCTGTACCGAACCTGAGGAGAGCATCGCCCAGCCGGTCTGGCGGCAGGCCATCACGTCCTGATGGTCGCCATAAATTGAGAGACCCTGGGCGGCAATTGCGCGGGCGGCAATGTGGAAGACTGTGCTGGTCAATTCACCCGCAATCTTATACATATTCGGAATCATCAACAGCAGGCCCTGGCTGGCAGTGAAAGTGGTGCAGAGCGCCCCGGCTTGCAGCGCGCCATGCACTGCGCCCGCCGCGCCGCCTTCGGACTGCATTTCGATAACGTGCGGCGCATTGCCCCAAATATTGGGTTTGCTCTTGGCGGCCCATTCATCCGAAAATTCGCCCATGTTTGAAGAGGGAGTAATCGGGTAAATGGCGATGACTTCGCTCACGCGATACGCAACCGATGCAGTGGCTTCGTTGCCATCGATGGCAATCATTTGCTTTTTTGACATTCTTTAACTCCTTGTAAAGAGAGAATAAGGTCTATTTGTGAAATTTTACTCAAACCTGTTTATTATACCCGCACTGCCACGCATTTCGGAAATATTTTTAGCGGCAATTTGTGGCCGGGGCGTGCTGGTCATATCTTTGCAAGTTTAGCCGCTCTGATTTTGCAAGAAAAGTCATGAATGTCATATTAAAGGCCGAATCTTGTCATAAATTTCGGACAAGGTTAGGGGAAATTCACCCTGCCAATCAAAGTGACTGTCACCTGAAAAACAACTGTGGTACGATTCGCTCAGGAGACCCTAACCCGGACAAGCCGGAAAAGAAACCCCTTAACCACGACGGCGACAACGGGTCGCAACGGAAAATCTTAAATGCTCTTACGTCGTGTTCCGTCGTTGCCTTTGTGGTAAATTCCTTGCTTTTTGTGCAAGAATTTCACCGGTAAGATACTATGGGCAGCAAACTTGTCCCGAAAATCATCCTCGAAGGCACGCGCCTGACCTTCAAAACCGACATTGCTTTTGCGCTCAACGAACACCCGCGCATTGTTGGCCCGCGTAAATACCGCTACCACTCCCCGCTCATTTCTGGCGAGTGGTGCGCCTTCACCAACTTTCCCTGGGGGCGCGGGCTGATTAACTTCGAGCCGCAAGAAGCAGCCCTGGCCATGGAAACTTACCACACCTGGGCGCGGCTATTTGAGTTACAGCGCTACTATTCTTGGATTGTCGACCGCTTCCATATTTCGACGCGCGCCTACCAATTGCAAACCTACGGGCAGGATTACGACTTTCGCTGGCTGGAGCAGCGTCTTGTTCCCTTGGGGTTTCGGCTGGTCTTTATGAATCGCTCTCCCGAATCCTTTACCGCCGCGCGCGAAGAGCGGCTCAAAGTCTCGGGCAAGCCCGACCAATACAACGACCTGAACCGCTTTGTAGAAGAGCAGTCTCTGATAAAACGCCTGGTGGCCGAATCGGCCCTGCCCAAACTCGAAGTGGACATCTCTGATAACGACATTCCCGCCGCCGTGGAGAAAATTGCTGACTGGATGGAAGCCACCGGCGGCCTGTACTTGAACGATTGATACGGAGGACGCGAGGAAGATAATGAAAAAACTCTCGGCCATAACACTACCTGCGCTGCTCTTACTCGCCCTGCTTGCTTCGTGCGCAGGCATACCGGGTATGTCGTCTGAAAATCCGGCGGTTGCGCTCACCGAATCAGAAACTCCAACGCTCAACCCCGATATTCCGCCGGAGTATCTCACCCAGGCCGCCCTGCCGCCGGGCGCGCCAACCCGCACCATTCCCCCGCCGCCCACCGATATTCCCACCGAGACCCCCGTGCCAACCAGCACGCCAACCATCACGCCCAGCATCACGCCCAGCCCGACTCGCACGCCGCGGGTCTTCACCCCAGCCGCTCCTGGGACGCCGGTCATTGACATGGGCTTCGCGCCTATCGAACTCGAATTCATCCCACAATTGGCCCCGGTCTGGCAGGCCATGAAGCCGGTCATCCGCCAGGCCGTGCCGAGCGGCGATGGACAGAAATTATTCATCAGTACCAGCAACGGCATGTTTGTGTTCGACCAATCTGGCGAACAATTGGCGCGCTGGCGCGACATCTTCACTCATGCGATTCCCTGCAAAAACTGTCTCGCGGTCAACCAGGATGGCACTCTTTTTGTTGTGCTGACCCGTAACGCCGGGCGGTGGGAAGCACAAATTTATGAAACCCAAGACTTCAAATGGAAAACCCTGCGCCTGAACATCCCACTCGAAGCCTCTTACCGGGGACAGGAAAACGAGGGGCTGGTCATCCTCTCGCCCGATGGCAGGTTCCTGGCTTATGCCGCCGGGGATTCGACCTTGCGCGTCTTCAACCTGCAAAACGGACGGCAAGTGTTGAGCAGTGAAAAGGCGCTTCGTGACTTGCAATTTAGCGCAGATAGCACGCTGTTTGCGGTCCGCGATGGCCGCAGCCTGCTGGTGTACGATACCCAAACCTGGGGAAAGCCATCCAGTCTGTTGCTGCCTGCCAACGACACGCCTTTTGCCCTCTCTCCAGATGCCCGCTCGCTGGCAATCACCTTCGGCAACCGCCTGCGCATTTACAGCGTGGAGGGCTTCAAAATTACCCGCGAAGTAACTCAGCCGGGCGGCCGGGCGCGTCGGTGGGAACTCTCTTTTGTAGATGAAAGCACGCTGCGGGGCGTCAGCACCTCATGGAATGCGAACCGCACCCGGGCAACGGTGATAACCGCTGAATGGGAGATCCAATCTGGTCAGAATCTCCGCCTCGATACGATAGAAACCGACTCCCTATCGCCTTTTCCGCCGTCTTGGGAGCAGGAATTCACCCTGGAAGATTCGACCAATGGCCTGGCTGTAGGCGCGTACAACGGGTTTCGCTATATCAGTAATGAAATGCTGCTAGTCAGCACCGCGAACGGCGTTTGCTGGGTAAGAATCTTCGTCGGCGAGCAGAATTGCTTCGAGGAAGCCGGGAACACCATGTTCAGTTCCGACACTATCGCGTTCAAGGAGGTTGTGAAAGACAACCGCACCATTTTGCAAAGCTGGCGCGGAGAGACCATCTTGGATGTGTTTGGCGATTACCGCGTAAAAGCAGTCGACCGGAGCGGGGAGTGGGTTCTCATCGACGTGCGCGGCGCGGCGGCTGACCTGTATGCCAAAGGACGACCGCGCGCTTCGGAATCGGTCGGCGGCGCGTTCCAGGCTTTTGCCGAAACACGCGCGCTGCTTGCCTATACCACCCAGCAAAAATCGAGAACCTTTGTCATCACGGTTTTCGACAAAGCCAGCGGCAAAACCCTGGCCCAAAAACGGGATATCTTCTTGCTCAATCCCTTGCTGATGAACCGGCAGGGCGCGCTCCTGCTGCTCAAACGCGACCTGGATAAGGGACTGACGATTGTTCAGGTAATGGAGCCGCCTCGCTACGACATCCGCGAAGTAAAACGCCTTTCGTTCCCGGCAGAAGTTGTGACGATGGCCTATTCCACCCAAGAAGATTTGCTGGCTTTTGGCCTGTCAGATGGCTCGGTAGTAGTGTTTTCGCCTGATTTTGAGTTAAGCGCGGCCTTTCAGGCCTTCGACAGCCCGGTGACCGCCCTGGCCTTTAGTCCAGATGACCGCTTCCTGGCCGCGGCTTCGGGCGATGGGCTAAAGGTGTTTGTGGTCAGGCCGTAACCCAAAACGCATCGTCCCGAAGGCTGAATTTTGAGCGGCATTCGCGCATCAAGAGCTTTCGGGACGTTTCCTGGCGTTGTTTTCTCCAGTTAATTATCGCTAACAGCAATCACATAGTTGATAGAGATTGGGAGTTCTGAAATGATCAGAGATACCCACAACCTCCCCAAATGGCGGGGCTTTCCCGCTAAAAACTTGTGCCCTTTGGCCGGTATTGCAGCGCCTCGGCCAGGTGCGCCACCTGGATATGTTCACTCCCAGCCAAATCTGCAATCGTGCGGGCCAGTTTCAGGATGCGGTGATAGCTGCGCGCTGAAAGGTTGAGCTGGCTCATCGCCGCGCGTACCAACCGATCCCCGGCTTCATCCAATTTGCAGAACTGGCGCACTTCGGCCACGCGCATATCAGCGTTGCAGACAACCTGCGATACTCGATTATTCGAAAAACGCTGTGTTTGCAGGTCCCTTGCAGCTTGTACGCGGGCGCGAATGGCCGCCGAAGGCTCACCCAGCCGGTCGCTGGAGAGTTTTTCATAATCGACATGTGGCACTTCAATATGAATGTCAATCCGGTCGAGCATGGGGCCGGAAATCCGCTTCTGGTATTTGGTAACGGTCGAGGTGGTACAGGTACAGGGTTTTTGGTTACTGCCGAAATATCCGCAAGGGCAGGGATTCATGGCAGCTACCAGTTGAAAATTGGCGCTGAAAGTGAGAGAGCCTTGCGCCCGGCTGATGGTGACGACTTTATCTTCCATCGGCTGGCGCATGACCTCGATGGCGCGGCTGCTGAATTCGGGAAATTCATCGAGGAACAGGACGCCGCGATGGGCAAGGGAGATTTCGCCAGGGTGGGGGATGTTACCGCCGCCGACCAGCCCGGCGTGGCTGATGGTGTGGTGCGGCGACCGGAACGGTCTCTGGCGGATGAGTGGCGTCCCTGGCGGGAGCGCATCGGCCACCGAGTAGATTTTGGTCACTTCGAGCGATTCTTCGATGGACATTTCTGGCAAAATGCCGGGCAGGGCGCGAGCCAGCAGCGTTTTCCCGGCCCCCGGGCTGCCCACCATGAGGACGTTATGCCCGCCCGCGGCGGCCACTTCCAGCGCGCGTTTGACGTGTTCCTGTCCCTTAATTTCGGCGAAATCGGTTGGAATGAACAGCGGCGGGGGGGATTCGCTTGAGGGTTGGTAGGGTTCGATTAACTTGCGGCCCGCCAGGTGCCGGTACAGGTCGGCCAATGTTTTGACGGGGATAATTTCCAGGCCGGGAATCAGGGCTGCCTCGGCGGCATCTGACTCAGGCACGAACATCCGTTTGAGACCGTTTTCCCGCGCGGCGGCAGCCATCGGCAACACCCCGCGCGCATGGCGGACGATTCCATCCAGCGAGAGTTCGCCGACCACGATGGTATCTTGCACGCTTTCCTGCGGCAGGTGGCCGCTTAGCAGAATGACGCCCAGCGCGATAGGCAGGTCATAGGCCGGACCTTCCTTGCGGACGGTGGCCGGGGCTAAATTGACGACGATGCGGTGGCGGGGAAAATGCAGCCCGGCGTTCTTGATGGCGGTCTGCACGCGCTCGCGGCTTTCCTGCACGGCGGCATCGGGCAGCCCAACGATTGTGACTCCGGGCTGGCCGTTGCTGTAATCCACTTCGACCTCGACAATGACGCCATCCAGGCCGACCACTGCGCAAGAGTAGATGCGTGAGAGCATGGATGAAGTTTAGAGGATGTTGGGGGAAATGTCAATCAAAAATCATCTCAACCTGAAATCATCCCCAGGGGGTTACCCCAAACGTCTAATGTTACGCTTTTACTTGCACCCTTTGCCTGCTCTCCTGCGCCAGGTCGCGGATGTGCTGCATAATGGTTTCGGCAATCGTCTTGACCAGGGGTTTGTCGTTCGCGTCGCCATTGAACCAGAGCGGTTTGCCGATGGTGACGGCATACGGCCCACGCAGGTACCAGGTGATGATGTCGGGTTCGCCCTCCAGGGTGGTCGGGACGCGTTTGCAGTTTTCCTCGCGCAGAGAGATGCCGAGCGGCACGACGGGCACGCCGGTTTTGAGCGCCAGCCGCGCCACGCCAGAGCGGGGAGCGTGGAATTCGCCGGGCGGGCTGATGAGTCCTTCGGGGAAAATCATCACCGAACGGCCGTTTTCGAGCGTTTGGCGGGCTTCTTCCAGTACCCGCTCACCCTGCCCCGGCACAACCGAGATTTGCTGCATCCGGCGCATGTACGCGCCCAGCACCGGGATGGAGAAGACCTTCGAGGTAATCATCACGCTGATGGGTTGGGGCGAAATCAGGTGCATGAAAATGGGGTCGGTGGTGCTTGGATGGTTGGCGGCATACAGCACGGGGCCGGGGGGTAGTTCGGTTTGGCGGTGGATGTCCATTTTGAGCATCAATTTTGCGTAGGATTTGATGAGAATTTCACCGGCTTTGTAGAGCATGGCAGAAAACATGACAGTTTTTATCTCCTTTTATAGATAGAACACGCTCGCGCGTGAAAAGTTTACATAGGAGATGTTACAGAATTGTCAGGTTTCTTGCCTATCGGTTGGCTAACAGTTGACTATTGAATGGGTAGTAAAAAGTAAAACAACATCCCGAAGGCTGAAAAACTTTTGGGGCGTTTTGTCAGGGTCGCGCTGCCCTGTACCAGAATCCGCTTTCCCCCGACACCCAGGGAATTAGCCCGCACAGAGTCCCTGTGGTGTTGTATTCGAGGCCGTTATTTGCCGCGCGGGGCGGAGCCGAGAGCCAGAGGCCTCGCAGCCAGGGCAGGGATTGACCCTCGTTGACAACCATGCGCTGCCCAATGCAGAACTCGGCCAGGTACGGACTTTTCAACCAGCCGCGCGGGACGAAGGCTTCGGCCAGTACCGAGAGCAGCAACAAGAATACCAGCGCGATGACGACCAGCGCGAGCAGGTTGGCGAGGCGGGCTATGGCGAGTTGTGAATTTCCCATCGCTTTTATTATAGGGCGGCGGCGAAAGTTTTGTATAATCGAATCATGGTCAATAACGTTACCCGCTTTCTCGATGCAAAAAAAGTGAAATACACGGCCTTTGAGACGCCTGCCGAAAAGCTGGGCGCGCTCGAAACGGCCCAATTTCTAAACGTCCCGCCGGAGCAAGTTTTCAAAACGATGGTTGTCACCCGCGCCCGAGCGGGCAAGCCTATCCTGGCGGTCATCCCCGGCCCCAATCACCTCGATTTGAAATTGCTGGCTGCTGCTCTGGGCGAGAAAAAGGTCAACCTGCCAACCGAGCGTGAAGCCGAGCAGTTAACCGGTTTGCAGGCGGGCGGAATCTCGCCGCTGTCGCTCATCAACAAGGGCTTTCAGGTGGTGATTGATTCGGCGGCGCAGAGATTCTCCGAAATCCACGTTTCTGGCGGGCAGCGCGGGTTGAACATTCGCTTGCCGGTGAAAGATTTAGCGGCGTTGACCAACGCCAGGTTTGCGGAGATTAGTAGTTTGTAATTCGATATTTGATGTTCGAGGAAAGAGCGGCATCCAGGCGAAACTTTGGATGCCGCTCTTTTATGGGGTACGTTTTTATCCCTTTACGCTGCCTGTAGGAATTCCTGCTCGGCCAGGGTAACGGCTTCCTCAAAGATTTCCAGCCCCTGGTCAATTTCCGCCTTCGAGATGCACAGCGGCGGGGCAATGCGAATGACCGATTTGGAGCAGCCCAGTAGCAGCAGGCCGCGCTCGAAGCCGCGATGAACGACCGCGTCGCGCAGTTCTGGGGCGTACTCCTTCGTTTCTTTGTTTTTGACAAATTCCACGCCAATCATCAGGCCGATACCGCGCACGTCGCCAATCGAAGGGTGGCGCGCCGCAATTTCCTGCAAAGCCTCAAGGGTGTACTGGCCGACCTCGGCGGCATTCTGGAGGTACTCGCGCTGAATCAACTCAATCGTTTTGACTCCAGCCGCGCAGGAGAGCGGATTACCGCCGTAGGTGTTGCCGTGCGCGCCGCGCTCCCAGGTCATAATGCTCTTGCGCGCGATGCAGGCCCCCAGCGGCACGCCGCTGGCAATCCCTTTGGCGCTGGTTAGAATATCGGGTTCGACGCCGAAGTGTTCGATGGCCCACCATTTGCCGGTGCGCCCCATGCCGCTTTGCACTTCGTCTGCAATCAGCAGGATGCCGTATTTGTCGCACAGTTTGCGCAGAGCGGGGAAAAACCCGGGCGGCGGGACGATGTATCCGCCCTCGCCCTGGATGGGTTCTACCAAAATCCCGGCTACTTCTTCGGCGGGGACAATCTGGCGGAAAATCTGGTCTTCAATATAGCGCACGACTGCCTCGCCGTAATCTTCGCCCGGCTTGCAATCGAGGATGGGGCGGTACGGATTGGGGAAGGGGGCGTGGGTGACGCCGTTCATGAGCGGGTAAAAGCCGCGATGATAGGTTGACTTACTGGCGGTGAAGGTCACGGCGCCCATCGTCCGTCCATGGAAGCCACCGGTAAAGCCGATAAAGTTCGAGCGGCCGGTGTGATAGCGCGCCAGTTTGATGGCCGTTTCGACCGATTCCGTGCCGGAATTGGTCAGGAACGTGACTGCTTTTTCCTGCATGGGCGCGATTTCATCCAATTTTTCGGCCATTTCTATCATTTTGACATGATAAAAGTCGGACGAGATGTGCAGGAATTTTTCGGCTTGCTCTTGTATGGCCTTGACCACTTCAGGGTGGCTGTGGCCGGTGGAATTGACGGCAATGCCGGCCATGAAATCGAGGAAGCGGTTGCCGTCCACGTCCCACAGCCAGGCGCCTTTGCCATAGTCCATTGCAAAGGGATAATCGCGCGGGTAGGAGGGGGAAATGACAGCCTCGTCGCGCTCGACCAGCGCGCGGGCCTTGGGGCCGGGCAAATTCATGGGTTTCATGCAAACTCCTTTTTGAGAAGAAAGAAGGAAAGAAGATATTGGGGGATGTTTGAACGATTTTGACCGCAAAGCGGCAAAATCAGACACAAAAACGGCCTGCCACAGATGGGGTGGGGTATAACGGGCTGGAATGGAAGGTGGGTTGGGTTTCTCCCCAAATACGGAAAATCGGCCTGGGGGAGGCAGGCCGCGCGTCAGCCGTCGGGTGGCAGCCCAAGCGCCGCAGCGTTGGGCGCGGTGGGGTAATCCAAAAAGATAAGCAGGCGAATGCGGCTCATGCTAGAATTATATCGTAAACCCCCATTCATTTTAGCGGCCCTGCATGGATGGAAATCATTCAGGCGCGCGATGAATCTCCGGTTTCGGGTTACTTTCGGCCAAAATCAGCCGGAATTTCACCCCAGGCGTTGGTATCCCACTTCAGGAGTTTCACGCCAGGCTCATGTTCCACCAGCCAGGCTTCGGCGCGCTCAATGAGCGCAAAGAGTTCTGCATTGCGTTCCGTTCGTTGCAGTTCCGTACGGCATTTCTTGGCCCGTACCCACGATAGGGCGGTTTCGCTGTCGGAGTAGATAGGTATGGAAAGATTGTTCTTTTCCATCCAGGCCAGGGCATAGACGAGCGCCAGGAATTCGCCAATGTTGTTCGTCCCGTCGGGGTATGGTCCCTGGTGAAAGATTTGCTTACCCGATTCGGTCTCTACGCCGCGCCATTCGACCGGGCCGGGCGCGCCGCTTGAGGCCGCATCAACGCAAATCGAAGGCAAAATTGGCTGAGTGGGCGCAAACAACCAGGCCTGGGAAGAGGCCGGTTTGCCCCGAAACTGTTCATAGTTCCCGCGCAGCGCGGCCTCGGCAGCCGCTAGACTTTCGAAGGCTTTGAACTCGGCCCCAGGGTAGCCCGAAACCTGCGCCGAACATTCTTCCCACGAGCTAAAAATCCCGGTCTGGCGGCCTTTCCAAACAACGTAGAATTTGCTCTTTTTCATTGACTATTTTAGCCCGGCAAGCAGCTGAATGACATGGTCTAACATGCGCTGGCCGCGAAAACTGCCATAAAGCAGGCGCGCGGCGACTTCTTTATCAATTTTATCGGGCGAGCCAATCGCTTTGCCGATTTTTTGCAAAATTCCCCGGTCGCAGCGGTCGAGCAGTTCGGTAGCGCGATTGATTTCAGGGGCAAAGGCCACGCGCCGGTCCCATAGTTTTACATCGGGCGACTGGCTGCCGCCTTCTTTTTCAAATGCAAAACAATAGGTATGAAATAACTGATGCGCCGTCTCTGTGATGTATTGTCCGGTGACGTGCGGGGCGTTTTCCTCGAAGTGGGCGTGAACCCGGTCTTTGAGTTGGGTCAGCGAAAGTCCGCCGACCTTGCCAAATTCGTGGAATTTGAAGATGATTGCCGGGCGGTACTCGTTGGGCGTCATGCGGATTTTTTGCGAGGCGAGAATCTGTAAATAGTTCTCGAGGATTGTTTCAGGCGAGGGCGGGGCTTCGGGGATGAGTTGCGCTTCGAGCTGGTCGCCGCTGGTGCGCAGGGTAATCATCTCCTGCTGGGCCTGGAGGAAGTCTTTGAAACTGGAAAAGTCGTAATTGCGTTCGTTGAAGGCTGGGTTCAACCGCAGCATGGATTTTTTCAACTCCGAAGCGGGCATCCATTCTCCCTCCCAAGATTCCAACACGCGGCGCAGAAGCAGGCGGGCTTCGGTGATGTCGAAAGAGGGCGCGGGCGCTTCGCTGGGCGAAACCTTTTTCGGCTTGGCTGGGGCCGGCGGCGGGGCAATCAGTTTGTCGTAGAAGATGAACTCGTCGCAGGCATTGACCAGGTACTCGGCGCTCGTGCCGCTGATTCCAATTCCAATCACTACTTTGCCCTGTTCGCGCAGGCGGTGGACCAGTTCGGTGAAATCGCCATCTCCTGAAACCAACAAGACGTGGGTAATATGGCTGTTGGGGTTGTAAACCATCTCCAGCGCGTCGATGACGATGCGGATGTCGGCGGCGTTTTTGCCGCGCTTGCTGGAGACATGCACCAGGTCAATGCCCAGCCCCAGCAAATCACGCTGGACGCTGCGCTGCTCGGACCAATCGGCGTACGCCCGCCGCAGCACCGTCCGCCCAATGCGGCTGGCGGTTTCCAGCACTTTATCCCACTCTACCTCAGCATCTTTGCCGAGGGTATCGGTGACGCTAATTTCGATGTTATCGTAGTCAATGAAAACGGCTACCTGGGCAGAATCATTATTCATCGGCCCTCCTTCAAGATATGTGAATGCGCGATAAAGATTTCAAGTCTGGCTGTGATAAAAATTTTCACGCAAAGCCGCAAAGGCCGCCAGGTTTTTTATTTTCTTTGCGCGAGAAAAGCAAAAAAATTAGCCAGGGGTTTTTATCCCGAATAGACGTTAAGATAATTTCTTCTTGCCGAGTATAAAATAGATGTGGGCGGCTGGCAACCTTCGGAACAGAAAACCCCCACTCTTGCAGCACGGCAAGAATGGGGGTTTCGATTGCCCGGGTGATTACCAGTTGATTGGCCCGGCCTTGCGGTAGTTGCGCGCCATAAGCCGTAAATCGAGCAAGTTAATGACTCCATCGGCGTTCAAATCGGCCTCGTCAGGAACGTTGGTATTGTAGTTCATGCCAATCGTCAGGGCATCAAACTGGTCAATCAAAAGATTGCCATCCAGGTCGCCAGCCAGCAAAATGACGAGAGGGATTTCCACCGTCTGCCCGGCGTTCAGGTTCACCTGCCCTTGCGCCGCGAGGAAGCCGCTGGCGCTCACCCCCACCCGGTAGGTTCCGGGCAAGAGTTCCAGGCTGAATGTACCATCGCTGGAAGCGGTGAGTGATGTTACCAGGCTGCCATCCATTGCATAGAATGCGATTGTGGCAGGCTTGCTGACCTGGATTTGACCACTGACCGTGCCGGTGGTGGGAGGCGGTGCCGTAGGCGTGAAACGCGGCGCAGGAGTGAAAGTGGGCGGGAAGGTTGGGGTGATGGTTGGCTCCTGGGTAAGGGTGGGAGTTGGGGCGAGGTCGGTAATTGTCAGGTTGGCGTTCAGGAAGGGCAAACTGATAAGCGTTTTGTCGTCGCTTGAAACGCGCGCCTGGCATTGCAAATTGACCGGCCCGGTTTTGAGCGCTTTTGCCCGGAAAGTGAACGCTGCCCCACTCTGGCTGGCGCGATTTTCGCCGCTGGCTGCGATAGCAACGATGAAAGCGCCGTTCTGAGGGCCATTGAGCGCCAGCACTGGGTCATCGCCAAACAGGTTGGTGACCGACATCTCGCTGATTTCGATTGCGCCTTGGGCAAAAGAGCAGGAAAATTCCACGCCAGAATAGCCCTGCGCTGGAACGTTGTTCAAACCCAGGGTGATGAGCGCGTTCTCGTTGAGCGCAATGCGGGCGGGCGTTATCTCGGCGTACCCATGCGATTCTGCGGGCGGGGGGAGGCTGGGCAGCGGGGAGGGCGTTGCCAGCGGGGTCTTCGTGGGCTGCGGGGTGGCGGTCACAACCGGCGGCAGGTTGTCTTTCGTCAACCGCACGACTTCGCTGCCATTCGGCAGGATTTCGACATAGCCGTAGCCCGAACCAATTTTTTTGTAAGCGAACCAGTTGCCGCTGTTGCTGCGGTAGTATGCCAGGACGCCATCCTTCCAGATGGGCGGAATATCATTGAACAGGTCATTTTCGGTAAATAACTTTGCGCGGGCCTGGCTCCAAATGGCGCGGTCGTTAGAAACGTCCCAGTCGCCCACCAGTGAAACCTGCGGCAGCGTGCCGAGCAGGGCCGAAACGTTGTCATCAATCGCTTCGGTATTGTCTTCTTTGGCCCAGCGGTAACTGCCTGTTAGGGCCACTTTAAGCGGATGGTTGAGACGGGTTTGGGCGTATTGATTTTGACGCAGGAAGGTTTCGGTGCCTTCGTAGGTGAAAAAGATGTATGGCAATAGCCAGGGCGCGGAATATTCGCTCATAATTGCCAGGTTGGGGTTGGTCTGCCGGGCCAGAGCAATCACTTTCATTTCGCCCAGTACGAAACTATCGCCATTTTGGACCTGTTTGCCTGCCGGGAACCAATCGCCAGCGTCCATGCCGAGGGTATCCATGTACGCGCCGACTGCGCCGTATTGGTTCAGGTAGTTATTAAGGTTGCGGGGCAGATAATTTCGGAATTTATCTGAGGCCGGATGCAGCAGGTGGAGTTCCGAATCATACGTCCCGCGTACATCGGCCCAATAGGTCTGCCAGTTGGCGGGCGTTCCCGCGTAATCTGGCGCAAATTGGTAGCCAGGGGGCAGCCAGCCCATCCCGCTCAACATGCTCAAGCGTCGAGAAGCACCCTGTTCGTTGAAAATCAGCGTATAGGGATGATAAAGAATCATCGGCCATCCATATTGGCGGATGTATTGCATTTCGACGGCGGTCGGGCGGTCGCTGTTACGCACCAGGGCAGGGTCGCCAAACAGGACGATGCGGTCGCCGTTCCATTCATAGTACAGGGTCTTTTGCGGGGGCGTAACGGAGGCCAGTTCGGCAAATTTGTATGGTTTTTCGCTGTAATCGTTGTTGGCAGCCTCGAAAACGGCATGGATATTGCGTACCCAGGGGGCGGCATTTTGCCAGAGCGGTTTCGCGCCGGTGCGAGCCTCGAAGGTTGCTTTCCAGCGGCGGGCGGCTTCGTACCAGGCCGGGTAAGTCCCAATGCGCCAGGTGGGAGAGACAATTTGTTGTTTGTTGGTGGCTGCCATATCTTGTCCGGCATGTAAAACGAGATGGTCGTAGGCCGGGCGGTGGAGCAATTCGATGTTATCAGGCGCGTAGCGCGTGGATTCTGACCAAACGCCTGCAACCGATTGGTTTCCCTTGATGACAGCCATTGTTGGCGAATACAACCCAAAGCCGGGGAACGAAACCTGGTCGTCTTTGGCTGCTTCCGAACGGAAATACTCTGCCCCGCTGCCCAAAATGACCGACTGCGTGGCAGAGTTCATGATTGGCAGGTCCACGCGGAAGGGCGAAAATCCTGCCGACCCTTCGGTACCGGTGATTTGAATCAGAACTTCCCCGCTTGAATCTACTGTGATGTCATAGACCAGCGTGCTGCCAGGCGTGGGCGAGCCATTGTAGTATAGCGTGGAATAGGTGAGCCGTCCGGCGTTAGGCTGAAGCAGGGAGAACGTCACCGTCGAAGATTCGGTTGGCCAGCGCAGGTAATAATTCCCACTGGCGTCTTTCGAGGAGAACCCGATGAAGCCCTGAGTCACCGATGGCCGGTTTTGGGTCGAACTGCCGTTAACCAAGACTTCGCCTGAGGCTTTGTCTTTGATGTAGTGAATCGCGCCGTTCTCAATGCGGATGTCGAGGCTGTTTGTGCTAACAGAAAGCACGCGATTGACGAAACTAAAGGGCGCGGGCGATTGCGCTTGCGGGGCCGCCAGCGCGGGGTGGAATCCTCCCCAGGCCAGGGAGAGTATTGCCAGGGCAGCAATGAACCGATAAATTTTTGTAAACATCATCAGCCTTCCTTTCTCATCTGAAAAGCGAAGCACAGCCTAACTCATCAGGCAGCCTCTCATTTTTGGGCCCAGGCAATATCATCCTGACCCCATGCCTGGCGGCAATTTCAGGTTGCGCGAAACCAGGGATGGGGGAAAACAACATTGATTGGATTAAAAGAGAAAGCTGAGAAACCGTTGGAACGGTTTATACATGGGGCCGAACGCTGGGGCGGCGGCTGTGAAATGAATTTATCTGTCCACTGATAAATTCAACAAGTACGCCTTAACTCCATTAGACAAAGTTATTATGGAATAAAAACCGACAATCCAAAACATGACTACGGTACTAAAAATTATGAAAAGCGATTACAGATTTGTAAACAGGTCTATACGACTTAATTATGATTTTAATATGACGTTTTCCAAAATTCATGTTCCCCTTAACCCACCTGGAAGCATATTCCCACCTCTTCGGCCTCTTTCGCTAATTCTTGCACCTTTTGTTAAATCTTCCCGATTGCCACCACCGAGGCCAGGGCATACTCCTGCGTATGGCTCAAACTGATGGCCCATTCGGTCAGATTCAATTCGCTCGCTTTTGCCAACGCTTTGCCATATAAGCGCAAGATGGGTTCGCGGTTCTGCCCGCGAATAATTTCGATATCGGTAAACGCAACCGGCCCCAGCCCCGTCCCCAACGCCTTACCGACCGCTTCCTTGGCCGCGAAACGCGCCGCCAGCGAAGCGTAATTCCCGCCACACTCTTCACGCTCGGCGGGGGTAAAGACGCGCGCCAACAAACGTTCTCCCTGACGTTCAACCGCCTGGCGCAAGCGGGAGATTTCACAAAGGTCGATGCCGGTACGCAGGATCATAATGATGTATCTCGCAATAAAATAGGGCTTACGCAAAATAAATAGAATGGACAGGATTGACAGGATAAAAACCCTTGAAATCGCTTAAAAACATCCTGTATATCCTGTTGAAAACTGCCATTTGCGTAAATCCTAAAAAGTGACATACCTGTATCATATCAGCCCTTGCCAAAACCCGCAAATTTCGCAGGCTGTTCTGCGTAGTCCCAAATATTTAGGGCTCTACCGTTTTTAACGGGAAGATGTATGGGTCAAGAAGGTGATAAATATATTGGGACACGGAAAACGCGGACTGCCCTTCGGGCGCACGGAAAAAATGGCTGCTTTCCGTGAGATTCCGTGCGTTCCGTGTACAAAATTCGTGTTTACCATTTTCCTGACCACTAAAGTTTTTAACGGAAAGAAGTAAAAATATATCCATAGATGACACCGATTTCGCCGATCTTAAAAACCAAATCTGTGTAATCTGCGAAATCTGTGGACGAATCCCGCCAGAAACGGGAGAGCCATATTTAGTAACTGTTCGGCCATCTTGGTTTCGCGGGGACGAATCCCCTGTTCATGGCGTAAAAGTCCGCTTCAGCGGACTAGCTCGAAGGGCTTTTTTGGACTGAGGCAGGGCGCTTGCCCATGCCATGGGGGTTAGCCCGCCGAAACAGGCGAGAAATCAATCAGCCTGATCAGTTACAACATTTACGAATAAGAATCTCTCCATTGAGCGCCGGGGTTTTCTTCATCATCTGATGATAAATTAACGCAAAATTTAGACTAATTTGGTATTCTTTATTTCATTCAGGAGCAAGTCATGGACTCACTCTTCAAATCTATACCAATTAAATCATCCGAAATCACCCCCAAGCACGTTTACCTATCGCGGCGCGACTTCATCAAAGCCACGGGGGTCATCGCCGGGAGCATGGCCCTGGCGGCATGCGCGCCCCAAGCCATCGAAACCGATTCTGTCCCTGCTCCAACCGCCGCCGACCCGACGATTGCTGGAAAAACCGACGAACTCGGCGACCCGGTCAATTCGTTCAAAGACATCACCAACTACAACAACTACTACGAATTTACCACCGACAAGCAGGGCGTGGCGCGGCTGGCCCGCAACTTTCAAACCTCGCCCTGGGACGTGGAAGTTGGTGGTTTGGTAAAAAATCCCGGCAAATTTGGCGTGGAGGACCTGATTAAAAAATACCAGCCCGAGGAGCGCATCTACCGCCTGCGCTGCGTCGAAGCCTGGAGTATGGTCATCCCCTGGGTAGGCTTTCCACTCTGGAAACTGCTCAACGATGTCGAACCGACCTCCGACGCCAGATACGTCAGTTTCGAGACTATTTATAAGCCCGATGAAATGCCCGGCCAAAAAGAACCCTGGTATCCCTGGCCCTACCGCGAAGGCCTGCGCCTGGATGAAGCCATGCACGACCTAACTCTGCTTGCCACCGGCCTATACGGCGGCGAACTGCCCCCGCAAAATGGCGGCGGCATCCGACTGGTCGTTCCCTGGAAGTATGGATTCAAGTCCATCAAGGCTGTCGTCAAAATCGAACTGACCGCCGAGGAGCCTTTTGCGCTCTGGAAGGCCATCCAGCCGGGCGAATATGGCTTTTATGCCAACGTCAACCCCAATGTGGACCATCCGCGCTGGAGCCAGGCCACCGAACGCCGCATTGGCGAAATTTCCCGCCGCCCTACGCTCATGTTCAACGGCTATGCCGAGCAGGTGGCAGGGCTGTATGAGGGGATGGATTTGAGAATCAATTATTAATGGCAAAACATCGCTTCACCCCTCTCCAAATCATCGTTCACCTCGCGGGTTGGATTCCGCTGGCCGCCCTGCTTTTCGACCTGTGGCGTGATAACCTGACCGCCAACCCCATCCAGGCCATCGAACAGCGCACCGGCTACACCGCGCTGGTTTTCCTGGCGCTCTCGCTGGCCTGCACGCCGCTCGCCTTCTTCGGCTGGAAAGAACTGACCCAACGCCGCAAAGCACTGGGCAACTACGGCTTCTTGTACGCAGCCATCCACGTCACCGTCTTTGTGGCGGTCGATTATGGCCTCAACCTGGAGGCCATCCTGCGCGATGTGGGAACCAAGCAATACATCCTCATCGGCGCCACCGCCTTCTTCCTGCTCGTTCCGCTCGCCGTCACCTCCTTCAACTATTGGATGAAGCGCCTCGGCAAGAACTGGAAGCGCCTGCACCGCCTGGTTTACCTCATCGCCCCGCTGGTCGTCTTGCATTTTTTCATGGCGCGCAAAGGCAACATCTTAAATCTCACGGGGGATGTTTTGGAGCCTTTACTGTTCGCCGTTATCATCGGTTTGTTGCTGTTCTTGCGCCTGGTTCCCGTCAAAAGGGCGTGGACGCGGCTTCGCGCCCGGTTGCTGACTCCCGTTAAAGAAACATCATCATCACTGAATCAATAGCGCAGCCTGCGCCATAATACGATAGACCGCTGGCCGATGATGGTCAGCGGTCTATCGTCTGTGGTCAGTTTTTAGAAAATCCCGCGCACTACCAGCAGGAACCCGATAATCGCCAGCGGGATGCCGACAATTGCGCCAATGATGGTCAGACTGACCAGCACGCCCACGAGCATAAAGACCAGCCCAATCACAATAGCAATGAAGCGTCCGACCATTTCTACAATCGTCGCAACCAGCATCCAGATGGCCCAAAACGGCCACAAATACCAGGGAATGTTTCGTTTTTCAGCAGTTGTCATCACAACCTCCTTATCTATAACGCGGAATTGATTTGATAAGAATCCGCAGCCAAAAACAACATTGTATTGATATACGTCAAAGCGTCGAAAAAGATGCAGAACTGGGTATAATGCCGCAATGGACACCAACTCTTCTTCTCTCCCCAAATCCCATTCCCGTTTGCAGCGCGCTGCCCAGGCCGGGCGGCGCAGCCGTGAAACTGTATTAGCCGCCCTATTGCCGGTCGTCTTTGCGCTTGGCCTGGGTCTGGGATGGCTGCTGTGGGGCGCCGACTCGCCTTCAGCGCCCCAGCAGGCGAATGAACCAGCCGCGCCAGCCCGGCGGATTGCCGTCGAAGCGGGCGATAGCCCCACCCTCGGCCCGGCGGATGCCCCCGTCACCATTATCGAATTCAGCGATTATGAATGCCCCTATTGCGCGCGCTGGTACCAGCAAGTGTACAAACGCCTGATGAAAGAATACGAAGGCAAAATCCGCTTCGTCTATCGCGATTTTCCGCTCGATAACATTCATCCCAACGCAGCCCCGGCGGCCATTGCGGCCCATTGCGCCGGAGAGCAGGATTCCTATTTCGCCTTCCATGATGCCTTGTTCAGTTACCAGTATGGCCTGGGGTGGGATGCTTATCTTTCTTATGCAACCGAACTGGGCCTGGATGTGAAAGCCTTCCAAACCTGCCTGGACGAAAAACGCTACGCCGACAAGGTGGAGGCCGATATGCGTTATGGGTATTCGCTTGGGGTTAGTTCCACGCCGACCTTTTTTGTCAACGGAATCGCCATTGTTGGCGCGCAGCCTTATGAAGTCTTTCAGCAGTTGATAGAAAAGGAATTGGCCGGGCAGTAATGCGCTGATTAGTCTTCCCCTTTTATTGCGGCGTAAAAGAGCAAGTGAGTTGGGCAGGTGTAAAATACAACTATGACAGACTATAAATCTATCCACTTTACAGTTGATTTTGCAGTAAGCAATCAGGCCTTAACGCTTGCAAACAATTATTTATCGAAGCAGCCAGAACCTCGTCCATTTATTGAGCCGAATGCAACGGGTTACATTTTCAATTTTCACACGCTGGATATAAAACTTCTCAAGAGAAATATTCAAGCATTATCCGAGAAAGATATTTTCTCAACTGACGATACGTCCGAATCGCAACAAGCAGGCCAGGTTCTTAGCGTCATTTTCGATGAAATCAGTAAAATCGGCAGTTACGGTATCAAATCTGGCAAGCGCCAGTATGTTAATTTCAACATTGAGCGAAAAGTTCAAAACCGAAAAGGCAAGGAACAGAACCGTTCGCAATATTATTACGCTCAGGAACATGGCTTTTCAGAAGTGGAAAATGAACTGCCTGCCAAATTTACGAACCAAATTATTTGCGGCGATAGTTTAGAAGTTCTAAAGACTTTCCCTGATAACTCCATAGACCTGGTTTTCACTTCACCACCATATAATTTTGGGCTGGAATATGACAGCCACGAGGATGCTCATTTTTGGGAGAATTACTTTCAAAAATTATTTGCGATTTTTGATGAGTGTATTCGAGTCGTGAAATTTGGTGGCAGAATTGTTGTTAATGTTCAACCGTTGTTTTCAGATTACATTCCATCCCACCACATCATCAGCAATCACTTCATTCGCAGAAAGATGATCTGGAAAGGTGAAATTCTTTGGGAGAAAAACAACTACAACTGCAAATATACGGCTTGGGGTTCATGGAAAAGCCCGAGCAATCCGTATTTGAAATACACCTGGGAATTTGTAGAGATATTTTCAAAAGGAAATTTGAAAAAAACAGGGTTACCTGAAAACGCAGACATCACCCCCGACGAGTTCAAAGAATGGGTTGTTGCGAAATGGAGCATTGCGCCAGAACGAAGGATGAAAGAATATGGACATCCTGCCATGTTTCCTGAAAAACTTGCAGAAAGAGTTTTGAAATTATTTTCTTTCAAAGGCGATATTGTATTAGACCCATTCAATGGAGTTGGAACAACCACAGCAGTTGCCAAAAAACTTGGGCGCCAATTCGTCGGCATTGATATTTCACCAGAATATTGTGATATTGCGAACAAAAGAATCGAGTCTGCCTTGTTTTGATAAAGAGAAACCATGCCTCACACCATATCTGAAATCCAACAAGCATACAATATTCTTGTTAGCGGAATTGATGAAAAGGCTCATTCTGACGATGATGACGGCCGCAGAGCGTATGGAGGCACTATTAGAGCGGCTAAAGGAATATTGGTTGAAGGAATGGCGAAAAACTTGGTGGAACTAGCGTGGCAAGAATTGAATGGCAAGCCAGAACGTTTAAGTTTCACAAGGGAGACAGTAAAAATTCCGCTAAAACCCGAATATCTAAACAGAGTAAAGCCAAAAGAAGTAGCGGACTATATCAAGTCAAATATTGCGAAATATTTTTATGGACACAAAACAGATGTTCATGTATGCGTTGACGGAAAATTTGTTTTAGGAATTGAGTGCAAAGCATATACCGAGAACGCCATGCTTAAAAGAATTTTGGTTGACTTTACACTCTTGAAGCAGGTTTTCCCTAACTTAAAATGTGTGCTACTTCAATTAGAAAGTCAATTAACCGGGGATTATTCTCAACCATCCAAACCCATAACTTTCGGAAGCCCGTCAACTCATACATTGCTTTCCTATTTTGATGTTGATTTGAACATCATCACACTGCTCGATGGTGAAAGAAAAGTTGATGAGCCAATTCATAAAAAAGAATATTTCAAGAAAATGACCGAGCCAGCACTTCAAAAGGCTGTAAATTCGTTGAAAGAACTTTTGGCTGAGTTTTTATAAAGCATGGTTTTTCTAAAGCCAAAACAAAGCGAATGTTGCGCGCTGGACAGGTGGAGTCGCTGCCCCACTGTATGGATGGGAATTCGTCCCTTTAAGTGTTTTCTACCTTTGGCGTTTTCCTACCAAATCTTCTCGCCTGCCTGTGCCGCTTGCCGATAAATGGAGGAAGTTGTTATGAAAAAATTCGTGGCCGTGGCAGGGAACATCGGGGTGGGGAAATCGACCCTGGTCAGTTTGCTGTGCAAAAAACTGGGGCCAGACTGGCAGCCGTTTTACGAGCCTGTGACCGAAAACCCCTACCTGGCCGATTTCTATAACGACATGGAAGCCTGGGCCTTTCACTCGCAGGTCTTTTTCCTCACCCATCGCCTGCGCATTCATTACAAGATTTCCCGGCATCCGACTTCGGTTTTCCAGGACCGCAGCGTGTACGAGGATGCCGAAATTTTTGCCCAGAACCTGTTTCTGCAAGGCTACATCCATCCGCGCGATTACGAAACTTACCGCGATTTATACGAAACACTGGTGCAGTTCCTGCCGCCGCCCGACCTGGTCATTTACCTGCGCGCCTCGGTGCCAACCCTGCTGACGCGCATCGTCCGGCGCGGGCGCGATTACGAACGCTCCATCTCTGCCGATTACCTGGCCGGATTGAACAAACTCTATGAAAAGTGGATTGCGGGCTTTACGCTCTGCCCGGTGCTGACCATTCCCACCGATGACCTGAACTATGTCGCCCATGCCGGGCATCTCAGCCTGGTGGCACGTAAGGTGCAGGAAAAATTGACAGGCAAGGAAGAAGTCGTCTTCGAGCCAGAGGAAATGGCGCGGGCCGCCGAGGATTAGAAAATATGAACGAAGTTCGAATCATCCCCTGGTCCTCTCCCGAACCCCCAACAAAAAACACCATCCGCAGTTTGCTGGATGGCGAAGGGTTGACCTATTATGCCTGGGGCAACGACCCGCTCGATACCTATTCCGCGCACACGCACCCCTACCACAAGGTGATTTACGTCATGCAGGGCAGCATTACCTTCCACCTGCCGCAGACCGGCCAATCGCTGACGCTCAAACCCGGCGACCGGCTCGAACTTCCCGCCGGAACGCTGCACAGCGCAGTGGTTGGCGTGGAGGGGGTGGAGTGCCTGGAAGCGCATTGTTAATCTGTAAACAACGGCAAATGCCCCAGCGCGACAATGTGCAGCCACTTAGACTTTTCGCCCTCGGTAAAGATGGCTGCTTCAGCGGCAACCGAGGCTCCAGCCTTGTCGAGAATCATGCGCATTCCTTGCAGGGTGGAGCCGGTGCTGATGACGTCATCTACAATGACGACTTTCTTGCCCTGGACGAGGGCGCGGTCTTTTTCATCGAGAATCAGCACCTGCGGCTGACCAGTAGTAATGGAGAGCGTTTCGGCTTTGAGCGCGTCACCCATGTAGGGTTTATAGGCCTTGCGCAGCACGACATACGGCTTTTTGGTCTCCACGGCAAGCGCATACGCCAGCGGAATGGATTTGGCTTCGGCAGTCACCAACACGTCATAATCGAGAGATGCCAGTTTCTTTGCCAGTTCGCGCGCGCAGGCCTGCACCAGTTCGGTATCGCCGAGGATGTTCAGGATGGCGATGCGCAATTTGGGAGCGACCTCGAACAGGCGCAGGTCGCGCTTAAGACCGGCCACTTCAACGGTGTAGAATTCTTTCTCAGGCATGGTTTGTCCTCCACAGGGAATGTTCAGGAATGCGGGTAGTGTATCACGATTCGGTTCAGCCTTTCCAGCGTTTGGCAAAGGCTAGAATGCGGCTTTTGATGTAGAACGCATCGGGGTCGGCCTGCGGGCGTTTTTCCTTGATGAGGGTCATGGCCTCGTGAGCCGCGTATCCCTGCGCAATCAAGATGGCCGCGCCCATCGCCACGCTGCGGTGACGGCCATAGGCGCAGTGGACAAGCACCTTCCCGCCGCCTGAAATGGCTGCCAATGCGGCATGTGTTCCTCGCATTAAGAGTTTGAGCGGGATGGGGAACAAGGGGTTATCGAGCGACCGCAGCCAGAGAACTTCCACGGGCGGGTGGCGCAGTCCGGCAGGCAGGCGGCGCGCAAAACGCATGTTCAGCACCAGGCGCACGCCCAGGCTGTGGAGCAGGTCGTAGTCAGCAGCGGTTGGCATCGGCCCAATAAACAAGTCACCAGTAATCTGCGAAAAATCCATGCGCGAATCTTATCACACACAAGTACCAAAACTACCCAAATCGGCTATAATTTTGCTACAAGCATAATTTTAGGAGCAGCGTATGTCCATAGATGAGGCGATTAAAGAAATGCAGGCCAAAATTACCGCTGTAAGCGGGGGCGCGCAAATGAAAGTTGTCAAAATGTCAGAGGAAGAAGCGCGCATCACCGTGCTGGCCCCAGCCGGAGATATCCAGCCCATCAAGGATGCGACCTTTATGCCGGCCATGGAATTTCTGAACAAGGATGGTTTCGACATCCAGGTGCAGGTCTACGATAAAGACGCCCCGCCGCTTTCCGGGTGAAAGCCGCAGGTTGGGGCCGGGGCAGGCGTGAGCCTGCCTTTTTGTTTAAAATTCACAGTAAAATAGGCGTAATGCTCGCGAAAGCGCAAAGATTCATCCTGCTCTATTTCATTATCTGCCTGGCCCTGCCCTCGGCTTTTGTCCGCGCGCAAGGAACGGCCTCGATTGTTTTGTTCCAGCCCGATGCTGGCAAATTCCCGACCATTACCGCTTTTCTAGATGTGTTCGATGAGCAAGGGGAATTCGTCACCGGCCTGACCGCCGCCGACATCTCGGTTCTGGAGAATGGGCAAAATCTCGAAACGCCTGAGGCGTTCGAGCAGTTGGGGCAGCCGCTTAAAGTGGTCGTGGCAATCAATTCTGGCCCGGCCCTGGCGGTGCGCGATGGATTGGGATTCTCACGCTACGACAAAATGACCGCCGTCCTGAAGAATTGGGTCGCTGCCCGGCCTGCCGACAGCCCCGATGATTTTGCGCTGGTCTGGAATGGAGGCATTATTGGGTCACAACTCAACGCGGCAGACTGGCTGGCGCGCTTCGAGAAGTTCGACCCGGCCTTGCGAAATTCGGTAGCAGGGTTGACCTCCCTGGCATTTGCCATCGATGTCGCCCAGCAAGCCCCCTCTGCGCCGGGCGGCAAAAAAGTTATTCTGCTCATTACCCCTCACCTCGATACCCGCGACTTGACTGCCCTGCCCGACCTGGTTAATCGCGCCAGGCAGGCCAATATCCGCGTCTATGTCTGGATGGGTGATTCCACCGATTATTTCAACCATCAAGGAGCGCAGGCCCTGTTCGATTTGGCCCAGCAAACCGGCGGCCGCTATGTAACGTTTAGCGGCACCGAAACCCTGCCTGACCCCGAAGAATGGGTGGCCTCGCTGCGCTATGTGTACCGCATTACTTACGCTTCTGCCGTGCGGGAAACGGGTCAACATACTTTTAATGTGTTGTTGAATGCCAGCCGCCTGCAATTGACCAGCAATCCAGTCACCTTTCAGGTTGAAATCGAGCCGCCCAACCCGGTGCTGCTCTCCCCACCCATTCAAATTGTCCGCCAAAACCTGGTAGACCAGTTCGATATCGAAAATTCACTTCCGAAAACGCAAGAAATCTCCATCATCGTCGAATTCAACGACAACATCAAACGCTCGCTGATTCGCACTACGCTGTATGTAGATGGGCAGATTGCAGATGAGAACACCGCGCCGCCTTTCGATAAATTCACCTGGAATCTGGAAGAGTACCTGGTTTCTGGCGACCACAACTTGCAGGTGGAGGCGGTCGACGCCTTAGGGTTGTCTAAGATGAGCGCGATTGTGCCGGTGCAGGTCATTGTTATTCAGCCGCCTGGCGGCCTGACTGGATTGATTTTGCGCAACCGCGCCGCCATTACAATTTCAATTATCATAGCGACAGGCTTGGTATTGCTGGGAGTTTTGTTCTTTGGAGGGCGTAAAACCCTGATGGCGTTGGCCGAGCGCCGCCGCACGCGCGCCCTGCGCTTCGACCCGCTGACACAACCAGTAAAAGTAGAAAAAGACAAGGCCAGTTCGCGTGCCAATCCCTTCCCCTGGCTGCGCCGCAAAGCGCCGCCTCCCACCGCATACTTTGTCAAATTGACGATGGATGGGCAGCCTGCTTCCGGCGACCCTGTTCCGCTGACTGGGCGGGAATTAACCTTTGGCACGGACCCAACCCAGGCCACAAACGTTTTCGACCATCCTTCTCTTTCCCCGCTCCATGCGCGCCTTCGGCAGGATGAAAACGGCAACTTTATCATCCTCGACCAAAACTCAGTGGCTGGCACTTGGGTCAATTATGAGCCTGCCCCAAAAGAGGGATGTACCCTCAAACATGGGGATGTGATACACTTTGGGCAAGTAACCTACCGGTTTATCTTTACGAAGCCGCCAGCCCCGCCAAAGCCTGTTATCACCCCCTTACCAGCGGATGATTCGCACTGACCGTTCCCACCTTTATGTGACCGCCAAGTCCCATCCGGGCATGAGCGGTAAGAATAACGAAGATAATTTTGCGGTTTCGGCCTATCTTGTCAGCAAGATGAACCCGACTCCGTCTGTGTTTGCCGTTGTGTCCGATGGAATTGGCGGGCATCGCGCCGGGGAGGTGGCCTCCGAATTGGTGGTCAACCTCATCAGCGAGGCGGTCGAAAAGCGTGAGGGCGGGCATCCGCTGGCGGTGTTCCAAAACAGTTTCTACCGGGTGAGCGAAGCCATCTTCGAAAAAGCGGAGGAGGATGCCTCCCGCAAAGGGATGGGCGCTACCGCTGCCTGCGCCTGGGTTATTGGCCTCCAGTTGTATATTGCCTATGCGGGCGATTCGCGCATATACCTTATTCGCGGCAAGACCATTCTGCAACTCTCGCGCGACCATACCTGGGTGCAAGAAGCGCTCGAAAAGGGCATCATCGATAACGAAGGGCTGAAAAGTCATCCCAACTTGCACGTTATCCGTCGCTACCTGGGTTCCAGTGAACCGCCTGAACCCGACTTACGGATGTTCCTCGCGCCAGGCGAAACGGACGCGAAAGCCAAATCGAACCAGGGGTTGACCCTCGAACCGGGGGATGTCGTCCTGCTTTGCACCGACGGTCTGACCGACCTGGTGGATAATTCCGAAATCCGTGATTCGTTGAATGGGCGCACGCTTTCCCAAGCCGCCGATGCGCTCATCGAACTGGCAAATTCGCGCGGGGGACATGACAACATCACGATTGTCATGCTGGGCGTGCCGCCTGGGAATAAAAAAGCGGGCGTGGCCTGGGTGCCGGGTTGAGAGATGGTTGTCTGTGAAGCAAAAAAAGCCTTTCGCAGGCTTTTTTTGTTTCACAGAGCGGTTAAGATTTCTCATCTTCTTGCAAATGAATCCCACATTCGACCTTTTTATGCCCCACCCAGCGCCCGGAGCGCGGGTCGGCGCCCTCGGCAACCGGCCGGGTGCAGGGCGCGCAGCCAATGCTGGGGTAGCCGCGCGTGTGCAGGACGTTGTAGGGCAACTCGAACAGATGGATGTACGTCCAAACCTGTTCCTGGGTCCAGTTGAGCAACGGATTGACCTTGACCAGCCCGTTGGTTTTGTCCCATTCGATGGGCTGGGCGTTGGCGCGGTGCCCTGTCTGGCTGCGGCGGATGCCGGTTATCCAGGCTTTTTTATCCTTTAGGAAAGCGCGCAGCGGCTCCACTTTGCGGATGCGGCAGCACTGGTCGGGCTGGCTGGCCCACAATTCGGGGGCAACCTGTTCGTTTTGCTGTTGAACACTCAAGGAGGTGGCGATGCGCGTAAACCGCAGGCCAAAGTGCTGTTCGAGTTGGTCACGCAGTTGGTAGGTTTCTGGAAAAAGCAAATCGGTATCGAGATAGAAAACCTGCGTACCAGGCGCGACCTGTTGGACAATATGCAGGATGACGATGCCCTCTGGGCCAAAGCCGGTTGCCATCACCAATCCCTCGCCGAAGCGGTGACGCGCCCAAGCGATGATTTCGTGCGGGTAACTATGTGAAAAATTATCGGCCAGCAGGGCGATTTCGTCATGAATGCTGATGGTCATACCGGGTCAGGGACAAGATGAGAGTTTAGGAAACAGCCGCCTGGCATATTCGTTCAGCATGTCTTGTTGACTGGCAGGAAAAGCCATGAAAACTTCCAGAATTCGGTATTTCCCGTCGGGCATGGCCCAGGTGTGGGTCAGATAATCGTATCCACCCAGGCGGGCGGTATAGATATACAGGGTGGTATCTCCGTCGTTGCAGACAGCAATCTTTTCGACATCCTGGTAATTCGCCAGGATTTGGGTCCGGAACGATTCGTCGCTGAAGTAGGCGTCTTTATCTGCTTGCGTGTGGCCGCAGTTGTATAGCAGGTAATCGACAAAAACAACTGCATTGTAGGTTTCTGAAAGCCAGGCGCGCATGATATGGAATGGCTCGGTCGAATACGTTTCTTTCCATTCCGGGGCGCGAAAGATGCCGAATGCAAACGTTTTGACGCGCAGTTCATCGCGCAGCGTATAGTCGCCCGTGCCGCACTCGGCTCGTTCGAGCAGAAGCCAGCCTGCCAGCGCCCCCCCTGTCAGGGTCAGGCACAGGAAAGCTACGAGAACCGCCAAAAGGATGCCCGCCACGTTCCTTTTCGGGGCAATGGGGTCGCGCACTTCTACCATTTCTTCACCTTCTCGTCCAGCGCAGGGTCAATTGCCGGTCAGTTGCAGGCTGTGGGGGCCGTATTCCATCAACTCGATGGCGTTGCCGTCGGGGTCGGTGATCCAGGCCTGGCGGGAGTTATCCATGCCGAGGCTGATTTCGGTCACGGCCACGCCTTTTTCGAGCAGTTTTTGGCGATATTCCTCCAGCCCGGTCACTTCAAGGCAAAAGTGCTTGTAGCGCGTGCCAGGGGTGAGGGCCTGTACCTCCCCGCCCCATTGTCTCGCGGCCAGGGCCTGGTCGAAAAATTCCAGGAAGGTCGAATTGCCGCAGCCGAAGTAATAGCCAAAAGCGATGCCCTGTTCGTTCTTCAGGGTGAATTTGACCTGCATGCCCAGTTTGTTGACGTAAAAATCAATGATGGCGGGCAGGTCGTCGGTGACAAAATTGAGATGAGCAAGTTGGCGAATCATAGTTACCTCAACAATCCTCTGCAAAATTCTAGAAACTTCTCAATATCCTCGAAATTGCTGACCATGCCGACTGAGATGCGCACCGCGCCGCTCGATTTGCCGTCGATGCACAGGCGGAAGTCGTCGAGGGTCAGGCGGTTTTCGTGGCCGGGGCCGTTGAAGCACACATCCAGTTCGACGCGCGAAATGCCGAGAGCCACCTCGCCCGCGCCTGGGTTACAGAAACAGCCGGTGCGCAGTGAGATGTTGGCACGATTGGCTTGTTCTTCGATGGAACGATGGTCAATGGCGCGGCCTTCCCGGTCGAAGAAGTTGACCGTCACCGCGCCGCCGCGCGCTTCCGTATCTGTGGGGCCATACACTCTGACGAGCGAAACGCCGCTGCTGTGACGCATGGCCGTTAAATTATCGAGCAGCCAGCCGGTAAGACAGCGCACCCGCTCATTAATCGTCTCGAGGCCGATGGATTCGATATGCCGCAGGCCGATTTCTACAGCGGGAATATTCAGGTAATCGACCGTGCCATCCTCGAAGGCGGCGTGGCCCTCAGCCAGGTAGTATTTATCGCCCTGGACGGAGGCAACCGTAATCGTCCCGCCCGCGAACCAGGGACGCTGTAATTTATGCAACTTGTCGCGCCGGGCGATGAGCGCGCCCAGGCCGGTCGGGTAGCCGAAAATCTTGTAAAACGAGAGCGGGATAAAGTCCGGTTTGTAAAGGGACAGGTCGAGTTTGTTGGTGGGGGCAAAGGCGGCAGCGTCGAGCAGCACATCCCATCCTTTTTCATGCGCTTTTTCAATCCACGCAAGCGGATGTTTAACTGATGAAAAGTTGGACTGCGCCGGGTAGGCGAATAGATTGTTGCCGTTCGGCTGGGCGCTGGCGAGAAACGCTTCCAGTTGGGCTTCGTCCACCCGCAGGTCGGGCAGGCATAGTGGGATGTATGTAACGGTCGCGCCGCGCGCATGGGCAAATTCGCGGATGCCATTGACCGAGTTGTGGTTGTCGAAGGTCAGCAGGTAATGTCCGCCGGGGCCGAAGGGATACGCTTCGCCGACTAGCTTGAGCGCGCCGCTGGCATTGGGCGTAAAAGCCACGTCGTATTCGGCGGGGTCTGCATGGAAGAAGCGCAGGACTGATTCGCGCGCGCCCTCCACCAGCCGGGTGGCGGCCATTGAGGTCGGGTTCGATGAATGCGGATTGCCGAAGACGCCAGAGAGCAGAATCTCCTGGTGCTTGCGAACTTGGGAATCGGCGTATAACCCGCCCCCGGTGTAGTCGAGATAGATTTGCCCGGCTCGGTCGAGACGGCTGTAGTCGCTGGCGCGCAATTCGTCAATGTGGCGCGTGGTTTCATAAGTGGGATATTTTTGCAGGAAAACAGAACGAAGTTTGTCCATCAACAAAGGCTCCTCGCGCCAATTTAACCATAGATTCTAGTTTTGACCCACCAATTATTTTGATAAAAAGTCCCCCCCCCCGTTTTTGGCGGAATTCCTCCACCGATTTCGCAGATTACACAGATTTGGCGTATCTATTCAGGCGGTCGAGAAATTGCGTCGTTTTCCCTCACCACAACCCCTCTCCCAATGGGAGAGGGGCTATGAACAGGCAAGTTCGCAAGTCTCCTCCCCCGCCGGGGGAGGGCGGAGGGTGAGGGCTGAATAGTTACGATTTGGTTTTTTAAATCGGCGAAATCGGCGTCATCTGCAGATAGATTTTTACTTCTTCCCGTTAAAAACGGTAAAGCCATAAAAAGCCCCGAATATGGCGACTTTTCTACTTCATCCAAAAAAAGGATTCCTGAACTGCTTACTCATCACCATCCTTCGGCGCGTCCCTGACTACATACAGCGGGCGGCCTTTCACTTCATCATAAATCCGGCCGATATACTCTCCTAGAATGCCGAGCGAGATGAGTTGGACGCCGCCGAAAAATAAAACCGCTATGAGCGTGGAGGCTTGTCCGTAGAAGGCTTCTGATCCGGCTAGTCTGCCGAAAATAACGACCGGGATGGTCAGGACGCCCAACCCTGCGGCAACGAACCCGATGTAAGTGGCAATTTGCAATGGAAAATATGAAAACCCAGTGATGCCATCTTGCGCAAACTTAAGCATCTTCTTGAGCGGATATTTGGTCTCGCCGCTTAAGCGCGCCGCGCGTTTGTATTCCACGCCGATTTGTTTGAACCCAATCCACGATGACATGCCGCGCAGGAAGCGATGCCGTTCGCGCATGGAATTCATCACATCGACCACTTTACGGTCAATCAGACGAAAATCGCCTGTGTCGAGCGGGATTTTGACATCGGTAATGCGATAAATCAGGCGGTAGAACAGGGACGCGGTGAGTAGTTTGAACCAGGATTCGCCCTCGCGTTCCGCGCGCACGGCATAGACTACCTCATAGCCTTCTTTCCACTTTTTCGCCAGTTCGAGGATGGTTTCGGGCGGGTCCTGTAAATCAGCATCAATAATGACCATCGCCTGACCGCGCGCGTAATCCAAACCGGCGGTTACCGCAATCTGGTGGCCGAAGTTGCGCGCAAAGATAATCGGCCGTACCTTTTTGTCGTTCGCCGCCAGTTCGCGGATGCGGTCTGTTGAGCCATCGCTGGAGCCGTCGTCAACCAGAATTAACTCCCAGGGTTCACCGGTTGAATCCATCACCTCGCTGACGCGGCGATAGAGTTCAGGAATGTTGTCAAATTCGTTGAAAATAGGCGCAATGATAGAGTATGTGATAGGCATGGATTAATTCCTGTTGATTTTTTTGATGTGACGGCGAGCAACCGGCCTGGGCACAGCGGCTGGCAAGCTCTCTTCAAACGGGGGCTGATTCAGTATGCGCCGCAACAGGTAATTGACGATGATGACCGAGGAGGCCAGCACCGGCACAGCCAGCAGCGCGCCCAAAATTCCATTCAGGATGGTGGCGACCAGTATGACCACGAAAATTAACCCCTCGTTCATGTGAATCATGCGGCCAATGATAAACGGCCTGAGCCACATATTCTTAAGGTTAATCAGGACAAAATATACCAGGAAAACTATCACCATCACCCAAACATTCGGGAGATGAATCCAGCTTGAACCTTCCAGCAGCGCCACGCCCATCGCCAGCGCTGCGGCCAGGATAGGGCCCAAGTCGGGGACAAGCGTGAACAAACCGGCAATGACCCCCAACACAAACGCGCCCGGAATTCCGATGATGTACCAGGCAATCGTAAAGACGACGCCGACAATGAACATCAGCAAAATCTGGCCGCGCAGGTAGGCTATCCAGACATCGCGCACTCGCTCGTAGAGCGATTGCACTTCGGCGCGGTAAGGAGCAGGGGCCAGCCCAATCAGCCACTCACGCATTGTTTGCCATTGGGAAAGGAACAGGTACACCAAAACGATGATAACCAGAAACCAGATGGTACCCCGTGAGGTTGATTCGAGCAACAGGAAAGCGTCTTCTGGCACCGGCGCTATCGCCATAGGTTGAAGTCGCCCAAGACCTTTAGCCAATTCGGTCAAATCGAATTCTAACCCGGCCAACACAATCGGTTTCGAAAGGGATACCTGGAATTGCGTGAGCAGGGACATCAAATCTTGCGCAACGCCGGTCAGTTCATCGAAAAAAATGGGAGTAATTGTAGCCGGGATGGCAATTAGGAGCGCAAGGGCAGTAAAATATACCAGTTTGACCGCGGCGCTCCGTGAGATGCGCTGATAACGCGTCAACACGGCAACCGCCGGGTTGACCAGGTAAGCGACAAACGCCGCAATAATCACCGGTTCGAGGGCTTCGCGGGCATAATATAAGAATGCCGCCAGGGCGAGAAACAACACCGTCCCTGCCAGGTAACGAAACGGCAAACTCCAGCCTGATTTCATAACACTTTCTTAACGGCATCCAGGGTGGGTTCAATCACCGGGGCAGATGTGACAGACTGCATTGCGGCCCGAACATCTTTCAAGCCGCTGCCGGTATTCAGCACCAAAACAGGCGCATCTGCTTCCAGCCACCCGCTGGCCTTTGCTGCTGTTAAACCGGCCAGGGCGGTGGCCCCGGCGGGTTCTGCAAAGACTCCGTGCCGCCCCAGGGTGGCGATGGCTTTGAGAATCTCATCGTCTGGCACTGTAATATAGGTTCCACCGGTTTCGCGGGCAGCCCGCACTGCCCGCACCCCATCACGCGGCAAATCAACCGAGATAGAGTCCGCCAGAGTAGTGGCACTGACCGGGACAATCGTTTCTGTGCCGGCGTGGAAGGCGTTGGCAATGGCAGCCGAGCCTTTAGCCTGTACGCCCACAATGCGCGGCATGTGTTCGAGCCAGCCCAGGGCGTGCAAATCTTTTAAGCCTTTGTGAATGCCCGAAATGATGTTTCCATCTCCAACGGAGACGAAAATGGTCAGGCGAGGGTGGCGCAGCGGAGCCGTCGCATTAACCGGTTTGTTGCCAAAGCCCAGGCCAGCTTGTTGGCGCAGCCCCTCCCAGATTTCATAGGCGGCGGTTTTTTTGCCTTCAGCGGTAAAGGGGTTATAGCCGGTGTTGCGGCAATACCATCCAAATTCATCGGCGGCCTTCACAGATAAGTCGAAGGCATCGTCATACGTTCCATCCACAAGCAGGACTTTCGCGCCAAAGACCAGCAATTGCGCCACTTTAGCGGGCGGGGCTGTTTTGGGCGCGAAAATAATCGCTTTTTGGCCGACCGCCGCCGACATGCCTGCCAGGGCCGCCCCAGCGTTGCCGGTGGAGGCCGTAACGACGACTTTGGCCTTTGTCTCGATTGCGCGCGCCACGACAATCGCGCTGGCGCGGTCTTTGAAAGAAGCCGTCGGGTTGCGGCTTTCGTCTTTAAGCCAGAGTTGTTTCAGGCCGAGTTCGGCGGCCAGGCGGGGCAGGGAGATGATGGGGGTCCCGCCTGCCAGTTGCAGTGGGGTTTGTTCACCACCCAGCGGGAAGGAAACCGGCAGGAGCGGCAGGTATCTCCACAGCGAGGCATCATCCCGCCACAGGAAATCATCCGGCTGGTATTTTTTCTTGATGGAGTCGTAGTCTAGCACGACATCCAGGTTCCCGCCGCAGGAACAGGTATAAGTAACCTGGCCGGGAAGGTACTCTTTTTTGCACAGCGAACAGCGATAACCGAGGAAAGTGCTCATAGGGGGTTCCTTCTTGATAATATTATACTATCCTCGTTGGCAGCCCGATGAAGAGCAACGCTGAAATAGATTCTGACTACGCCTCGCGCTTTTCACCCTTGCCGCCGATGCAAATATCTCATACACTTATCATAGCGCAGCCGTTTCGCGGGCCGCAGCCAAAGGCTGCCCTGATTTGCGCTCATCGCGCAAATCCTTCGTCATGATACTATAAAACTTCCAGACCCAAAGGTTTCCTGCTTCAATTTCAGATGTTTTCCCAACCTTTCGGGTCGCTTTTGCAGGATGGAGACCAATATGTCGCTCTCGCAGGTTCTCGAAGTTGCCCTGGGGCTGGCTCTCACCTATTACCTGATGGGCCTGGTGGTTTCCTGGATGAGCCAGTTCGTAATGAACGCATTTGAAACGCGCGGGCGGACTCTCGAGAATGTCCTCAGGCGCATTGTGGGGAGCAAAATGCTGGGGCAGCTGCTCAGTATGCCGCAGATTCGTTCGCTGGCTCCGGTGCGGTATCAGGATTGGCGAAGCATTTTCTCGCGCAACGCCCGACTGGTCGAGAAACGGGTGGAGAAAATTCCGGTTTCTAACCTGCTGGACGCATTTTTTGACCTTGCCAAACTCGATATTGCCGCCAGCAGCGAGGAACTCATTGAACTCATCAATAAATTGCCGCCTTCTGAAGGAAAAACGGAATTGCTGCGGCTGGTCAATAGCGGCGTGAGCAATGTGTTGGAATTGCGCGCCAAGATGGCCTTGTGGTTCGATGGCCTGATGAACCAGGCCTCTGAGATGTTCACCGCGCTCGCCCGCCGCTATGTAATTCTTTTTTCTCTGGCACTGACCCTGGTGCTGGGAGTGGACAGCATCGACCTGTTCCGTCAACTGTGGTCCACGCCCGATATGCGCGCGATTGCCTCGGTTAAGGCCCAGGCCTATATCGACCAATACGGCTATGAGGCTGATACCGAGACGCTGCTTGCTGAATTGGAAGAACTGACCATTCATATTGGCTGGAGTTCGGTGCTTAAGAATGCGCCGCCTGTTGATTCTTTCTCAGATTTCTTGTGGTTTTGGCTGCTCAAACTTACCGGGCTGTTGATGACCACTGTTGCCGTTGCGCAGGGCGCCCCGTTTTGGTATGACTTGCTGCGCAAGATGACGACGGTCAAGTCGCCCTCCCCCAATGCGCCGCGCAGTGACGAGACGCCCGCTGGATTGACTTCCCCGACCAATCCTGAGCCAACCCCGCGCGCCTATGGATAGTCAGAACAAAAGTGAGGCAAGATAATATCTTGCCGCTGCAGCTGTGGCAGAATTAAACAGCGACCGCCACTGCTGGCGGTCGCTGCGTTGCAAAACGGGTTTTTAGACAGCTCTTCTTTTTTCGCAATACAGCGTACTGCCCTTATGCTTCGATTGGCGCGTCTGTCATCGAGGTCACGGCTTCGAGCGCCTTCAACTCGCGGTAAGTCAGCGTCCAGACGCTCGACTGATAAATCAGCCCCCAACCGCTCACTAGCAGGATGGGCGAGAAAGCGACCACTGCGAACAAGGGCAGGCCGATGATGGCAGCAAAAACCCAGGGCCAATAATCGGGCGCAGAGAGCAGGCTGGCAACCCCGGCGGTCAGCAGGGTCGGGACAATTGCCACAAACAGGCCGCCTACCGCCGTCAGGATGGAGACAATCAGCAGCGGGAAGACCAGAACAAAGAATACAATCGCCCAGATAATCCGCACACCCAGCATCACCAGCCACATCAGCCCGACGTTCTTCCACTGGCGTTTCACCAATCCGAAGGCATTGCGCAGGGAGTCTAGCACGCCCTGGTCTTCGAGAACAATCATCCGCCAGGCCAAATCACGCAGTACATAGAGGATGACCATGATGATGATGGTGATGAAGACGGACAGGAATGCCAATCCAATTCCGGCAATCAGGCTGGTGATGATTGCAGATTGCACGCCGCTCAGGGCCGAGGCTACAATCCACCAGATGACCAATCCCAGGATGACGAACATTGCCAGGAACGGGAGATTGACCAGCACGTTGACCAGGAACAGCCGCCACGAGGCGCGCGACCATCCGTACTTCCAGCCCTGCAAGAAACCGACTTTGACCCCGGTTTGCTCGTACTCATCCACCATGCGGATGGAGGCCGTTTCGGCGACGTATCGCAAGATGGCGGTTAGGATACCAAGCAGAGAAAAGACGACGAAGGCAGTGATAACCGCTGCAACGACCATGCGAAACTCAACAGGGTATTGCGCCTGCAATTTTTGCAGTGCCTCTCCAGCCAATCGGAAGCCGTCTTGGGCTTTTTCGGCAAAACTTTCACCGCGCAGGCCTTCCCAATCACTGCGCCACTCCGCGCCGGGCTGGCGGTCGTTTATGTCGCTGGGAGAGTAACTACTGTTGCTGCCGCCGCTGCCGCCCATCGCCAGGGCCAGCATGAAGCCGAAAATCCACAAGGTGCGATAGTTCCACAGGATATGCCAGGAACGTGAGAGAATCTTTTTGATGTCGAACATGGTACACACTCCTTTTTTATGGCGTGCTGAAGATTGCTTCAGCACAAAGACTCGCTTTAACTCTTATAAAAATTTCCCGTTGATTGGGACATTTGGGCCTGTTGACCCAGCCACCAGGCCGCCAGCCAGCCAAGATAAAGCACTGCTAAAAGAACTTGGGGAAGCAGACTCTCTGCCGCGTGCGTGACGAACAAATGGGCATCGTTCAATCCTGATAACGCCGCCTGCCCTGCCAAGCCGACTTGCTTCCCGAACAGATTCATAGCTGCGGCAAACCAACCCATCTGGGGCGGATTGCCCTGCATCCAGGCCAGATTGCTGCCGAACAGCCCTGCATCTACGGCGAACAGGATTGTGGAACGGAGCAAGAATGTTACTTGGATGAAAAGCCACATTCCCAGCGTGCCAATTGGGACCAGCCACCAGCCAATTTCGAGGGCTTTGCTGCGGGGTTGGGGCATTTCGGGTTGGCGAGGCAGGCGCAGAGCCAGGTTGGCGGCGAAACGCTCCGCGGACAGGAAATCTCCTTCAGGGGCGGTTTCCTTCAACAGCGTGGAGAGCGAGCGCATCCCTTCCAGTTCGGCCTGGCAGTCGGCGCATTCGGCCAGGTGATTTTCGACCTGGCGCAGGCGCGCGCCGCGCAGCTCGCCGTCGTAATAGGCGCCCAGCCATTGGGTGACGTGTTCAGGCATATTCCATCTCCAGGTGGACAAGTTGCGATTCCAAGATGTGCTTGAGTTGCGTGCGGGCAGTATGCAGCCGCGACATGACCGTGCCGAGTGGGATGTTCAGCGCGGCGGAGATTTCCTGGTACGAGAGTTCCCCGTACTCGCGCAACACCAACACCGCGCGGCTGGCTTCAGGCAGGGAGAGAATGGCATGTTGCACGGCGCGGGCGCGTTCGTTTTGTAAAAGTGCGGCTTCGGGGCCAGTTTGCGGGTCAGCCAGCGGCAGGTCATCAAAAGATACATCGGCTGTTTTCCTATTGCGCCGAATGACATCTAGCGCGGCGTTGACGGCGATGCGGTACAGCCAGTTGCGCAGCGAAGTGCCGGGGCGAAAGGATGGCAAATGCAGCCAGGCCTGAATAAAGGCATCCTGGGCAGCATCCTGCGCCAGTTCAGCGTCACCGCATAAGCGGTAGACCACATTCACGACGCCGGGGTGGTGCTGGCGGATAAGTTCTCCGTAGGCATGGCGGTCGCCGTGTTGGGCTTTTGCGATGAGGGCCGCTTCGGTTTCCGCGTGGGGCAGGGTCACTGGCTGTTCCTTTCGTTTCTTTTCGAATACTTAACGTAGTGTACGCCATTTTTATTCGGAAGTTGGCGAAATCAATAAAAAACGTCCCGAAGGTCAAACCCAAACCTTCGGGACGTTTCAACGGTCAAACGCTGCAATTAGCGCTGGTGACTCCAGTGCAAAAACCTTTTTCTAAACATGAAGGACACAAAGGTCACAAAGTTTTTAAGACATTGCGCAAATTTTGTCAGTTATTACTCACCACGCCTACGACAATGACTGTGCCAGCGCCGGTATGAATGGAAAGGCCGGGCAGCACTTCTCCGCGCGTGATTTCTGAAGGGCAAGGCAAGGCAGCGCGCAGCATGGTTTCGACTTCTTGCGCTCCGGCGGGGTTGTTGACGTGCAGGATGGATAATTTCTCAAGCGGTTTGCCGCCCGCTTGTTCGGCGCACAGTTCCACCATCCGCGCCCAAGACTTTTTTTGCGTACGCACGCGCTCTAACAGTTCAAGTTTGTCGTTGCGCAGGGTTAGGATGGGTTTGATGTCGAGCAGCCCTGCCATGCCCGCCGCCAGGGAGCTGACTCGCCCGCTCATGGCAATATATTTCAGGGTCGCCAGTGAACCAAACAGAAAAGTGCGTCCGCGAATCTCCTCTGCAACTGCTTTGGCTTCCTGGAGCGATGCCCCGTTTGCTGCGGCCTGAGCAGCAGCCAGGGCCATGTAGCCCTGTCCCATGCTCAGCGTGCGGGTGTCCATGACTTCGATTTTCCTTTCAGGAAAGAGTTCTGCCGCCTGGCGCGCAGCGGCGTAAGTTGCACTCATTTGGGCGCTGATGTTGAGACACAAAATTTCTTCCGCACCTTGGGCAAAGGCACGTTCAAACGCCTGCGCAAACTGCCCAGGGGCAGGGGCTGCGGTTTTGGGCAGGCTTTTTTCGCGGTCAATGCGCTCGAAGACAGCGCGGCTGTCAATTTCGTAGCCATCCTGAAAGGATTCTTCGCCAAATTGAATCATGATGGGCACCTGGGTAATCTGATATTTTTGGGCCAGGTCGAAAGGAAGGCTGGAATCGGTGTCAGTAATCACAGCAATTTTGGGCATGATGTTTTACCTCCAAAACAGAAAAAGTGATTGTCCATGCACGGCCAGGCTGAGTGGAATTCCGATGAAGCGCGAGAGAACCCCAACGACGCCCCAAAATGCGCTACTGACAAAAGGCAGGTACCAGAAAGCCAGCAAGACGACGAACAGAGAGATTTGCCCAAAGCGGTCCATGCTTTCGCGCACGCCCCAATCGAGGTGTGGGCGGAGCGCGCCGTAGCCATCGAAGGGCGGGATGGGCAGCAAGTTGAATAAGGCCGCCGTCACTTGCAAGAGTGCCAGGAAGGCCAACCCAGGCCAAATTCCGCTCATCGAAACCGGCAGGATTTGCAGCAAAAAACTCAGTGCGATTGCCACCAACAGGTTTGAGAGCGGCCCGGCCAGCGAAACCGCTGTTTCCCAGCGCTTGGAGCGCAGCAGGTTGGTCTGGATATAAACCGCCCCGCCGGGCAGGCCAATGCCGCCCAGCACCAGGAAGAGCAGTGGCAGGGCAATCGAATACACCGGATGAGTATATTTGAGCGGGTTGAAGGTCAGGTAGCCCTTCTCGCGCACTGTCCAATCGCCACCTTTGTAGGCCACAAAGGCATGGGCAAATTCATGCAGCGTGAGCGAGAAGACCCAGCCAACGATGACCACCAGGAAGGTTATAACGCCATCCATAGACGCCCGCTACTTTCTCATCTCATTGCAGCGTTCACAGGTGATGTCGCTGCACAGTAAATCACGCGGATTGCGCGTCAGGCGGGCTTTCACAACATCTACAATGGCTTTCATTGGAATTGCCCGCACGGTGGCTTCGCCGACGATAATTTCGCGGGTAAACGGCGCCAGGTCGCGCTCTAGCGGCTTGAAACCTGCCGAGCAGCCGGGGAAGTTGGGACAGTCGATGATGCCATCATTGGTCAATGCCCAACGAATGAATTGCCGCCGCCCGGCCAGTTTTTCGGCATAATGCACGGTGGTGTTTACGGTATGGTCAACTCCCAGCAGCAACACCCAGCCGTCGTTTTCGGCCAACATGCGAATGGGCGCGAACGGTTCTTCGAGCGTTTGCGATTTCAGGGCGCGCTCCACGTTGATGCCGGTGAACGATAGAATGGGGTGCATGGAGCGTTTTGCGCCAGGCCGCTGCCGCAGCGTTTCGGGGACAATGCCCATCAGCCGGTCGGCAGGCATGTTTGGCGAGAACGGCTCGGCCATGCGGTTTTGGTCTTGCCGCCGCCCATAAACAATGCCATTGTTGGCCGGGCCGGCCAGCGGGGTAATCATGGTGACGTAAGTGTGCGCGGGCATCATGAGAGCGGCCACATTGGGCAACAGGGCGGAAATCAGAGTGTCGGCGCCGCCTTCGATGTGTCCGAACGCGCGCAGCGAGGCGTGCGCCAACACGGGAACATCTTTCAGTTCGAGTTGGGCAAACGCTTCGACCAGCGCGTAATATCCCAACGAAAGTCGTTCGTAGTTCACAGCCAGTTCACTTTCCTTTCCATTCAGGTTTGCGTTTCTCCAGGAAAGCCCTCATGCCTTCCTTCTGGTCTTCGGTAGCGAAAAGATGGTAGAACAGGTCGCGTTCTTCGCTTAATCCTTCGGAAAGCGACCCCTCGAAGGCCTGGTTAATGGCCTGTTTGGCAGAACGAACTGCCAGCGGGGCGCGCGCGGCCAAACTCTCAGCCAGGGCCATGCTTTCTTCGAGCAGCCGCTCAACAGGCAGCACCCGGTTCACCAATCCAAACTGGGCCGCTTCTGCCGCCGTGAGATGGCGATTGTTGAGTATCATCTCCATCGCCAGGTATTTTCCGACGATGTGGGTCAGACGCTGCGTGCCGCCCGCGCCAGGGATGACGCCGATGGTCACTTCGGGCAGGCCAAAGCGGGCTGTTTCGCTGGCCAGGATGATGTCGCAGGCCAGGGCCAGTTCAAAACCGCCGCCCAACGCAAAACCGCTGACCGCCGCCACCAGCGGCTTTTTGATGCGCCGCAGGCTGTCGAACAGGTCCACAAATCCCTTCTGGCGCATTTCGTCTTCGCTGGCCTCGGCCATTTCGCGGATATCGGCCCCGGCGGCGAAAGCGCGCTCGCCCCCGGTCAAAACAATTGCCCCGAGTCCCTCCTCGGCGTCAAAGGCCGTCAACGCTTGCGCCAGTTCAGAAAGCAAGACCTGGTTGAGCGCGTTCAACGCCTGCGGACGGTTGAGCGTGACCAGCCCAACCCGCCCGCGCCTTTCGACCAAAATAGACGTATATTCCATGGCTGCCTCCTATCCCGATTATAATCCGCCCTGAGCACTCGTTACCTGAAAATAAGGAGGCTGGCATGATTTTCCCCGAATGGAATATCGCCAACATCGTGCTTTACCTTGCGCTCACCTTTCTGGCGGTTGGCATGGGAGTGGCAGAATGGATGGGTTCTACCCTGCTCAAATACAGCAAATTTCGCGCGGAAAAAGGAGTGGATGCCCGACTGGGGATGTTTGTCCTGTATTTCGTGCCGATTGTGGTCGCCCTGGCATTTTCCCGGCCCTACCTCGCCACTGCCACGCTGGTACAGGCCATTGTGCTGGCTGCCATCTGCGGGCATTTCGGCAAGCGCTGTCTCGAAGTCCTGTTCCTCCACAAATACTCTGGCCCGATTGACCCCCTCACCACGCTGATGATTGCCTCGTTTTATTCGCTGATTGCCGGTTTTATCAGTTTCCTCAATCGCTGGCCGCTCGCAGAGGCTGATAATTTTTTCTGGCTGGGGCTGCTCTTGTTCGTATTTGGAGAAACCGCCAATTTTAGTCATCATAAAATCCTGGCCGACCTGCGCCGCGATACCCAGGAATACGTCATCCCGCGCGGCGGCTGGTTTGAGCATGTGGCCTGCCCGCATTATTTCTTTGAAATTGCCGCCTGGGTGGGTGTTGTGCTGATGTCACGTCACCTGTTTGCCCTGATTGCGCTGGCAGGCATGGCAGGCTATTTGTTGGCGCGCAGCCGCAAGACGCTGGCCTGGTATCGGGAAAAATTCCCAAACTTTCCCAAAAACCGCAAGGCGCTCATTCCCTACCTGTTTTAGCCCAATTCACCCTTCCACTGTCTGAATTGGGCAGGTACAATCTTGGTATGTCCATCGAACGCCGTCATGTCCCCGATGCCAACCGACTGAGCGTGCTGCTTGCAGTGGTGTTGCTTTCTTATGTGTTGGCGCAGTTGATAGAACGGGAGCCATACGCTGTCTTTTTCCAATTGTTTGGGGTCGATTACTCTTTTGATTTCGAGCCAACTTCGCTTGCCATCTGGTTCGCTGCCGGGCTGACCGCTTCTGGAATCGACTGGTTGCTGCGCGGGCATCCGCAATACGACGGGCGGCGCACCCTGCCGCATTGGATTTTGCCCGCCCTGACCGCGCTAGTGCTGGGCATTTCCCTCTACAACATGCCACTCGGCCCACTCTGGTGGCTGGGATTCGGCCTGGGCGGAGCGCTGCTCCTGCTGGTTCTAGTGGCCGAGTATATCGCCCTCGATTCGTCGGATGTGCGTCATCCTGCCGCTTCTGCCGGGCTGATGGCGCTATCGTTTGCCCTGTTCGTCATCCTGGCTTCGGCACTCTCCTACGCCGGGGTGCGGTTGACGGTGTTGGTACTGGCGATTTTTCCTGCTGCTGGCATGGTAACGCTGCGCGCCATCCATTTGCAAACCGGGAACTGGGATGTCTTTTGGTCGTTGACCAGTGCTTTCATCTTGACCCAATTTTCCGCAGCCTTTCATTACTGGCCGCTGGAGCCTGTTCAGCATGGTCTGGCCCTGCTAGGCCCCCTGTACGCCCTGACCAGCCTGACGATGAACCTGCGTGAGCAAGTCTCGCCGCGCCGGGCAGGGGTCGATGCGCTGGCCGGGCTGGGAGTTTTCTGGCTTGCCGCCATCTTACTAGGAGGCGGATGACACACAGCCTGACCATCTCTCGCGCCCAATGGGAGCAGATGCGCGATTACGTAGAAGCACACGCCCCACTGGAAGCCTGCGGTCTGCTCGGCGGACGGGATGGGATTGTGGATGTGGTGATACCGGTTAAGAATGCGGCGTGCAGCCCGGTTCGGTTTCGGATGGAGCCGCTCGAACAGTTGAATGCCTTCGAGTGGGTCGAATCTGCCGGGATGGAGGTGCTGGCTGTCTTCCACTCGCACCCGCAAGGCCCGGCAGTCCCCTCGCCCACCGATATTGCCGAGGCGTTTTACGAGGTTGTCCAGGTTATCTGGTCGCCAGGAGAAGGGGAATGGTTGGCGCACGCTTTTTGGATTGAGGCCGGGCGCGCCGCCGAAGTTCCCTTAATTGTGACCGATGTGTAACTTTCTTTGGTCTTCTGTGTTACCCTCAATAGACCGATTTGGAGGATGATAATGCAATTGCTGATTGACAGCGGACTTGTGCTGCTGGGATACCTGCTCGGCTCCATTCCGTTTGGGTTGCTGGTGGTTAAACTCAAGACGGGAAAAGACATTCGCACCGTTGAAAGCGGCCGCACCGGAGGGACGAACGCGTTTCGCGCCGCCGGGTTTGGCGCTGGTCTGTTGACGGCGTTCCTGGATATTTTCAAAGGCACAGTGGCAACCTGGATTGCCCTGGCCGTCACCCCAAACAGTCATTGGGTGCATATCCTTGCGCCGCTGGCGGCTATTCTGGGTCACAATTATTCCATCTACCTGCCCGATTTCGACGAAAATGGCCGCTTTGTGCGCCTGCGCGGCGGGGCCGGCGGCGCTCCAGCCCTGGGTGGGGCGATTGGGCTGTGGTGGCCCTCGGTGTTGATTATCCTGCCGCTGGGCGCGCTGGTGTTTTTTACTCTGGGATATGCCTCCGTGACGACCCTGAGCGTAGGCTTGTTCGCCATCGTTGTATTTTTAGCGCGCGTTCTCACCGGAGCGCCTGGCGCTTCGTGGATTGATGTCGTTTATGGCCTCATCACCTTGCTGCTGCTGGCATGGGCATTGCGCCCCAATATCAAGAAGCTGTTGAATGGGACAGAACGGGTGGTCAGCATCAGTTTGCACGGAAAGTTGCGGGAGCGCAAAGCACAAAAGGAGGCTGCGGCAGCCCAAAACGCAAAATGAAATCAAAAACCGGGGCATGCCCCCGGTTTTTTTGTCAGTATTCACTCTCCGTATTGTCTTTGTTTTCGAGCATGTGCCGATAGAGCGCGCGCAAGTTGCGCTGGTGCAAGGCTGGGGCCAGGCCGCCCAGGTGGACGCGGCTTTTCCCACATTCTTCAATCGTAACCTCGTCAAGATACTCTAAAGGCGATTTGCGTTTGAGCGCGGTGCGGACCGCCTTACGGATGGCTGAAAGGTAAGCCAGGTTTTCCTTGACAGCCGCATCGATTTCACCACGCAGGATGATGTCGCCGTGACCTTGCACGATATTTTCCAGCCCCATGCGTCCAATCTTTTTGATGGAAGCCGCCAGTTCGTCGATGTTTCCATCCACCACGTAAGGAAGCGGCATGAAGGCATCGCCCGCAAACAAGATGCGGTCTTCTTCCACAAACACGGAGATTCCATCGTGACTGTGGCCCATCGCTGAAGAGAGAATCAGGTTCTTTTTACCAACCCGCAAGTTGAGTTCGCCATCATCAAAGGTCAGGTGTGGCAGCACAATCTTGACCTGACGCATCGCATTATTTTGTTTTTTTGCCGATTCGAGGGATGGAATGCCCTTTTCGGCCATCAGTGCGCGGCATTTCGAGTGGGAGATGATGGTTGCTCCGGGGAAGAAACAGTTGCCCCAGGTATGGTCAGCGTGATAGTGGGTGTTGATGATGTAGCGAATTTGCAACCCCAGTTCATGCTCGACATATTCACGCATACTCAGGGTTTCTTCGGGAGTAGCCAGGGTATCGATGACTACTGCCCACTGCGGCCCGGCAATGACTCCCGCCGTAACCTGTGCATATACTTCGCTTTGGAACCAGTAGACATTTTCAGAGACGCGTTCGCGGTGCATAGAAATCCTTTAGAAAGAGTTGTCCTATAAATAGCACAAACGCGAGTCAAAATCAAGGACAAATAGTGATTGCAAGGCGATTCAGTTGGTTAAAACGGCATCCCGAAGGCGTTTGAGACCTTCGGGATGCTGCGTTTTCAGTCTTCGTCGGGATAATTCCCCAAAATTTGCTCAATGCGTTCCAGTATGTCGTCGTTGAGCATGTCGACAGCCTCGGCAGCATCTAGATTATTTTGTAACTGTCCTACACTGGTTGCTCCGGTAATCACGCTGCTGACTTCCTTTCGGCGCAGCAGCCAGGCAATTGCCAGTTGCGCAGTGTTGATGTGCAAATCGGCGGCTACTTCGCTCAATTGCCGCACGATTGCCACGCGCTCCGGGGTAATTCGGTCTCGAATCCAGGCCATGCTTTCCATGGCAGCCCGGCTGCCAGCCGGGATTCCATCGTTGTATTTGCCGGTCAGAATGCCGTAATAGAGCGGGCTCCAGGTGGTCAGCCCCAGGCCATATTCTTTACAAAGCGGGGCCAATTCAATTTCTACACGACGGCGGTGGAACATGTTGTATTGTGGCTGCTCCATCGTCGGAGGGATAAGGTTGTATCGTTCAGCAACCGCGATAGCTGCGGTGACTTGCCATGCTCGCCACTCAGAGGTGCCCCAGTACAAGATTTTCCCCTGACGCACCAGTGCATCCATCGTAAAGACGACTTCTTCGATGGGCGTATCGGGGTCGAAGCGGTGGCAAAAATACAGGTCGAGATAGTCGGTGCCCAGCCGTTTGAGCGAAGCGTGAATCGATTCGGTGATGTGCTTGCGCGAGAGTCCACGTCCATTGGGGCCGGGCATGGTCGGCCAAAATACTTTCGATGAAATCACTAGTGCCTGGCGTGGAATGTCTTTCAATGCCTTGCCCATCACCACTTCAGCCTGCCCGTTGGCATAGATGTCGGCGTTATCGAAAAAATTGACCCCGGCATCATAGGCAGTCTGGATTAACTCGATAGATGCATCTTCATCTATCTGGTCGCCAAGCGTGACCCAGGAACCAAGCGAAATTTCACTGACTTTCAGGCCAGAACGGCCCAGACGGCGGTAGTGCATCGGTCCTCCAATTTCACAAAATGATTTCTGCTAAAAGCTGAAAAGCCGGTAAATAGTTGATGTCTTTTTACTTTTTGACGATGATGTTAACGGTAAAAAAGCAAAAATGGCGATTGGAGCGCAGGTTTTTTAATCCCCAAGTCATCAGATAGGTTCCCTCATCGGGCGGAGTTTTCATCTCAATCTTTAGACGTATGCTTTCTCCTGGCTTTGGCTCGGAAGGTAAGGCCTGGAAACGATCTGCTGACATGCGCATTCCTTCTACAAGAGAGGCAATGACCACATCGTTGCCCCATTTTTTCTGTCCAACATTCTTCAGGTCCCACCAGGCAGTAAACTGATATTTCGGTTTTAACACTGTAAAATCGGCTACGCGCTTGGCGGTGACGATGCAGGCAAATTCTGAACCGATTGGGTCGCCAGACGAGAGCGGCGTGAGCGCAATTTGGGTGAGTGTTTCTTGGGGAATATCGCTGCCCAGGGTGGCAACTTCAACGGGAATCGGAGATGGCGTAATGCTAGGAGTGAGCGTGGCTGTGGGAAAGGGGGTAATCGTAGGGAAAAAGGTCGGCGTGAAGGAGGGCGTCAGGGTAGGAGCAAGTGTTTCGGTGAAGACGAACGTAAAAGTCGGGAGAATCTCTTGGGGTGGTTGGGTTGGCGAGAGTTCCACAACCTTTACAGCAGGGGAAGTGGGCGCAAGTACAGGCACTGGTATCGTCAACACGCAGGCTGACGATACCAGTAGAACAAAAAACGCAGCGGAGAGGATAAAGTTTCCCTTACGCTTCATGAGTGATTGGCAAAACAAAGATTATCGGTTGACATTGATCGTCACGGAAAGCTTACAAAATGCCTGGCTGCCTTTATAGAGACCCCAAACTGCCGTGTAATAGCCTTTGGTTTTGGGAGAAATCATATCCACAATGAGGGTAATTGTCTTGCCAGCCCCGACATCTTTGGATAAGTCATAGGCATCCTCGTAGGTGTGCATTTTCGTCCCGCTGACATATTTGAAGTCAACGCCGCTCTTGCCCCAGGTTTTGGTGCCAGTGTTTTTCACCGTCCATGTGGCATCAAAAATGTTGCGGCGCTGCATTTTTGTCCAGTCCTTTGGCTTTTGAGAAACCAATGCGCAGGCATAGTCTTTCGTAGCGGCAACACTTTCAACAGAGACAGTTATCACCGGAATGGACACCATGCTCATGGGAGCCAGCAGAGGCAGGCCGAGGGCGGCATCTACGAAGGATTGGGCCGGTAATTCTGTGGGAAGGCCTTGCGCGGCGACAGGCTGCGCAGCAGGAGGCAGGGCAACGGTGGCAAACAAGGCCAGCGCCAGGAATACAGCAACGAAACGAACGGTTTTCATAATATTCTCCTTTTCTATTTCTCGGTCTCACGCGGGCGAGTATCGGAGTGCCGACCTCGCCCGCGTCATTATACGTTACCGAGACAACTAATCTGTCGATTCACCAATGCCGAGCGGCTTCCACTTGCTCTCGTCTTTAAGACGATGCTGGATGCCGCCGCGGTCATGCAGTTGGTCGAAATCTTGGGGCTTGATGAACAACGCATCGCCGTCGAGCAGGCCGGTGAGTCCTGTCTGACCTGGTTCAGGACGCTTGTTCTGGCAATATTTACACGTTTTCGGGTCGTGTATCTTGTATTCGGTCGGTTCTTCGTAGGTCGTGATGTAGCCTTCATAGTTGCGCACAATGGCCTTATGGTCCGACATGCTCATCAAGTAGTTGGGCATAACCGGAATCTTGCCACCGCCGCCTGGGGCATCGATGATGTACTGCGGCACTGCATAGCCTGAGGTATGCCCGCGCAAACCTTCAATGATTTCGATACCCTTGGCAATCGGGGTGCGGAAGTGTCCGGCTCCCTCCACCAGGTCACACTGGTAGAGGTAGTATGGACGCACACGGATGCGGACGAGTTTATGCACCAGGTCGCGTTGAATATGGGTACAGTCGTTGACGCCTGCCAGCAAAACGGCCTGGTTGCCCAGTTGAATCCCTGCTCTTGTAAGACGGTCGCAGGCCTGTTCGAGTTCCAACGAAATTTCATTGGGATGATTAACGTGGATATTCATCCACAACGGATGAAATTTTTGGAGCATGTCGCACAATTCTTGAGTAACGCGCATGGGCATGAAGACCGGTACGCGCGAACCGATGCGCACAATTTCGATGTGCGGGATTTCGCGCAGGCGGGTTAGCAATTCTTCCAGGATTTTTGGCGCCAGCACCAGCGGGTCGCCGCCTGAGAGCAGCACATCGCGCACCTGGGGGGTGCGTTTCAGGTACTCAATTTGCATCTCGAACTCTTCACGCTTGAAGGTCTGTCCCGGGTCGCCGACAATCCGTGAGCGGGTGCAGTAGCGGCAGTAAGATGCGCACTGCGTTGTAACCAACATCAGGACCCGGTCAGGATATCGATGCACCAGCCCCGGCACGGGCGAGTGGCGGTCTTCGGCCAGAGAATCTTCCATCATGGCGGTAAAGGCCTGCATTTCCTCGGAGCGGGGAATAATCTGTTTGCGAATCGGGTCTTCGGGGTCTTCAGGGTCTATCAGCGAAATAAAGTAAGGGGTAACATCTACCCGGAACAAGCCCTGGGTTTGCAGGGCTTTGCGCTCGCTTTCAGAAAGTGGCAGGACTTTTTCGATATCTTCAACGCTGTTCAGCCGGTTGCTTAACTGCCATCGCCAGTCATTCCATTTTTCTTCGGGTACGTCCCGGTAAATTGGCGCGCGTTTGGAAACAAAAGGTGCGGGCATGGAAAACTCCTTAATTAAATAGTTGAAAGTGGACGAAATGGATATTTCTAAAATAAAGCGGACGCGGAGTTGAGCAACGGGGGCGGGTCATGGTCTGGCCGAAAAAAACCGCCATAATAGGGCGAAATTCCTGCCAGGCACTGAAGTAAATACATCATAAAAGTATTGTAAGAGGAAACAAGACGAGGGTCAATAATCAAACCGCCTAAAAAATGAGTACAATAGTATCGTACTTATTTTCACATTCAGGAGCCTGTCATGTCATCTCAAGTCGCGGTTGTTACGGATAGTTGCGCCAGCATCCCAGAATCGCTGCTCAGCCAGCTAAATATCCACACAGTGGCTTACTACATCCATCGCGGTCAAGAAGTGCTGCGCGACCTGGTCACCATCCAACGCGAAGAATTCTTGCGCTGGCTGCCCACCGCCACGCAATTGCCCACCACTGCCAGCCCCGGCCCTGGCGATTACCTGGAAATGTATCGGGGCTTGATTGCCCAGGGTTTCAGGCAAATCATCAGCATCCACATGACTTCGCGCGGCTCTGGCGCATACCAGGCGGCTACGGTCGCCCAGTCGATGATGGCCGAGCAGCATCCCGATGTAAGCATCGAAGTCATTGACACCCGGAATGTCTCGCTTTGCCAGGGCTGGATGGTGATTGAAGCGGCCCGTTCGGCCCTGGCAGGCGCTAACCTGACAGAAATCACCGCTAAGGTGCGGCGCATGATTCCGATTACCCAGATGGTGCAAACCGCCGACACGCTCAAATACCTGTACATGGGCGGGCGCATCGGCCTGGCGCAGAGCCTGGTCGGCACTCTTCTCAATATCAAACCGCTGATTGGGATGAAAGACGGGGTGATTGTTGCCCTGGGAAAAGCCCGCTCGCGCTTGCAGGCATACGCCGACATGGCCGATTACGTAGCCGAAGCCGTTGGGGAGGGCAAAGCGCGGGTGGCCTACGTTCATGCCGGGGCAATCAATGAGATTGACAAACTCAAAAAAATGGTCGAAGAGCGGGTCAATGTCGTCGAATCACTGATTGCGGAACTCTCCCCGGCCCTGGCCGTGCATACCGGCCCTGGCACAGCCGGATTGTGCTTCTACCCGGTCGAAAGTTAACCCGTTTGGGTCATGCCTGGCTCATCTTTTGGGGGTATAGTAATTCATAAAAATTTGGACATAATGAGTAAAAATTCATGTTCGATGCGCGTATCTTTTTCTGTTTAGATGGGTTTATTCCCCCAAACCTGGCAAAACCTTTTTACCGCTTTATTTCTTGTGGAGAAAGACGATGATGACTCAAGAACTTACTGTTCAACACAACCCTGACCGCAATCGGTTTGAAATTTGGGTCGGAGACCACCTGGCCAAGCTCGATTACACCCTCGAAGGCGGCGTTATCACCTTTACGCATACGGGCGTTCCGCCTGCCTTAGAAGGCCGAGGGCTGGGCAGCAAACTGGCCCGCGCCGGATTAGAATACGCCCGAGCCAATGGGCTGAAAGTCGTTTCGACCTGCTGGTTTATCAACGGCTACCTCGACCGCAACCTGGAATACCAGGACTTGCTCAAATCATCCTCCTGAACGCGGCCATGCCGCAAAGGCAGGAAACGGCCTCGGCGCTGTAATGAACCAAAAAGCGCGCAACACTCTCCCGTAGAGTAGTCCTTGCGCGTTTTTGTTTTTTTGCAATCAATGTCGCATTACGATTTTAGCACCACGGCTGCCCCATACCCAACCACGCTGCGCGTATCGCCGGTCACGTCGCCGGATGTGGCGTGATGCAGGATTTTAACCGTCTGCCCGCCCAGGGCTTTGGCCGCCCATAAAACCGCTGCCAGCGCGCCTAGCCCGCAGGCCTCGCCTTTGCCCTGCTCCTCGACCTCGAACAATCCCTCTGGCGAAAAGGCCTCCACCTGCTCCAGCATGGCCTGGTCGAGCCGTTGGGCGGTTTCAGCGTTATGAAAATGCGAAAGGTCAGTGGAAGCCACCAGCAGGGCATTCTTGCCGGTCAATATCTCAGCCAGGGCCTCGCCCAGGATGCGGCAGGTTTCGCGGTCTTGGGCGCGCACCATCACCGGCAGCAGGGTAAATGCCGATTTAATGGCGCGCTGAAGAAAGGGGAGTTCGATTTCGAGCGAATGTTCGGGGTCGTTGGCAACCGGGGTCAGTCCAAAGCCCAGGCGGTTTTTCAATTTACTATCCAACTCATGCGCCAGGTCATGGTGAACATTTATTTTGCCCAGCGGCGTGCCATAGGCAGCGTGCGCGGTTGTCATCAGAGAGTATGGATACGGGTGGTGCATGGGCGAAACAACGGTCACCACTGCGGGCGTAGTTTGGCGGACCGCCGCAAAGGCAAACCCGGCCACCGGCCCAGAATAGATATGCCCGGCATGTGGCGCAACCACCGCCAGCGGCTCGCCATGCAGTTCGGGCAGCACGGCATGGTTAATGAAACCATCCACCATGCGCGCGAGAATCTCAGGGTTCGACTGGTACCAGGTTCCGGCAATCGGCGAAGGGCGAATTTCAGCAATTGCAGTCATAAGTACCTCCACTTTCTATTGTAGCACTTCAGGCAAGTGGAGCGTTCAGTAGCGGGCCAGGATATATTTTGTGGATTGGAACGCCAGCCCGGGCAGGTTGCCGCGCGCGAACCACTCGGCGGCGTCGGCGTCATCGCCCGCATGGAGAGTCCCCCCTGTCACCTGCCCCCGGTAAAAGATGACGAAATCGGCGCCTCGGGGGTGTTCCCTGCCGTGACGAATCTCGATGATTCCGCATAACGCCACTTCGAGACCAGTCTCTTCCAGGCATTCGCGCGCGGCGGCTTCGGCGGGGTCTTCATCGGCATTAACAAAACCCGCCGGGAGAGTCCACAATCCGCGATGGGGTTCGTTGACCCGCCGTACCAGAAGAACGCGCCCGGTGTCTTCTACCAGCACGGCAGCGGCCACTTTCGGGTCGGCAAAAAAAATCCAGCCACAGGATGGACAAACCGGCCGTTCGCGGTCAAATTTGACCATCAGAACGACCGGCGTGGCGCAGCGTGGACAGTAGTGAACATCTTCCGCTCTCATAATAGATGTAATTTTCTGTAACTGCCTACCTACCCTCACCCCCGGCCCCTCTCCCTGTGGGAGAGGAGAGAAAACAGGGACGATTTTGTCGCTTTCAGCAAGAAAATTCGTTTCATATGTCCGATTCCCTCTCCCGGTGGGAGAGGGTTAGGGCGAGGGTAGGTAGTTACAATTTTCTTCAAACTATCGTCTCGAAGGCTTTTTGGAAGCAGCCTTCGGGACGTTCTCTATTTCTTGCTTTTTCGCCCAAAACGGGTCTGCGCTTGCCAGTTTATGAACCAGGCCGCGCCGCCGGCCAGCAAGGCTGTGACCAGTAAGGCAAGTTGCAGCCAGCCGGGAACCCTGAAAGGTTCGCGCACAGGGACTTGGGGTATTTCCTGCGTCGAGTACTCTTCCCCGCCCATTTTGGCAGCGGGCAGTTCTTCCACCGTTTGGGTGGATTCTACCGCCAGGCTGCGCATGGATTCTTCGGTTGGGGCAGCAGAATCTTCGGCGGTCTCAGAGGGGGCGGTCAGATTCGGAATCTCACCCTCGCCGCCTCCACCGGATTGCGGGCGTGGTGCTGGCGCGGCAGGCTGTTCCATGGCTTCGGTCATCGGGCCGCCTCCCATGCCGTAAGCAGGCGCGGCAGCAGGGGCATTGGCCGCCAGTTGCCCAAGTCCGTTAGCGACAAAAGTCAACATGAGAAGCAGGCTGGCAAAAGCCGATGCAAAGCGGAAAAGCGGGAAACTGCGCGGGGTGGGGGCCTTGACCCCGGCCATTTTGGGCGTGAGGGTGAAGTTGCGCGGCGCGCGCCGGGCCGGGAGTTTGCGCAGCAGGGTTCGGGTTTGGGAAAGTTGCCGATAAATGGAGGCCAATTCTGGGTCAGCGGCGATGCGGACTTTCAGGCGCGCGGCGTCTTGCTCGGAGAGTTGTTCATCCAGCAGGGCAGAAATTTGTTCAACGTCACGGAAAGAAGGAGTAGTCATAGCGCGGCCTCACTTTCCAGACGGAAGGCAGCCGGTAAAAGTTCCCAAAAGTCTTGCAGGCATTCGCGCAGGCGCAGGCGGGCGCGCGCAATGCGGCTCTTGACCGTGCCGAGCGGGCTGCGCACGGCAGCGGCCACCTCGGCGTAATCCATGCCCTGCACATCGGCCAGCACCACAACGGCGCGGAAGTCGGTTGGCAGGGCTTCGAGGCAGTGTTGGATGGCGTGTTCTAACTCGGCGGCCTCGAATTTTTCTTCGGGACTCATCGAACCATCGGCCAGCCAGCGCGGTGATTCGATTTCCTCATCGTCGTCGTTTTCGGGTTCAAGCGGGGTGGTAGGGCGGCGTTTTTGGCGGCGCAGTTCGTCGTAACAGGCGTTGGTGACGGTGCGCAGCAGCCAGGCCTTGAACGAGCCGCCTCGATAACTGTTAATGGCGCGGAAGGCAGAGATGAAGGCCTCCTGCGTGGCGTCGGCGGCGCGCTCTTCGTCGCCCAAGATGCGCAGGGCGGTGTTATAGAGCGCGTCCTGGTAGGCCAGCACCAGCCGGTTGAAGGCCTCCAGGTCGCCGTGTTGGGCATCGTGAATCAGGGCTGATTCGTTCATGGGGGTATTGTATCATTGGTGACGCAATCCAAAGTCTCTTGGCTTGGGTAAAAATTGGGAGATTTTGGACTCCACGTTACCCCAAAATTCCATCGAAAGTCTGGCGAGCGTCGGACAGGGCTTTTTGTAGCCAGGCTGCTTCGGCGGGCAGGTATAGTTCGCGGTATTCTTTCTCCACCCAGGCGGCGGTTTTTGCGCTTGCGCCATGCTGGTTGAGTTGATTTTTGAAAATCGTAATCCGCAGGCTGCGCGCCCCGGCCAGAATAGATTCGCCAAAGGTACCAAATTCACAGGCTGCGCCGAAGAACTTTGCGCCAGGAAATTCCCTTTTGACGAGTTGGTATTCCCAATCGGTCATGTCGCCGTTCATCGTGTAAAACTCGTTAGGGTTAGCGGCAGCGACGCGCGGCGTACCATAACGGGCAACAATCTCAGCGGCGGTCATCGTTTCATGCGGCGAAGTGACCAGGGTCATCTGGTCGCGCGGCCCGTAGCCGGTGTGCAGGTCGAGGTGGAGGATTTGTTTGTACCCCGCGAAGGCGGAACGGTATAACTCCATCATGGCCTTTGTTTCGGGCTGGAGCGCAGCCCCGCCAAAGTAGATGCCTTCTGGCTGATGGTACTGTCCCATTAACGCTGCCTCGCGGATGCGGCGCGGGCCGAAGGTGAGCAGTTTTTGAACCGTCTGCGCAGCAAAACGCAGTTTTTCGAGCGCGAGATTTCCCAATGGACGCTGCGGGTTGAGAAAGGACGAGAGCGCAGGGTAATCGGCATTGATGCGCAACAGGGAGGAGAAATCATCCTCGATGAAGTTGCGGTTCAAATCCACATTTTCGGGGTTGGCGCGCTTCCAGTATTTCATGCCCCAGGGGTTGATGGCATGAATGAGCAGCAGCCCGGTTGTGCGAGGGTCGAGGCGGTTCAGGTATTCCTCAAAAAACAATTCGAGCATGGCAGAGCCGAAATAGCCCTCGATGCCGTGCAGGCCGCTGGAGATGACAATTAATCTCTCGCGCGCGACAAGCGAATCGGCCTGCAGAATATCGGTTGTCAGGTCATCTTCCCAGGGCTGGGAGATGCTCGTTAAACGGGAGACCGGCCACAGTTGCCGAATCGAATCCAGCCGGGCGCGGAATCGCTGGCGGGAGTGTTCGTAAGAGTCGGGGATGGTCGCCATAATCTAAAAGGGGCCGTAGTTGGTGGCAACGGCAACGGCGAGGAAGAGGATGGTGGCGAGGATGACCCAGAACCACAATCCCAGCACCCAGCGCAGCCATTTGGGGTAGGGGATGACGGTCAGGCTGAGGGTAATCAGCAGGGCGGCGTTGGTGGGGTAGGCCATGTTCGAGAAGCCGTCGCCGAAGGTGTAGGCGCTGACGGCAATTTGGCGGTTGACTCCCACCAGGTCGGCCAGCGGCATGATGATGGGAATCAGCAGGAAGGCTTTGGCCGAGCCGGAGGTGATGAACAGTTCGAGTACCAGCGTCAGGGCGTAAATCATCAATGTGGCGGCGAAGGGAGTGGTGCCTGCCAGGGCGTTGTTGGCCCAGTGCAGGACGGTATCGAGAATGCCGCCCGTGGCGATGATGTGCTTGACGCTGGCGGCCATCATCAGCAAGGGGACGGCGGGCAGGATGCCAACGAAGCCGTCCCAGGCGGCCTTCCAGGCGTTCCGACCAGCCCCAGAGATGAGACCAGCGCCGATGCCGCCGATGACGAACAAGAGGCCGGTGAGGGGCAGGGCAATGTCGCGCAGCAGCGGCACAACCGGCAGGGCCACCAGCACGCCCAGGATCAGGGCAAAGAAAATCCCCAGGAAAATCGCGCCGCGCTTCATGCGCGGGTCGCTCTCGAAGGTGTCATCGACCTGGAAACTGCCATACTTGGCCTTTTCGGCCTGGTCTTCGTGATAAACGAGCGAGGCTTCGGGATGCCGGTCGATTTTGCGGGCGTATTGGGTAATGAAAATCGCCAGAATAATATAGACGACGACAAACAAGACCAGGCGCGGCCCCGCCCCAGAGTAGAGCGGCAGGCCAGAAAGTTGGTGGGCGATGCCGATGGTGAACGGGTTGAAAACCGCCGTCGAGAAGCCGACGTTGGTCGCCAGCACCGACATGCCCAGCCCGGTCAGCGAGTCCCAGCCGAGGAAGTAGGCCAGGCCAATCATGAGCGGCACGAGCGGGATGACTTCCTCGAAAATGCCGAAAAAAGTCCCCAGCGCCATAAAGAAGAAGGTGATGACCAGCAGCAGGATATATTTGCGCCCGCCAAAGGCCTTGACGATGCGCGAGATGACCGCCTTGAGGATGCCGCTGCGGTCCATAATGCCGAAGGCTGTGCCGACCAGCAGGATGAAGACGATGATGGGGAGGACTTTGGTCAGGCCGTCGGGCGTCACCAGCACTTCGAAGGGGGCCGTGAACCAGCGCCAGACGGGGTAAGCGGGTCGCTCGACAAAGCGGAAGGAGGCCGGGTCGATGGCCTGGCGCCCGTCGACTTCGATGCGGGTGTATTCCCCGGCAGGGATAACCTGCGTCAGGATGCCTGAAACCATCATCAGGGCGAAAATGATGAGGACGGCCTGGATAAAGGCTTTCGTGCTGATTTGCGCGCCGGATTTCTGCTCAGTCATGGGGTCTCCTCACTCTCCGATAATTTTGACCAACACCCGTTTCTGGCGGCGGCCATCGAACTCGCCGTAGAAAATCTGCTCCCAGGGGCCAAAATCGAGTTTGCCATTGGTAACGGCCACCACCACTTCGCGCCCCATCACCTGGCGTTTGAGATGCGCGTCGGCGTTGTCTTCGCCGGTGCGGTTGTGCCAGTACTGGCCAAGCGGCTCGTGCGGGGCCAGTTGTTCCAGCCACACTTCGTAATCGTGGTGCAGGCCGCTCTCATCGTCGTTGATGAAGACCGAGGCGGTGATGTGCATGGCATTTACCAGGCAGAATCCGTCGCGGATGCCGCTCTCGCGCAGGCAGGTTTCGATTTGCGGGGTGATGTTGATAAATCCGCGCCGGGCCGGGACGTTGAACCAGAGTTCTTTGCGGTAGGATTTCATGGGGCTCCTTAAAACAATCGTCTCGGAGGTGAGGGCAGGTTCAGGCAAAGGCGAGTCATGCGTTTGCCGTTCGAGTCGATTTATCTTCCCAAACCAGTTTGGTTATATTGAATTTCTCCCGAAGTATCAAAGGTGATGAGGTATTTTAGCATGAGTCCACGCAAGCCAACCGCCCCGGCAAAGCGCAAAATCGCAATTACAACAGACACATCGTCGGGCTATGCAAAACGCCATCGGTGTGGCACAATGCTGTTAATGATTACGCCTGTGCCGCAGCCGGTCTTTTTTGTCCGCGATATTCCTGTTTATGGCGACGCGATTCTCGCGCCGATGGACGGCTATTCCGACTGGCCGTTCCGCTCGCTGTGCCGGTCGCTCGGTTCGGCCATGAGTTACACCGAGTTCGTCAAGGCCGAAGAGATTGTGCGCAACTTTCGGCGGGTACGAGCCAAACTCACCTACGAAGAATCTGAACGTCCGGTCGTCTTTCAGATTTACGGCGATGACCCCGCTGTTATGCTCGAAGCAGCCCTGATTGCGCAGGATTTAGGCCCCGATATTCTCGATATCAACATGGGCTGCCCGGCCAAAAGCGTGGCGCATCGCGGCTGCGGGGTAGGGCTGATGCGCGCGCCCCAAAAAGTGGGGCAGATTTTCCAGGCCCTGACCTCGCGCCTGCGCATTCCCGTCACCGGCAAGATGCGCCTGGGCTGGGATGACTGCCAGAACTACCGCGAAATTGCCAAAATCGCAGAGGACAACGGCGCGGCCTTAATTGCCCTTCACGGGCGCACCAAACAGCAGGGCTATGGCGGCCAGGCCGATTGGAATGCCATCGCCGAGGTCAAATCCCTCGTCAAAATTCCGGTGATTGGGAATGGGGATGTGCGCCGGGTGGAGGATATCCAGCGCATGAAAGACCTGACCGGCTGCGACGCGGTGATGATTGGGCGGGGCGCGATTGCCAACCCCTGGATTTTCTCGCGCCTCGACCGCGAGCAGGTCTCGCCCCAGCAAATCCGCGCCACGATGCGCCTTCACCTTGAGAAAAATATTGCCTTCTACGGGCAGGAAGACGGGGAACGCCTGTTCCGCAAACATGCCATGCAGTACCTCGGCCTGCGCCGCCTCGACCGTGAGGCGCGCAAAGCCATTCTGCGCAAGCACCCGGCGGGAGAATTTGCCGGGATTTTGGACCAAATCCAGGCTCAAATGGAGAATCAGCCTGTTTAGGCTGCTGTTTTGCCGGGGCAAAGCGCCGCGCGCGAAATTAGCCGCGCACGATGTAAATCGCCGCCACGACCACGCCAATCGAAACGACCAGCCAGCGCAGGGTGGCGGGTTTGACCGCCCCGGCCAGTTTACCGCCCAGCCAGCCGCCCAGCAGCGCGCAAGCGGCCATCACCAGCACCACTTGCCACACCACCAGCCCCGAAAAAAGGAAAAAGACTGCCGCCGCCACGTTGACGCTGAAAGCGACGCCCTGCTTGAGCGCGTTCAGTTTCGTCAGCGATTCGTCCATCGTCAGGCCGAGCGCGGCCAGCACGATGACGCTCAGCCCGGCCCCGAAATACCCGCCATAGATGGCCGCCAGGCCAATCGGCAGGGTGCTCCACAAATCGGAGACTTTGCCCCCGCTGCGCTGTTCGGCGCGCCGCACCAGCCACTTGCGCACCGGGTCTTGCACCGCCAGCAGCAGCGATGCCATCAGGATGAGATAGGGGACAATCTGGCGGAAGACTTTTTCGCCGGTGTATAGCAACAAAATCCCACCCAGCAGGCCGCCGAGCACGCTGGCCGGCAGGATGTACCACAGGCGGCGAGATTGTTCCCGTAAGTCTTTCCACTGCGCCAGCGTGCCGCCCAGGTAGCCAGGCAGCAGCGCAACGGTGTTGGTGACGTTCGATGCCACCGCCGGGACGCCGACCGCAATCAGCACCGGGAAGGTGATGAGCGTGCCGCCGCCCGCCAGGGCATTAATGGCCCCGGCGGCCAGCGCCGCCAGGCCGATGAAGAGAAAATCGAGACCTTCGAGCATATGGTTTTCTTCCTTGCGTGGTTTTTATTTTGAAAGTTGAACCGTCCCAAAGGATGTTCGAAATGGCGAAAATTTTGCTCTAAAACCTTCGGGACGATTTTCTGGCGCGACAGACCAAAGGTTTGTCCTACGGGCAAAATGGGAGGGGACGCGGCTGGACGGGCAAGCCAAATGCCTCGGTTACGGGCACGCCATCCCACTCCGGCTGGGTGGGCAGTTGCAGCGCCCATGCGGCGGTGGCGGCGGTGTCGGTCGTCTGGATTGGCGAAACCAGTTCGCCGGGGCGAATGCCGGGGCCGGAGATGACCCAGGGGATGGTCATATCGAGCGGGTTGCGCGAGCCGTGACTTTGCTCATGCCCGCCATGGTCGGCAGTGACGATGACGATGGTTTCTTGTCGAATGCCGCGCTCGTCGAGGGCTGCCAGCAATTTGCCCAGGGACTCGTCGCCGCGCCGCGCCACGCTGAGCTGCTCCCACGAGAGCCAGCCGTATTCATGCCCCATAAAGTCGATGGTGGGGAAATGGACGAACATCAGGCCGAAATCTGCCGGGAAGTTTGCCAAAATCCAATCGGCAATCACCAGGTCACGGTCGTTGATGTATTGATAGACATCCAGGCTGCCTGGTTCGGTCAATTGGATGAGTTTCTGTTTGCCAACCACCATCACCGTCTTCAGCCCGGCGGCGCGGGCCAGGTCGAAGATATCTACGCCCTGGGCGTAGCCTTGCGCCGGGTCATAGTCGTTCCAATCCACGCCGTGTTTTTGGGGACACATCCCCAGCAGCATGGAGGCGTGCCCGGGCAGGGTGGCGCTGGGGAAGGTGGTTTGGGCCGTGAGCGAATAAGCGCCGGTTTGCATGAGCGCCAGCAGGTTTGGCATGGGCGCCAGCCCAATTGCATCGGGGCGCAGGCCGTCGTAACTGATAATCAGTACCCGCTTTATGAGCGGCCTGGGCGTCAGGCTGGGGATGGGGGTGCGGGTCGGTTCAAGAGTCCAGGTGGGGCGTGGGGTGGCCGAGGGGGTGAGGGTGGCCGTCGGCGCGCGCGTTTGGGTGGGCAGGGGAAGCGGAGTCTCTGTCGGCGGGGGAACTGCCGCGGTAACGGGAGACAGGCACGAGGCCAGGAAGAGCGAGAGAACGATCAGGCCAGCGATTTGCCCTGGGCGGGGGGAGAATCTCACCATACGAAGATGTCAATCCTTTTCCCCATGAAATTTCCGCCACTTCTTCCAAAAACGCCAGAGCGGCAGGCCAAACAAGAGCAGGAACAAGAATACAAGGATGAACAGTTCGCCCCAGCCAATTGCAATGACGGGACGGCAGGCCAGGGCCGGGAGGGTGAGCAGGAACAATGCTGGGCGGAGGGGCTTCATCGTGCTGCTATTGTACTTCAGTTATCAGGCCTGGAATCGGCAGATGGCCAGTCGGGTTTACCTGGCTTGGCAGAAGTAGCGCGGGCTTTAGCACTTTGGCGCGGGCTTGCAACAGGCTGTATAATTAGAATACTTAACGGTACAAATTTTGCGAGGTGCGAATGGCGATTGACCGCTTTGGCAGGAACATCCATTACCTGCGCATTTCCCTGACCGACCACTGCAATTTACGCTGTATCTATTGCATGCCCGAAGACCAAACCTTCAGGCCGAATGCAGACCTGCTGCAAGATGACGAAATTTTGCGGCTGGTGCGCTTGTTTGCCAGCCTGGGGTTCGACAAAATCCGGCTGACGGGCGGCGAGCCGACCGTGCGGGCGCATGTCGTCGAGCTGGTGCGGGCGATTGCTTCGACGCCCGGTATCCGCTCGCTTTCGATGACGACCAACGGGATTCTGCTCTCGAAACTGGCGAAGCCGCTCAAAGAGGCCGGGCTGCAACGGGTGAACGTTTCGATAGACACGCTCGACCCCGATAAATTCCGCCGTCTCACGCGCTGGGGCAAACTAGAGCAGGTTTGGGAGGGTATTTTGGCCGCCGAGCAAGCCGGGCTGACGCCGGTCAAACTGAATGGCGTGGTGGTGAAGGGATATAACGAAGACGATGTGATTGACCTGGCCGCGCTGACCCTCGACCGTCCCTGGCAAATGCGTTTTATTGAGATGATGCCTTTTGCCGGGGCAACGGATATTCAGACCGGGCAGGTGGTCACCGCCGCGCAAATTCAGGCGAAAATCGAATCGGAATTTGGCCCGCTAGAGGCCAGCGGCAAATACGACGGCGAGGCGCGCATCTACCGCATTCGCGGCGCAAAGGGCGAGTTGGGTTTCATCTCATCGGTGACTGTTCCGTTCTGTTCGGCCTGCACCCGCGCCCGGCTCACCGCCGATGGCGTGCTTCGGATGTGCCTGTTGCGCGAGAAGGAAATTGACCTGCTCGGCCCCATGCGCAACGGCGCGAGCGATGAAGAGCTGCGTCATCTCATCCTGGGCGGTGTTTGGGACAAGCCCTGGGGACACGGTTTGGATGAAGGGATCATCCCGCTCAATCGGGTGATGAATCAGATTGGCGGGTAGGACAGGCCTTTGGCCTGTCTTCGCAAATCGGAGATTTGCGCCACAATGTGGGTGATGAATCAGATTGGCGGGTCGGCCGGGCCTTTGGCCTGTCTTCGCAAATCGGAGATTTGCGCCACAATGTGGGTGATGAATCAGATTGGCGGGTCGGCCGGGCCTTTGGCCTGTCTTCGCAAATCGGAGATTTGCGCCACAATGTGGGTGATGAATCAGATTGGCGGGTCGGCCGGGCCTTTGGCCTGTCCTCGCAAATCGGAGATTTGCGCCACAATGCGGGTGATGAATCAGATTGGCGGGTAGGCCGGGCCTTTGGCCTGTCTTTGCAACATCTGTTCTAATATCTTGCCCAAAACCTGAAACGGCGTTAAGATTCAAACATGCCAACCTTCGACCTCTCTAACTGTCGCTTTGCCTTCCTCGACCTGGAAACAACCGGTCTTTCGCCCTGGTTCGGCGACCGCATTTGCGAAGTGGGAATTGTGCTGACCGAGGGCAAACGCATCAAAGAGACCTTTCAGACGCTGGTCAACCCGCAGCGCCCGCTCTCGCCCGGCGCGGCCAGTGCCAATGGTTTGAACGATGATATGCTCATCGGCGCGCCGCATTTTTCGGAGATTGCTCAAAACATCCGGGCCTTGTTGAAAGATTCGGTGGTCGTCTGCCACAATGCGCAGTTCGACCTGCAATTTCTGGATAGCGAATTTCGCCGCTTGGGCTGGCAGCTTGAAATCCCCAACTTGATAGATACTCTGCATATTGCCCGCGAGTATTTTGAATTTCGCTCCAACACCCTCACCAACATCGCCGCCGAGTTTGGCATCCAAAACCCCGAAGCGCACCGCGCCCTGGCCGACGCGCTGACCGATAAAAGCGTCTTTTTCTCCATGATGGAGTCGCTAAAACCGATTGGCAAAAGGCTGGATGATTTTATTGGCCTGTACAGTTCCCCGGCCTGGCCGAACGATGGAATCCGCTTGCCAGTTGAATGGAACGAGGCTATCCTGAGCGGTAAGCGCATTCGAATTACTTATGTAGATAAAAACGGCGAGCGCACGGTGCGCGCCATTACTCCCCGGCAGGTGATTGGTCTTTCCGATTACATCTACCTGCAAGCCTGGTGCCACCTGCGCAACGACGAGCGCAGTTTTCGGCTCGACCGGGTGCTGGAGATGCAAGTTGAAAAAACCTGACAAGTGTCATACCAATAACAGATTTTTTGTCGGTTGCGGAAATGTGGAAAAAGGATTAAGATGACGATGCGATGCTGATGCTTATGGAAATATCCTTCCTTCCCGGCATCCTTATGCCATAAAATCAGGCCAGCCTGACAGGTCAAACATACCTGTCAGGCTTTTTTTATCCCTTAACGCTGCCATCCTCCAAATTCCAAACCCTACCTAAAGGAGTAAGAATGCAGACACCCTGGGAATACCGATATGCCCACCGCACGCAAAAAATGGGAAGTTCGGTCATCCGCGAGCTGCTGAAACTGACAGAGCAGCCCGACATCATCTCGTTTGGTGGCGGTCTGCCCGCCCCCGAGGTTTTTCCGGTCAAGGAATTCAAGGAAGCCTGCAATATCGTCCTAGAAACGATGGGAGCGCAAGCCCTGCAATACGGCACGACTGAGGGCTATACCCCGCTGCGAGAGATGATTGCCCGCCATACGGCGCGCTACGGCATTAAGGTCAATGCCGGTAACATTGCCATCACTTCTGGCTCGCAGCAGGCGCTCGATTTTATTGGCCGCCTGTTCCTGAACCGGGGCGATTACATCGTGGTCGAATCGCCCACCTACCTGGGCGCGCTTCAGGCCTGGAACGCCTATGGCGCGCAGTATATCTCCGTGCCATCCGATGAAAACGGCATGGTTGTCGACGAGTTGGAAAAAGCCCTGCGCATTGGGCCGAAGTTCATCTATGTTCTGCCTAATTTCCAAAACCCAAGCGGCTCGACCATGACATTGGAACGCCGCCAGAAATTGGTGGAAATTGCCGACCATTACGGCGTGCCGATTATTGAGGACGACCCCTACGGCCAATTGCGCTTCGAGGGCGAACACCTGCCTTCGGTAGCGCTGCTCGACAGCCAGTATCGCAAAGATAACGGCACATATACCGGCAATGTCATCTACCTGAGCACCTTCTCGAAACTGCTGGCGCCCGGCCTGCGCCTGGCCTGGGTGATTGCGCCCGAACAGGTGATACGCAAAATCGTAATGACCAAACAGGCCGCCGACCTGCACACCGCCACCTTCAACCAGATTGTAGCCTATGAGGTTGCCAAAGGCGGCTTCCTCGATGAACATGTTAAGGTCATCCGTGCAATTTACAAAGAGCGCCGCGATGTCATGCTCGAAACGATGGATGAAATCTTCCCGCGCGAGGTGCGCTGGACTACGCCGCAGGGCGGCATGTTCCTGTGGGGCATTTTGCCCGAATACATGGACGCCGCCGAACTCCTTAAAAAGGCCATTGATAAGAAAGTCGCCTTCGTCCCCGGCGCGGCCTTCCACCCCACCGGCGGCGGGAACAACACCATGCGGATTAACTTCTCTTACTCCAAGCCCGATGTGATCCGCGAGGGCATTACCCGTCTGGGTCTGTTGCTGCGCGATGAAGTGACGAAGAATGCCAAACCAAAGCATTTGTACGATTGAGTTCGATGGTGAGCCGTCAATATAGGCTATAGACCATAGACATCGGCCACGCTCCTTGGGGAACGTGGCCGATGTCGTTTCAGATACTGTGCTTTGCTGTCCGTCTTCTATCGTCTGTCACTCATTCTTCCACGTACGGCACATACTCAGCCCGGGCGACGCCCTGGTCAATGGCTTTTTGGGCGACGGCGCGGGCGACGGCCAGGTGAATCTTTTTGTCGAGCGGGTTGGGGACCAGTTCGCCGGGCGGGGTCAGGTCGGCGATGGTTTGGGCGGCAGCCAGCAGCATCTCGTGGGTAATGCGCGGGGCATAGGCATCTACTGCGCCGCGGAAAATGCCGGGGAAGCCCAGCACATTGTTGACCGATTTGCCGTCCGCCGCGAAGAGCGCGCCCTGCTCCAGGGCGGTTTCGGGGTCAATTTCAGGATTGGGGTTGGAAAGCGCCAGGATGATTTGGCCTTTGCGCACCATTTCGGGTTGAATGAGTCCCGCCGCGCCGGTGGTTGCAATCACGATGTCGCAGTTAGACATTACCTCGCGCAGGTTGCATGGCCTCCCCCCAGCCTTTTCGAGCCGCTTGAGCGCATCGGGGTTCAGGTCCGCCCCCAAAATCGGGTTGCCGGTCAGCCGCATGAGCATTTGGGCGGTGGCGAAGCCCGCCGCGCCCAATCCGATTTGCCCAATTTTAGCCTCCGAAAGGGAAACTCCGGTTTGACGGGAGGCCACCATCAGCGCGGCAGTGGTAACAACGGCTGTCCCGTGCTGGTCATCGTGCATGACCGGGATGTCGAGCCGCTTTTGCAGCCGTTCTTCTATCTCGAAACAGCGCGGGGCCGAAATATCCTCCAGTTGGATGGCGGCAAAAGTCGGGGCGATGGCGGCCACCGTTTCAACAATCTGGTCGGTATCGCGCGTATTCAACAAAATTGGGATGCCCGAAAGCCCTACCAGTGTTTCCATGAGCATGGCCTTGCCTTCCATCACCGGCATTCCGGCCAGCGGGCCGATGTCGCCCAGGCCCAAGACGGCCGTCCCGTCGGTGACGATGGCGACCATGTGGCTGGTGCTGGTGTAGAGCCGTGCCAGCGAAGGGTCTTTGGCAATTTTCAGGCAGACTTCGGCCACGCCAGGGGTATAAACCCGCCGCAGGGTGGCAAGTGAATCGATGGGGTAGCGCGAGCGGATGGCGATTTTGCCCTTCTGGTGCAATTCCAGCACTTCGTCGCGCACTGCCATTACCTTGGAGCCGGGAATCGCCCGGATGGCCTCGAGGATGCTGTCCATTTGCTCCAGATGATCGGCGTAGATGACGATGTCGCGCACCACATGGCGCGAAGTTTCTGTCAACAGGTGAATATCGCCCACGCTGCCGCCTGCATCCGAGATGACCGAGAGCAGGCGGGCCAGTTGTCCGACTGTTTGTTCGTTGCGCACGCGCGCCGTGCGGCTAATTTTCGGGTGCAGCGGCATTACTTCCCCCCCGCAAGGATATTTAACAACTGCGCATGCTCGGTAATCACCGGGCAGTCGGGCGACTCGAAGATTTGTTGCGGGTCGAACAGCACCGGCAGCATCCCGGCCCGGCGCGCGCCAAGCACATCGGCGAAATAGTTATCACCCACGTACATCGATTCTGATGGGGAAAGCCCGGCTTTATTGAGCATGAAGTGAAATACTTCTGGGTTGGGCTTGCGGATTCCGGCTTGTCCGGCATAGACCACCAGGTCGAACAGTCCGCTCAGGCCGCGTTCGTCCAGGTAGTCGTTATACGGCTCGAAGCGGTTGGACATGATTCCCAGGAAGTAACCACTCTCGCGCAGTGTCCGCAGGGTTTCGTGGACATCCTCGAAGATGATGTCTTGGGGTCTGAAGTGTTCGCTCATGTAGGCGTTCAGTTGCGGAGCCAGTTCGCGCGCTTGTTCGGGGGTTGCGCCCAGGGCCTGCAACTGGCGGGAGCAGTAATTTAGCCAGAAAGCCCGGCTGTCATCGTGAAATGTCTCGCGGTCGCTGATGAGTTCGGGCGATTCGGCGAAATAGCGGTGTTCCCAAATGGCGGCGCGGCGAATCGCTTCGGGGCTGGTTTTCAGCCCAAGCGCGGCGGCTTGCTGCGCGAACGCGTCGCGCCCCAAGGGGATGTTGGCGCGCAGAGTGCCATCCAGGTCATAAAAAATGGCTCGAATTCCGTTCGGTGAAGGCATACGTCTCCCATTCTATACCCATCTGGGTAGTATATAAGCGAACTCCCCGCCAGGCGGCGGGGATGGTTTTTACTCGGCTGTTTCCTTTTGCGGTGCGAGGGGTGGTTCGGTTCTTGGCTCGCCGACTGGGATGGACGGCCCGCGCAAGCGGTCTTCTTCCACCTTGCGGATTCCGTTCCGCACTTGGGTGAGCAAGCGGCTGATTTCTTCTTCCAGCGACTGGAGGGCATCGATGACATAGGCATCGGCGTCGCGGCGGGTAGCGGCGGCGTCTTCGCGCGCCTGGTTGACAATTTGGCTGGCGCGGGTTTGGGCGCTCTTGACGATGGCCTCGCGCTCCACAATTTGCTCGGCCTTCTCTTTGGCCAGGGTCACAATCCGGCTGGCTTCTTCCTGCGCCTGGGCGATGATGCGGTCTCGCTGCGCCACCAACTGCTGGGCTTTTTTGACTTCTTCTGGGATGGTGACGCGCATCTGGTCGATGATGTCCAGCATTTTATCTTCATCCACAACCACATTGCGGGTGAACGGCACGGCGCGGGCTTCGTTGAATAATTCTTCGAGACGGTCGACGAGGTGCAGGATGTCCATAAATACCTCTTACGTATCGGCGGAATACGTAAACTGAAACTTAAGCGTTAACAATTCTAGCATATTATTGACATTCGGGGAGAACAGGCCGCATGGTTCTCTGGTCATTTTCCTGTCGATTGCATTGCGAAATTGCACATTGGACGCAGCGGGCAGGCCGGGCAATTTGGCTTGCGGGCCTGGCAAATCTCGCGCCCCAAGCGGATGATGTTGAGGTGCGCGGCATAATACGTTTCTGGAGGCAAGAGCGACTCAAGGTGTGGGTGGGCGTCTTCGACCGACATTTTTTCTGGGCGCAGTCCCAGCCGCCCGGTCACGCGATACACGTGGGTATCGACCGGGAAGGCTGGCCGGTTGAGCGAGAAACACAGCACGATGGCGGCAGTTTTCGGCCCCACGCCGTTGAATTTCATCAGCCAGGCGCGGGCTTCTTCGAGCGGCAAGTCGTTCAGGAAGGATAAATCGAGATTGCCACGCTCGCGGGTGATTTCCTGTAACACCTGCTGGATGCGCGGCCCCTTCTGGTTTGCCAGCCCGGCCACCCGCACTGCTTCCACCACTTCAGCCGGGTCCGCATCCCGCACTGCTTCCCAGGTTGGGAAACGCCGGCGCAGGGCATCGAAGGCCTTATCACGATTGACATCGTTGGTGTTTTGCGAGAGGATGGTCGAGACCAGCTCGTCAATGGCAGGCAGCGGATTGCGCCAGATGGGTTCGCCATAGAAGGCGAGCAGGGTTTGGTGAATAGCGAGGGCTTTGGCGGCTAAATCCATGCGACTCCGTGCGTGGCGCGAAATGTTATTTCGCGCTTCAGTTACGCGGAATAAATTCTACGTTATAACCGCAGCGACAAAGGACAAGGTGCGCTACGAAAACGCTGGGCGGCTTTCACCGATACGCAGTTTGCGATAGTTGTAGAGCTGTTTTACCGGTCCGAACGCCGACAATTGGGACAGTTGGGCGTCATCCAGCGCGCCGAGAGTCCTCAGAATCGACAAGGCTACCGCGGTACGGGCGCGGTCGTTGGCGTCGCCATCGCTGATTTTGATGGCAATGCCCATGCCAGGAGAATCGGGAGCAAGAACGCCGGGCAAGATTCCAACCGCCTGGTAGCCCTCCGCGCCGCCTTTGGAGACAATTTTCCCCCTTGCAATCTGCATTAGCAAGGTATCGAATCGGTCTGGCCCGGCCACCATCTCCGGGTACGTCATCATGGCCGAGGTGATGACGCGGCAGGCAGCAGCGCGCTTCGGCTCCAGGTCAAACGGGTCGCACAGGCGGGCGAAGCCGTAGGCCGCATTATAGAGCGGGATGGCAAAATTTGGCGCGGAACAGCCATCAATGCCCAGTTCTACCGTGTCTGCAGGGAGACCGCACATTTCCGCGAAGGTTTGCAAGATGTTTTGTTGGATAGGGTGGTCGAAATCGAGGTAGCTTTCGGTGGGCAGGCTGCGCAGGCGGGCGTGCGCCAACATGCCGGTATGCTTGCCAGAGCAGTTATGGCGGTAGGGCGAGGTCTGTTCGCCGCGCAGCAGCATGGCGTCGCGGGTAGGCTGATGCATCGGGTCGTGCATTCCGCACAACAGGTCATTGACGCCGACTCCAATTTTGGCCTGCATCTCCTTGATGGTTTCGACGTGTTCGTCTGTGCCAGAATGCGAGGCGCACATCAGAGCAATCTCTTTGGGCGTGAAGCCAAACTGTTCGTGCCCGCCGCGTTCGATGAAGGGCAAGGCCTGAAATGGCTTAGCGCTGGAGCGGAGAAAAGTGACGAGATGCGGGTCGCCCGCCGAGGTGAGCAGGCTGCCGCGCGAATCGACCACTGCAAACGCGCCGAAGTGAATGGATTCAACAATTCCGCCACGCGTCAGTTCAAAAATGGGCTGGTAAGGGCTGGGGGAGTTATTCATCGAAGGCATCCGGGGAATCTGCAGATAGGTACAAGCGCGTGTAATACTGGCGCAGACCATAAGCCAGACGCTGAGCGTATTGCTTTTGGCGGTGCGACGGCGCTTTCAACCCCTCCATCAATGGAGCCACCAGCGCTTCCACCGCATCAGGGCCAGATTGTCGCTTCGCCAGGGCTTCCAATTCGGTGTGAATGTTTGCCAGGTAGTCGTATTGGGCCTGTACAGCGGCATAAGGCACGACGCCGCCGCGCCCGCTGACGATGGTGTAGTTTTTATATTGCGACATCAAAACTTTGATGGATTCTAACCATTCGGGCAGCCTGGCCTGCGCCAGGAAAGGCGGCTGGTTTTTTAACACCAGGTCTCCAACGAAAACAATACCCGCCTCGGGCAGGATGGCCCATGAAGCCCCAATACCTGGGCCGGGATGGCTTTCGAGAAGTACCGGGAAGTTGCTCCACTCAATAGCCATTCTCTCGGTAAACGAGATTTCGGGCGGCGCCCAGCGAATACTGCCCAACCCGGCCACCGATTCCCAATCTGCGCCGGTTTCATCACCCTGGGCCTTAAAGGTGTTTGGGCGGTTGCGGAAGGCGCGCGCGGTGTTTTCGTGGGCAATGATGGTGCAATCCATCGAGCGCGCCCCCAGCGTTCGGTCAGGGTGCGCATCGAGGTTGACGAGCAGCCTTTCCACGCCGCTATTCAAGCCAAGCAATGCTGCGCGCCATGAGCGTCCGTCTTCGGGCGAGGGGGGCGCGTCGATTTGAATCAGGCCGTGTGGCAGGGCAATTGCCCCCAGCGTCACGCCGGGATATTCTTCTTCGATAAAAACTTGATGCGCAAGAGTCTGCATAGGTCTCCTGGAGAAAAATGGTATTGTAGGGCAAGATAGTATCTTGCCCTACGTGGTGGGCAGGGTAAAGACGAATTTCGCGCCATGTTCTGGTGCCGATTCGACCCAAATTTTGCCGCCATGCCCTTGTACGGCTAGTTTGCAAAAGGCCAATCCTACGCCCAGGCCGCGCGCGCCGGTTTTGTTTTTAAGGCGCGTGAACTTATCAAAAATGCGCTCGCGGTCGACTTCGGGAATGCCGGGGCCATCATCCTGCACAAAAATCTGCAAGAAATTCCCGTCGGGCGCGGTCGCCGCGCCAATGACGATATGCCCGTTGGCTGGGGTATATTTCGCGGCGTTTTCAACCAGATTGATAAAGACGCGGCGAATCATATCCACATCGACATATAATTCCCGCAGGTTCTCTTCCAGGCTGATTTCGATGCTCTGATTGCGTCCGTCCACCGCCGGACGAACGATTTCTAACACTTCAGCCAGCAACAAATCCAACGAAACGGCCTGGCACTCGGTAATGGGCTGGTTTTGTTCCAGGCGGTTCAGGTCGAGCAGGGAATTTATCAGACGTTCAATGCGCGCGATGGAGTGGCGGGCAATCTTCAGGAAAGGCGCGGCAGATTCTTTCTCTGCTTCGGGGATGCTCGAGCCAAGCATTTCCACGCTCGAAAGGATATTGCCCAACGGTGAACGCAAGTCGTGGTAAATCATGGCTGCCAGGTCTTCGCGCAGGGCATCCAAGTCTTTGCGTTCGCGGATGTCGCGCATAATCCACTGCAAAGCATCTTGCCCGTCAAATGTCACTTTGCGAACATAGACGCTTACCGGATAGGTTGCTCCTTGCTGGCTGTACAATATCGACTCGTAATGCAGCGTGGAATCGCCAATTTTCTCGAATGAAGCCCCGGTTTTTTCAAAGTTGATGTCGTGCATTTGGCCAATCAGAAAACGCTTCAGGTCCTCAAGCGGATGGCCGGAGAAACGCGAGGCCTGGCGGTTGGCCTCCAAGATTTTCCCGGCGAGGTCAGTGATGACAATTGGGTCAATGCTGTCATCGAACAGGTCAAGATAGCGTTTGCGGGCCAGGTCGAGGCTTTGGAACAACTCCCCGTTTTGGATGGCGGTGCCTGCCAGAGAGCCAAGACCGGTCAGTACGAGCAGCGAGTCGGGGTCGAACATTTTGTTGACGGGATTGAAGGCTTCGATAACGCCGATGACTTTTCCCTGGAAATGGATAGGAGCGCAGGCCAGGGCGCGCACATGCACGCCGGGAATTTTTTCTGCGCCAGAGAGCAGGGTATCTGAAACCACCGCCGGGATGACTACGCCCCGCGCCTCGCGCGCCACCAGCCCGGCAATCCCCTCGCCAATTTTGACGCGCCGCAGGATGAGTCCCTCGCTGCGCAGGCCGCTGGCAGCGCGGAAAACGACCTCCTCCCCATCGAGCAGCCCCAGGGCGGCAATTTCCACCTGGAGGGCCTGCTTCACCTGAGACAGAATGCCCTCGAAGATGTCATCCATGCGCACCGACATGCTCAAGTTGGCAGCGCCTTCAGCCAGCACGGTCATCACCCGTGCCTGACGCTGGCTTTCAGAAAACAGGCGGGCGTTCAGCACGGCAATCCCGGCCTGGTCGGCGATGGCCTGCATCAGTTCGAGATGTTCTTCGTTATACGCTTGGGGAATCGAGTGGACGATGGTCAGCACGCCGACCACTTTCTCGCGCGCCATGAGCGGCGCGCAAATGGCCGACTTGGCCCCCGAGCGGTCAATGGCATCATCTTCGCGCCGCAGCCAGCGTTCTTCTTTGCTGGTATCGGGAACCAGAACGGCCTGGCGCTTGCGCGCCACCCATCCGGCCAGACCGCGCTCGACCGTATCGCGCAGCTGCAGGGTGGTGCTTTCACGCAATTGGTTGCCATACGCAATGGCCGAGTCGATGGCGCGGCCATTGTCGTCCATCACGATGATGGTGCCGCGCTCGCCGCCCACGTTGTTCAGCGCTGCGAACAAGACGCGCGTCAGCACGGTGTGCAAATCGAGCGCCGAGGCAAATTCCCGGCTTACTTTGTAAAGCAACTCTAATACCGCGCGTTGGTCTTGGGCCATAAAGCCATTTCTCCGTAAGGATAAACGCTTGGAATACAAAACTCTCAATTTTACAATAAAGGCTTGGGCGTTCCGATTTCTGTTTCTATTTGAGTATAGCACAAGCAGCGGTTTTTCCAAGAAACAGGCGAATTGCGTGTAAGTTTCAGACTCAAGGGAAGCCTATTGTTCAATTGTTAGGCAACAAGTATACAAGGAAACACGGAGATATTTGACCAGACGACAACACGCCACAAGCATCTGTTTCTTTTTCCCAATTTCCGTGTATACTTTCGCCATGTCCACCCTGCGCGTCCCGACTTTGCTCAAGTATTATCTCAACGGCCAGACCGAAGTGACCGTCAGCGGACAGACGGTCGCCGAAACGCTGGCCGACCTGACCAGGCAATATCCGTCCATTCAACCCCACCTGTTCGACAGCAATGGCAAAGTGCGCCGCCATATCAACCTGTTTGTCAATGCCGATAACATCCGCGATTTGAACGGGCTGGAGACAGTAGTGGGTGAGAACGATGTGGTCAAAATCCTGCCCTCGGTAACGGGCGGATAGGGGAGCGGATAAGCGGATTCGACAACAGATGAAGCAAAGAAACGGACACTGCTCACTGCTCACTGGATACTGGATACTGACTATGGAACTCACTCGTGACGAAATCCTGCGCTACTCGCGCCACCTGCTCATCCCCGAAGTAGGGCTAGAAGGGCAGCAAAAGCTCAAAGCATCCTCCGCGCTCGTCATTGGCACGGGGGGGCTTGGTTCGCCGGTATCGCTCTATTTAGCGGCGGCTGGCGTCGGGCGGATTGGCCTGGTAGATTATGACGTGGTCGATTCCACCAATCTTCAGCGTCAGGTGGTTCACGGCACATCCACCGTTGGCAAGTTAAAGGTCGAAAGCGCGCGCGCCCGCCTGCTAGATTTGAACCCCATGATTCAGGTGGATGCCTATAACGTCCCGTTTACCTCGGCCAACGCGATGGAGATTGCCGCCCCCTACGACATCATCATTGATGGCACTGACAACTTTCCCACCCGTTACCTGAGCAATGATGTGGCCGTTTTCTTGGGCAAGCCCAACGTTTATGGCTCCATTTTCCGTTTCGACGGGCAGGCTAGCGTCTTTTACGCCCAAAAAGGCCCATGTTACCGCTGCCTGTTCCCCGAACCGCCCCCGCCCGGCATGGTGCCGACCTGCGCCGAGGGCGGCGTGCTGGGCATTTTGCCCGGCACCATCGGCAGCATCCAGGCCACCGAAGCCCTCAAGTTGCTGCTTGGAATCGGCGACTCGCTCATTGGGCGGCTGCTGCTCTACAATGCGCTCGATATGTCGTTCGATTTCGTCAATTTGCGTAAAAACCCCAAATGCCGGGTGTGCGGGCCAAATGCGGATATTAAGGAATTAATCGACTACGAGGAATTTTGCGGCGTCCCAGGCCATGACCACGAAACCGGCTCTGCCGGGGCCGATTGGGACATTTCCGCGCCAGAACTTGCCCGCCGCTTAAGTGAAAATCCCCCGCTCCTGCTGGATGTACGCGAGCCGCACGAGCTGCAGATTTCGGCCCTGCCGGACGCGCTCAACATTCCGCTCGGCACGCTGGCCGCGCGCCTGTCGGAACTGGATTCGGCCCGTGAGATGGTCGTGCTGTGCAAAGCCGGGACGCGCTCGGCGCGCGCTCTCGAGTTGTTGGTCAGCGCTGGTTTCAGGCGCGTCAAGAACCTGAAAGGCGGCATTAACGCCTGGGCGCGGGAAGTAGATTCTTCCCTCCCGATTTATTGACTGGTAGTATCCCGCAACATTTGCGCCGTCTATGCAATTTTTGGTCTGCGCCACAATTTTGACGGCGGCATAACGTCGGTTGGAGTATAGATGCTGGCCGTGTTATCCATATTACTTGCATGAGGAGAGACGATGACCGTTTTAGAGGTATCCAAAGAACGACAAGTCTATGACAACATCCTGGGCGCCATTGGTCATACCCCGCTTGTGCGGTTGACCCACATTGCCCCTCACCTCTCTGCTGCGCTGTATGCTAAACTGGAATTTTTGAACCCCGGCGGCTCGGTCAAAGACCGGGTGGGTTTGAACATTGTCGAGCAGGCCGAGCGGCGCGGCGAACTGCGCCCTGGCGGCACGATTGTGGAAGCGACGAGCGGCAACACGGGCGTTGGCCTGGCAATCGCTGCCGCGCTCAAAGGCTATAAGACCATCTTCGTCATGCCCGACAAGATGTCAAACGAGAAAATCCAACTGCTGCGAGCCTATGGCGCAAAAGTGGTCATCACGCCGACGGCGGTTGCGCCCGAGGACCCTCGTTCCTATTACGAAGTCGCCAAGCGCTTTGCGCGCGAAATTCCCAACGCCATCCTGGCAAACCAATATCACAACCCCGACAACCCTAAAACGCATGAGATGACGACCGGCCCCGAATTGTGGGAACAGACGGAAGGGCGGGTGACGGATGTCGTGATTGGCATGGGGACAGGCGGCACGATTAGCGGGGTAGGACGCTATCTCAAAGCGAAGAATCCCGACATCCGCATCGTTGGCGTAGATATCGAAGGTTCGATTTTGCTCGAAATCTGGAAGAACAAGGGCAAAATTCCAGAGGGCGCTTACCCCAAAACCTACAAAGTAGAAGGAATTGGCGAGGATTTCTTGCCTTCAGCCACCGATTTGAGCGTGGTAGATGACATCGTGCGCGTCAACGATAAAGAGTGCTTCTTGTGGGCGCGCGCGTTGGTACGACAGGAGGGGATTTTCGCGGGCGGTTCGAGCGGCGCGGCCCTGGCCGGGGCGCTCAAGTATGCTGCCAAATTGCCCGCCAACCGGCTGGTGGTAGTCATTTTCCCTGATAGTGGTTCGCGCTATCTTTCCAAGTTCTATGATAACAAATGGATGCGCGAGAACGGTTTCCTGGGGACTGAGTTCGGCGAGGTGACCCTGGGTGATTTGCTGATGGCCAAACCCAACAAAAGCCTCTACACCGCCGCGCTTGGCGACCCGATGCGCAAGGTGATGGCGCTCATGCGCCAGCACGCCATTTCACAGGTGCCTGTTACCGGCCCCGGCGGTACGCTGGCCGGCACGCTCGACGAGGTGGATTTGCTCAATCACCTGCTCGAAAGTCACGAACACAACCACGACGAACCCATCGACAGCCTGGTGCAAAACGCGCAGGCCACCTACCCATCGGAAACGGCCCTGGATGAAGCAATGCCTATGCTCACCGAAGGGTTTGCGCTGATTGTGGTCGAAAACAGCAGACCGATTGGAATTCTGACCAAAAGTGACGTGCTGGATTATGTAGCCGGGAAAATCTGATCAAAAAGCGGGGGCTGCCCCCGCTTTTTTTTTTAGGCTTGTTCGAGTGCCTGTTCTAAATCAGCCAGCAGGTCATCTATATGTTCGATGCCGACCGAAAGCCGCACCAGGCCGGGCGGCACTTCCAGCGATGACCCCTGAGTGGAAAGATGGGTCATGGCCGCCGGAACTTCGATGAGCGATTCGACCCCGCCCAAACTCTCGGCCAGGGTGAAGAGTTTTGTTCCTTCGGCCACCCGCACGGCGGCCTCGCGCCCGCCTTTGAGCGTAAAGGAAATCATGCCGCCGCCGTTGCGCATTTGGCGTTTGGCTGTACCATATTGCGGATGGGATTCGAGAAATGGATACAGGACTCGTTCGACAGCGGGGCGCGCTTCGAGAAACCGGGCAATTTCCAGGGCCGATTGGGCGTGCCGCTCCATGCGCAGGGGCAGGGTTTTAATGCCGCGCAAGACCAGAAAACAATCCAGCGGCCCAGGCACAGCCCCAAGCGCGTTTTGCAAGAAGGCCAGTTTCTCGCCCAATTCTGGGCTGCGTCCCACAATTGCCCCCCCGACCACATCTGAGTGGCCGCCCAGGTATTTAGTGGTCGAATGAACCACCAAATCCGCGCCCAGTTCGAGCGGACGCTGAAGGTAAGGCGTGGCAAAGGTGTTATCCACGACCAGCAGGGGCGGGTTGGGGCGTGATTTCAGCACCTCGGCCACCGCGCGGATATCGGTTACATTGAGCAGGGGGTTGGTGGGCGTTTCCAGCCAGACCAGGCGGGTGGCGGGCGTGAGCGATTCAGCCACATTTTCGGGATCGGTGGTATCCACATACGAAAAGGTCAGCCCAAAACGGCGGTGGATTTTATCGAACTGCCGGAATGTGCCGCCATAGACATCATTCCCGGCCAGGACATGGTCGCCGCTCGCCAGCAGGCGCAGCAGGGTATCGGTGGCGGCCAGCCCCGAAGCAAATGCCAGCCCCCAACTTCCCCCTTCCAGCGCAAACAGGCAATCTTGCAAGGCGTTGCGAGTGGGGTTTTGGGTGCGGGAATATTCGTAGCCGTTGCGCGGCCTTCCGACCCCGTCTTGGGCATAGGTGGAGGTCTGGTAAATGGGTGTCATCACTGCCCCGGTCAGCGGGTCGGGTTCTTGCCCGGCGTGAATGGCGAGAGTCTCGAATTTCATTGGCTGTCTCCTGGCGCGAAATTGGAAAAAATCGGGAAAGCGCAGGTTTGTCGATAACCGGCAAAACCTGCGCTTTTCGCAATAATTCATAATACCTTCGCCAAAAATCGCCTTTGCGGTTTCAGGCCAAATTTACCGGAGATGAACGGGGATAAACGGCGATTTTAGACGCTTTTTTGCTAGAAATCGCCATAAGAAGGCAAAAATCTATGTTTATCTCCGTTTATCCCCGGTTAAGAAATGCAGCCCTGGAAATTGGCGAAGGTATTGAATTCAGACAAGGTTTATTATATTCGACTTATCGATACTGTTTCAAAGGTTTTTCAGGGGTATTGGGACGGTTTTTCGGCAGCCCTTGGCAGGTTTTGTCTCTTTCACTCTTACCGCTCTGCCAGGTAAGATGAAATCACCGCGTCATAATGCGCCGTCGCCTGAAAACCCTTCACAGCCAGGCTTTTGCGCATTTCGAACGGAATTTCCCCTTTTTTCAGCGCGTCCAATACGGAAGCATAATCCGCCGGGTCGCAGACCAGCGTGACCCGCGCGTGATTCTTGGCGGCGGCGCGAATCAGCGTCACCCCGCCAATATCAATGTTCTCGATGACCTCATCGTAAGTGACACCCGCTTTGGCAATCGTCGCCTCGAAAGGGTAGAGATTGACGGCCACCAGGTCAATGTAATCCCAGCCGAGATTGAGAAGTTCCTGATGGTCAGCCTGCGTCGGGCGCGCCAGCAGGCCACCGTGAATGGCCGGGTGCAGGGTTTTGACCCGCCCGCCCAAAATTTCGGGCGAACCGGTGTAAGCGGCCACTTCGGTCACGGTCAGGCCGTTTTCGCGCAATAGTTTGGCCGTCCCGCCCGAAGCGAGCAGCCTCCAGCTGAGATGGGCAAGACCTTGGGCAAATTCTACCAGGCCGGTTTTGTCATGGACAGAAAGAATAGCAGTGGGCATGGAATACTCCTGGTTAGGGATTGTCAGGCATGTCAGGACAAGTTTACCTTAATCGTTTCCCTCGTCAATCAAGATTTTTCATTTCCAAAGAAGAAAAACATCCATTCGCTTTTCATCCTGAAGCCGGCTGCAAATAACCAGGATTCGGTTGCCTGCGGGAGGATACAGTATAATTTCGTACGACGAAATCAATTTCACGCAACAGGACATTATGTCTGGCATCGCCGGTTTTTACAACACTGCGGCTTCACTGCTGCGGGATGAGGTCGAAGACATCCTGCGCCGGATGACCGACTCTATCCGCCATCGTGGGCCAGATGACGCCGGGCTATGGCATGACATAAAGAATGGCGTTGGGCTGGGATTTCGCCGCCTGGCCGTGCGCGATTTTTCTTCCAGCGGTCACCAGCCGATGGCTTCGGCAGACGGACGGTATGTCATCGTTTTCGATGGCCGGGTATACAACTACGCCAGCCTGCGCGAGGAGCTATTGGGGCTGGGTCACATCTTTCAGGGCAGGTCAGATACCGAAGTAATTCTGGCTGGGATTCGCCAATGGGGCTTGCAAGCAGCGGCGCAGCGTTTCGATGGCATGTTTGCCTTTGCGCTGTGGGATATGGAAGGCCGCCGCTTGCACTTGGGCCGCGATCGGATGGGAGTCAAGCCGCTCTATTATGGCTGGCTGGGGAGGACGCTGGTTTTTGGCTCAGAACTGAAAGCCTTGCGCGCCCACCCCGGTTTTCAGAAGGAAATCGAGCGCGGCGCGCTGACTCTTTTCCTGCGCTACGGTTACATCCCCGCCCCGTTTACCATCTACCAGGATATTTACAAACTCACGCCGGGACAAATCCTGACCATCTGGCCGGGTTCCGAAGCGGGTGACGAGCGCAGGGAAGTTTACTGGTCGCCTCGCGCAGCGGTCGAAAAAGGGCTGACCAGTCCCTTCAAAGGGGATGAGCGCGAAGCGTTGGAAGCGTTCGACGACCTGCTAACCCGCGCCATCGGTTTGCGAATGAGAGCAGATGTTCCTGTGGGGGCCTTGCTCTCTGGCGATTTGGCTTCTTCAACCCTGGCAGCATTGATGCAAGAACAGGGCGGAGGACCATTGCAAACCTTTCATGCGCGTTTCGAGGAAGAAGGCAAAACCGAACACGCCTCGAGAGTTGCCAGCCGCCTCGGCGCAGAACATACGCAAGCAGTTATTACAGCCGAAGACATCCGCGCGATGCTGCCTCGTTTGCCGAGGTTGTATGATGAGCCATTCGCCGATTCTTCCCAGATTCGGGCGATACTGGTCTCTGAATTGGCAAGGCGGCGGGTAATGGTCAGTCTTTCAAGCGCAGGCGGCGATGAACTCTTCGGCGGTTGTTTGCGTTATTTTCAGGGGATGCGCGCCTGGAACGCCATCGGTTGGGCTCCCAATTCATGGCGGCGAATTGCTGCGCGCGGCCTGGCTCGTTTCTCTGGCCGGGATGGAAGCATTCGCAATTTATTTGTCGGCCTGAATGCCCCAGCGCGCGAAGCGCTCTACCTCGATTTGATTTCGCGCTGGAAACAGCCCCAAACAGTCGTCATAGATGGCCGCGAACCGCCGACCATTATGACCGACCCGCTGCGCTGGATGAGCGTATCCACGTTTGCAGAGCGAATGATGTCGCTCGACCTGTCAACTTTTCTGCCCGACGATACCCTGGTCAAAATTGACCGCGCCAGCATGAGCGCCGGCCTGGAGACTCGTCTGCCATTCTTGGATGACCATCAGGTAATTGAATTCGCCTGGAGCCTGCCCCTGCGCATGAAAATTCGTGATAGGGGCGGAAACTGGATTTTGCGCCAACTGCTCAACAAATATATGCCGCGCCAGCAGATTGCGAAACCGTGGACAGATTCAAGCGCCCCCATTGGCGCCTGGCTGGCAGGCCCTTTGCGTAAGTGGGCCGAAGAATTGCTCGCCGAAGAACGCCTGGGCCGCGAAGGGTTCTTCCAGGCAGGACCCATCCGCATCGCATGGGAAGAACATCTCTCCGGCCAGCGAAACCGCCAGCAGGAATTATGGCCTGTTTTGATGTTCCAGGTCTGGTTGGCTGAAAACCAACATCGTTGAGAATGTCCCGAAGTACCGGAAGGCTCCCACCCTCCGCAAACCTTCGGGACGTTATATAAAAACCATCTTTTGTGGAGAAAAAATGAACGAAGAACTCTTCCGCTCCTCTGAAGCGCTTACTTTTGACGACCTGTTGGTCGTTCCCGGCTACAGCGAGACACTCCCCGCTGATGTGGATGTGCGCGCCCGCCTGACGCGCGAGATTTCCCTCAATATCCCGCTCCTTTCGGCGGCGATGGATACCGTGACCGAGGCGCGCCTGGCGATTGCCCTGGCGCGCGAAGGCGGGATTGGCATCATCCACCGCAACATGTCTCCCGATGAGCAAGCCGCCGAGGTGGACAAGGTCAAGCGCTCCCAGGCCGGGATGATTTCGGACCCTGTTACGCTGCCGCCCGATGCCACGCTCCAGGACGCCGAAAACATTATGGCGCGTTACAAAATCAGCGGCGTGCCAATCGTCACGCGTGATGGGCAACTGACCGGCATTTTGACCAACCGCGACATCCGCTTCGTCGAACCGGCCGATTTCATCCGCCCGATCAGCGAGTTTATGACCCCCCGCGAGCGGCTGGTGACGGCCCCGGTGGGCATTTCCAGCGCTGAGGCCAAGTCTTTGCTGCAAAAGCACCGCATCGAAAAACTGCTCCTGGTGGACGAGGCCGGCCGCCTGAAAGGGCTATTGACTGTCAAAGATATCCTGACCGAAATTGAACATCCGCACGCCGCGCTAGATGAGCGCAGCCGTTTGCGGGTGGGCGCGGCGGTTGGCGTCGGCGCAGATTTGGAGACACGGGTCGGCAAATTGAATGATGCCGGGGTCGATATCATCGCCATCGACACGGCGCACGGCCATTCAAAGGGCGTTCTCACTGCCATCCAGCGTATTCGGGCGGCTTTTCCAAAGCTGCCCATCCTGGCTGGGAACGTGGTGACCCCCGAAGGGACGCGCGCGCTCATCGAGGCCGGCGCGGATGCCGTCAAGGTTGGCGTGGGCGCCGGTTCCATCTGCACGACGCGCGTGGTGGCTGGGGCCGGGATGCCGCAGTTGACGGCCATCTACGTCTGCGCGCAGGAAGCCCGCAAGACGAACACGCCTATCATCGCCGATGGCGGCATCAAATATTCGGGCGACATCGTCAAGGCGATTGTGGCCGGGGCCGATACGGTAATGCTCGGCTCGCTGTTGGCCGGTTTGGAGGAATCTCCCGGCGATACGATTATCTTCGAAGGCCGCCGGTTCAAGGAATATCGCGGCATGGGGTCGATGGGCGCGCTGCAAGGCTATGGCAAAGACCGCTATGGCAGCGGGCAGGGGACGCTCGGCAAACTAGTGCCTGAAGGAATCGAGGGGCGCGTGCCGTATAAAGGCACGCTGGGCGATTTCGTCTACCAACTCGTTGGCGGATTGCGCTCTGGCATGGGTTACGCAGGCGCTAAGTCGCTCGAGGACCTGCGCGCCAACACCCGGCTGGTCAAAATCACCAATGCCGGGCTGATCGAGAGTCATCCGCACGATGTTATCATCACAAAAGAAGCGCCGAATTACCAGATTCCGCGCTAATTGGGTATGCAAAAAAATGTAACCGAACTTTTCCGCAAAACAGCCCGCTCTCTGCTCGTTTACCTGGGAACTGTCGCGTTTTCCTTGCCGGTGCTAGCGATTTGCCTTCTGTTGACGCTGTCTTCTGCTTTTTGGTTATATGGTGTTCTCGAGCAGGAAACGTTGCGTTACATCTCACGGCGGGTATTGCTCTTGCTCTCGTTGCCTGGCTGTCTGGCAACCCTGCTCTTCAATGGTTTGGTTATTTACCGTATCAATCGTTACCTGGAAGACCGGTTCAAGTGATTGTCATTTGAAACTAACGTGTTCACAATTGCGCAAAGTATGTGCAAAAAAATCTGCTTTGCCTTATAATTTCATGGTAAACTCTCACAGACTTTTACGCCCGGAGAATTTCCATGAGCAAAAATCGCAGCCAGTTAATGGTCGAACGCCTGCGCGCAATGCAGGCTGCTGCTTCTGACATCGAAGCATCTGCTATCGTCTCTGTAGACGGCCTGATTATGGCCTCCGCCTTGCAGCAAGGCGCCGAAGAAGACCGCGTTTCGGCTATGTCTGCCGCCATGCTCTCGCTGGGCGAACGGATTGCCCAGGAATTGGGACGCGGTCAATTAGAGCAGGTTTATATCAAGGGAAACAATGGGTTTATCGTCCTGATTTCCATTGGTGATGAGGCGGTTCTGACTGCTTTGGCGCGTCAGGAAGGCAAACTCGGCCTGGTGTTCCTTGAAATGCGGCGCGCCGCCGAAGACCTGGTTAAGCTGGTTGGCTGATTTCTTCTGGCAAGAGTAAAAACGTCACCAAAAACCCAGTGCATCCTGGAGCAAAAGAGTCTTTCGCAGCATGGTATAGGAGAGTCTGAAACAAGAGAATCCAGAAGCCTAGCTCGAAAGCCCATGAGAGGCTGGTATATAAGCCATAACGCCCACTGGATTGGGCTTTCCCGCTTCGTTATACGGGGCATGTGCGCCGCCCGGAGATCAATCTCCGGGCGGTGTGCAAAAATCAGGAATTCATGCAGAAGCGGGAATTTTTTAGAAATGCTGCAAGCGGATATTGTCAGAGTAGCGGCTATTCCTTTTCCCCAAAGGTTGCCACAATGATGTGTTGGTTCAGGAACTGTGGATGTTCATCCTGCGCGCCCGCCGGGATAATCTGTCCCAGGGTATAGCCTCCTGCAATTGGCACATGTTCGCCAATCACGCCCTGAACGGCTTTGATCTGGGCGTCTATACGATTCTGCATCAGCATGTGCCAGGCGACATCCACCAGCACCAAGGCAAAAACGGGTTTGACCTTGCCCAGCGCGCGCAAAGATTGCTGGGCTGCATCCAGCGCGGCTTTCTGACAATCCGCCGGGCTTCCAATCATCAGATAAGCATCGCTGCCATCGCGCAGCGAGACATTCATGCGAAAACTGCCATCCGCCTCCACTCGCAAGGGTGAGCGGACCACCAGTTTATGACTATTTTCCTGTTCAAAGCCAAGCGGATAGATGCGGGTCAGGTAGTTTAAGGGCGGGAATGCCCATTCACGGGGCGGTTTGCCGAACATTTGCGAGTACGTTTCGGAGGCCGGGCGGCCATCCAGGGTGCGCAGCCAGAAACCGCGCGAGCGGGTTACGCGGAAATGGCTGCCAACCGGTACCCAGCCATGTCCATATCCGACCCCTACGTTAATGTTACCACGCAGAAAGGCCGCGCCCATCGCGCCGCGTCCCGACTGCATACTCGCTATCTGAAAACTGCTGGCGCTTTGCAGGTCGCCGCTCGAAAGGCCTCCCACCAGGGGAATATGAGCCGGAATACCCGCGCAAAAATCCTCCGCGCTGCCATTCAGGCCATCCGCAAAAACCAAGATACTATCCGCCGGGCGCTGTTCGTACCCAAGCAACTGCATGATGCGCGCCGCCATCTCACTGCTCGATTGGCTGTAAGCGGCGAACCAATGCGTTTCTGCCCGCAAGTTTTCCCCGGCCAGCAGCGCGACAATAACGGTATGGAAACGCGTCCCTTTTTCAGAGATTCCGGCAAAGGAACTGAAACCGAGCAGCGGCATATTCGTCAACAGGCTCGATACACCGTTAAGCACCAATTGTGGGTCGTAACGATGCGGGACTATCACAATACCAAATACCGGGGCAGCATTCCCCAAACGATTCAGCGCATGGTGGGTGGCCTGCAACCCGGCCTCGCGCGGGTCGAGCGCGTGTGCTTCTCCGACGGCGGCGAAAATAGCCATGTCAGGTTCCTCAGTTCTCAGAAATCGGCACGGTGAAGTGGAAGCTGGTCCCTTTGCGGAATTCGCTTTCGAACCAAATCTTCCCGCCTTGCATTTCGACCAGGCTCTTGGTGATGTTCAAACCAAGACCAGTACCAGGAGATTTACGCGCCTGGTCATCCTCGGAGCGGAAAAATTTCTGAAAAATCTTGCGCTGGTCTTCAGGCGTCATCCCAATCCCATTGTCTTGAACGTAAATATGGACGACTTCCGCGACTCCTTGGGGGTCCCAGTCATTGCGGGCTTTTTCTGCCTTGACCAGAATATGACCATTCTCAGGCGTGTATTTGTGGGCATTGCTGACCAGGTTGACCAGGATTTGTTCAATGCGGGTGCGGTCGGCCCAAATTTTGGGCAGGTCTTGCGGCACATCCACCTCGATGGTTTGTTTTTTCTCTTCGATTTGACGCCTGGTGGAGCGAATCACATTTTCCACTACATCTGGCACGTCGACCGCTTTGAAATCGAGACGCAGGCGTCCCGCTTCGATTTTGGAGTTGTCGTTGAGGTCTTCAACGATGGTTTTCATGCGCTCGATGTTGGCGCGGATGGTGCCCAGGAAGTTGGCCTGCATTTCGCTAATTGGGCCCACTGCGCCCGCTGCAAGCAGTTCAGCATACCCTTTGATGGAAGTCATTGGGTTCTTGAGTTCGTGGGCAACGAAAGAAACAAATTCACTTTTGGCAATGTTGGCCTGCTGCACTTCAGTATAGAGTTGGGCATTCGAGATAGCAATCGCGGCATGGTCGGCGAGGCGATTGATAAAACTGGCCTTGTTATCGTCAAAAGCATCGGGGCGGGTGCTTTCGAGCAGCAGGATGGCGATGGTCTTTGATTCACGCCGAATCGGTAAGACCATCTGGCTGCGTCCATTTTTCAGGAAAATACGCAACGGGTCAGGGTTTTCGAGAACGTTGATCTTCAACAGCCCTGTTTCAATAGGCTCAATGACTGCTGGATGGTCGATGCGCAGATAATCTTCCTTGAATGCATCGACCTCATCCTTGTACCCCTGGTCAGCCATAACTCGTACACCCTGCTCTTCTACAAAACCTATCAAACCGGCATCGATGTTCGATTGGCGCAAGGCCCACTCAAGGGTAATGCGCATCGTGCGGCTGACCTCCAGGCTGGCATTCAATTCACGGTCGATGCGCTGCATCACTGAGAGTTCTTCCACGCGGGCCGAGAGTTCCTGGTCAGTCAAGGTAAACAGGCGCGCATTCTCAAAAGCGACCGATGCCTGCCCACTAAAAGCAGCCAGCAGGTTTTGGTCATCTTCGGTAAAGGGACTGCCGTCTTTTTTATTGATGACTTCAATGACCCCAATGACGCGGTCTTGCACTTCCATTGGGATGGCCAGAATGGAGCGGGTCACAAACCCGGTCTGTTTGTCGGGAGCCGGATTCCAGTTTGTGTTCGAGGCGACATTGTTGATGATGACCGGCTGCCGGGTTGTCACTGCCTGGCCGACAAAACCGGTTCCAGCTGGCAGGCGCTGCCCCACCAGATTTTTGGCAACCGGCCCAACTGTGACTTTGAAAACAAGTTCATCGGTTTGTTCATCCACCAGGAACAAACTGCCGGCCTCTGCGTTCAAAATGTCGACGGCGCTCTCCAGGATATTTTGGGAGAGTGTTTCGATTTCCATAGTAGAAGTCAACTGACGGGTAATGACGTTCAGGCTGGCAAGTTGTTGCGCGCGGCGCTCGGTCTCTTGGAGCAGCCGCGATTTGACAATTGCGCCTGCCGCCTGGTCGGCAATGGCCTGAAGCAGCCCCATTTGCGTCGCAGTATATGAAACCGATGGATCACGCGAAGCGATGCTGAAGGCCCCGATGGTTTCCGAACCGGCGTTCAACGGAACGCCCATCCATGAGTACAAGCCCTTTACCGGCGGGGTGACGCCCATCACCTGGCACTGTGTGAGAAAGTCATGCGCAAGGATGGGACGGCGGGTGGAGATAACTTCCTGTTCGAGCGACGTTTTCGGTAACAGGGGAATATTCTCACTGGACGGGATGCGCTCATCGTTTTCGACATAGAAGGCATGATAGTAATATTGACCTGTCTGGTTATAGAGAGTCAGGCGCGCATCATTGCTCTGGATGATTTGGGTGGTCTGCGCGTAAATTAATTCAAGGATGTCGTCGAAATTCAGGGTGATGTTAATACCCTGGGCAACGCGGGCGAGCGCGTTCATCTCGGTCACGCGCCGCTCCATGTTGGTCAATACCTGGGCGCGTTCCAAGGCAACAGCCGCCTGCCTTCCCAGGGCTTCGAGGAATGAGATATCGTGCGCGGCGTAACTTTCTCCCGACAGGCGTTCTCCCAGGGCTATCCACCCAATCAGCCGATCGCGTCCTGGCATTGGGATGAATAACTGGGCTCCCAATATGGCCACGCGTCCGCGCTCAGAAAGGATGGCTTCGGGAATATAGGTTTCGCTGACGAAAATCGGCATCAGTTCACGACGCAGCGCGCGAGGCAGCGCGCTGTTTGCATCAAACTGGATATCGCTGGTGGCTTGCCCGGTTTCATCAGGGGTCGCCACATACTGGTCAATAAGCGCGTTGTAAGTAAAGATGTGAAGTTGGCTGGGCAGAAGGCTGCCAGAGATTTGTTCTCGCAGGCTGCGCAGAATGTCGTTTAGTCCGACGGCACGGGTTAATTCACGTGAAAAAATGGCAAGCCGGTTCTGATGAGCAGTTTCGCCTCGGAAGAAAATGCCATCAATGTATGTCTGCAGGCGGGAGCGCACAGGGTTCAAAATCAGGGTAAACAAGAATACGCTTGTGGCAATCAGTATGGGGTTATCTGGAGCAATCGTGATTTTGAAGAACCAGGCAGTGAACAGGCCGATACCAACGACCAGAAAGACATATCCCAGCATTGCCAAAATGGTCAGCAGAGAATACAGCACGCTGCGGCTGATCAGATAATCGGCGCGTAAGAGCCGCTGGCGCAAAACGGTATAACCAGTAACAATGGGAAAAATGACGAGCGGCAGGAACCCCAGATAGGGGTTGAAATTCATGGTGTAAATCGAGGTCAGCAACATCCAACCGGTGATGTAACCAAAGCTAATGAGTGAGCCAAACAAGATGATTCGCGCCTGCTGCCGCACGACCGGCGAAGGTGACTTTAACCATCGGTAGGCGGTGGATGCAAGGAAAAACAAAATAGCCAACCCGGCGAAAATGTAACTGAACTTCCATGCCTTGGCATAGTAAATTGGACGGCTGAAATCGAACAAAAATACAAATTGGTAAATGGTCAAACCCAGCGCAACCACATATCCCACAATTCGCAGGAACGGATAACGCATTTCTAGCCGCGCTTCCTGAGGAAACACCAATGCCAGATGGAACAGAGATGCCCCAACCAGCGAGACTGCTAAAATCCAAATATATGTCAGGTAGTTGGTGGTGTACAAATCGAGCAGCCCGGCGGTAACTACTGCCACCGAACTTGCTATAATGGAAAAAGCGCGCCCGGCTGTTTCAGAACGGCGCAAGCCAAAAATCCACAGGCTGACCCCCAGGTAAACCAAGCCAATGCCATAGGGAAGGTAAAAGAAACGCGCCTGGTCGGCAACAGGAAAATTCGAAAGCGTAACGAGAAAAGTTATCGTTTCGCCTTTGCGCGGACTGTCATTTTCATTGCGAAATGTGACCTGAACCTGGTCCCCTGGCTGGTGGGCTGCAAGAAAGGCTTCTATGTCTCGAAAGCTGCCAGGACTGACCGGGTTGCTGCCATCGTCGGATGCCAGGGCAACGAGTTGGTAACCAAAACCGGTCGAAACCGGGTCGTGCGCGTCGATTTTCTGGTACAAGTCCCACTCGGGGCCAGGATGATCTGGACCTACGCCGTTTGTTACCAGGGTATGTTCGACAAAAATTCCGAGAAATGGCTGCCGGAAAAATTTGACAGCCCAAAAGGGAGCAGCGAGCATGACCAACACGACAACAGCCTGGTAAGCCCATACAAAGTATTGCATCAGGCGGTTGGAACTGTGTTTTGGCCCGGCAAGATTTTCCATAAGATTCGCTCCCGAATGGGGCAGGATACTCAAATATCGAGGTTGCGCACCTTTTTGGCATGGGTTTGGATGAATTTCCGGCGCGGGTCAACAGCGTCACCCATCAACATATCAAAGGTGCGGTCGGCTTCAGCGGCATCCTCGATGGTGACTTGCAGCAAAGTGCGGTTTTCGGGATTCATGGTTGTTTCCCACAGTTGGGAGGGATTCATTTCACCCAAACCTTTATAGCGCTGAACAATCACTCGTTCGCCATCTTTGCCCAGCGCTGTTAGGTAATTGTCTTTCTCTGCGTCAGAATACAGGTAGCGGACCTGTTTTTTATTTTCGACACGATAAAGCGGCGGCTGCGCGATGAAGAGATGTCCATCTTCAATCAACTTCGGCATATAGCGAAAGAAGAACGTTAACAGCAAGGTGCGGATGTGGCTTCCATCTACGTCCGCGTCGGTCATGATGATGACGCGCCCATAACGCAGGCCTTCGATGTCGATATTGTCGCCAATTCCGGTGCCAAGCGCCGAGATGAGCGCTTTAACTTCATTGTTACCCAGGATTTTATCGAGCCGGGCGCGCTCGGTGTTAAGGATTTTGCCGCGCAATGGCAGGATAGCCTGGAAGTGGCGGTCGCGGCCTTGTTTGGCCGAACCGCCTGCCGAGTCACCTTCCACAATATAGAGTTCGGTCTTGCGTGAATCGCGCTCTGAACAGTCGGCCAGTTTGCCGGGCAGGGTCAGGCTTTCGAGGGCCGATTTGCGAATGACCAGGTCGCGGGCCTTGCGAGCAGCATCACGCGCGCGGGACGAAGTGAGACACTTGGCGATAATCGCCTTGGCTGCCTGCGGATTTTCCTCCAGGAAGGTGCTGAAGGCCTCGCCGACCACCTGGGTGACATAGGTCTGCACCTCGGGGTTCATCAGCTTCACCTTAGTTTGCGACTCAAATTGTGGGTCGGGGTGTTTGATGCTGATGATAGCGGTCAGACCCTCGCGCGTATCGTCGCCGGTGAAGTTTGGGTCTGAGTCCTTTAATAACCCATTTTTGCGCGCATAATCATTAATAACTCGTGTCAAAGCCGAACGCAGGCCGGTCATATGCGTGCCGCCATCAATTGTGTTGATGGTGTTGGCAAACGAATAGACCGATTCGGTAAAAGCGTCGGTGTACTGCACTGCTGCTTCAATACCAATACCTTCTACCTGTTTTTCCGCAAACATAACCGGGTGCAGGGTTTGACGGTTACGGTTGAGGTAGCGCACAAACGAGGTGATGCCGCCCTCGAAGTAGAAGGTCATCTCGCGATTGGCGCGCTCATCTGAAAAATGGATGGTCACGCCCCGGGTTACAAAGGCCATTTCGCGGAATCGCTGCACCAGGGTATCGAAGCGAAAATCGAGGTTATCTTTGAAAATCGTCGGGTCAAATTTGAAAGTGGTCTTAGTACCTGTCTCGCTCTCTTTGGCTTTACCAATCACTTTAACCGCTTCTTGCGGGTAGCCGCGCTCGAAACGTTGGAAGTGTACCTTGCCTTCGCGCCGCACCTCCACCTCGCACCATTCCGAAAGCGCGTTGACCGCTGAAACGCCCACGCCATGCAAACCGCCCGATACTTTGTAACCGCCACCGCCAAATTTGCCGCCCGCGTGCAGGGTGGTCATCACCACCGTCAGGGCTGAGATTTTCTTCTCTGGGTGAATATCGACCGGGATGCCGCGCCCGTTATCCTGCACAGTTACGGAACTATCAGGGTGAATGGTGATTTCGATGTGGTCGCAGGCTCCGGCCAGGGCCTCGTCAATTGAGTTATCCACAACTTCATAAACCAGGTGGTGGAGGGCTTTTGCATCTGTCCCGCCCACATACATGCCAGGACGGCGACGGACGGCCTCCAGGCCTTCTAATACCTGGATACTCGCTGCATCATAATTCATGGGTTGTGTCACGAAATATACCTCCAATCCCGCTCGCTTGCGCGTCGGGGACTTTGAAATCAGGCTTGCGCCGATGATGTGTTATTCGATTTTAGCCATTGCAAGGCAGATTCTATCCAGATGTTGATGTCCCGGTAATAGAAAAAACTGGCCGCCAGCAGGCTGGTCGAGACGAAGGCATGTCCCAGGATGCCGACTGCTGTCATCCATGAATTTGCCGGGGGAATTCGCCAGAGCATATCCATCCCCTGGCTGAGGACGATTGCCATCATTGAAAACCAGCCGATGTTTGGCAGGCTGTAGCGTACCATGCGAAAACTGCTCCAGGCCGATTGCAAAGCATTCTGTTTGTTGGCATAAATGCCATGCCCAGAGTAAAACACCCCAATTAGGAACCAGGAGAAGGGGATACTTAACAGAATCAAGATAATGGTACGAACTGTTGCATTGAACATGCCCAGAACGCCAAAAATGATAAGGGTTGGGATATTGAAAAAGAGAAAAAAGACCATCCACAAGCCGGAGAGCAACAGGATATGCAGCATAGAACGCAGAATGGGTGGGGCATTTTCCTTGAACACCGCGCCCGCCACCGCGTGGAAATAAAATCCGCCGCCCAGCCACCCGGCAACCGTCAGGGCCAGCACCAGCAATACCGAGACTGCTATGTCCCCCGGTTCAAATTGGACTCGCGCGCCGATGGGCGTTTGCAGCGACAGGTTGGTGGTCATCAGACTGTAGATTCCAAACGGATAGGTGCGCAAGACAGCGAACAGATTGAACCCGTTAGAAAATTCGCTCAGCGCGGCAGTTAGTGCCTGGGACTGGGGCGAATCAGGCATTTGTCTGGCCAGTTCGATGACAGGGGCAACCAGTGCTTTCGCCTTGAGTTGCGGGCCAAACCACAGGAAAAAATCCAGAAGGGCGGGGAGCAGCATGACGCCCAAGTTGTTGGCAACTGTATTGAAACCGTTAACCAGTGCATTGACCGCGCCCGGTGGTGGAGGTGGAAGATGAGAGTTTCGGCTTTCCATAAGTGGTCAATTGATTCTACCACAGGCACGATTTTCACTTGCAAATGACTGTTCCAATGCGCGAATCATGGAAACAACCACCCATCTCTTCAGAATGGTATAATCATTTTGTCATGCCCGAAAAGCGACCTGAAGATTTATCGGTGGAAGAACTGCGCCGCTTGCTGCTCGATAAGCGCCGCTTCAAGCGCCATGACCGGTTGGAACGCTTCAAACGTACCGGGCGGGTGATTGCCCTGGCCGCCGAGGCCGAAGCAACGCTGGATGACGGTGAAAACGGACAGGTAGTTGAAACCCCCGCCGGGTTTACTCCGCTTCGCAGCCGCCGCCGCGCCTGGACAGATACCCTGCTTCTGTTCGTGGAAGTGCTGGCAGTGGTGGCGCTGATTGGGGTGGTATTGAATGCCTTCTCCATCTGGCGCACCCTTAACCAAGAAGTGGCCGCTGCGATGGAACAGCCGACCGCTGCGCCCACTCCGCTCATTACCGCCGTCGTCCTGCCCTCCGGCCATACGCCGCCCAATGCCGAAAACGGCGCGCAGTTCAATGACGCTGAAATCCCGGAGCACTTGCGGCCCATCGCCCAATCCATTGCCAACGTGCCGCTTCCGACGGCCAGCCCGGCCCAGGCCATCCGCATCCAAATTCCGGCCATTAACGTTGACGCGCCCATCGTGCAGGGCGATTCGTGGGAACAACTCAAGAAAGGCGTCGGCCAACATATCGGAACCCCAAATCCGGGCGAAAATGGCAATATCGTCCTTTCGGCGCACAATGACATCTTCGGCGAAATCTTCCGCGAATTGGATAAACTCCAGCCGGGCGATGTCGTCATCCTTTACACTGCCCAGCGTCAGTACAATTACGTCGTCACCGGCACGCAAATTGTCGAGCCGACCCGGGTGGAAGTGATGGCCCCCACGCCTAACGCCACCATTACGCTCATCTCATGTTACCCCTACCTGATCGACACCGAGCGGATTGTCGTGTCCGCCGTGCTACAGAACCCCTAGGAGTTAGAAAATGGCAAAGAGAAGCAAAACCCTGTCCTCGGCCCCGGTCGAATTCAACCCCGACTATAGCCAGGTCAAAATGGACTTGAAGCGCATCGGCATCCTGGCTGGCAGCTTCTTCGTCATCCTGGTTGCGCTGTCGTTCTTCCTGCGATAGGCAATCGGCGTAACTGGTAATTCGTAATTCGTAATTCGCCCCCAATGGATTACGGATTACGAATTATTTGTTTCTATGTCACCCGATTTCATCGAACTGACCCTCACCACCTTCACCTACGGCGGCGACGCGATGGGCCGCGATTCTTCGGGCCGCGCCATCTTCGTCCCCTTTGGCCTGCCCGGCGAGACCGTTCGAGTCCGGCTGGTGGAGGAGCGCAAAGGCTTCGCCCGCGCCGAACTGCTCGAAGTGCTGCGTCCCTCGCCCCAGCGGATTGCGCCCAAGTGCAAACATTTCTTCACTCCTCTCCCGCAGGGAGAGGGGCAGGGGGGCAGGGCAGCGTGCGGCGGCTGTCACTACCAAAATCTGTCCTATCTCGACCAGCTGGCCGCCAAAACCGACATCCTGCGCGACCAATTGACCAGAATCGGCAAAATTGCCAATCCACCGGTCAAAGAGATTATCCCCTCGCCAAAAGAATGGAACTACCGCAACCACGTTCAATTTCATTTGGATGAACAAGGCCGTCTGGGATTCGTTGTGGCGGGTGTTTCCGACTCCCCCAGGGGGGAAGGCGTGCTTCCGATTACTGAATGCCACCTGCCCGAAGAAGCGCTCAACGCCCTGTGGCCGAATCTGCATTTCGAGCCGGGCACTGGGCTGGAGCGAATCTCGCTGCGCGCTGGTGATGAGTTGCTGCTTGTCCTCGAATCCGATTCCCCCGAAACGCCCGAAATCGAAATCGAAGCCGAACTGTCGGTCGTGCATCTCACCGAAGACGATGCCGTCGTCATCGCCGGGGATGACCACCTCGTCATCGAAGTGTTGGGGCGTCCGTTCAAAGTCTCCGCCGGGTCGTTCTTTCAGGTCAATACCCCCATGGCAGAGAAAATGGTCAATCACGTCCTCGAACTGACCTCCAATTACCTTTCACCAATTACTATTTACGATGTCTACTGCGGCGTCGGCCTGTTTTCCGCCTTCCTGGCCCCGCGCTGCGAGCGGTTGATTGGCATCGAACTCTCGCCCTCGGCCTGCGCCGATTTTGCCGTCAACCTCGACGAATTTGAGAACGTCGAACTCTACGAAGCCCCCGCCGAGGCTGCCCTGCCCGCTTTGGATGTCAAGCCTGATGTCGTGATTCTCGACCCGCCCCGCGCCGGTCTCGAACGGGCCGCCCTCGACGCGCTGATGGCGCTTCAGCCGCCGACGATAATTTACGTTTCCTGCGACCCCTCCACCCTGGCGCGCGACTTGAAACGGATATTGGAACATGGCTACACGTTGCAGCAGGTCACGCCCTTCGACCTGTTCCCGCAGACCTATCACATCGAAAGCATCAGCCTCCTGACTCGATGAATTTTCTCCCCCTCCTGATTCTCCTTCTAATTATCGCCGCCGCCCTGCGGGATGATTTCGCGCTGACGGTCATCTACCTGTTTGCGGGCGCGTTTGGGGTGGGAATTTGGTGGGTTCGCCGCTCGCTCACCCGGCTGGAAGCGGAGCGTTCGTTCAGCAAGCGCGCTTTTTTAGGAGAAAAGGTCAACTTCGAGATTCACGTCAAAAACCCAGGCTGGCTGCCTCTGCCCTGGGTCGAAATTCAGGATGGGCTGCCGGTCGGTCTGAGTTCCACGCCCACGTTCGAGCGCGTTACCACGCTGGGGCCAAAGTCTAGCGCCAGGTTCGAGTATACGCTGGAGGCGCGCAAGCGCGGATACTATCCGGTGGGGCCGCTTTCGCTTTCAACGGGAGACATTCTCGGCCTGAATCCGCCCCTTCAGAAAAATGCCCCGGCGCAGTATCTCACTGTTTATCCCAAAATCATCCCCCTCGCTTCTATAAAAATCCCCTCCCGCTCGCCGCAAGGGACGCTGCGCCACAGCCAGCCGCTCTTCGAGGACCCGACCCGGGTGATGGGCAAGCGCGATTATGTGGCCGGGGACTCGCTACGCCGGGTGGATTGGAAAGCAACCGCCGCCACCGGACGAATGCAGGTCAAGATGTTCGAGCCTTCGATTGCGCTTGAAACCCTGGTGTGCCTGAACCTGAACGAGGACGACTATCACTTTCGCCAGCGGATTGACTCGATGGAACTGGCGATTGTGCTTGCCGCCTCGCTGGCCGCGTGGATTGCCCAAAAACGCCAGACCTTTGGCCTGCTGGTAAATGGTCTTGACCTGCCGAGCGGCCAACCGCCGCGCGTTCTGCCGCCGCGCAAGGGCGGCGCGCACCTTATGCGCCTGTTAGAAACCCTGGCGCGGGTTGGCGCCTCGCGCCAGTCGCCTTTTCTGCCCATGCTCCAGCGTCAGCGCGCCCAGTTACCCTGGGGAACGACCCTGATTGTCATCACCGGGCAGGTGGACGAAGCCTTACTGGGCGAGTTGTACCAGTCGCGCAAGGCTGGGCAGGAGGTGCTGCTCATTCAGGCCGGGGCGGTGACGTATTCGCGCGAAACCCAAACCCTGGCGGGGCTATACGGTATCCCGCTCGTTTCCATCCAGAACGAACGCGGGTTGGATATTTGGAAAAAGTAAACAAGTCAGGACTTTGCAAATGGCAGTTTTCAACAGGATGTACAGGATGTTTTTGAGCGCTTTCAAGGGTTTTTATCCTGTCAATCCTGCATATCTTGCGTCAGCCCTACAAGTTCTGACGCGCCCAGAGGAAGAATGTTGAATCCCTCCCAAATTACGCCAGAAACCCGCGCCAATGAGCGAACTTTTCGGCTGGTCAGTTCCCTGCTGGCCGCGCTCATGCTGGCCTGCGCGGCTGCCACTGTGGTCAGCCTGTTGACGCGCATTTTTGGCGATTGGCAGCCCTGGTACCTGGTGGGTTTCTGCTTTCTGGTGGCACTCGATACGTTCTACAATTACAGCAAATTCAAAAAGATGGACCTGCTTTCTTCGGAATGGCTCCAGGCGGCGGGGACGCAGGTTGTTGTTTTGCTGGTGGCGCTGCGGGTTGTGATTGGCCTGGCGGGCGGGCTGCAAACTTTTTGGCTGGAACTGACTTCAGGCTGGTTCGCCTTCCTGACCTCGTTCCTCAGCGTGGAGTATCTGATTGGGCTGGGGATGTGCGTCATCACCTGGCTGTTGAGCCTGGGCTTTGCCGGGCTGTTCGACGAAATGGGACTGGACGCAGAACTGATTCGCATGGAAGGCTATGCTGTCACCCCTGGCGAAACCCGTCCGCCCCGCGAGCGGCTGGTTAGCCTGGTTTTTAGCGTGGGAACGGCGCTGGTCGTTTTCACCGCCCTGCTGCGGCTCGATTTCCGCGCCGCGTTTGGCGGCGACTGGGCCGGCGCAGTGCTGGATGTGCCTGCGCTTTCTAACGGCGGGGCCAGTGCCCTTTTGTATTTCCTGCTTGGCCTGGCGCTCTTCAGCCAGACTCAATTCATTGACCTGCACAATCGCTGGAGCATCAACCGCGTGCCGGTCAACGCTGCCATTGTCGGACGTTGGGCTGTTTACAGCCTGGTGTTCCTGATACTGCTGGCCTCTCTTGCCAGCCTGCTGCCCACCAGTTACAGCCTGGGATTGCTGGCCTCGCTCGGATACGCGCTCGATTGGGTCGTTTACCTGCTCTTTGCGTTTGTCCAGGTGTTGGTCGTGGGCGTGTTATTGCTGTTCGGTCTGCTTGCCATGCTGTTTGGCCGCGAACTGCCCACCGAAACGCCGGAACTGCCCTCTTTTCAGCCTGAAATGCTGCCCCCCGCGCCGGTGGGCGCGGCCTCCACGCCCCTGCCCTGGCTCGAAGTGGCAAAATCACTCCTGTTTTGGGGATTGTTTCTTGCCGTGCTGCTGTTTGCCCTCGTCCAATACCTGCGCCAGCACGAGGAAGTCATTGCCGCCTTGCGCAAACGCCCTGGCCTGGCCTGGCTGGGCAAATTATGGGATTGGCTGCGCGGGGCATGGCAGGCCGCTCAAAAAGGAATAGTGCAGGCCGTCTCGGTTGGGCTGGAGCGCATTCGTCCTCGCCGAAACCTGGCGCGGGGTGGCGGGGGATGGATAAACCTGCGAAAACTAGGCCCGCGCCAGAGGGTTTTTTTCTTCTACCAGGCTTTCCTGCGCCGCAGCGGCGAGAGCGGACTGCCCCGCGGCCTGTCGCAAACGCCCCTCGAATTTGCCTCCCGCCTCGACCGCGCCCTGCCCGAAGCCGAACCCGATATTGAGGCCCTCACCAGCGCTTTCATCGAAGCCCGCTACACCCCGCGCCCGGTGCAGCCCGAAAAAGCCAGCCGCGCGAAGGAAGTTTGGGAGCATCTCAGGAAAGCGTTGAGAAAAAGAACAGCGGGTTGATTTATTATTCAAAAAGAGTATAATTTCTATACCATCATGTTTGAATACGATTCGCCGAAAAGCATTTCCAATAAAGAAAAGCATGGGATTGATTTTGACGAAGCCCAAGCGCTCTGGAAGGATATAAATCGCCTTGAAATTCCTGCCAGAACTGTTGATGAGCCGCGCTGGTTGGTGATTGGCAAAATCGGCGAAAGATTGTGGTCGGCGGTCATTACCTATCGAGGCGAGAATGTCCGAAGCATATCCGTGCGCCGCGCCAGGAATGAGGAGATTGAACTGTATGAAAGCATCTGAATTCGACAAAAAATTTGATGATGGCGAAAGCGTCGTTGAAATGCTTGACCTTGCGCGCGCGCGCCGCCCTGGAGAGGAACAAAAACGCATCAATCTTGATATTCCGGTCTGGATGATTACCGCCCTTGACCGTGAAGCGCGCCGCATGGGCGTAACCCGGCAATCGGTGATAAAAATCTGGTTGGCCGAACGATTACAGCAGTCACGATAAAGTTGTAAGATGGGCAAAGAGTGGAAAGCAGTTCACATCTGCTTTCCACTCTTTTTTATCATCTCCATCAAAAACTGCCTGATTTCCCCCGCCGTTTGCTCCCATTTGGGCTGCTGGCGGTAGCGTTGCAGGGCGTTGAGCGAGAGACGGATGAGCAGCGCCCGGTCAGCGGCGAGATGTTTCAGCCGCGCCGCCAGCACAAGGGCGTCATCGGGCGCGACCAGGAAACCGGTTTGCCCATCGCGGATGATTTCTCCTGCCGCCCCGGCGGTCGTGCCGATGGCGGGCAAACCAAAGGCCATTCCTTCCAGGTAGACAATTCCAAAGCCTTCGTAAGACGACGGAACGACCAGGACATGCGCGTTCGATAGTTTTTCAACCAGGGGGGAGTTATCTAGTGATGAGTGAAACGTGACCTGCGAGGAAATACCAAGCGCAACGGCTTTGTTCTGCATGGCGCGGGCATAGGCCGGGTCGGTGGTGAGCGAACCAATCACATCAAGTTGGAACCACTGGTTTTTCTTTGTGTACCTTTGTGGTAAAGACAGTGCTTCTAACAGCACATGCAGCCCTTTGCGCGGAATGACATTGCCCAGGAACAAAATTCGCAGCGGGCCGCTTTTGGCGCGTTCAACCACCTCCCGCTCCGAAAGTCCCTGTCCAAACCGGTCGGTTGGCGGGTAGGCTACCATGAATGGCTTTCTCTGCCCCAATCCCGCTTTGCCGAACATCGAATCCTCGAATATCGACTTATCGAATATCGACTTATCGAGTATCTCACTGACCACCCCCCGCGTTGTTTGCGAGTTGAAAATAAACCCATCTACCGAGCGCAGGTAGCGGGTTTCGACCAGGCGGTAGAAAAAATTTTGCCAGACGGGGCGCTGCTCGGAACAGCGCAGGTGATGGACGAGGCCGATGACGGGATAGGGGCGTTTCCCCTGGTTGGCGGCAATCAGCGAGGGGTGATTGAGTTCGTCCTGAATGAGAATATCGAGGCCCGGGGGCAGGCGAAAGGTCAGGTTATCCGTCAGATGCGCGGCGTAATTGCGCCAGGGCAGGCTGATGATTTCAACCGTGTCGCCTTGATTGCGCAGGGATTCCACCAGTTTACGGTCATACAAATAGCCGCCGCTCAGGGTGTCGAGGGAACCGTAAATCACAAATCCGATTCTCATTTGGTGATTTTTTGATTTGGCGATTTGGTGATTGTGTACGAAACCCAGGCAATCTCATTTTCCCACAAGCGCGCGGTGAGCGTAGTGATGTTTTCGGCGCGGATTTTGGCGTCGAGCTGCCCGGCGACAATCCGCGCGAAATGCTCGATGGAGGGGTTCAGCCCCTGAAATTCGGGCAGGTCGTTGAGCATTTTCTCGCGGTAATAGGCCACCGTTTCATCGAGGTGGCGTTCCACCTCCACGATGTCCACCAGGTAGCCGTGCTGGTCGAGCGTTTCTCCGCTCAACTGCAATTCGAGGACGTAGTGATGCGAATTGGGGAAGTTTTCAGGGCCCCAGTCGCCGCCAATCAGATAGTGACGGGCGATAAAATCACGTTTTACGGCGAGGGTATACATAAGGTGCTCCGGTATCAGGTGTCAGGGCGCGCATGATGGGGCGGCCATGTTCGCGGGTGATGGGCATGGCAAAGGGGCAGGAATCGAGCCGGGTGCAGTAGTCGAGGTCGCTTTCGAGATTGGGGAATCCGGTCATGTGCCGAATCTCGACCGATTTACGCACCCGCTCGAGGTATGGCGCAGGGTCGGGTTCCTGCCCTTTGAGCCGCGCTTCGAGATATTGGGCGCAGGACAAATCCTCGTCGCTGAAGTCGCGCCCGGTGATGACGAATGTGACCTGTTCGGGCTGTGCCTGAAGAATAGCCTGAACGGTCGCCCCGGCGACGGCAAAACTGGCCGCGAACAGCGTCTCGGCATTTACGCTGCGGACTGCGCCTTGCGTTCCGGCCCCGGTGCGTTGGATGAGCCGCTTGCCGCGCAAATCTTGGCGGACGATTTCGGTGGGCGAGTTGCCAAAGTCGAACCCGGCGGGCGGCAGGCCGCCAACTTCGCCCATCACCAGCGCGCCGGGCATCTGCGCCTTGAGCGTCAGGGCTTCTTCCACGCCGCTGACCAGGGTGATGCTCTCCGCGCCGACACGAAAGGCATAGGCCGCGTTCGAAAAGGCGCGAATGACATCAATCACGACCACCAGGCCGGTGGCGGTGTGGCAGTTGTCGTTGTCGGTGTAATGGAAATTCATGCCGAATACTCCAATAAAACTTGAATCGCGTCCTGCGGATGTTCATCCAGCAGGCGATAGGCGTCCTCCGCTTTTTGGAGCGGGAAACGGTGCGTTATCCATTGTTCAGGCTGGATACTGGCGAGGGCCTGCCAGGCTACCCCGAAGCGGCGGGATTTGTCCCAGCGTCCGCTCAATTCTGGGCTGAGGGTGCTGACCTGGCTGGAGAGAATCTTGATTCGGCTGCGGTGGAATCTTCCGCCGAGAGAAATGGCCGCCGTTTTTTGGCCGTACCACGAGCCAATGACGATTCTGCCTGAGAAGGTGGTCTGTTCGATGGCGGTATCCAGCGCCAGCGGGGAGCCGCTCACTTCGAGGGTCAGGTCGGCGCCCGAGGGGAGAATCTGCCGGAGGGCGGCATCCAGGTCCGGGCGGCCAGCATCCAGACAAACATCGACCCCCAGGGCTTGCGAGGCGGCCCGCCGCAGGGGGAAAAAATCAGTCGTCACCAGCCTTTCGAGCGGGAATTGGCGCAGCAGGGCCGCGACGAGCAGGCCGATGACGCCCTGGCCTAACACCAGGACGCGCTCGCCGAGAATGGGCGCGGCATCTTGGACGAGGTTGACGGCGGTTTCGGCATTGGGAAGGAAGCAGGCGGTTTCGGGGGAGAAGCCGGGGGGGAGAGCGACGAGGGATGCGTGATGGGTGATGAAATGGGAGGCATGGGGCTGAAAGGCAAAGACGAGGCGGTCGCGCCATGACGTATCTACCTGTTTCCCTGTTTCCAGCACCCGCCCCACGCAGGCGTAGCCGTAGGCGAGCGGGTAGCGAAAGGCGCTGTTCATGCCGGGAAAGCAGTCGTCTATGGGAATGTTTTGGGGAAATTGCCCGCGATAGACGAGCATTTCTGTGCCGGGGCTGATGGCCGAGAGGATGGTTTGGACGAGAACTTCCTCCGCGCCGAGGGGCGGCAGTTCGCGCTCGATGAGTTCGAGGCGGTAGGGGGCGCTGAAGGTCAGGGTTTGGGTTTTCATGGTTTTAGGGCTGCCACCAGCAGTCCCAGTCCGCCAAGCAGCAGGTCGCGGGCGCGCATGAGCAGGCTCAGGCTGATTCCAAGCGCGGCAGGCAGGCCAAAAGCGCTGACGGCGAAGACCTGGCTGGCTTCGAGCGTCCCCAGCCCGGCGGGCATAGGCATGAGGAAGGACAGGCGCACGACGGCGAGCGAGGCCAAAGCCTGCTCGAAGTTCAGGTTGGCGTGTAAAATGGTGAGCATGTAAAGGTATTCATAGACCATTCCCACCCAGGCCAGCAGAGAGGCGGATAGCGAGAGGAAAAGGTGTCTCAAATGGCGGCGGCAAAAGAGAGCAGCCAGGTGTTCGCTGACGATGACCAGGCGGGTAAAATTGACCAGGGTTTGCCAGGGGTTGCGCGCGCGGTGCCTGGTGTCGTGTAAATTCTGTTTGCTCAGTTGCAACAGGGGTGACAGCATAGCACTCAACGGGTGTTTGCCAACGTACATCAGCAGAATGTGCGCCAGCGGCCAGAGTAAGAGCAAACCGAGGGCCAGCGCAGCCCACCCCGGAGGGGTGTAGTTGAGCAACATGCCTGAGCGGCCAACGGCCAGAAATCCAATTGCCAGAAACAGGAAGTTTGCCAGGAATTCGAGCAGTTTGTCCATGATGACGGCGGATGTAGCGCGGGCGAAGGTCAGGCCGTAGCGTTTTTGCAGATAGATGATTTGGAGCGGTTCGCCGCCGACTTGCGGGCCGGGGGTGAAGTAACTTAGCCCAAAGGCCGCCAGACGGTAGCCGACCAGCGGCAGAAACGGCACGCGCGAACTGTCGGCGCGCAAGATGAGCCACCAGCGGGCGGTAATCAGCAGGAAGATGACACCATTGAGTGCCAGGAGCCAGGTAATTTGCGCCAGGGTTAGCTGCCGCAGCGAGGCCAAAATGTCGACCAGGGGGGCATTACGCAGCGCCCAGTAGAGCAGGGCTGCCAGCAGCAGGATAACCAATCCGCGCGAGAGCCATTTTTTCATGGCTGGATTCCAAAGTCTCCTAACTTTGGAGCATCCAAAATCGGGAGATTTTGGAATTCGGTAACCAGCCCTTTCATGCGCTCAATGACCTGGGCGTGGATGGCCGCCGGGTCGGTGGAACCGACTTTGGACAGGGTTAGCGGGGGGGCGAATTGCACGCTCACCCGCAGGGGGCGCTGCTCGAAGACGACGTGCGCTAGCAGTTGGAAGGCTGCGCCCAGCCGTTCTCTTTCTTCTCTCGTCCTTTTAACTTTTGTCAGCGGGTGCTTGACTGCCCTATCCCACAACACCCCGCGCGCGAAGGTTGGAATGATTTGGGTTTGGGGCGCCAAACGCAGAAAGACGCCCGCCGATTCGCTCCAACCCTGCAACGCTTCGAGCGCGCCGGGGTAGACGGCGGCATCCGGTTCGATTTTTCCGGCGGGAAAGGTGAGGGCCGCGCCGCCCGCTTTCAGGTGCGCGGCAGCCTGCCGCACCGCTGCCATGCGCCGGGCGGGGTCGTCGCTGATGAAAATCAGTTGCTGACTGGTATTTTTCAGGGATTGCAGGAAAGGCCGCTCGACGGCGATGATTTTCAGGTCGGGACGGCGGATGGCAATGAACAAGGCCAGGGTATCGACCATGCCGGGATGGTTGGCGAGGAAAAGCACTGGGCCTTCAGCGGGAACATTTTGGGCGCCAAAGACTTGCAGTGATTGGGCGTACTGATGGAACAAGTCCTGCGCGGCGGCGGAAAGACCCCGCGCGGCCACATCGGCATCGAAATGGAGCATTTGCCGGGCGAATTTCTCTGCCGGAGCGTGGAAAACGGTCCGTAAGACCGAAGCAAGAAGCGGCTTGCCCTGCCAGCCAAAGGAGGCGACCAGGTCGTCGAGGTTGATGCTGGTCAGGGCGCGGAGAGCGTCCATAAAAAAGGTCGGCGCTGGCTTTACTTGAGCGCTTCGGCAATGGCGCGGATATGCTCTGGGGCAGAGCCACAGCAACCGCCGAAGATTTTGACCTTTTGCGCGGCGAATTTGTGAGCGTATTCGGCCATTACTTCGGGGGTTACGTCATAGACCATGTCGCTGCCGCTGGCGTGCGGCAGGCCGGCATTCGGTTTTGCCATCAAGATTGCTTCTGGCACGGCGGCGCGCATTTGCTCGATGGCGGTCAGGGTTTCGGTCAGGGTGCGGCCACAGTTGGCACCCATCGCCGTTACGCCCAACGCCCAGATTTCTTTCGCCACCTTCTCCGGTTTGGCTCCCATCATGGTGCGGCCATGCGTGTCGAAACTGAAGGTGACGAGCAGCGGGATGTCGGCGCTCACCTGCCGCACGCCTTGAATGGCGGCTTTGGCTTCGTTGATGTCGCTCATCGTTTCGATGAGAATTGCGTCTACGCCGCCTGCCAGCAAGCCCTCGGCTTGCTCGGCGAACCCGGCTACGGCCTCTTCATAAGTCAGTTTGCCGAGCGGCTTAAGCAGTTCCCCGCTGGGGCCGATGTCGCCAAAGACGAAGACCGAGTCTCCAGCCGCTTCGCGCGCCAGTTTGGCGGCGGCGGTGTTGATTTCGCGCACCTGCTCTTCCAGGCCGTGCCGCGCCAGGCGAAAGCGCGTGCCGCCAAAGGTGTTGGTCAGCACGACGTTGGCGCCCGCTTCGATGTAGCCGCGATGCAGGGCGCGGATGGCGTCGGGATTTTCCAGGTTCCAGCGTTCGGGCGATGCGCCGGGTTTGAGACCGGCCTTTTGCAACTGCGTGCCGGTTGCGCCATCGGCCACCAGGATTCCCGGCCCGGCCAGGAAATCAGTCAATTTTGACATGGGGTCCTCCAGGGGTGGGTGATTTCTGACTATCTTTGAGGTTCAATTATACATCCCGTCTTCAGCCGAACCTACCCCTGCTCGATTTCCATTATCCAGCGTTTCTTTTCCTCCGCCATGATGGCGCGTTCGGCTTCGTGGCGCATTTTGTTGAGGCTGCGCATGAAGCGTGGTCAAAAAAGGAGCGGCGGCAACTCTGTCATACGTTTTCTTGCTCTTCCAAAATAGCCTTTATTCTCGGCCAGAGTTCTGGCATTTCGAGCGCTTCGCCAAAGGCTTTGACCCACTGCTCGATGCGGTTTTTGTCCAGGTTGGGATATTTTTCGCCAATCGCGCGTATATCTTCCAGGTCTCTGGGGCGATGAGCTACTGCCTTCATAATGACCAGGTCTTCCGGAGTTGGCAGCCGCAGTTGAAGCCCTTCGTCCACCTGATATAAGGTGCTGCGCTCTACCAATTCTTGTTCGAAAGGCAGGATGCCGAGTGAAATATCGATGTTTGTTCCTGTGAGCGCATGGCGTAGAAGTAATACGCGGCTTCTACGCGCAAAATCGGCTACATTATCAATTCGAGGCTCAAGCCCTTCCTGTTGGGCCGATTCCAATAAACGGTCAATGTCCTGGGTGGAGAGCAGGAACATTGCTCCAGGTCTTCCGTATGGCGTGCTTTACCTAAAATACTCACGGCGATGCCACCGATGATTGCTCCCTGCCCGTCGAATTGGTCAAGGAGTCTTTGCAGCGATTCCAACGGCTCGAGATAGGGTTCAAGTTCTTTGCGCTTGTTCATATTTTTCTTTAATTTTGGCCCAGCGCAAGAAAACGCTCATTTCATCACCGTTATCCCCGCGCATCAAACCGAGCCGCATGGAGCGCCGAACAATTGCGTTGAGTTGTTTCCAATTCGAGTGGGGCGTCGAAGCGCGCAATTCCTGCCGTTCGATTTCTTCGACGGCCTTCCAGCGGTCACGGTAAAAGCGGACATCGTCAGGGTTCACAATTGGATTATAGCATGGAGAAAATCCCAAAACAAAAACGAGCAGCGATTTGCGCCGCTCGTCCTGTTTCACTGTTTACTGTTACTGAACACTGGTTACTGATAACTGACTCTCCTGTTTCTTGAACTGGTTCATATACAAATCGTAGTAGAAGCCCTGGCGGGCCAGCAATTCCTCGTGCCTGCCGCGCTCGATGATTTCGCCTGCTTTCAGGACGAGAATCTGGTCGGCGTTGCGGATGGTGCTGAGGCGGTGGGCGATGACGAAGGCGGTGCGGCCTTTGAGCAGTTCGTCGAAAGCTTTTTGGATGAGCCGTTCAGTGCGGGTATCGACGCTGGAGGTGGCCTCGTCCAAAATCAGGATGCGCGGGTTCGCCAGCGCGGCGCGGGCGATAGCGAGCAACTGGCGCTGTCCCTGCGAAAGGCCAGAGCCGCGCTCACCCAGCATGGTCTCGTATTTTTCGGGCAGGCGTTCGATGAAACTATCGGCGTTGGCGAGTTTGATGGCCGCCATCACCTCGTCGTCGGTTGCGTTGGGGCGGCCAAAGCGCACATTGTTGATGACGGTGTCGTTGAACAGGAAGGTATCTTGCAAGACGATGCCAATCTGGCGGCGCAGCGATTCCATCGTTACCTCGCGCACATCGATTCCGTCGATTTTGACCGAGCCTCCGGTCACATCCCAAAAACGGGGCAGCAGGTTGATGATGGTGGTCTTGCCGGCCCCGGTCGGCCCGACGATGGCGATGGTTTGACCGGGCTGCGCCTCGAACGAGACATTTTTCAGCACCGCCACGCCATCCTCGTACTCGTGCGAGACGTTCTCGAACGTGACCAGGCCTCGGATTTCGGGCATTTCTCTTGCTTTGGGCTGGTCGCTCACTGCCGGTTTTTCATCCAAGATGCCGAAGATGCGCTCGGCCCCGGCAATGGCGTTCTGGATGTTACCCCACAGCGTTGCAATTTGCTGGATGGGCTGGTTGAAGCGTTGGACGTAGGCAAGGAAGGTGACGACCAGGCCGAGCGTGACGGTCGTCCCCATGAAGTCGCCGCCGCGTAAGAGCGCCCAGCCGCCTACGCCGGTTACGATTGCCAGGGCGAGATAAGACAGGGCTTCCAGCGTGGGGGCCAGGGCTGATGTAAAAGACACGGCCCGCACGTTGGCGTCGCGGTTGGCGGCGTTGACCTCGCGGAATTGTTCGATGTTTTCATCGGCGCGGTTGAAGGCCTGCACCTCGCGCACCGCCGCAATACTTTCTTGCAACTCGGCATTAACCGAGCCAATTTCCTTGCGCGCCACCCGGAAGGCTTTGCGGGCCTGCTCGCTGAAGAAGACCGTTACCAGGAACATGAGCGGGGCAACTGCCAGCGAGAGCAGGGCAAACTGCCAGTTGGTGACGAGCATGTTGTAGGCCACCCAAACCAGCAGCAGAATTCCACTGAAGACCTGCACCAGGGCAAATGAGAAGGCCTGCTCGATGGCGCTGGTATCGTTGGTGATGCGGCTCATCAGGTCGCCCGCTTCGTGTTCGGAGTAATAACTGAGCGACAGGTCATGCAGTTTGCCGAAGACCTGCACGCGCATTTCGCGCAAGACGTGCTGGCCGGCCCAACTCATGGCAAAGAAGGTCAGGCCGTTGAGCAGCGCCCCCGCCACGAACAGCCCGATGACAATCAGAATCAGACGCACCAGCCCGGCCACCCGCTCCTCGCCAGGGTCGAACCCGCCCAGGCGGTAGAGCGAGGCGATGATTTTACGCGAACCGCTTTGGACGGCGGGGTCTTGCGCCAGCCAGCAGGAAGCACCCTGCGCCTCGGTCTGCGAGGCGGTCGGCGGGGCGAAGGCGGCCATCCCGCTGCCGCCGGTGTTCGGAACGAGGAAACAATCTGTCGCCTGGCCGAGCAGTTCAGGGGTCGTTACCTGGGTCCAGGTGGCGATGAAGACGAAGACCACCGCCAGGGCAATCATGTACCAGAAGCGTCCAAAATAATTCAGCAGGCGGGCGAGCGTTTCGCCCACGTTGCGGGCTTTTTGGGTGTCCTGGTCGAGCAGGTCGCGGAAGCGTCCGGGGCCCATCATAGCGCCACCTCCGGCTGGTGCGAAAGGATTTGCGAGTTGTAAATTTCAGCGTAAATGGGGTTTTCCTCCATCAGTTCGGCGTGTTTGCCAATTGCCACCACGCGGCCTTTATCGAGAACGATGATTTTGTCGGCGTTCATCACCGTGCTAATGCGCTGGGCGATGACGAACGAGGTGCGGCCTTTCATCAGTTCATCGAGCGCTTTCTGAATGGCAGACTCGGTTGCCAGGTCGACGCTGGAGGTCGAATCATCGAGAATGAGGATGCGCGGGTTGAGCAGCAGGGCGCGGGCAATGGCAATGCGCTGTTTTTGGCCGCCGCTCAGGGTCTGGCCGCGCTCGCCGACGTAAGTGTTGTAGCCTTCGGGGAAGGACAGGATGAAGTCGTGCGCCTGGGCGGCCTGGGCGGCGGCGATGATTTCCTCCTCAGAGGCTTCGGGCTTGCCAAAGGCGATGTTTTCTCGGATGGAGCCGCTAAACAGGGTAGTTTCCTGCAAAACGATGCCGATTTGCGAACGCAGGGAGGAGAGCGTCACCTGGCGCAGGTCGTGACCGTCGATGGTAACGCGGCCTTCGGTCGGGTCGTAGAAGCGCGGCAGCAGGTTGATGATGGAGGTCTTGCCGGAGCCGGTCGCGCCGAGCAGAGCAATCGTCTCGCCGGGCAGGGCCTCGAAACTGACTTTATCCAGCACCGGTTCGCCGCTCTGGAAGTAGCGAAAAGTGACGTTCTCGAACTTGACATGCCCTTTGATGGGCGGGAGCGGGTGCGCGCCGGGCTGGTCGCTGATCTCGCTTTTGGCGTCGAGAATCTCGAAGATGCGCTGGGCTGAAGCGGCAGCCTGGCTCATTTGGGTAATAATCATGCCGAACATGGCGATGGGGAAGAACAGGTACATGACGTACATCGAAAATTGCTGCCACTCTCCGAGGGTGAGCGTGCCAGCGATAATTTGCTTGCCGCCAACGTACAGGATGCCGGCCTGACCGAGGTTGGCAATCAGGAAAACGAAGGGAAATAAGAAGGTAAACAGGCGCGCCAGTTTGATTTGCTGGTTCATTACATCATCGGCGGCGGCATTGAATTTGGTTTTTTGCTCTTTTTCGCGGGTGAAGGCTTTGATGACCTTGATACCGGCCAGGTTTTCTTGTAAAACGGTGTTAAGCGTTGAGAGTTTTTGCTGAACGAGCGTAAACATGGGCCGCGCCAGCGAACTGAAGACGATGAAAATGACGGCGGCGGCGGGCAGCAGCGGCATGGTCGTCCAGGCCAGCGGGACGTTGGTGCTGAACAAGATAATCAGCGTGCCGCCCAGCAGGATGGCCGCGCCGACCAGTTGCAGCAGGCCCTGTCCAATGAACAGGCGCACCTTTTCGACATCATCGGTAGCGCGAATCATCAACTGCCCGGTCTGGTTGCGGTCGTGATAGGAGAAGGAGAGTTTCTGGATTTTGGCGTACAGGTCGTTGCGCAGGTCGTAGGCCACTGCCTGCGAGTTTTTCTCGGCCCAGTAGGCTTGCAGGAAACCGAACACACCGCGCAGCACCGCAAACCCCACCATGAACAAGAGCGCATTAATCAGTGCGGTGGGCGCGCCGTCTTTTTGGGCGGTCAGGGCGGTTTTGAGCGTCTCGAGGGTAGTATCTGCTGGGTAGTTGAGCGCTTGCAGGATGCGCGGCAGGGCGGCGGAGGCCATCGCCGCCGGGATTTTCTCCAACGCCTGCAAAACCTGGTCGGCTACATAGCCGCTGGTGACGGCGTCGATGACGCGCCGGATGAGGGTCGGGATGGCCAACTGCGACAGCGCGGAGATGGTTAGGAAAATATAAGGCACGAGCGCCTGGCTGCGGTATCGCGTCAGGTACCTGAGGGCGCGGCTGAGCGAGGCGTTATCTTGCTTGCGCTCGTTGCGCCGCGTGGCAGAACGGGAGAGGGATGCTTGCATGAGGCTCCTGAGAGGTGGGTAATTGGTTATTCGTTATTCGAGATTCGATATTGGTTCTTCGTTATTCGATTGTCGAATATCGATTACCGAGTATCGGATGTTCCTACAACTTTGCAATGATGATTTGCATGGCTTCGGCCAGTTTCTCGCGCTCGGCGGGGTTCAGATTCTCGATGAGTTCATCGACCCAGCGGTAGCGGGCCGAGAGGGCGGCTTCGACCAGGTCCCGGCCTTTAGAGGTCAGCCGCAGTTGTTTGACGCGCCGGTCGTTGGGGTCTTCGGCCCGCTCCAACAGCCCGGCCTGAACGAGTTTTTCGACCAGCTGACTGGCAGCGGCATTGGAAATATCCATGCGCGCGCCAATGTCTGATACGCCGCAGGCGCGCTGATAGTGCAATTGCATAAGGATATTGAATTGCGGCATCGAAAGTCCGCTGGCCTTCACGAAGCGGATGTGTTCGTGAAACGAGCGGTGCGCCACCCGGTCGATGCCCTGGCGGATGATTTCGGTAAGCGGGGGGGAAGAATCGGTCATCAGTTAAGCCTGCTTTTTTATTAAGCGGTCTTAACTATATGCAGAACTTAACGATTGTCAAGGCCAGATTGCTCTGGTTTACAAAACTCTAATCTTCAGCAGGATGGTCGCCTGGGCGCATATATGTTTTTCTGCCCTCTCGGAGCGAATTCTCGGCGAAATCTTAGACGCTTTTTCACGCAGCTGCCGTGGAATTCGCCGAGAGCAGACTGGATTTTGGGATTGCATGTTCAAAAAGCCGATTTATGCGCCAAAGCCCCTCAATGCTATAATCCTCATCAACCCGCCGCTCTCACTCAATTGCGCTCAGTCCGTTGTCATCAACGAGGTCTTCGCGCGCCTGGCAAATCCCCTGCGCCTGGCGGCGTTCGATTAGAAAACTGGGAGAAAATCAATATGGACGCATTTCGCATGATTTTGAAAGGCTTCAAAACCTGGTGGGAGGCCTGGCTGGGGCTGTGGATGTTGGGCCTGGTTTGGGTGCTGTGTTGGGGGACGATTGCGCTGGGGCCGCCGGCCACTTTTGGGTTTTTTCAGGCTGCGCGCCGATTGATGACCGACAATGAAATCAGGTGGGACGAATATTTACGCGCTGCAAAAGATAACTTCCTCGCCAGTTGGCTGTGGTTTTTGGCAAATTTGCTGGTGCTTTTTACGGTGTTCGCCAATACCACGTTTTACGGCACGCTGGCTGGCAGCGCCGGGAGCATCTTGCAGTTTGCCGCTCTCTTGGTGGGGTTCCTGTGGGTCGCCGTGCAATTCTACGCCCTGCCATACTATGTCCTGTTAGAGAAAAAATCGCTGCGCGTCGCCTGGAAGAATGGCCTGCTGACCATTCTGGCCTCGCCCATTTTCAGCCTGATGCTCTGGCTGGTACTCGCTCCGCTGATTGCTCTGCACATTTTCATCCTGCCAGTCTTTCTGGCTGGGCCGGGGCTGGTTGTGCTGCTTTCGAGCATGGCGGTTGAAGACCGGGTGCAAAAATTCCGCATCCGTGAGCGGGATGCGGAACACAATAACGTCCCGAAGGTTTTGTAGGGCGATTTCTGCCGCATCCAAAGAACCTTTGGGAGATTCTATTACGGCTCGTAACTGATTCTCGGATTCTTCTTCAGGATGATGACCTCGGTGCTGAGCGCCATCTGCGCGCCGCTGGAGGCGGTTTCCAGGCTGACGACCAGCGACCGCACCGGGTCGAGCAGGCCGATTTCGTCTGCCGGGCAGAGTTCCTTTTCCTCCACATCGAACACCAGGCCGGGCGGTGATTGGGTAATCTCATGCGCCAGGCGCGCCGGATGTTCTATCCCTGCGTTTTGTAGCAGTTGTTCAAAGGGACGCCGCAAAGCGCGTGAGACGGCCAACACGCCCATTCTTTCATCGTCATCAGCGCAATCTATTGCCTCCAGGGGCTTAATACAATGCAGGTACGCCGTTCCGCCGCCGGGGAGCAGCCCTCCTTGTTGCGCCGCCCGCGCCGCCCGCAAGCCTTTTTCGGCTTTTTGGCGCAACACTTCGCGCTCGTTGTGCGTCCCCGCTCCAATCTTCAAAATCCCCATCTGACCGGCCAGCCGCCCAATGCGCATCTCCACCTCGTCGCGCGTTTTATCGTTGAAGGGAAGATGGTCGAGGTAGGCCTGCAAATCTGCGATTTGAGATTGCGCCAGGGCCGGGTCGCCCCCGCCTGCGCTAACGGTCAGGCGGTCTTCGACTGCTTCCGCATAGCGGGCATAGCCCATATCTGCCGGTTGGATGGATTGGAGCGTTTCGCCGGCTTGTGGGTCGAACAGTTTGGCGCCGGTCAGGCAGGCCAGGTCTTGCAAATCGCGCAGGGCGTTTTCTCCGGCGCGCACCAGGTTCACCAGCACAAACTGCAAGCCAAGCCGCTCTCGGTTTTGGACGCAAGTCGCCACCAGCGCATTGGCGGCCTGCCCCTCAACTTTCTGGGCTGCCAGCAGCAGGTTTTTGCGCTCACTCTGGCTCAACAGGCGGATAAGCGGCAAAACATCTTCGGGCTGGGTCAAATTTCCATTGAAAAGAACTACGTTACAGTCGGTTGTAATAGATTTCCCGCTCAAGGGGTCAGAAATCAGGTGATTCGAAATGGATTTTGCCTTCCACAAGCCTCCCTCAATGTACTCCTTATCCAGATAGGCCGCCATATACTCTTCAATGTTCACGTAGGCCTGCCTGCCCAACCGGTGCAGCATTTCGCCGAGCGCCAGGCTCAACTCTGGCTCGCCGGTAGCAGTTAGGGCGACCGCGCTCAATTCGGTTTGCCCGCTAACCGGGTAGGACATTTGCCCAAGCAATTCCACTGCCCGCTGCGTTGCTTTTCGGATTCCGGCCTGCACTTGCACGGGGTTTGCTCCGGCAGCGATAAAACGGTGTCCGTGTTCCAAAATCGCTTGAGCCAGCACGGCAGTCGTTGCGCAGCCATCGCCTACTCGCTGATGGACGCGCCAGGCTAAACTGCGCAAGAGCATCGCGCCTACATCCTCGGCTCGGTCAGGCAGGGCGGTCACGCGCCGCGCAATCGTAGCAGCGTCGGTTAGCGGTTCTGGGGTTGGTTTGAGCGCCTGGCTGTGAAAGACCACGCCCTGGGTAGGACCCAGCGTGGCAGCCAGCAGGCGCGCCATCTGGTCGAAGCCCGCTTTGAGCGCGGGGCGGGTCTGCGGGGAGGGAAGGACGGCGGGAATCGAGGGGGTCATTTCGTCTCCTGATGAAGGAGTCTAAAATCTGGAGATTTTGGACTCCGCGTCCGAAAAATCATGCTTGACTCGCGCTTATTATAACCGTATAATCTCTATTAATTATTCACTTTGAAAAAATAATTTCATCTCGTCTTGAGTAAAAACAGGCACTTACGCGGGATGTGACTGTCTCCTGCCCACCGATAGGCGCAAATGAAAGATTTCCTGGGTAGCAACATCGTCAATGTGAAAGCTCATAACATGCAGGCTGTCTTGCTCAGCCTGCTGACTGTTGCCGATTCAGCCGATGCACAGCCGCTTTCGCGCATTCAACTGGCCCACAAAACCAACCTTTCCTCCACCACAATTACCAACCTGGTCGCTGAACTCATTGAACAGGGCATCGTCACCGAAGATAAAAATTCACGCGAAGATGAGTTTCGCCCGGTTGGCAGGCCGCGCACCGGGCTGCGTCTTATCCCGGACGCGCGCTATGTGGTCGGTGTGCATATTGGGGTCGGTCTGTATCGAGTGGCTGTGATGAACTTGCGGGCCGAAATGGTGCGCAGCAAATTCGTCAACTTTCCCATCGAGGCATCCCCGTTCGATGTCTTGGCCGGGATAAGCCACGATATTCATGAATTACTAGCCAGTTGCGGCATGGAACGTCGCCTGATTCTGGGGATTGGCGTGGGCGCTTCGGGCCTGGTCGATACCCTGAGCGGGGTCAACATCTTTGCTCCCAACCTGGACTGGCATCATATCCCCATCCGCGAAATCCTGCAAAACCAGATTGGGTTGCCGGTGGTGGTCGAAAACAACGTCCGCGCCATGGCTTTGGGCGAAGCCTATTTTGGCAGCGGGCGTGAGGCGCAATCGCTGGCTTTTGTGTATGGGCGCACCGGCGTTGGCGCTGGTTTGGTGGTCGAACACCAGATATTTCGGGGCAGCAGTACCGGGGCTGGTGAAATCGGCCACATGATTCTCGCGCCTGAGAATGGCGAAATGTGCCGCTGCGGCAATCGAGGCTGTCTCGAGACGCTGGTCTCCGAGTCGGTCGTGTTACGCCAGGCGCGTTCTGCCGCCCAATCGAACCCAGAGAGCGTGCTGGCGCGCTTGTTGTCGCAAGCGGCCGAAACATCATCTGCAGTTTCTGGAGCGCAGCAAAGCGAAATTGAGTCTGTTTTTCAGGCCGCGCGGCAGGGCGACCCTGCCGCAGTGGAAATTGTAGAAAGCGTTGGGCATTACCTGGGCATCGCCCTGGCCAACCTGGTCAACATTTTCAACCCCGAACTCATCCTGCTTGGCGGCATGTTTGCCCAGGGACAGGACTTAATCCTGCCGGTGACCGGTCAGACCATGCGCCGGGCCGCATTTGCCGGGCTGGGCGAAAAAGTGCGGCTAGAAACAACCCGTTTTGGCTGGCGGGCAGGCGTTACCGGCGCAGCCGCCCTGGCCTTGTTGAACTTTTTCTACCAGCAAACGAGTACGGTTTCTTTTGCTTCCTACGCCCCACTCTCTGCCTGAAATCCCTCAATCCCTCAATCCCAAAATCCCTCAATCCCAAAATCCCTCAATCCCAAAATCCTGAAATCCCATGTCCCCTTCTTCCTCCCGCATTGCTTTTGCCCCGTTGGCCCGCCCCACCTTCGATGTTCCCCTGGCACAGCAAATGACCGACCAGGCCATTGAACAGCTGCGCAGCGCCGGTTTCGACCTGCTCCTCGCCGATTCTCTGATTGCCGACCTGAACGGCGCGCAGGCTTATCTATCGAAACTGGATGGACAGGCTGTTGACCTGCTGCTGGTTTTCCAAGCGACGTTTGCTGACAGCACCCTGGTCACTGCGTTAGTTGAAGGGGTCAAAGCCAGCGGCGCCACGCCCCCGGTCTTTCTGTGGGCTGTTCCCGAAGCCCCCACCGGCGGCAGGCTGCGGCTCAACTCATTGTGCGGCATCAACCTGGCTGGTCATGCCCTCAGCCAGCGCGGCCACAATTACGAATATGCCTATGCCCTGCCCGGCGACCCGGCGGTTTTGGCGCAGGTTAAGGCCCTGGCCGGGGCCGGTATGTTGCGCCGACGTCTGGCGCAGGCCACGCTGGGCGTAGTCGGCGAGCATCCGGCGGGCATGGATTCGTGCCACCTGGACGAAGCGCAGCTGCGAGAACTACTCGGCATCCAGGTGCAGCGCGTGCCGCTGGAGCAGGTCTTCTCGCTGGCGCGCGCGACCGCGCCCGAACAAGTTGCCGAGGTGCGCCAGGTGCTGGATACCCGCCTCGGCAACCTGGCTGAACTCGACCAGAAACCGCTCAATGGCACGTTGAGCGTTTACCAGACGCTGCGCGGACTGGCCGAGCAGGAAAAACTCTCTGGCCTGGCGGTGCGCTGCTGGCCCGAATTCTTCACCGACCTGGGCTGTTCGGCCTGCGGGGCAATGTCCATGCTAAGCGATGGCCTGGGACAGCACAACCCCATTCCATGCAGCTGCGAAGCTGATGCCAATGGGACGGTGACGCAGTTGATGCTGCACTGGCTGGCGGGCGAACCCTCCTTTGGCACCGACATCGTGGCAATGGACTTCGAGCAAGACTTTATCTCGCTTTGGCACTGCGGCCTGGCCCCGCTCTCAATGGCAAACCCCAAGTACCAGCCGCGCGGCACGATTCATTCCAACCGCAAAGTACCGCTGGTGATGGAGTTCCCACTCAAACCGGGCGTAGTAACGATTGCCCGCCTGAACCGTCACGCTGGTCAGTTGCGCCTGGTGCTGGGGCGCGGCGAAATGCTCGATGCCCCCGCGCCCTTCTCCGGCACATCGGGCCGCTTGCGGTTAGAAACGCCCACCCGCCAATTTTTCGATACACTAATGCAAGAGGGAATGGAACATCACATCTCCCTCGTTTATGGCGACTACCTCGCGGAGTTGCAGGCCTTTGCCCGCCTTGCTTCGCTGCCTGTTCTGCAACTGTAAATCCAAAAATGCAAATAAGGAGGCGTAAAAAACAAAACAATTGAACCTATCTTCTCATCCTAAACAACAAAGACAGGCCGCTGTACCAGCGAAGTTCCAGAACAAGCCTGTCGCCAATCCCTGTTCAACTTATGGAGGAAAAGATTATGGCAAGAAAAATTTCCCGGCGTGATTTTCTCAAGGTGGGCGCCCTCGGCGCCGCTGCGACCGTTGTTGCTGGCTGTGGCCCGGCTGCCACTGCCACCCAGGCTCCGGCTGCCCCGGCGGCAACAACCGCTCCTAATGTCAAACCAACCGAAGCGCCCCCCACTGCAGTCCCGCCCAAGAAGCCAGTCACACTCGATTTCCAGGCCTGGGGTGATAACGCCGACCTGCCGGCCTGGGAGCAGCTCGTCAAACTGTACCAGGAACGCAACCCGCACGTCACCATCAACTATTCGCCGGTTGCCGACCCGAATGCTAATTTCTACCAGCAGCTGCAAACTTCCATTGCAGGCGGCACACCACCCGATGTATCTTCTTTCCAGGGCTGGGAGTGGCAAACCTACGCCGATAAGGAACTCCTCGCCCCGATTGATGACCTGGTCCAGCGGGATGGCTTTGGCTTCCTCTACCCGCAGGATGTCAAGGGTGTGGTGGATACAACCGCTCGCAAGGGAAAGACCTATCTCATCCCCTTGCAGGTTGCCACAATGCTCATGTTCTACGCCAAGCAGCCCTTCGACGATGCCGGTATTCCTTACCCAACCGACGACTGGACCTTCGACGAATTCATGGAAATCGCCCAAAAGTTGACCAACACCAGCGGCGAAAAGAAAATGTTCGGCTTGCAGGCCAACGGCAGCTGGTTCCGTGATATCGGCTGGATTCGCGGCACGGGGAAACAGGAATTCGACTCGCTAATTGACCCCAAGAAGGCGCAGTTCAACCAGCCCGAAATTGTCGAAATCGTGCAGAAGATGGCTCAAGATGTCATCTACACCAACGGCATTGCCCCCTCCCCGGCAGATACATCCGGCGGCGCCAATACCTTCCAGACCGGCAACTGCGCCATGAAATATGAAGGCCCCTGGTGGTTCCCGGCCATGAACAGCCCCAAACTCCGCGAAGAAGGCAAAGGTATTCCGTTCGATGTGGTGCTGATGCCGAAGATGGCCGATGGCGACCGCCCGCACCGCGGCTGGGCCGAGGGCATTGCCTTGTTGAATGGGGACGCGGTCGAAGAAGCCTGGGGCTTTGCCTCTTTCATGGCGTCTGAAGAAGGCGACAAAATCTACTCTGAGATTACCGGACGCATGCCCAACAACCTGGCTCTGCTCGAGAGTTTCTGGCTTCCGACTGTGCAAGAGAAATTCCAATTCTCGAACGCCAAGGCCTTCATTGAGGCCTTCAAACGCTCCGAGGTGGATGTCATCGGCGGCGTGCCGCGCAGCAAGATGAACGGCGAAGTGGTCAAACCGCTGGCTTACGACAAACTCGTCAACAACTCTGCCAAAGCAGCCGAAGTCCTGCCCGAAGTCGACAAGGCGCTCCAGGCTTTGCTCGATGAATATTGGGCGAATGCCTAAGGGTAAGTCGTAATTAGTAAAAGTCCCACGCTCTTGATGGGATTGGCCGGTCTCTTCAAAATGGATAACCGGAGAGACCGGCCAACCAATTACCAATCACCAGGCACCAATTACTAACATGGAGGTGCGCATGGCTGCAAAAAATTTCTCCATCCCTTTGGTCAGAAGAAACCGCTTACGTGATTGGACAGCCGGGTATTTCTTTGCCGCGCCGTTCATCATCGGTTTCCTGGCGTTTTATGCTTTCCCCATGGGCTACTCGCTCTGGATGTCCTTTCAGAAATGGGACCTGTTGACCCCGCCTAAATTTGTCGGTCTGGCAAATTTCACCAAACTCTTACAAGACCCCATTGCCAACCTGAGCCTGTATAACAGTTTCTACTACACAGTCCTTGCTGTCCCTCTACAGTTAATTTTTGCCTTTGCGCTGGCCCTGGCTCTCACCCAGCCGCTGCGATTCCGCGACCTGTACCGGGGCGGCTTCTACATGCCCATTCTCATCCCCATCGTCGCCAGCGCCGTTGTCTGGCAGCGCGTTTTTCACCCGGAATTTGGCATCCTTAACGAGGCCCTGGGGTGGTTCGGGGTAGAGCCAAAGAAGTGGTTGTTCGACCCCGCTCTGGCAAAACCGGCCTTTATCCTGATGTCGTTTTGGATGATTGGGCGCATGATGGTCATCTTCATCGCCGGGCTGGGAAACATTCCCGCCAGTTTATACGAAGCCGCCAGCCTGGATGGCGCCGGCCCGTTGGAACGCCTGCGCCACATTACCATTCCCATGATGACGCCGCTCATCTTCTACAACATGGTTATCGCCATCATTAATTCATTCCAAACCTTCATCCCGGCCCAAATCATCACCCAGGGCGGCCCTGAGAACGCCACCTTGTTCGCCGTGCTGAACATCTACCGCCAGGGCTTTGATTACTTCAACATGGGCTATGCCGCTGCGCTTTCATGGGAATTCTTCGTCATCATTCTGGGATTCACCATCGCCCAGTTTTACATGTCTAATCGCTGGGTATTTTACGAGCAGTAGGAGGCCGCCATGACCACCCAAACCCTGACCGGAACTCCCCTAATTAACCCCAAACTGATGCGCAAAATCGGCTTGTTTCTCTTGCAAATCTTGCTCTCTCTGCTGCTGATTACCTTCCTGCTCCCGGCGCTTTGGATGGTTTCCTCCTCGCTCAAGGCCTCCACCGAAGTGTTTGCGCACCCCATTGTGTGGATTCCGGAATCGCCGCAGTGGAAAAATTACACCCGGATTTTCGAAATCCTGCCCTTTGCCCGCTTCGCCTGGAATACCTTTGTCGTCACCAGCCTGGCCGTCATCGGAACAATCATCTCCTCACTCATGGTTGGCTACAGTTTCGCGCGCCTGAACTGGCCCGGCAAAAACATCTTCTTCGCGCTGATGATTTCCACCATGTTCCTGCCCGAAATTGTGACCCTCATTCCGCGCTTCATGATTTTCCGCGAACTGAAGTGGATAGACACCTTCTACCCGTTAATTGTCCCGCACTGGGCGGCTGTCAACGCCGTTTACATTTTTCTCGTCGTTCAATTTTTGCGCGGCATACCGGTGGAACTGGAAGAAGCCGCCCTGATTGACGGCGCCAATCGAGTCCAAATTCTGCTCTATATCCTTATTCCGCTTTCCAAACCGGTCATCGCCTCCATTGCGGTTTTCTCGCTGCTGCAACACTACAACTCCTTCATCGAGCCGCTCATTTTCCTGCGCTCCATGGACAACTGGACGATGGCTCTCGGCATCCGCGCCCTGAACGACACCAACGTTCAAAACTGGGAACTGGTCTTCGCTGCCGGGACGATGATGGTCGCGCCGGTGCTGGTCTTGTTCATCTTTGCTCAGCGCTACTTCGTTCAGGGCATCGCCCTGACCGGCTTCGGCGGACGGTAAACCTATGCTCTTCGACCAGGAAGCCAATAAACTGCAAGAAGGGTTCAACCGCCTGAACTGGCTGGAATTTAAAGGCATCGAAAAGGGCCTGGCCCGCTTCGAGACGGCCTTCGGCGTTCTGGAAGTGAGCGCTCCGGGCGCGGATGTACTGCGCCTGCGCTGCCTGCGCGCCCCCGCGCCCGATTATGGGATTTTGGTGGATGCCAACGTGCTCGACCAGGCGGCAGCGCAATCTGGGCTGCAAGTCCAAACCGACGGCGCGCAGATTCGCGTCTCGGCGGGCGAGTTGGAACTGATTTGGGAACAAGACCCGCTGCGTTTTCGCCTCTACCGCGCCGGGGCGTTGATGCTCGAATCGTCCACCGACCGCACCATTGGCGGCGTGCTGCGCCTGCACCCCTTCGCTGCCGATGACGAACGCTGGCTGCTCTCGCTGGCCCTGCCGAGCGAGGAACCGGTTTACGGGCTGGGCGAAAAATTCGGCGGGCTAAACAAACGCGGCCAAAAAATTGAAAACTGGAACCGCGATGCCACCGGCGTCAACGCCGAAATCTCCTACAAAAACGTGCCGTTTGCCTGGAGCCCACGCGGCTGGGGATTGTTCGTCCACACGGCGGCGCGCGTCACGCACGGCGTGGGCTACTCGCCCTGGTCGCACCGCAGTTACGCCCTCAAACTGGACGACCCCAACCTCGACCTGTTCCTGCTCTTCGCCCATTCCCCTGCCGAGATGCTGCGCAAATACACCGCCCTGACCGGGCGCGCCGCGCTGCCCCCCACCTGGACGTATGGAGCCTGGTTTTCGCGCGCCATCTACAAAACCGCCGACGAAATCATGGACGTAGCCCGCCAACTGCGCGAGCGGCGCATTCCCGCCGACGTGCTGACCCTGGACGGGCGCGCCTGGCACAAATCTGAAACGCGCTTCGATTTCTCGTGGGACCCCGACCGCTACCCCGACCCCGCCGCTTTTGTGCGCGGCCTGCGTCAGATGAACTACCGCCTGTGCCTGTGGGAATACTCCTACCTGTCCGATTTGAACCCGCTCTTTTCTGAACTGGCGGCAAAAGGATATTTTTTGAAGGATAAGGATGGCGGGACGTACATCTACCGCTGGCTGCCGCCCCCCAACGACCGCCTGATTCCGCACTTGCAGCCTTCGGGACTGGTAGATTTTACGCACCCCGAAGCCTACGCCTGGTTCCGCGACATGCACCGTTCCCTGTTCGAAATCGGCGTCTCGGTCATGAAAACCGACTACGGCGAAGCCCTGCCCGAAGACGTGGTGGGCTACAACGGCGATACTGGCAAACGCCTGCACAACGCCTATACCCTGCTCTACAACCGCTGTGTTTTTGAAGCCTCGCAAATGTACGGCGAAAAAGACGGCGTGGTGTGGGGGCGTTCGGCCTGGGCGGGCGGACAGCGCTACCCCGTCCAATGGGGCGGCGACCCGCAAGGCGACTGGGAAGGCCTGGCGGGCAGCATTCGGGGCGGCCTTTCGTGGGGCATGAGCGGCGGCGCGTTTTATACCCATGACATTGGCGGCTTTTACGGCCCGCAAGAAAGCGGCGGCCTGCTCGGAACGGGAATGCCAGACCCGGAACTGTACATCCGCTGGGCGCAGGCAGCGGTGATGTGTTCGCATACCCGGTTTCATGGCACAAGCCCGCGCGAACCCTGGTTCTTTGGCGAGCAGGCCGAAGAAATCATCCGCAAGTGGCTGGCCTGGCGCTACCAACTCATCCCCTACCTGCAAGCCTGCGCGCTGGAGGCCGCTCAAACCGGCCTGCCGGTGATGCGCTCGATGGTGCTGGCCTTCCCAAATGAGCCGCTCGCCTGGCATTTTGAGCATCAGTACATGCTGGGGCCTTCGCTGCTGGTTGCGCCGGTCATTCAACCAGGCGGGAAAGTCCGCTTTTACCTGCCCGCCGGGCGCTGGTTCGACATCTGGAACCAGGTTTGGGTGCAGGGGCCGGGGCTGTTCGAGCGCGAAATGCCCCTCGACCAGATTCCCATCTTTGGGCGCGAGGGAGATCTCCTCCCGCTGGGTCCAGCCGTTCAGCACACGGGAGAACTCAAAGCGGGCCTCGACCTGGAGCAGGTTTGGGCTTTTGGCGCGCCGCAAAACGGGATTCAGTTACCAGGTCTGGTTTTGAACCGGCTGGAGGATGTGCCGGGGTTGGTAATTCGTAAATGGTAATTTGAAATTCCTTACGAAGCCCCAATCACCAATTGTCAATTCCTGCTTACTAATCGCAAATTACCAATTACTAACAAGGAGTTCCTATGCAATTCTTTCTCGATAGCGCCATCACGAGCGAAATCGAAACCGCGCTCAAATCTTTTAACATTGACGGCGTGACCACCAACCCGCGCCATGTGCAGGCCTCGGGCAAGCCGTTTATGGCGGTCATCCGTGAGATTGCCAAGCTAGTGGAGGGGACAGAGAAAACCGTCTCGGTGGAGGTCAACCCGCACTTCATGACCTACGCAGAAATGATGCCCGAAGCCGAGAAACTGGCCGCCATTTCGCCCAATTTCGTCATCAAGTTGCAGTGCGTCGAACCGGCCTTTCGGGTGATGGAAGACCTGGCAAAGAAGGATATCCGCGTCAACTGCACGCTGATTTTCTCGCCTTTTCAGGCGTTGCAGGCCATGCGCTCTGGGGCCTATTACATTTCCCCGTTCATTGGCTGGAAGGAAGCCAACGGCGAAGAGACGCGCAATTTCATTGAAGAAATTGTCACCATTCGCGATAACTACGGCTTCGATTCGCAAATCATCGTCGCCGCCGTGCGCAATGCCCGCCAGATTGTGGATGCGGCTCTGGTGGGCGCGGACATCGTGACTGCCGGGTTGTCGGTCTATCAAGAAGGCTTCCTGCACCCCTACACCCGCGAGGGCATCGAAAAGTTCACCCAATTCTGGGACAAGACGCAGTACGAGTAAGAAGCTCGAGGCTCGATACTGGATACTCGATGTTCGAATAACGAATATCGAATAACCAATAACCAATAACCAATAACCAATAACCAATCTCTCTCAAGGAGTAATAACGCTATGAAAAAAGGTATCTTATTACATGAAACCACCGATGATGTCGGCGTGGCCGTGATGGACCTGAAAAAGGGTGAAGAAATTGGCGTTGCGACGCTGGAAGGCGCCGATGTCAAGCAAATCACCCTGGTCAGCGATGTGCCGCTGGGCCACAAAGTTGCCATGCGCGACATGCCCGAAAACCATCATGTTCAGGAATACGGACGCGCCATCGGCTACGCTTCGCAGCCGATTCAGTGCGGCGAGCATGTTCACGTTCACAACATCAAGAGCCTGCGCTGGGCCGCCAGCAAAGCCAAAGTTCTCGAAGAATAGGAGACCCATCCATGAGCACCTTTCCCAACATCCCTCTCACCGGCTACCGCCGCGAGAATGGCCGCGTAGGCATTCGCAATCATGTCGTCATCATGTCGGTAGATGACATCTCCAACGCCGCCGTAGAGGGCGTAGCCCGCCTGATTCGCGGCACTTACGCCCTCACCCATCCCTACGGACGGTTGCAATTTGGTAAAGACCTGCGCTTGACCTTTGATACCCTGATTGGCACCGGACGCAACCCCAACGTGGCTGCCGTGGTCGTCATCGGCATCGAACCAACCTGGACCGAGCATGTCGTAAACGGCATTGCCGAAACCGGCAAACCGGTGGCGGGCTTCAGCATCGAGCGTTACGGTGACCTGAAAACCATCGAAATGGCTGCCCGCAAGGCCAAAGAATTTGTGCATTACGCCTCAGAACTGCCGCGCGTGCCGGTCAGTTGGGAAGAGATTTGGGTCTCAACCAAATGCGGCGAATCGGATACCACCAGCGGCCTGGCATCTAACCCCACCGTTGGGCGCGTCTTTGAGCGGCTCGAACAGAATGGCAACACCCTCATCTTTGGCGAAACCACCGAAGTCACCGGGGCCGAAGACAAAATCATCGAAAACTGCGTCAGCCCCGAAGTGGCTGCGCAATTCAAAGCCGCCTTCGATGATTATCAGGCTCTGGTCGAATCGCAGGGCGTCAGTTTGCTCGGTTCACAACCCACCGAAGGCAACATTCGCGGCGGTCTCTCCACAATCGAAGAAAAAGCCCTCGGCAACGTGGAAAAAATGGGCCGCTGCAAAGTGGTGGGCTTCTTGCAGCCCGCCGAATCGCCCAAAAAACCCGGCCTGCATTTTATGGATTCCTCCAGCGCCGCCGCCGAAATGGTGACTCTGTGCTGCGCCGCCGGGGCTGTGCTGCACCTGTTCACCACTGGCCAGGGCAATATTATCGGCAACCCCATCGAACCGGTCATCAAACTCTCGGCCAACCCGCTGACAGTCGAAACCATGTCTGAACACATTGACGTGGACCTGAGCGGCTTGCTGCGCTTTGAATACAACCTGGATGGCGCCGCCGACCGCACCCTGGAAGTGATGGCGCGCGCCATCAATGGCCGCCTCACCAGCGCCGAAGCCCTGCGCCACGATGAATTTGTCATCACCAAACTGTATCGCAGCGCGTAGTTGGTAATTCGTAATTGGTAATTGGTAATTCGTAATTGGTAATTGGTAATTGGTAATTGGTAATTGGTAATTCGTAACTTCGAAGAACGATTCGAGGAGACACAGGCAGCCAGGTTACTCCACGACAACTCCTGTGTCTCCCTCCTCCTTCATCACTCATCACTCATCATTCATGCTCATCACTCATCATTCATCATTCCCTATGCTCTCAGAACTCAAACAAGAACTCACCTCCGGCTGGAAAGGGCTGCTGCTCGTCCTGGCCCTTGCCCTGCTGAGCCGTTTTTTGCATGGCTTCATCAGCCAGCCGGTGTTGAGCAAATCTATCAGCGAGATTCTGATTGCGGTTTTGCTCGGCCTGCTGGTCGGCAACCTGTTCCCGCTCGGTCGGGAATTTTGCGCCGGGGCCAAATTTGCCATCAACCGTCTGCTGCGGCTGGGAATCATCCTGCTCGGCCTGCGCCTGAGCCTGCAAGATGTAGCCGCCACCGGGCTGACCGCGCTCGCGCTGGTCGTCATCTGCATTGGCGCCGCGCTGGCGCTGGCCTGGCTGGCCGGGCGGCTGTTCCGCGTCCCGCCCAAACTGGCCGCGCTAATTGGCGTCGGCACCGCCATCTGCGGCAACACCGCCATCATCGCCACCGCCCCCGTCCTCGAAGCCGACGAAGAAGAGATGGGCTTCGCCGTCGCCACCATCACCCTGTTTGGTTTGCTGGCCGTCATTTTCTACCCGCTGATTGGGCATTTCCTCGGCCTTTCAGACCGCGCCTTTGGCTTGTGGGCTGGCACCGCCGTCAACGACACCTCGCAGGTGGTTGCAGTCAGCGCCATTTACAGCCAACTTTCGCTCGATGTCGCCACCATCGTCAAACTGACCCGCAACACCCTGATGGCCCCGCTCATCATTCTTTTTGGGATGGTGTCCACTCAGATTTTGAACCGCCAAATGAGCGATTCCGCCGCCCGTGCTGCTCACCTTAACTGGAAAAAAATCGTCCCCGGCTTTGTGCTGGGATTCCTGGCCCTGTCGCTGGTACGCACCCTGGGCGTGGTCGCCGGAGTCCTGCCGCAAAGCGTCTCGAACCCCGGAGCGTTACAGACCGCCGCCGCTTTTCTGAAAACAGCCGATGAAATTTCCAAATTCCTGATTCTGATGGCCCTCACCGGCGTCGGCCTGAACACCAACCTCGCCAGCCTGCGCCGCCTGGGGCTAAAACCGCTCCTGGTCGGAACGCTGGTCGCCGTCAGCCTGGCCCTCATCAGCCTGGGGTTGATTCTTTTCACGCCGCTCGGCGCGTAGGACAGACTTCCAGTCTCTCCCCCCAGCCCAGGCTTACATCTCCGCTTGCCGCGACGGCAGACTTCAGTCTGTCCCGCCCCAGCCTGGCCTCACCGCTCGCCGCGCGGATAGACCAAAGGTCTGTCCCACCCCGTTTGTTCTGAATACTCTGCTCTGGCCGGTTTTGTAATATCTTTTTTTGTTGACTTACTTTTTTGGATAATGTAAGATTGAGTTGCGAAAGGATACAATCTGTATGGAAACTTACGCAACGATTAAAGGACAAATCGTCATTCCGGCGGCCTTGCGCCGCAAGTATGGCATCAAGAATGGCACAAAAATCATCCTCGCCGATATGGGTGATGGCATTCTGCTCAAACCCATCACAGAAGAATATCTCAAAAACCTGCAAGGTTCGCTCAAAGGCAAAGGCGGACTGAAGATTTTGCAAGAAGAACGCGCCAAAGACAGGCAAAAGGAAGGCTAACGATGACGGTCAGGGTGCTGGACGCTTACGCGCTGATGGCCTTTTTTGAAGATGAACCTGGGGCAGACGCTGTTCGTCAAATCATTCAGAGCGCTTTCGAGCAGGGCGATTCTTTGATGATGACGGTGGTCAATTTAGGCGAAGTCTGGTATGCCATTGCGCGCTCCAACTCTCCTGAAGTAGCTGACCGGTACATAGATGAAATTCACAGCATGGGCATCGAAGTTGTAAACGCCGATTGGGCGCTCACCCGCCAGGCGGCCATTTTCAAGGCCAGGGGCAATCTTTCCTATGTCGATTCGTTTGCCGCCGCCCTAACGACCCTCAAAAATGCCCAGTTGGTGACTGGCGATAAGGAGTTCGAGCCTTTGCAAAATGAAATCAACATTCTGTGGGTGTGATAATGCAAATCCAAATCCCTTACGGCAAAAGCGTCCTCACTGCCCACATCCCTGACCAGTATCCGGTACACGTCATCGAAGCGCCCAACCCTGCTCCCGCCGCTGACCCGCGCCAGGCAGTGGAAGCGGCTCTCGATAACCTGCTCGGCGAAATCCGCTGGGATGATTTTCGCGCCGCTCAAACGGTGGCGATTGCCGTCAACGACAAGACCCGCCCCGTGCCGCACGAACACCTGCTCCCGCCGCTGATGGCGCGCCTCGCCGCCCTGGGCATTCCTGATTCCGCGATTACTTTCTACATCGCCGTTGGCACGCACCCGCCCATGACGCCGAGCGAGTTCCCCAGCATTCTACCGGCTGAGATTCTGGCCCGCTACCGCGTCGTTTCGCACGATTCGGAAAACGACGACCTGCTCGCCCACCTCGGCGAGACCTCGCGCGGCACGCCGGTTTGGGCCAACCGCGCCTATGCCCAATCCGATTTCAAAATTGTGGTCGGCAACATCGAGCCGCACCAATTCGCCGGGTTTTCGGGCGGAGTCAAGACCGCCGCCATCGGCCTTTCGTGCATGAAAACGATTGCCCCCAACCATGCCATGATGAGCCTGCCCGAAGCCCAACTGGGAGAGTACGAAACCAACCCGGTGCGCCAGGACATCGAGGAAATCGGCGCGAAAATCGGCGTGCATTTGGCCCTGAATACGGTTCTTAATCACCAGCGGAAAATCGTCACCGCCCTGGCCGGAGACCCGCGCCTGGTGGTGCAAACCGGCCTGGAACATTCGCGCCGCGCCTGCCAGGTGGCCGTGCCGCAAAAGTACGGGCTGGTCATCACCTCGCCCGGCGGACACCCCAAAGACATCAACGTTTATCAATCTCAAAAAGCGCTCGGACACGCCATTCTCATCACCCGTCCCGGCGGGGTAGTGCTGATTGCCGCTGCCTGCCCCGAAGGAAGCGGCAGCGACCACTACGAAGCCTGGACGCTGGGCAAAACCTCGCTGGCCGAAGTGCGCGAGAAGTTCAAAGCCGAGGGGTTTCGCATTGGCCCGCACAAAGCCTATCAGTTCGCCCGCGATGGCGCAATTGCTGATTACTATCTCTATACCGACATGAATCACGACCTGGCGCGCGCCCTGCTCCTCAACCCGATTGACGACCTGCAAGCCACCATAGACCAGGCCCTGGCGCGTTTACAGCCCGGCGAACCGGTCGGCTTCCTGCCGCACGCCGTTTCGACCATCCCCTATGTGAAGTAGCGCAAAATAGCATTTTGCGCCACATCGAACCATGACCAAACTCCCCCTCCTCCACTCCCTGCTCGAAAAACACAACGCCGAAGCCTTGTTGCTGCGCCGGGTGAGTAGTTTCGCCTGGGCCACTGGGGGCGCGGCCTCGTATGTCAACACCGCTACGATGGAGGGCGCCGCCTCGCTGGTCATCACCCGCGAGCAGCGTTATGTCGTTACCAACAACATCGAAGCCCCGCGCCTGCAAGAGGAAGAAAAACTGGCCGAACAGGGTTGGGAATTCGTCCTCTCGCCCTGGGCGGCGCCGCTCAAAGGGCTGAACGACCTTCTGGCGGGAAAAACCTTCCTCAGCGATGTCCCTTTTGGTAATGGCAAAGACATCAGCGCTGAAATTTCCCGTCTGCGGGCGCGCCTGACCCCCGAAGAAGGCCAGCGATTTCGGGAATTGGGCCGCCTGTGCGCCGAAGCCATCACCGAAGCCGCCGAAGGGCTTCAACCGGGCATGAGCGAATACGAAATTGCGGCCCTGCTGGGCGGCGCGGCCCAAAAGCGCGGCGTGCAGCCCATCGTCAACCTGGTTGCCACCGATGAGCGTCCCTACCGCCACCCGCTGCCGACCAGCAAAAAACTGCAACGATACGCCCTGCTCGTCCTGAGCGGGCGCTGGCGCGGGCTGGTCTGCTCGGTCTCGCGCATGGTACACTTTGGGAAAATCCCCGCCGACCTGGAGCGCAAAATCCGCGCGGCGGCGCAGGTCAATGCGGCCTTCATCGCCCACTCGCAGCCTGGAAAGACGCTCGGCGAACTGCTCGAAGTTGGACAGGCCGCCTATGCCGAGGCTGGCTTCCCTGGCGAATGGCAGCACCATCACCAGGGCGGCGTAACCGGCTACGAGCCGCGCGAGTACATCGCCACCCCCGGCGGGACGGATGTCCTCGCCGCCGGGCAGGCCCTGGCCTGGAATCCCACTGTGCAGGGCGCGAAAATGGAAGATACCATTCTGCTCGGCGAGAGTGAGAACGAAATCATCACCCCCACCCCGCTCTGGCCGGTGGAAATGGTCGAAATCCCTGGTTTTCCACCCGTGCCGTGCGCCCTTGTTTGGGAAAGGTAAGTGGTAATCGGTAATTCCCATTCACCATTTACCAATCACCAATTACGAATAACCAATCACGACCAACGGAGTCCCCCATGTACGGAACAACTGCCAAAATCCTGCGCGTTGATTTGACCAACGGAACGCTCGAAACCCAAACCCTGAGCGAAGACTTCTACCGCATGTACCCCGGCGGCAAGGCATTGGCCGGGTACATCCTGCTCACGGAACTGCCGCCGCATACCGACCCGTTTTCGCCGGAGAATGTAATGGTCTTTGCCAACGGCCTGCTCACCGGCGCGCCCGTCTCTACCGCTACGCGCTACGTCGTCTCGGCCCGCTCCCCGCTGACGGGCGGCTACGGCGAATCGGAAGCGGGCGGCTTTTGGGGGCCGGAACTCAAGATGGCCGGATGGGAGGCGATTGTCGTCAAGGGCAAATCGCCCAGGCCGGTCTATCTCTGGGTCAACGGCGAGCAGGCTGAAATCCGGCCTGCCGAACACCTGTGGGGCCGGTTCACTGCCGAGGCGCAGGAATCCATCCGCGCCGAGTTGGGCGATGACAAAATCCGCGTACTGCAAATTGGCCCGGCGGGCGAAAAACTGGTGCGCTTTGCGGGTATCACCAATGACCTGCGCCATTTCAACGGGCGCAACGGCCTGGGCGCGGTGATGGGCAGCAAAAACCTGCGCGCCATTGCCGCGCGCGGCAATCAGCGCTACCAAAACCTGGCTTACGACGCCAAAACGCTGATGGCAATCGGCGGCAAACTCGCCAAGACAGTCAAAGAAAACCCGCTCAGTTGGGATTTGCAGGAACGCGGCACGCCCGGCCTGGTGGAGCCGCTCAATACCGGCGGCATTCTGCCCACCCGCAACTTCCGCCAGGGCGCGTTTGAAAACGTGGACGATGTGAAATGGGAAGTGTATGAGAAGGAATTGCTCACCGCCCGCCGCACCTGCTACGCCTGCGCCGTGCGCTGCAAACGCGAGGTGGCCGTAGATGGACGTGAATCGCCCTATGGCGGCCCGGAATACGAAACCGTCGGCGCGTTTGGCCCCAACTGCGGCATCAGCGACATCCACGCAATTGCCCGCGCCAATGAACTATGCAACGCCTACATGCTCGACAGCATCTCGTGCGGCGCGACGATTGCCTTTGCGATGGAATGCTTCGAGCATGGTCTGCTCACCCTCGAAGACACCGGCGGCCTCGACCTGCGCTTCGGCAACGCCGAGGCTATGCTGAAAACGATTGAATTGATTGCCCGCCGCGAGGGAATCGGCGACCTGCTGGCCGAGGGCAGCAAACGCGCCGCCGAAAAAATCGGCGGAGACGCGCCCTTCTTTGCTATGCAAGTCAAGGGGCAGGAACTCGCCATGCACGAGCCGCGCGGCAAATTCAACGTGGGCATGGGCTATGCCATCTCCGAAATTGGCGCCGACCATCTCGTGGTGGCGCACGATACCGCCTTTGCCAAACCGGAGGCCATTCAACTCAAGGCCGCCGCGCCGCTGGGCATCACCCAGGCCCTTCCGCCGCGCAGTTTGGGCGAAGAGAAGATGGAGATGTTCTACATTTTGGAGCGATGGGGCAGCCTGGAAAAAGTGACCGGCTTCTGCTTCTTTGGCCCGGCCCCGCGCTCCTTCATCCCGCCCGAAGACGTGCTACAGTCCATCAACGCCGCCACCGGCTGGAACATCTCAATGGAGGAAGCCCTGACGATTGGCGAGCGCGCCACCAACCTGGCGCGGTTGTTCAACGCCCGCGAGGGCTTCACCCGCAAAGACGACACCCTGCCCGAAAGACTCTTCACCGGCCTGGAAAACGGCGCGCTGCAAGGCCAGGCCATGCCGCGCGACGAGTTCGAGCAATCGCTCACAATTTTGTACCAGAAAAAAGGCTGGGACCCCCAAACCGGCCTGCCCACCCCCGAAAAATTGCGCCAATTGGGGCTGGAGTGGGCGATTGGGTCAGTATCCAGTATCCAGTGAGCAGTAATCAGTAAGCAGCGAACTTTACGAACTGCCACTTACCAATCACCAATTACCATGAAATTGTACGCCGGCGGCCACGTCACCTTTTACATGCCGGGGCGCAAGCACACCCTGGAAATCTCCCTCAGCGGGCCAACCCCGCTGCGGGAGGTTTTAGCGCAAGTGGGCATTCCCTTGCCCGAGGTGGCGCTGGCCGCCGTCAACGGCGAGCTGGTGGAGGCCGAGACGGCCATCGTCTCAGACAGCGACCAGGTGCGGGTCTTTTCGGCAGTCAATGGGGGATAAACAGCAAGAAAGGCGAAGCCTTGTGTTTTCGACAGGAACCTGTTAAGGGTTTGATAAGATGAGTTTTCATTGAACGCGTTTGGCTATCTTGCCCTGTTGATCGCAAGTCCAGTGCTCGCCAGACACACCTTTTAGTTTTTGAGCAAACTCACCACCACCATGCTCATTGAACGCCAAAATATATAACTTTGATACTGCTCGCGAAACAGCAACATAAGCTAATCGTTTACGCAAATCTGGCACCGACTGGCTTGGACGAATACCATCCAAATGAATCAGAATAGTTGTATCAAATTGAAGTCCTTTGCTGCTGTGGAAAGTGGTCAACAAAATTTTTGCATCTGTCCTACCAAAAGAATGTACTGTTTTCTTTTTCAATCGCGAAACAGTAGATACTGCTTTTAGCAATTGCCTGAATTCTTTGACATCGTCCGGACGGAATTTCTCATACTCTATCAGGCGTTCCTCTGTCAAAACAGTGCGCCAGACTTCTTTCAGCCAATTACCAAGCAACATATCACCTTTACGCAATTGCCAGATTGCATCAAACAATTCGCGTTCTCTTTGAAAGTTTTCAGTCTCATTACTTGCGCCATTGGGCTGGCAAAACCCATGCCAAAACGGGGTTAGTTCGTAAAAGTAAACCGTTTCTCCTGAACACCATTGGGCAAGTTTTTGAAGCCATTCGAGCAATTCGGTGTTTAAGTTGAAATTTGGGTCTTTGTAAAGTCTCATATCCAAGTTTAATGGCTCTAATTTCGGCAATAAACTGTCTCTTGTTGATTTTTCGGGAATGAGTATGGCTAATTTCTCATCGCTACCTTGTATTGCATCGAGTTTTTTTAGCATTCTGGAGACCAGATTTGGCATAAGATAATTGTTTATCCAAATTACATGAACATCACCCCTGATTTCTTTGTCGACAGATTGATAACCGTTTTTTTTCTCTAAAACACAATCACTAACATCAATGATATTTTGGGGAGAACGATAATTTGTCAATAATCGAATTAGCTCCTTTTGTTCAACACGCTGCACCATATCTGCCAACTCATCCAAGTTTTCCGGTCTGCTGCCCTGCAACTCCTCATAAATACACTGATTGGGGTCGCCAATTGCAAACACAGAGATGCGTTTTTGCTCAACGAGATGCATAACCATTTGATGGAACAGTGGGCTGAGGTCCTGATATTCATCCACAAACCACCAGGGATAAGCAGCCGAAAGCGTTGTCACAAGACTGGGCTTTGTTTTCAAAATATGCAAGGCGAGCATTTCGATCTGAACAAAATCCATTGCAGCACGGAATGTATGTCTAATATATTTGCGATAATCTATTGCCAGTCTTGTCCAATTTAAATTTCGCAAATTATTCTGGCTGTAGTTGCTTGCTTCTGGAAACATTGTGCAAGACAAGTCACCTTGATCAGGCATAAAATATCTGCGCCGGAACTTGTCCAAGTCGCTGAGAATGGTTTTTTTATCCCGATTGTTTTCTGGAAAAGATTTTTTCTGACATCGTAAGGCATTGGATAAAGCATTTTGCTTTTCTTCCTCCGATGCAATCCGAAACGGATTGGGAATCGTGCCAGGTGGCAGCAAGTTAACCGCTGGCATCAGAATCTCAGCAATGCAAAAGGCGTGAATCGTACCAACATACACGCGCTCGTCATCATATACCCCCAACTCACGCAATTCTTTGACCAACTTCTCAGCCAATTGCCGTGAAAATGTAATACAAGCGATTTTTTGCGGATAGCGGACTGTACCATCAAGCAGAAGTTTTGCCACTTTGGCAGTCAACAAGTAGGTTTTTCCAGAGCCGGGACCGGCGATGACAACCTGGCTGCCTTTGGAATGGAAGGCAGCCCGCTGCTCGTTGTCTTGCTCTATTTGTTGAACGCGTTTCAGATATTCAGACATTGATTAGAAAGGGATGTCTTCGATTGTTTCAGTTGGCGCATCGCTGGCTGGAATTGTCGGGGGCAGCACTGCAATTTTGGGTATTTTCTCCAGCAAATAGCAGATGGCGTTTTGGATATAGGGCGGCACGCGGTTCGCGTCCAGCCTGCCCGCCAATCTTTGGGCGAAGCGTCCTTTGCCCATTCCACGCGTTTCAATGCGCTTGATAACTGTTTCAAAGTTTTTATCTTGGATAAGTTCTCTCAAACTTTTTTCTCTCACATCACTAGCACCGAGTTCCCCGTAAACATCACAGAATTCACCCTCGTATCCTGCTTTCAACAATTCCACTTCAAGAGTTTGTTCGTTGACGAAAATACCGGCTTGCGCCAAATTATCTCGAACAGCGCTTAAATCCTGATTTTCAAATTGGCTTTCAATTGCTGCAATATTCGGTAAATTCAGTTTTTTCGCTAAATCCAGCCCACGTGTCAAACCTGTCACTGTGTTTTTTGGGTCTCCATCAGTCAAAATGGCAAAGGGAATATCTAAAAATTTGAGAAATTCTACATAAGGGGTAAAGTCTGTCCCATAGACATTACAAACACTAATGCCCGCGCCGTCGAGTGAGTGCGGTATTTTTCCAGCCTCTTTCATTCTTCGAGCAAAAGCAGGCAGGAGAAACATTTCTGCATCTCCTTCAACCAGCAAGACACCGCGCGCAAAAACCATTTCGCCGCGCGTGGCATCCAGATAGCGGCTGACATCCTTGTGCATTTTTTCATCTCCTGCGGCAAAACCAGCCGTAGAGCAAGCCTTTATTTCATTTTCGGATCGTCTTAAGACAAGAAAGTGGCGTGGGTCAGATATGCTCACGATGGTTGGAGAGTGCGTTGAAACCAGCAATAGATGTTCCTGCTGGAACACGTTCTCAAAAATTAATCGTTGAAAATGTGGATGCAGATGTGACTCAGGCTCTTCGATAGCAATCAAAATGTATTCTGGTTTTTGGTCACCTGTGGGCGCAATTTTGCGCAAACGTCTGGCGTAAATCAGCCAGGTGATCAGGTAAAGCACATTCGAGATGCCAAGACTGCTGCGCTCGATAGGCAAGTTTGTTTCGGCAAGGATGGTGAGTAACCGTAAAAGGTCCTCAGGATTGGCAGCGGCAATTCCTATGGTTGGTTCAATGGCTTGCCCCTCAACCAGACTGCCTAACGCCTCACGAATTTCTTTTTGTAAGTCTTGAAGCGGAGGAATTTTTTGCAATTTTGCCGAAGCGCCTTTAACATCATCTGCAACGGTCTGAAAAGTCGCGTCATTCGCCAGGGAAATCATCTCAACCAGGCGGCGCAAGGGGGAGGTGCGCCAACTCTGCATGTCTCGTTCCATGTCGCGCACTGCGGGAATTAACACAAAGCGCACATATTGGCGAAAATTTCTTGCGCCCCCAGTGTTCTTTTCATCGCCGCCGCCATATCGGATTAACTCGTAATCGTCTTCCGTTGTTGCATTTCCTTGCTTATTTTCTTTAGGGCGATAAACGGCTGATACTTGAAAAACATTTTCTTGTGTTGCATGACAGTCATGGGCTGAAGTGAGTAAGTCTTTGTCCTTTTCCGGATCAATTCCTGAAAACCAGGCATGAATTTCAATTTTTCTCCCACCAAATGGTTTTTGACCATTACGTGAGAAATCATCTTCACCAAGCGACGGACGATAATTTGAATCTAGCAAGATGCGTAAGGCTTCCAAAAAATTGCTTTTGCCCGCGCCGTTTTCACCAAGCAAAACAACCTTTTCACCCAACTCAACGGTGACATCTTCTAAATTGCGGAAGTTTTTGATCTGAACTTTGCAAAGATGCATTGTGACGCCTCGATCCAACATAAAATTTGCCGAGTTAATACACCATCCCATTTTACGATAGCTTTTTTACCAGGGGCAAACTATACCCACCCAGACTTCGCTGCTAAAAAAATACGGGATTCAGGAATCGGATTTCCCCATTATCATCGCCCAGGCCCACAAGGCCAGCAGCATGAAGGGAAAACCGATTCGTTTTGATATCTTTTACGTAACTGCTCAGGCTAATTGATTTCACGCCGGATTCGGCGGGCGAACCCCCATGGCGGGGGCAAGCGCCCTGCCTCAGTACAAAAAAGCCCTTCGGGCTAGTCCGCTTCAGCGGACTTTTATGCCATGAGTAGGGGATTCATCCCCGCGAAACCACAATGGCTGAGCAGTTACTCTCTTACCACCGAATCTCCAGCCGGATGGTCACCTCGTCGCCTTCGGCCAGGCCTTCCGCTTTGCGGATGGCGTCTTTGAGCGGAACCAGGTACAAGCCGTCTTTGGGGAACAGCGAGGTTGTCCATTCGGTTTTGCCAATGCGGACATGGACGGGAATCACGCCCCAGCCGTAGGTCACCAGGTTTGAGACGGTTTTGATATTGCCGCTCTCTTCTGCTGGAATGGTCACAAAGTAGTAGGGAGCCGGGCCGCGCCAGGTCCAGATTTTGCCGGTGAATTCGATATTCATGGAAGCGGTGCTCATATTGCTCCTGATTCGGGAGAACCCCCGCGCTATGTGTACTGAATCGGCTCGACTTCGCGCCTGGGGCTTTCGACCGCATCGGTGCCGCGCGGGTAATAGAAGGTCTGGCGCAGGCTCCAACTCCATTCGAGCGATTGGCGGTAGCCCTGGTAAGTTCCCCAAAACTGGTTGAAACGGAACCAAAAAATGCTGGCAAAATGTTTGAGCAGCGCTTTTTGCCTTGCCGCGTGCCATAAATCGTTCAAAATGTTGCTGCTCGTCATGCGAAGGAGGTCGTAAGCGTTGAAGTGCGCTTCGGGATAAATCCGTTTGAAGGCCATTGCCTCGCGCCGGTAGCGGTTGCGCACGCCCTGGGGCGTTTCGTTGTGGATGTGGATAATCTCCGCTTCGGCAACGTAGGCCAGGCCGTACCCGTTTGATTGCATCCACTTGGCCCAGGCCAGGTCTTCCAGGCCGGTCAGGGTCTCGTCATACGGATGAATCTCCCACAGCGAGCGGCGGATGGCGGCGTTGGCGTTGTTGCAAAAAGGATGGGGTTGGCGCGGGGTCGAGACATCGGGGAACCAGCGGGCGAAAATTTCGTGTTCAGAAAATTTGCTGGTTTCGGCGCCGCGCTGCTTGCCATAAGTCAGCCCAATGCTAGAATCGGCGAAAGGTTCGAGTAACCGCTCCAGCCAGTCGGGATAAACCGGGTAAACATGCGCCGAGGCAATCACGACCAATTCACGGGTGGCAGCGGCTATCCCCAAATTGAGCGAACGCCCAAAGGTAAATTCCTGCGGCGAGATGTGGACGATTTTCGCGCCGAACGATTGGGCTATCGCCACGCTGTCGTCGGTCGAGCCGGAATCGACCAGGATGATTTCCACATCCTGAACGGTTTGCCGTTTAATTCCTTCCAGCAGGCGCGGCAGGTGGCGGGCCTCGTTATAGGCGCGGATGACAATAGAGCAGTTCATGGCTCTTCCAGCAAAAAATCACCGCCGTGCAGCAATCCTTTTGTGACGGTTTGGATGGCAGGCGACTGCGTGAGTTGGCGCGGCTCGAATAGTTTCAGGCGGGCGTTGACCGGCAGGATGCCGCGCTTGAGAAACTCGCCAAAAGGCAGCGAGGTGCGAAACAACTGGTAATACAGGAATCGGCGGGCGTGGCGGCGGAATTCGGCAGGCACGGTGATTTGTTCGGTTTGCAGGAAGTTTTCCAGCGTGGCGCGGTATTCGGAGACGCTTTGGGGAAAGAAAACGGTTGGGTATTGGGTGAAACGCGCCTTGCCCGCGCACAGCACCGCCGCGCCCATAATCGAGGCCTCCAGGCCGATGGTGGAATTGTAAATCATGACGAATTTGGCGCGCGCAATCAGTTCATACGAACTCAAGTACTCATGCGGTGGCACGAAAACGACGTTTGGCAGGTCGGTGGCGCGGCGCTTTTCGACCCACTCGGCCACGCTCTCCTGGCTTTCTTTGCCGGGGCGGGTCTCGTCGGGGTGGGCGCGGATGACGAAGAGCGTCTCAGGGTGCGTCCGGGCGGCATCCAGTACCAGGTCGAGCCAGACGAACATATCGGGGAAGACCGTATTGGCGTGCGGCTGGCTGGTGTCGAAGATGACGTTGGTAAAGACCGGGACGATTTGCCTGAACCCGGCCGCTTTTTGCAAAAAGGCCGCGTCGAGGCCTTTCATATCCGGCCAGAATTTGATTCCGGCCATGCTGAAGTTGCCCTGGAAGCGATTTTGGAGATACTTATCCAGCCGGGCATTCTGGGCCTCGTTCAGTTCGAAGGCTTCGGGGATTTCGATGGGGTAGATGGTGGCTTCGCCGTCGGTGAAGAATCCCGTCATGGGCATGAGGCCCACCTCGTGGGTGACGACCCGCACGCCTCGCTGCCGCGCCACCCATTTGGCAGTTGCTTCGGGATAGAATTGCCCGTTGAACACGACCACCGCCTGCGGGTTGACCGTGTCGAGGAAACGCTCAAAGCGCTGAGCCAGGTTGAACGCGGAGAGGATGTACTCGCGGAAGAAGAACCTCGTCGCGTCGTCATCTATCAGATTGTGCCGCCGTAAAATCCAGCGCAGGCCGGGCAGGCACAATTCACCAAGCGGGATGCCCTGCCAGTTGAAGGTAAAAAGTTCCGAAAGTTGAAGGCTGCGCAGCGCGGTTTCGAGTTTGGCGTCGCGCTTGAAGGTGAACCAGGAAACGGCTGACTGGTGAACTGGAATACCGGAATATAAGGTTTTTGCCTGAAAGACGCACGAGCGGCAGGGCGGGTTTTGGCCTGGGTCGCTGCGATTGGTCCCCAGTACGCAGCGGCTCATGCCCCGATTGCAGGCGAAGTAGGCGACCGGGATGCCTTGCAGGCGCAGGCCCCACGAGGTCAGCAAGTGGAAGGCGCTGTTCCACGAAAGGTCATCCAGGCCGCTGGAGGCCTTGAAAAAGGCAATCGGGCGCATGTCGCGCGGGGCAGGCGCGGCGCGGGAAACGCGGAAGGCCATCAGGGCAATGCGGGCGTTATTGAGCAATCGAACAATTCGCCGCTGGAGGCTGGGGAAGAGCAGGGTTTTCACAGTTCTATTTTTTCTCCGCCACAACGAGATGGGACAATTTTTCACGGGCCGGATGTGTAACGACGGTTAGTTGCCCAACGGCCTGGGCCAACGCCACATTGACCAGCTGATTCAGGCTGACGCCCTCGCGTTCGGCGGTCTCAGCCAGTTGGCGGTGCAGCGAGCGCGGCAGGCGCACCACAAATTTGCCGCTATATTCTTCATCCGCAACAGGCTCGGGAATCGGATTCCCCAGCGCCAGGGCGGCTTCGAACCAACTGCGCATGGCATCTTGCACCATCGCGCCGAGTTCTTCGAAGGTGTCGGTCTGGGTCAGGCAGCCGGGCAATTCTGCCACCTGCGCCACCCAGCCGGGGTTTTCGGCGTCAGCATCGTAGGTGACTTTGATGGTATAGGGTAATTTCAGATATTCATCGATTGCGCGAGACATTGGTTACCTGTTTTTGTTATCATTGCGCCAGCAATTTGTCTTTTTTTGTCATTTCAACATCTTTTTAGTACTACATGTAGTACTAAAAATCAAATTCCACACAGAAAACTGGCGGAAATCGTGCGATTTCCGCCAGCCAGGAGTTGGAGTCGGATTCAGTCCTTTGCCAGGTAGTCTTTCACCGCCCGAAAGAATTCTTCAGCCCATTGGTAGGATTCGAGTGACTCGGCTTCCGTCACATTTTGCGTCATGCCATAATGCCCGGTTTCGCGGCGTCTCTGGGCAAGTATCAGGCGACGATGGAATTGAGGGTCAAGCAAGCCGGTCTTGGCAAAATCTTTTCCAAAGGCAGCAATCACTGCGGAGTGGCTGGAAAAGGTCAACCCTTTAGAGAACAGTAACGCCTGCGCCAGGTAGAACATGGTGTAATACGATTGGGCTGCCGAAAATCCCCAAAACTGTTTCTCCAACAATACGTTTGCGACTTCATGACTTTCCTGCGCACGATTCAGGTAGTGCTGGATTTCGGGCGTTATCATACAGTCAACCCTTCCCGGCGGACGTTGAGAAAGAGGGGCATTTTGCTGCTGGCGTATTCTCTTTCGGAGACGAACACCCATGAGATGACCACATCATGTTCAAGGCAAAGGTTGGCAACAAACTCGGAGGAGAGTCGCTCCGCTTCCCAGCGGTTGAATTCTCCTTTCATGACAATCATCACATCAATGTCTGAGTCAGGCGGATGGGCGTCGCCGCGCGCGTAAGAGCCAAAGAGAATCACGGAATGCAGCTGATCGCCGTAAATGCGGCGTAGCCCGGCTTTCAATTCGCGCAGGATGTTTTGGATGTTTTCAGGCATAACACAACTCTACATCCATCTTACAATTTTTTATCCGTTGAATCAATCCCGCTTCGGGGACTTTCCCGCTCCGCTGCGCTTCGGGGACTTTCCCGCTTTGAGCGCGTAATCTACCAGTCGTTATCTTTCTCATACCCCAACCTGACCAGCAAATCCCCGGCAACTTCTTTGAACAGGGCTTTGTGCTCCTCTTTGAAATACTTTCGCCATTCGCCGGTTTTGCCGGAGCGGAAGGTTTTCGACTTTTTCGGTTGGATGGTTTCGAGCAGGATTTCTATCGCTTTTGGGCGCGGGGTGGGGAGTTTGTAGCCGGTCTTTTCGACCTGGTCGAGCATCTGGTTTAGAACCCGCTCCCGGTCGTTAATCAGTTCCTCGAAGCGGATGCATAACACCGCAGGCTGCTCCAGCCACTGGAAGACGCCTTCGTAACGCTGCCGGACGCTGACCATATATAGCCCGTTTTTATCGATGCCTGTGATGGCAACTTTGAGCCGCTCATCGAAATCGGAGAGAGTCTGGTAATACTCGTGCATCCCATGCCCCTCGTGCATGTCGGTCGCAAAAAAGATGTGCGAGATGAGCATATCGCGTGGGTCACGATAGATGAAATAGTTGACGCGCTCCGGCTGACAGAGGAAGGCGATGTTTTCGGGGGTCGCATCCACATAGCCCCAGCCGATGATTCCGCGTGGAATACGTTTCAGTTGGCTGAGAGTCTCATCCGCGCTGAATCGTCCACCAGCAGCCTTCACCGTGCGCACCGGCTCAGACTCCACATAGGCATAGGGCGCAATGCGGCAAAACCCGCCGAGAATTTGCGTTAGCAGGTGCGAGCCGCTCTTGGGTTTGGCGTTGCCAAAGATGGGCGGCGCTTCGGTAAAGGCCAGCCGTTTCCAGCGGAATACGGCTTGGGCATACTTCGCAGTCGGGCGCAGGAGGCGGTAGATGGTGGGGGAAGTCATCAGTTATCAGTTGTCAGTTGTAAGTAATCAGTTATCAGCATTTACTGATTACTGATTACTCATTGGTCCGCACCCGGCGCAATTTTTTGAGCGAGGACAGTTCGCTGTCATAGACGCGCTTCACGCCGTCGCCCAGGGCCGCTTCGGTGACACGGATATATTTTACCAGCCGCTCGAAGCCGCCCGGCTCCACCGAGGCAGCCTGGTCGCTGCCCCACATGGCCCGGTCGAGGGTGAAATGGCGTTCCACCGAGCAGGCGCCCAGCGCCACCGCCACCGCCGAGGGAACCAGGCCAACCTCGTGACCGGAATAGCCAATCGGCGTATCGGGAAATTCGCGGCGCAGGGTTTCAATCATGCGCAGGTTCAGTTCGTCGGGGTCGCAGGGGTAGGCGCTGGTGGTGTGCATGATGATGAGATTGTCCAGCCCGACCGCGTTCATGGCGCGATGGATTTCGTCCATGGTGGACATGCCAGTCGAAACAATCAGCGGACGCCCGGTTTGGCGGACATGCCGCAACAGGGCATGGTCGGTCATCGAAGCCGATGGGATTTTATAAGCCGGGGTGTCAAATTGTTCCATGAAATCCACCGACTGCTCATCCCAAACCGAGACAAACCAGTCGATGCCCAGTTCGCGGCAGGCGCGGTCGATTTCGCGGTACTGCTCCAGCCCAAACTCGACTTTGTAGCGATAATCGAGATAGGAAATGTAGCCCCAGGGTGTCTCGCGCATTTGTTTTTGCTGTTCGGGCGGGGTGCAGACTTCGGGGGTGCGCTTTTGGAACTTGACCGCGTCCGCGCCGGCATGGGCGGCGGCCTTAATCATCTCCTTGGCAATTCCCAAATCGCCGTTGTGGTTGATGCCGATTTCAGCGATGATGTAGGCAGGTTGCCCATCACCGACGAGTTTGTTACCGATTTTGATTTGACGAGCCATTTTTTCTCCTGTGGTTTATTCGTTATTCGATATTCGTTATTCGATATTCGTTATTCGATATTCGAGCATCGAGTATCGAATAAACGAATTATCGAGTCCTTGCGTGTTCTAAAATTAAATCGCACACTTCGCGCACCGCGCCGTGACCGCCGGGTTTGCTGGTGACAAAATCGGCAGCGCGCAACACTTCGGGCTGGGCATTGGCTACCGCCACCGCCCAACCGACCACCTCGAAGCAGGGCAGGTCGTTCAGGTCATTTCCGATGTAGGCCACATGCGCGGGGTCAATATTACGCGCTGCGAGCAGGTTTTTCAGCACGGCGGCTTTATCGTCCAGGCCAACGCCGTGAATCGCTTCGACTTTCATTTTCCGCGCCCGGGCCGCCACCACTGGGTTGGTTTCTGAAGACAAAATGACCACCTGCGTACCGGCAGCGCGCAGTTTGCTCATAATCAGGCTGTCGCTGCGCCAGGCGGCCACCATCTCACGGCCATCTTCGCTCACCCAAACGCGGTTATCGGTCACCACGCCGTCGAAATCCAGCACCAGCAGGTCAATTTTTGCGGGCATGGGACGTTTGGCACGGCCCGGCCAAACCATCTCCAGGCCGCCATTCAGGGCCAGCCATTCGGCGCGCGCCCAATCGCGCAGGTTATCCAAATCCACCGTGAAATTCGGGTCAATCAGCAGCGGGTAAACCGTCTTACCGCTCATCGAACCGTTCAATATCGCGGCGGGGCGAATCGCGTCGATGTGCCCGGTCTGCCAGTAGACATCGGGGAGAATCTGGCGAGGGGCATTGTACGGTTCTTCGATGCCTTCCACCTCGAGCAGATTCTGCATCGGGGCATCGACGCCCTGGGGCAGCCGCCACATTTTATGGGGATTTTGCCCGGCTGGGACGATGCCCCGCACTGAATCGGCGTCGGCGTGCTTCAGCAGGGTGCGCACCGCGTCATCCACCAACCCGACCGGTCGAATGGGCGAGGTGGGCCGCAGCTGCACGACGACGTCGGGCCGGTAGCCTTCGTTTTTCTCCAGCCATTCGAGCGCATGGACGAAGACCGGCAGGTCGGTGGTCTTATCTTGGGCGAACTCCGCCGGGCGCAGGAAGGGCGTCTCGGCCCCCCATGCGCGGGCAACGGCGGAAATTTCCTCGTCATCGGTGCTGACGAGGACGCGCGTCACCGTTTTGGCCTGCAATCCTGCCGCGATGGAATATGCAATCAGCGGATAGCCGCAAAACGAGCGGATATTCTTGCGCGGGATGCCTTTCGAGCCGCCGCGCGCGGGGATGAGGGCGAGAACTTCGGTCATGAGTTATTCCAAATTTTCGAGGTCGGCCAAATCCTGATGCCGCCCGGTGGCTTTTTTGTTCTTTTTCAGGTTATCGAGGTCAATGAACTGAACGGTAACGTCATCAATCACGACCTGGACGCGCGCTTCGTAGCAACTCGCAAATTCCACCCCTGCTGGCGTGGTCAGGATGTCAATGCGGCTGGGCGGGTATCCTAACTGGATAATCTGGTCGGGCGTGGTGAAATCATCCATTTTCAGCCCCAATGACCCAAAGCCAAATTGCTCAAGCGCTCTGACCATGCGGGCGGCATTTTCAGGCGACATTTCGACCCAGATATCGATATCTTTGGTATAACGCGGATGCCCATGAAATGCCACTGCATACCCACCAATGACCAGGTAGCGCACGCCGTTATCGTTTAACGATTGTATAAACTCTTTGAAGTCTTGGTTCAGCATCGTATTTCCACTGGTGATACTCACGCCGGATTTCTTCCAGGGCCGCAATCCGCTCCGCAGGCGGACGACTCTGCCAATATGCGAAATCGCTGGTTTGTTGATTTTGCGCAATCTTTTTTACAACCGCCGAAATTTTGCGATGATTTTCCATTTGAAATTACCAATCACCATTTACCAATTACCAACCTACCACGCCGTCCAGCCGCCATCTACAATCACATTGCTGCCGGTCATATACGAAGAAGCGTCTGAGGCCAGGAAGAGCAGCGCGCCATTCATCTCATCTTTACGCGCCATGCGCCCTAAAATGGTTTTAGCCGCATAGTTTTGGACAAAAGTTTCATCGTGATTGTTGTATACGCCGCCAGGGGTTAGCATATTGACGCGGATTTCGGTCTCCATGTAATAAGCGGCCAGGTATTTGGTAAAGCCGACCATCCCGGCTTTGGTGACGGTGTAATAAACTGGCTTGAAAGCCGGCTGAGAGCCATCGGCTTTGCGGTAAATGCGCTGGTCGGGGCCGTTTAGCCCGTAGGTCGAGCAAATGTTGATGATACTGCCCTTCTTGCCCTGCGCCACCATCTGCTTTGCAACCGCCTGGGTAACGAGGAAGGTGCCGGTCAGGTTGACGTTAAGGGCGGCGTTCCACTGGTCGAGCGGGTATTCCTCGAATTTGCCGGGGGCAATTCCTTTGGAGACGGCATCGGGGTCGAATTTGGGGTCGAGCGCGGCGCTGTTGACGAGGATATCCACCCGCCCGAACGTCCCGACGACTGCTTCCACCATCGCATTGACCGAATCCGGGCGGGTGATGTCGGTGGCGATGCCCAGGGCTTTGTATCCGGCCCCGGTCAGGTCGGCGGCGACGGCGGCGCATTTCTCAGCCAATAAATCGACCACTGCAACGGCGGCTCCCGCCTCGGCCAGGGTGCGGCAAAACTCCACGCCCAGCAGCCCGGCGCCGCCTGTGACGATAGCCGCTCGGCCAGTCAAATCGAATTTTTCTTGAATTTTCATTTTATCTCCGGTACTCCATATAGCACATGTCCCTGCGCTTTGACGAGCAGGGCCAAGCCGTCAAATTGTAACGCGTTTTCTTCGCCAAAGGCATCTTCGATGTCCGAAACATCGAACAAGACCAATACTGCCCGGCCTGCCAGCAATTCATCGCGCATTTCAGCCAGGGCCTGGTCATATTCACTGCGCGGCAGACCAGTGACCGGGTTGATACGGGTCGGAATAACCCGGCTGGCCCGCCCGGTGACATGATACACTGCCGGGGGGGAATTGCTATAAATTGCGATATCCGGCGGCAAGTTTCGGATATATGCCAGCACTTCCGCCTGCCGCCATCGCCAGGAGGCATAGCCTAGTCCGTCTATTTCACGCAGTTCGATGATGGATTGTCGAATACTAAACATCGAAACCGCAAGCACCAAAATTGCCCCTCCCCAGCCCAGGACCGCCCGGTTGGGTTTTGTGCCAACCGTATTTAACCCAGCCGCCAGTAAAATCATCCAGGAAACGTATAAGGGAGCGAGAATGCGCGGCTGAAATTTGGTGCTGGCATCGAAAAAACTCATCGAGAACAAGACTGCGCCCAGGTAGCCGAAGATGTAAAGCGCAGTGGTAAAAACGAGGGGATTTGGTGATTTGCTGATTGGGGAATTTGGCGATTGAAAGAGAATGTTCCAGGCGTTGAATGCCAGCCAGGCGAGCAGACCCAGCCCAAACAACGCGAGTAAGATGTTCAGCGCCCCTGACTTGAACATCCATTCAGCCATCACTGGCGCAGGCGAAAGGAAATGGGCTACATTCCACAACCCGGTACGCACATTGGAAATTTGAATCGGGTTGAATTGGACGATACGATTGGTTGCTGAATCGGCGACTAGACTGTTGCGGATAAACCAGGCCGCTATTGGTGGGATGACCCCGCCCAAGAAAAAGGCGATTCTCCGAAAACGCGCTTGCGCAGAAAGCAGGAAAATGGCAGTCAGGAAAGTGGCAATCAATGCCAGCGCGGAATAGCGCGTCAGGAAAGCCAAGGCAGTGAGAAAACCGGTAGCCAGTAACCAGTAACCAGTGTCCAGTATCCGGTTCCCAGTTTTCGGTTTTTCTAGGGTTGTTTTTTGGTCGGGTTGATGTTCGACGGCGATTGAAAAGGTCAGGAAAGAGGCCAAAGAGAAGAAAAGAAAGAGCGGCTCGCTCAAAACCTGAGCATGGATGCGAAGCAGGTCGGCATTGGTGCAAAAAAGCAGGGCCAGGCCCACGCTGGCCGCCTGCGATTTGGTCATCTGAAACCCAAGCAGCCCCATCAGCCCGGTGTTTGCGGCAAAGAGAACGAGGTGTAGGGCGCGGGCTGCCCGATACGGGTCGAGGCCGGTCAATAGGCCGATTCCGCTCAGAGTCAGCGAGAGAAGCGGCGGGTAATGGGTCACCGGTTCACGGGTGCTATCCAGCCAGATGTCGCTGTAGCCGGTTCCAGCCAGAAGGGAGCGGGCTCCCCCAATATAGGCGGCGGAATCGTTGGTTAAACCGAGTCCCGCCGGGGTGACGTACCAGACCATCCAACCGGCAAAGAGGGAGATGAGAAGCAAGAGGAAAGAGGAAAGACGGGACAAGGGGTGCAGAAAAGATGAACGAGAAACGATGAATCCGTAAAGAAGCGAAGTATTTTGTGACGGCTGGCCCGAACTTTGCCCCAGCCAGCCGTCACGAACTGCCAATTCCCAATTACGAATTACGCCTTCAGCAGATAGCCCTTTTCTTGCAAGTACGCAACCACTTTGTGCGCGTTCTCTTCGGGCGTGGAGCCGTAGCCTTGCAGGGTAATTTCGGGGTTGACCGGCGCTTCATAGGGGTCGTCAATGCCGGTAAAGCCCATCGGCTTGCCATCGGCCAGGGCCTGGCGCGCTTTGGCGTAAAGGCCTTTCACGTCGCGCTGTTCGCACACTTCCACTGGGGTATCCATGAAGATTTCGATAAAGTTCTCGCCGACAAATTTGCGGGCCTCCTCGCGGGCGGCGCGGTAAGGGCTGATGGCCGCGCAAATGACCGCTCCGCCATGCCGGACAATTTCACCGGCCACGAACCCAATGCGCAGGATGTTGGTGTCGCGGTCTTCTTTGCTAAAGCCGAGGCCCTTGCTCAGGTGGGTGCGGACGACATCGCCATCCAAAACAGTGGCTTCACGGCCATATTCGAGCAGCAGTTCGGCGATAATTTGGGCGGTGGCGCTCTTGCCCGCGCCGCTTAAGCCAGTAAACCACAGGCAAAAGCCCTGTTTATGACGCGGCGGGTAACTCTGGCGCAAAATTTCGGCGGTTTCGGGGCGGGTGAACCATTCGGGTAGCAGCTTGCCTTTGGCGAGGTATTCATCGCGCACCTGCGTGCCAGAGATGTTGAGGGTTTTGGCGCCTTTTGGGATGTCTTTTTCTTCGACATAGCGGTCTTCATCGGGCAGATAGACCAGCATTTCAAAGGGAACCATCTTAACGCCGAGTTCGGCCTCGTGTTCCTTCATCAATATTTGGGCATCGTAGGGGCCGTAGAAGGGTTTTCCGGCGCTGTCATTGCCGGGGCCGGCGTGGTCGCGGCCTACGATGAAGTGGTTGACCCCGTGATTGCGGCGGACGATGGCGTGCAGCAGGGCTTCTTTGGGGCCAGCCATGCGCATCGCCAGCGGGAGCAGGCTAAGGAGGGTGGTTTTCTTATCGTAGTAGTTCTCGACCAGGGCTTTATAGGTGCGGGTGCGGGTGTAGTGGTCTACATCGCCCGGCTTGGTCATGCCCACCACCGGGTGGATGAGCAGGGAGCCGTTGACAGCGGCGGCGGCGCGCTTGGTCAGTTCCTCGTGGATGCGGTGCAGCGGGTTGCGGGTCTGGAAGGCGACCACGTTATCATTGCCCATCTCTTCAAGTTTGGCGCGTACCTGGGCAGGGGTGTGGCGCAGCTCGACGAAATCGTGATATTTGGGCAGGTTCAGCACTTTGAGCGGGCCGCTGATGCAAACCCGACCCCAGCGGGTCATCTCTGAGACCATCGGGTGCTTGGAATCGGTGGAGCCATAGGCCAGGGCGGCTTCTTTTTCGGCGTCCCAGTGATAGACTTCATCCAGGGTGAGGATTGCAATCACGTCGTTGTTGGCATTGCGCAGGACGATGTCTTCGCCCACTGTAGGCAGTTCTTTGGGGTCAACCGTCAGGGTGATGGGCAGCGGCCAGAGCGTGCCATCGGTCAGGCGCATTTCGCGCAGCACGCGCTCGTAATCGGCCTTGCCCATGAAGGTATCGAGCGGCGAAAAACCGCCGGTCGCCAGCAGTTCCAGGTCGCACAGGGCGCGCATGGAAATTTTGATAGAGGGCAGCTGCGCCGCGCGCGCTAGCAATTCCTCGCGTTCCTGGCCTTCGACCACTAAGTTGACCAGTTTACCGCCATAGGGGGCGATGAGATTGGCTTTTGTCATGACTTTCTCCTATATTCAATGACTGAATTTTGACAAGTGGCTATTATACCCTACCATTTGACAAACCTTTGCGCAGTTTATTGCCCGTGATGTAGTATTATGGCGCAGGATTTGCGCGATGAGCGCAAATCATAGCAGCCTTTGGCTGCGGCCCGTCAAGCGGCTGCGCTATGTAACTAGACATTTACCCCCCTTTCAGGTATGATTAGCCCGTTCTGCAAACGGCCAGAACTCTTTCGATTTAACAAAAAACCCATTAACTCAAAAAACGACCCACGGGTCGAAAAACACCAAAGGCAGGATAAATTTTGGCGTGGAGGCAAAATGACAGACCTGATTAAGCAAATCACCAGCGATTTCCAGAAGCAAATTGAAGCATTCCAGCCCGAGGTCAGCATCAGTGATATTGGCACTGTGGTTGAGGCCGGGGATGGGATTGCGCGCGTGCAAGGCCTGGCTAACATCCGGGCGCAGGAGCTGGTGCGGTTCGAGAATGGCGTGATGGGAACGGCCTTCAACCTCGAAGAAGACAGCGTCGGCGTCATCATCATGGGTGAGTATTCCGAAATCACCGAAGGGATGACCGTGCGCGGCACCGGGCGCATTGCTTCTGTTCCCGTTGGTGACGGGCTGATTGGGCGCGTGGTCAACGCGCTCGGCGAGCCGATTGATGGCAAAGGCCCCATCCAGTTTAGCGGCTATCGCCCTATCGAGCGGATTGCGCCGGGCGTGGTACAGCGCCAGGACGTGGATACCCCGGTCCAAACTGGGATCAAAGCCATCGATGCGATGATTCCGATTGGACGCGGCCAGCGCGAACTCATCATTGGGGACCGCCAGACCGGCAAGACTGCGATAGCCATTGATACCATCATCAACCAAAAAGGCAAAGACCTCATCTGTATTTATGTGGCGATTGGGCAAAAGAAGGCTGCCGTTGCCCGCACCGTTGCCCTGCTCGAACGCTATGGCGCAATGGATCATACCATTGTGGTCGTTGCTTCGGCAGATGAAGCCGCGGCGCTGCAATACATTGCGCCATACGCAGGCTGCGCTATGGGTGAGGAATTCATGGAAACAGGCCGCGATGCGTTGGTGGTCTACGATGACCTTTCCAAGCACGCCTGGGCCTACCGCCAGGTTTCCTTGCTCTTACGCCGTCCGCCCGGACGCGAAGCCTACCCGGGCGACTTGTTTTACCTGCACTCCCGCTTGCTGGAGCGCGCTGCGCGCCTTTCGGTCAACTATGCTGTTGTCAGGGCGGGCTTCGAGGGAGAAGCCACTCGTAAAGATGCAGTCGATGGCAAAGTCTATGCCGGCCCAATGGCAAAACACGACGCCGAACACGCTGCCAAAGAAAAAGGCGAAGGTTATACCGTTGCCAAAGTAGCCGGCAGCGGCGGCTCGCTGACTGCGCTTCCGATTATCGAAACCCTGCTCGGTGACGTATCCGCTTATGTGCCGACCAACGTGATTTCCATTACCGACGGACAGATTTACCTCGAATCGAGCCTGTTCAATGCCGGTATTCGCCCGGGCGTGAACGTAGGTATCTCGGTCTCGCGCGTGGGCGGCGCGGCCCAACTGAAAGCTATGCGCCAGGTCGCCGGTCGTCTGCGCCTGGATATGGCTGCCTACCGTGAGTTGGCTGCCTTCGCCCAGTTCGGCTCCGACCTTGACAAAGCCACCCAGGGACAATTAAATCGCGGACGGCGAATGCAGGAAATCCTGAAACAGCCGCAGTATGCGCCGGTCTCGCTCGAACATCAGGTGATGGTCATCTATGCCGGTACACAAGGTTTTGCCGATGAAGTGCCGGTGGATAAGATGCGACAGTGGGAAACCGACCTGACCAAATTCCTCGACCAGTCGCACCCTGAAATCGGTAAAGATATTGTCGAAAAGAAGCAGATTACGCCAGAAACCGAAAAGAAATTGCGCGAAGCGCTGGCGACCTTCAAAGCCACCTGGCAGGCGTAACCAATTACGAATTACGAATTACGTATTCGGTAATTCGTAATATGGAGAACCTATGGCCTCTGCTCGTGAGATGAGACTCCGCATTCGGAGCGTAAAAAATATATCGCAGGTGACGCGCGCCTTGCAGGCGGTCAGCGCCAGCAAAGTACGTAAAGCCATTGCCGCCCTGATGGGGACGCGGCCTTACGCCACCAAAGCCTGGCAGGTACTGACGCATATCTCTACCCAGCCCGGGCGCGACACCTTGCATCCGCTGTTGACGGCCCGCAGCGAAGTCAAAAAGACCCTGGTGGTCGTCATCAGCGGCGACCGGGGGCTGGCGGGCGCGTATAACACCAACCTGATTCGTTTTGCCCTGCGCCACTTTAGAGATTGGCCGAACCCGGTCAGTTACATCGCCGTTGGGCGCAAAGGCCGCGACCTGCTCGTGCGCCGCCGCCTGAACGTGATTGCCGATTTCAGCAACCTGCCCGCCGCGCCGTCGTTTTCCGACGTTTCGGCGATTGGCCGCCTGGCAGTGCAGGAATTCCTGGAAGGCCGCGCCGACGAGGTATACCTGGTGTATACCGACTTCGTCAATATGGTCAAACAAGACCCGACCGTCAAAAAACTGCTGCCCCTCGAAGTGGCAAGCGGTGAAGGCCGAGTGGAAGATTTCGAACCAACTCGAAAAATTTCAGCGGCCTACATTTACGAACCGGCAGAGCGCGAGATTCTTGATGAAATTATTCCGCGCTTTACAGCCTTACAAGTTTATCAATCGATTCTTGAATCGCTGGCTTCGGAACATGCCGCGCGCATGGTTGCCATGCGCAACGCCACGGATAACGCCCTCGAACTAGTCGGCGATTTGCAACTGCAATACAACAAAGTTCGCCAGCAAGTAATTACCAACGACATGCTCGATATCGCGGGCGGCGCCGAAGCGCTGGCCCAGGCATCTGGAGGAAAATAATGGCTCATGCAACCGGACGTGTAGTTCAAATTTTGGGCGGCGTGGTAGATGTCGCTTTCCCTGAGGGGGAACTGCCCGAAGTGTACGAAGCAATTGAAGTGCCGCGCGAAGGCAAAGATGCATTGATTCTGGAAGTGCAAAAGCACCTCGGCAACAACTGGGTGCGGACGGTGGCTATGGACTCGACCGATGGCCTCCAGCGCGGCGTTCCGGCGACCGCCACTGGCGCGCCCATCCAGGTTCCGGTTGGCCCCTCCACCCTCGGACGCATCTTCAACGTGTTGGGCAATCCTATTGATGAAAAAGGCCAGGTCGAAGCGGCAGACCGTTATCCCATTCACCGCCCGGCCCCTGCTTTCGACCAGCAATCGACCAGCGTGCAAATTTTCGAGACCGGTATCAAGGTCATCGACCTGATTGCGCCTTTCACCAAAGGCGGCAAGACCGGTATTTTCGGCGGCGCGGGCGTTGGCAAGACCGTCGTCATCACCGAATTGATTTCGTCCATCGCGCGCGTCCACAAAGGCAACTCGGTTTTTGCGGGCGTCGGTGAACGCACCCGCGAGGGCAGCGCGCTCTTCCGCGAAATGATTGAATCGGGCGTGATGAAAGATACCGTGATGGTCTTCGGCCAGATGAACGAGCCGCCGGGCGTGCGCCTGCGCGTGGCTCTTTCGGCGCTGGCGATGGCGGAATATTTCCGTGACCAGGGCCGCGATGTGTTGCTGTTCATCGACAACATCTTTCGCTTTACCATGTCTGGCTCTGAAGTCTCAGCGCTGTTAGGCCGCATGCCCTCCGCCGTAGGCTATCAACCGACCCTGGCAACCGAGATGGGCGAACTGCAAGAGCGCATTACCTCCACCCGCACCGGCTCCATTACCTCGATGCAGGCCGTCTACGTCCCGGCGGATGACTACTCGGACCCGGCCCCAGTGGCGACCTTTACCCACCTCGACGCCACCATCGCGCTGGAACGCTCCATCGCCGAAAAAGGCATTTATCCGGCTGTCGACCCGCTCACCTCCACCAGCCGCATCCTCGACCCGAACATCGTCGGCGCCGACCATTACGCCACCGCCCGCGAAGTCCAGCGCGTTTTGCAGCGCTACAAAGACTTGCAAGACATCATCGCCATCCTCGGCGTAGATGAACTCTCCGAAGACGATAAATTGCTGGTTAGTCGTGCCCGCAAAATCGAGCGTTTCTTCTCCCAGCCCTTCGTCACCGCCGAGCAGTTCACCGGCATCCAGGGCGTCTATGTCCCGCTGCGTGACACCATCCGCTCCTTCCGCGAAATTCTCGATGGGCAATGCGACGACCTGCCCGAACAGGCCTTCCAAATGGTCGGCAATATCGACGATGCCCGCGCCAAGGCCGAAAAACTGGCCCAGGGCGGGTAATCAGTATCAAACACCAGGTGTCAAGTGTCAGGGTTCACCTGATACCTGACACCTGATACCGGAGAACCCTATGCCTATCCGTTGTGAAATTGTCTCGCAAGACCGCATGGTCTATGAAGGCGACGCAGACATCGTCGTCCTGCCCGGCATGGATGGCGAGATGGGCGTCCTGCCGCATCACGCGCCTCTATTGACCACGCTTAAATATGGGATTATCAAAGTGCGCGAGAAGGGACACGAACAAGTCTTCGCGGTGGCGGGCGGCGTGGCAGAAATCCAGCCCGATATCGTCACCGTATTGGCCGATGCCGCCGAAAATGTGCAGGAAATTGACGTGGCGCGCGCCGAGTCTGCCCGGAAACGCGCCGAGGAAGCTCTTGCAAAAGTCACGCCTGAAGATGTGGATACCTACCTGGCGCTTGAGGCTGCCCTGCGCCGCTCCAACCTGCGTCTCGATGCCGCAAAGCGTTTCCGTTCATCCAAACGAACCTACGAAGAGTAAACCCCATCCATGGCAGGATTCTCGAAAGACCTGGGCATCGACCTGGGTACCATGTACACGCGCGTTGCCGAAGGGCAGCGGGTTATCGTCGAAGAACCGACGGTTGTTGCAATTGATGTTGCCGACCAGAAAATCGTCGAAGTGGGCAAACCGGCCCAAGATATGGAAGGCCGCGTTCCCGATACGCTCGAAATTGCCCGCCCGCTCCAAAACGGCGTGATCGCCGATTATGAAATTACAGAGCGGTTGCTCTGGGCTTTGCTCCAGCGCGTCAGCAGTCCACTGCGCATTTTCAAACCAAATGTGATGATTACCGTCCCGTTTGGCGTGACCAGCGTAGAGAGCCGCGCCGTTCATGAGGCCATCTTGCAGGCGGGCGCGCGTGATGCCTATCTCATCCAGCAGCCGCTGGCCGCTGCCCTGGGCGTTGATTTGCCCATCAATTCCCCCTCCGGCAACATGGTGGCTTGCCTGGGCGGCGGAGCAACCCAGGCTGCCGTGCTGGCGATGTATGGCATTGTCTCTGCCGAGACGATGCGGGCTGGCGGCCAGCAGATGGATGAAGCCATTGTCAACTATGTGCGCCGCAAATATGGCATCATCATCTCGCCTTTCACCGCGGAACAGATGAAAATTAAAATCGGCGCGGCCGTTCCACAGGATACCGAACAAAGCATGGAAGTACAGGGACAGGACCAGGTGACCGGCCTGCCTCGCCCGGTAACGCTGACGACGGGCGAAATCGTCGAGGCATTACAGGACCCGCTCAAAGCCTTGACAGAGACCTGCCGCCGGGTGCTCGAAAAAACCCCGCCGGAACTGGTTTCCGATATCATCGACCGGGGCATGGCTCTAACGGGCGGGGGCGCGCTTTTACGCGGCATCGACAAACTGCTCACCAAGTCACTGGGCATTCCGGCCTACCTGGTCGATAATCCGCTGACCTGTGTGGCAGAAGGCGCGGCGCGCGGCTTGGATATGTATAGCCTGTTGCGCAGGAACCTGCCGCAGGTATAAAACATCAACGTCCCGAAGGTTTTGACTTCGGGACGTTTTTATCAGTTAAAGACAGACACCGGTCGCGGAAGTCCCCCTTCCTGTGTACCGGTGTCTGCAACGTGGGCCCCACCACGTTTCAATTTATTGTCTAAATGATACTGAATCTGCGTAGACAGAACGTAGACAAATTTGCAAATTTGTTAGGGGCTTTCATTTTGTTCAGGAAGATGGTGTTTTTCCCAAAATTCCTGCCACTCAAATAGAATGGGGGCGTCTTCCAGGCCGTTTTCAAGTTCATCGAGAATGGTTTCGATTTGACTGCGAATTGCGGTGTGATTCTGCCCGGTTTGGGCAAGAGATTCTGCCTCGATTTCCAGGCATTCCAGCTCCAGCCAGCGGTATTGATGGTCGTGATACCAGGCAGTAGTGTTCCCAAGCATTTGCAAGGCTTCGGCAGGGTTTCCCTGGCGCAGGAGTAGTTTCGCGCGCAAACGTTTGACTGTGCAAAGCGGCAATCCGGCCCCAATGCGCGGCGGCGCTTCAGCCAGGAACCACTGGGCTCGCGATTCAAATCTATCCATATCGTCCAACTCAGCCAGTGCTGCTAATTCGCTTATCGCTGCAATGGTGAGAAGTCCACTCAAACCCAACGTTTCGGCAATTTCCATGCCTTGCGCAATTGACGCCAGTCCGGCTTTATCACCCTGCCTGACAAGGCAATATCCGCGCCGGTAGAGGCTCCCACAGCGGATAAAATGTTCTCCGGCTGCAAGATAAGCCTGGTCATAAGCCTGCAAAGCCTTCCTGAAATGGGATAAATTTAAATGAATATCGCCCAGGATACAGTAGCCGAGAGACATAATTTCGTTATGTCCATACTTGCGCCCCAGGTCGAGGGCATGTTGAGCATGTTTCCAGGCCGGGCCAATCAGGCCCATCTCCAGTTCATTCATGGCGCAGTAAAGTCCGAGATAAGCCGCCATGCGCCAGGCGGATATCTGACCTAACAGCGCCAATCCCTGATGGCAGGCTTCACGCCCTTTGCCCGGTTCTCCACATAACAAGTGCGATAAAGCCTGAGAACTCAGCGCAAGAATTTTCCCGTACAGATACCCAACAGAATCGGCATCTTGGATTGTCCGCAGGGAATAGTCTAGAGCGCGGGTAGGAAAACCAGACAGGTTCTCAATCATGCTCATCTGGTGGTTTGCATCGGCGCGGGAGATGACCAAGCTCGGCTCGGTTGCATCGTGCGTATCCTGTAGTACCTTCAAGAACCAGCCCTGGGCATCATGAAGCCGTCCCATCATGGTCAGGTAAATTCCCAGGCGCACCATCAGCCGCGCCATTTCAATTTTATTCCCGCTGCGGGCAACATGCGAAAAGGCCTGCTTGGCGGTTTCGTAGGCCTGCTCGAATTGATTGCGCGCCATGTGAGCCTCGCCCAGGGCCGTGAAAGACGCGCTGGTCAAAAGCTCGCTGGCGCGTTCCCGGCCAAGCGCTCCCAGACTCTGCCCCAAACGTTCTAATTCCGGGGCATCGTCGTTGTCGAAGGCCAATGTCATCCAGGCTGCATATAATTCGTAAATCTGTTCGTCTGTTAGGCCAACCGCGCGGGGGAGCAAGCGTTCGGCGCGGTGATAGGCCTCCGCGCATTCATAGAAAGATGCCAATCGATAGGCATTTTTTGCGGCACTCTTCCAATACTCAAAAGCCTTCAACAAATCACCTGCGGCTTCATAGTGCAATGCAAGTTTCGATGCAACCATATCCTTTTGGCTGCCATGATAGTCTTCCAGGACGAGGGCGCATTTCTGGTTGAGCAGTCGCTTGCGGCCTGGGCTAAGTTCATTGAGCAGGCTCTCTCGGATTTTTTCGTGGCGGAAGGCGTAGATAGGCCGGTCGCCTGGCAGGGAGCGCACCAGGCGCGTTGCTTCGAGCGATTCGAGGGAATCAATGACCTGTTCGGCAGAAAAACTGACCGCTTTTTCGATGACTGCCAACTCAAACGAACTGCCCATCACCGCGCCGATGGAGAGCAATTCGCGCGCTTCAGGAGAGAGCGAGGATAGCCGCGATTTGACCAGCTCACTAATCGAGGCGGGCAGGGGTAGGCTTTCGGCATCGGTCAGTTCATCTGCCGGATAGATTTCTTGCAAACGCGAGAGGATTTCTAACAAGAAGAAGGGATTTCCTCCGGTATCCTGTCCGAGTTGCCCAACGATAGAAAATGGCAGCGGGCGGGAAAGCACCTGTTCACACATCTCTGCGATTTCTTCGGAGGTCAGAGCGCGCATTTCGAGACGGCGCACCGGCTGCGGGTAAGATGTAAGCAAGAAACGGTCCAACTGTGGATTTTGCTCCTCGATGCGGGCGGTCATCACCAGCAAGCCGCGTCCCTGGCTAAAAAATTCCTCACGCAGCAGGTAGGCCACAATCGCCAGCGTTGATTCATCTGCCCAGTGGACATCATCGAGGAATAAAATAATCGGGTCTTTGTTGGATGCCAACAGCAAGGTTTTGTGGATGGCCTCCAGCAGCGCGCTGCGCGACACATCTGGCGTTTTTTGTGGCGAGGATGTTTTATTGTTGCGAAACTGGACGAGTTCTGGCAGCAATAGACTGAGCGAATCGGCCCAACTCGCGTCCAGTTTGCGCCATTCCGCATGACTGATGGAGTTACGCAGCAGGCTGATCCAGGGAGCGAAAGGCATGCCTGACTCGAGCGGTTGGCAGGAGGCCAGCATCAGGCGCGGGAAACCTTTTTGGCGGCGGAAAAATTCTTGCACCAGGCGCGTTTTCCCAGACCCGGCCTCGCCATAAACGAGAATGCCCCCGCCCACGCGGTAAGCGCGCTCCATTTCCTCCAGCATCTCCTCCTGGCCGATGAAAGGAACTTGCAGACTTTGGCGAACGTTCCAATCAGGGGGTAGGGCTGGAATGTCAGAAGATGGCGTGGCATAAATGCGGGATTCTAGTGCGCGCACGCCGTGCGGGTAGTCTTCTTTGTCGCCGTAGGTGTTTTCTAGGGCTTCAAAATAAGCCCTGGCTTCTTTGGCCGAATCATTTTTTAAGTAATTTTCAAGGATTGCCTGGTGTATGTCGGCGTCGAATTCGTCGAAGCGCAGGGCGGTCATCAGCCAGCGGTTGGCCTGATCAGGATGGCCTGAGGCCGCCTCGTGCGCTGCCAGACGTTTGGTGACGCGCACCAGTTCACGGGTGATTTGCTCTTCCGTCTCTCGCATCCAGTCGCTTAATTCGTCAGAAAACTCTACGTCGCCGCCCGGCAGGAAACTGCGTCCATCCCAGATTTGCATCACCTTGAGCATTTGGCGATAGGTTTCAGCAGGCAGGGGCGAATTTTCGGGCAGTTTGCGGATATTGGCATGGATGGTTTGAAGCAGGGATTGGATTTCGAGCAAATCGACTGAGACCCGATGGAAATCGAGCATAACGCTCTCGCGGGTTGTCTGGAGCAGTTCTTTGTCGGGCAGGGCTTCGCGGACTTTCCCCAGCCCATCGCGCAGATAGGCGCGGGCTTTGTTCAGCGGTTCGTCAGGCCAGAACCGGTCTACCAGGTGTTCGCGGGTGATGGGGCGGCCTTGGGCGGCAATGTAGTAGAGCAGGGCGCGCGTCAGGCGGCGCCTGATGACCAGGGACTTGCCAGTTTCATCGTATACGGATGGAGCGCCGAACAGGTTGATTCGCAGCATAAACTCTATTTTATACACAAAGAAACCAATTTGTACAAGCAAAATTCAGTCTTTATTAGGGTAATCGCATTTGAAAATCTTGACGCTTAAAACTCGGCTTTTTTATTTCAGAATCCGCTAATCCTCACGAATTCACGCTAATTTTCTTAGAAATTTATGTGACTCCACTGCAAAAACCTTTTTCTAAACGCGAAGGACGCAAAGGTCACAAAGTTTTTAAGACATTGCGCAAATTTCGTCATATTTCTTGCGAGAAATTTGAAGATTTCAAATTAGGTTCTCAAGAATCCTTCGCGTACTTTGTGTCCTTTGTGTTTAATTGCCTTTTTGCAGTAGAGTCTTATGTAGATTGGCGCAGATTAGCGGATAAAAAATCCAAATGCGATAGCCCCGCAGTCTTTATTCTTCCTAATTCCAGGTGACCATGATTGAGTGCATAAGCTGCCGGTCAGGGCAACTTCTCATGCCACATCGCGTATAATTGAGCGTGGAGCCTGCGCCATGATTCATTCTTACGAAATTAACGGAGTCCCGCTCAAAACCGGCGATGTCATCTGCACCATGAACGGCAAGCCCGATATTCTGCCCGGTGAATTCTGGCGGCTGATTGGGATGCTCGTCCCCGGCGACGTTGACCACGTTGCCGTCTATCTTGGCCCCGAAGGACGCTGTATTGAAGCGGGCGCGCTGGGCGTCGTCACGTTTGAAATCCGCGATGGCTTGTGGGACGCTGAACATACCATGCCGGAGCGCGGGATGCTGGTGGACACCTTCTACGGTGTGGCTTACCCCTTGCAAGACATTGGCCTCGGCCGTGACGAGGAAATCGCCATTCGTGAGGGCGTGGCAGCCTATTGTCTGGCCCAGTTGGGCAAGCCCTATAACTTGAATTTCCTCGACCCCGATACCGACCGCGCTTTCTATTGCAGCCAACTGGTTTATAAAGCCTACCTGCCTTTTGGAATCAACCTGAACACTGGCCTCTTCATGGAACAACTGCCTGGCACCAACCAGATTATCTACCCCCAGGAAATTTGGGATGGCTGCCCCCATGTAATGGACGCGAACATTAAACCAAATTCACATCCCATTCCCCACTTCACTCCGGCAAAATAAAAAATATAATGGATAGCCATCCTATCCTATGAAAAAACGGCTCTACCGTTTTTAACGGAAAGATGTATTGGTCAAGAATGTGATGAATATATTGGGACACGGAAAACACGGAAAACGCGGACTGCCCTTCGGGCGCGCGGAAAAAAATGGCTGCTTTCCGTGAGATTCCGTTAATTCCGTGCGTTCCGTGTACAAAATTCGTGTTTACCATTTTCCTGACCACTAAAGTTTTTAACGGAAAGAAGTAAAAATATATCCATAGATGACACCGATTTCGCCGATCTTAAAAACCAAATCTGTGTAATCTGCGAAATCTGTGGACGAATCCCGTCAGAAACGGGAGAGCCGAAAAAACTTGATATCCCGATGACGGCCATCGGGATATTTTTGCTAATCGGCTGGCAGGCGGTTTGCGCAAAACAGGCAGTATAATCCCTTGCGATTCGCTCAAGTAGAGATTATTATGAATTTCCTTATCACCGGCGTAGCCGGTTTCCTAGGTTCCGCTCTTGCCAACCAACTCGTTCGTGAAGGTCACCTCGTGCGCGGGCTGGATGACCTGTCCACCGGCGACCCGCAGGCCCTCTCCCCCGAAGTCCACTTCACGCGCGGCGATGTCAACGACCGTCCCAAACTCTGGACCCTGCTCCAGGATGTCGATTGCGTCTACCACCTCGCCGCGCGCGTCTCGGTCCCCGAATCGGTGCTTTACCCGCGTGAATACAACGCCGTCAACGTCGGCGGCGCGGTCAGTCTGATGGAAGCCATGCGCGATGTCGGCGTGCGGCGCGTCGTCCTGGTCTCCTCCGGTGCAATCTACGGCGACCAGGGAGAGCAGCCCCTGCGCGAAACCATGCCCCCCAACCCGCGCTCGCCTTATGCCGTCTCCAAACTGGCTGCCGAATACTACGTCAACACCATCGGCGATCTGTGGAACATCGAAACCGTCTGCCTGCGCGTCTTCAACGCCTACGGCCCCGGCCAACACCTGCCCGCCTCGCACCCGCCGGTTGTCCCCTACTTCCTGCGCCAGGCCCTGCGCAACGGTTCGCTCGTCGTGCATGGCGACGGCTCGCAAACCCGTGATTACGTCTATGTAGATGATGTCGTCTCTGGGCTGATTGCTGCATCCACCGCCCCCGGCATCGATGGCCTGGTCATCAACATTGGCTCTGGCAAAGAAACCTCTGTGCGCGACCTGGTAAAAGCGGTGTTAGACGTCACGGGCAGCAAATCAGAAGCCATCTACAACCCCAAGACCTCCGGCGGCGTCTCGCGCATGTGCGCCGACCTGACCCTGGCCGCCGCCAAACTGGGCTACCGGCCCTCCATCCCGCTCAGTCACGGCCTGCGGCTTACCCTGCAACGCGACCCTCGTTTTAAGTAGCGCGAATTGACAATTCGCATCACCTGGAAAAAACAGCATGGACAAACTCAACATCCTCTCCCTTGGCGCCGGCGCAATTGGCACTTACATTGGCGGCTCTTTAGCCCTGGCTGGTCACAACGTTGTTTTTTTGGAACAACCCTCGGTCGTGGAGATTCTACTTACGCAGGGCATGAGCCTCGACCTCGGCATCGACCCGCGCAGGAAAGAACAGACCCGCTTCACGCTGACTCCACCCACCGTACAATTTACCGCCTCGCTGGCTGAGGCGTTGTCTCGAACCCGCTTCGACGTGCTGCTGTTTGCCCTCAAATCTTTCGATACCCAAACCGCCCTCCGCTCTCTCACATCCACCGTTTCCGCCGCCGACCTGCCGCCCGCCCTCTGCCTGCAAAACGGCGTCGATAACGAACCCGCCATCGCCGCTGCCCTCGGCCCAGAGAAGGTCATCTACGGCACCGTCACCTCCGCCGTTGGGCGCAGGGGCCCCGGCAGCATCGTCCTCGAAAAATTGCGCGGAGTCGGCGTCGCCGAGGGGCATCCCTTATCCAAAAGATTGGTGAAAGCGCTCGATGACGCCCGTCTCAACGCCAAACTCTTCCCCGTCGCCGCCGATATGAAATGGTCGAAACTGCTGACCAACCTGCTGGCCAACCCCACCTCGGCCATTTTAGACATGACCCCCGCCGAAATCTTTGCCCACCCTGGCTTGTACCGTCTGGAAATCGAGCAGCTGCGCGAATGCCTGGCGGTGATGGAAGCCCAGGGCATTCACGTTGTAGATTTGCCCGGCACGCCCGTCCGCGCCCTGGCGTTGGCTACCAAACTCCCGCTCTGGCTCTCCAAGCCCCTGCTTTCCAGGGCCGCCGGGACTGGCCGCGGCGGCAAAATGCCATCCTTCCACATCGACCTGCACGCCGGACGCAAACAAAGCGAAGTCACCTACCTGCACGGGGCCGTCGTCCGCGCTGGGGAAAAAGTCGGCGTGCCGACCCCTATCAATAAACTGTTGACCGAAACCCTGCTGGCGCTGACCGAAGGGCGCATCCCGCTCACTGAATTTGCCCGCCAGCCGGAGAAACTGCTGGCAGGCAAATAGTCCTGATAACAACCAGGCATTGCTTGATAACATAAAACGCCGTCCGGTTTTACCCGGACGGCGTCCAATTCTCTGAGATTGTTCGCCTGACCGCTAGGAATGCTTATTACATGCTATGGACTTGCTGCAACAGCCCGGCCACAATCTCTTCGGGGTGCATAGGCAGCGACCCGGCCTGGAACATCAGCACGCTGACCAGCGGCATATCGTTGAACATCTCCATAACGTCCATGCCAATCCCACCTTCCGTGCCGTAGCGCGGTTCCTCGCTGCCGCCGAACATCTTGCGGGCTTCGGCTTCCATCATGGCATACATCGGGCCAAAAACAACTTTCCCGCGCGGGTCGGCCATCCACTCGCGGATGGTGGATTCTTTGTCGAGAATGCAGGGCAGGTTCAGCGTAGATTCGAGCGTCACCGTCAGCCTGTGGCGGATATCGGCAGCCGAAGCAGCCACCAGGATGTCGAACTCGCCGTCTTCGGTAATCCACAGCTTGTATTCGGGGTGATAGTAGGCAAAGGCGCGAAAATCTAGATTAATGGAGACGGATTTGGTCTCGCCTGGCTCGAGTTCCACTTTGGCGAAGCCTTTCAACTCCTTTTCAGGGCGGATTAAACCGGACTGCTGGTCGTGGACGTAAACCTGGACAATTTCCTTGCCTGTGAATTTGCCCGTGTTGGTGACATCCACCGTGACCGTCAGACCATCGACATCTTTGAACTTGTTCGCTGAAACCCTGGCGTTGCTGTATTCAAACGTGGTGTAACTCAACCCGTAGCCGAAGGGGAACAGGACGGGCATTTGCTTGGCGTCGTAGTAGCGGTAGCCGATGAACAAACCCTCGCCATAGCGTACCACGCCCGCGCCGCCCGGCCAGTTGGTGTGAGAGGGCGTATCGGCCAGTTTGAGCGGGAAGGTTTCGGCCAGTTTGCCGCACGGATTGACTTTGCCGAACAGCACATCGGCCAACGCAGCGCCGCCTGCCTGGCCCATCATCCAGCCTTCGAGAACAGCGGCCACGTCATCAATCCACTCGCTCATCACCACCGGCGCGCCGTTATTCAACACGACGACGGTTTTGGGCTGGACTTTGGCAACTGCCTTGATGAGCGCCACCTGCTGCTCGGTCAGGTCGAGGTCTTTGCGGTCGTAGCCCTCAGATTCCTTGAAAGAGGGCAAGGCGATGTAGAGCAGGGCTACCTCGGCAGCCTGGGCCAGTTTCACTGCTTCGTCAATCAAATCTTGCCGAAAAGACTGGTCAGCGGGGTAGCCTTCGGCATAGGTCAATTCGGCGCTGCCAGCCTGGGCTTGCAATTCCTTGAACGGCACAGCCACTTTGGTTGGGTTGATGTGCGAACTGCCGCCGCCCTGGAAGTGGGCTTTTTCTGCTGCGCGGCCAATTACGGCGATGTGCTGGCAGCCCGCGAGCGGCAGCAAACCGTTATTTTTGAGCAGCACCATGCCTTCGGCGGCAATCTGGCGCGCTAGTTCGTGATGCGCATCCACATCGAATTTGCCGGTTTTGGGCGTTTCTTTGGCCTTGAGCACAATCCGCAAAATGCGGCGGACGGATTCATCCAGCACGGCCTCGTCCAATTCACCAGAGCGAACCGCCTCGACAACGGCCTGCACGCGGCGTTCCTGCGGGCCGGGCATTTCCCAGTCTAGCCCCGCTTTGAGCGCGGCCACCCGGTCGCGCACCGCGCCCCAGTCCGAAACGACCAGGCCCTCGAAGCCCCATTCGTTTTTCAGGATTTCGGTCAGCAGGTGGTAGTGTTCGGAGGCAAAGATGCCGTTGACTTTGTTGTAGGAGCACATCACCGTCCAGGGTTGGGCTTGTTTGACGGCTTTTTCGAAGGCGGGCAGATAGATTTCGCGCAGGGTACGCTCATCCACTTCGGCGCTGATGCTAAAACGCTGGAATTCCTGGTTGTTGACGGCATAATGCTTGAGCGAGGTGCCAACACCCTTCGACTGGACTCCGTTGATGAAACTGGCCGCTAGTTCGCCAGCCAGGAAGGGGTCTTCGGAGAAATACTCGAAGTTGCGGCCGCCCAGCGGGGAGCGCTTCATGTTGACGCCGGGGCCGAGCAACACATCTACATTGAGGGCGATACATTCCTCAGCCAGTGCCTCGCCCATCTTGCGGATTAACCCCACATCCCAGGTAGAAGCCGTGCAGGATGCGGTGGGGAAGCAGGTGGCGGGCAGGCTCTCCATCCCCATTGCATGAACATCTGGCACGCGCCGCACGCCGTGCGGGCCGTCGGAGACTATCATTTCTGGCACGCCCAGCCGCTCAATGGGCGTGGAAGTCCACGCGCTGGCGCCGGTACAAAGCGCGGCTTTCTCCTCGAGGGTCATTTGCGAAATAATGGATTGGATGTCTTTCATCGATACTCTCCTTAACTTTTAGGTAAATAGAAAAAGGTCAGGCGGGTAAACCTGACCTGGCAGCCAATATATAACAGCCAAACAGCGCGGCAAAAACCACCACCATCGCAAGCGGGATGACTTCCAGCGAAATCTTGCGCGCCAGGACGCCGACCAGGCTGGTGATGACCACTGTTCCCAGGCCGGTGGCCGCCATCTGCATTCCGATGGTGTTGGCGGCGAAGCGCGCGCCCACCCGCTGGCTGGTTCCCGACATCATGGCTGGGAAAATGGGCGCAATGGAAAACCCAACCAGGCCAACCGCCAGCAGGTTGGCCGCCGGGAAGGGATTCCAGGCCAGCAGGAGCGAGCCTGACAAAGCCCCGGCCACGCCAACCGTGACCAGCAGGTTGACGCCCATTCGTTTGGCGTATACGCCCGCCACCACCCGGCCAACCGTAAAAGTAGCCCAATAACTTCCTGCAAACAGCCCCGCCACCGCCGGGGCAATGCCTCGTGCTTCGGTCAACAGGCTGTAGGTCCACGTGCCGAGCGATACTTCCGCGCCGACATACAGGAAAAACAGCAATACGCTCAACCAGACTTTCGGCTGGCGCATGGTTTCGCCCAGCGGGGTTTTGTAATCGGTCAGGCGTTTGGGTTGCTCGCCGGTTGCCGAGGCGTCTTTCTGGTTCCACATTGCCAGGGTCAATACAAAACCAGCCGCCAGGAGAATCTGGAAGCCGCCCACAACCTGGTAGCCCACGCGCCACGAATTGAGCATCGTCAATGCAGCCGTCATAATGATTGGCCCAAGCGTCACGCCGATTCCATAACTGGCATGAAGCCATTGCATTAACCCCTCGCCAAAGTGAGATGCGACGTAGGTATTCAGACCGGCGTCAATCGCGCCTGCGCCCAAACCGGCGAAAACACCCAACAACACCATCATCCACCATTCCGGGACCAGGGTATAGCCAATCAGCCCCAGGCTGGTTAATGCGCAACTGGCAGCCAGCACCTTGCCCACCCCGAAGCGGGAAATCAGCGGGCCGTTTAGAAAACTGGCGGTCATGTACCCTGCGACTGAAGCCGTCAGCAGCATTCCGAGGGCATCGAGCGGAATGGAAAAATCTGCCCGAATGGAAGGCCAGGCCACGCCCAGCAGTCCGTCTGGCATTCCCAGTGAAATGAAAGCAATGTAGGCCAAACTCACCAGGCCAAGATTAGGATAATGGGCAATCTTGTTCCAAATTTTCACAGTGTTCCTCGTGCTGCGGTTCATTCAATCACAATTGGTATTGTACTTCACAAACTTACCTAATTCAAGGTAGGTAAATTGCGAACTTGGACGTATAATGATATTATGAAAAAATCAGCCATTCCCCGACGTACCCAAGCCGAACGTACCCGCGCCAGTCGTGAGAAAATCATCCAGGCAGCCATCGAGTTCTTTGCCCGGCAGGGATTTCGCGGCGCTAAGATGGCCGACATTGCCAGGGCGGCCGGGCTGACCGAGCCGGGTCTCCTGCACCACTTTCCCAGTAAAACTCACCTGTTGATGAGCGTGCTGGAGGAGCGCGATCGGATTGACAAAGAACGCTTGCGCGCCATCCTGCAACAAGAGGGCAGCCATTTCCGTGATGCGGTAACGGAACTGGTAGAACACAATGAAACGGTTCCCGGCCTGGTGCAGTTGTTCACTATCCTGGTTGCTGAAAGCGTTTCCCAAGAACACCCGGCGCACGAGTTTTTCGTCCATCGTTACCAGCGCGAGCGTGCACACATGACCGAGGCGATTGCCCAGGCTCAGCAGGCGGGAGAAATCCGTCTTGACATCCCTGCCGAAACCTTAACCGTGCTGGTTTTCGCCATGATGGATGGTTTGCAAGTGCAGTGGCTGCTGGAGCCGGAGAAAATCAGCATGTCTGGGATGTTTCATGCATTGATGGAAATGTTGAAGGCGGGGCCCGAGGAATAAGCCCCTAACTACGATGTGTTTTTGGCGCGGGCAACAATTGCTCAATCTCCTATGGTGATAAAATACACTCCTTGCATGGAGAAAACGCATGACCGATTTTCACTTCATCCAGCCCAGTGAAACCATCCAGGCGCACCTGCCCGATGGACGCACGCTGGAAGGGCCGCGCGGCGCGACCGCGGAACAATTCCTCAGCGTCCTCCGCGCCGATTGGCCGGCCCCCATCGTTGGCGTGATTGTTAACGGTGAACTGCATGAGTTGACCTACCCCATCGAAATGGAAGCCCGCCTGCGGCCAGTGACGATGGCTGATTCTGATGGCGCGCGCATTTACCGCCGCTCGCTCACCTTCCTGCTCGAAGCCGCATTTTCCAATCTGTTCCCGCAGGCCGGGTTGTACATCGACCATTCGGTAGCCTCCGGCGGCTATTATTGCGAAGTCAAGGAGCGTGAACCTCTTTCGGCGCAGGAAATTGCCGCGCTGGAAGTCGAAATGCGCCGTCTGGCGCAGGCCGACCTGCCTTTCACCCGCCGCGAAGCCATGCTAGAAGAAGCCCTTGCCTGGTTTGAAAGCCAGGGCTACCCCGATAAAGTCCGACTGCTTAAGCACCGCCGCAAGCCTTATGTCACGCTCTACCAATTGGGCAGCCACATTGACTACCATCACGGCTACATGGTGCCTTCCACCGGCTACCTGCAATGGTTCGAGCTGGTTAACTCAAACGGCGGTTTTACGCTGCGCTTCCCGCGCCGTCACAGCCCCACGACGCTAATGCCCCTGGAGGATTTTCCGCAACTGCTGAATTCGTTCCGCCAGTATGGCAGTTGGTTAGAGCGGCTCGGCATTGAATCGGTTGGCGCGCTGAACGATGCCATTCAGGCTGGGCGCAGCCGCGAGGTGATCCTGGTTTCGGAGGCCCTGCACGAGCAGCACATCGCTGCCATTGCCCGCCAAATTGCTGAACGGCGTGAGCAAATCCACCTGGTATTAATTTCTGGGCCATCCTCTTCGGGCAAGACCACTTTCTCGCGGCGGCTGGCCGTGCAATTGCTGGCGCTTGGCCTTTCACCGTTCGCGCTGGAAATGGACAATTACTTTGTCGATCGCGAGAAAACACCCAAAGACGAAAACGGTCAGTATGATTACGAGACCATTGACGCCCTCAACCTGGCGCTGCTTGGACAACAGTTGGAGCAGTTGATTCGCGGCGAACAAGTGCCTCTGCCACATTACAACTTCAAGACTGGCTTGAGCGAACCCGGCGAAACCGTGCAACTGCGGCCCGGGCAGTTAATCATCCTGGAGGGGATTCATGGCCTCAACCCGCGCCTGATTCCCGCTTCGCTGGCCTCGCAATCCTTCAAGATTTATGCTTCGGCCCTCACCCAACTCAATCTCGACCGGCACAACCGCGTCTCCACCACCGATACCCGCCTGATTCGGCGCATCGTGCGCGATGCGCGCGAGCGCGGCTACAGCGCCCAGCAAACCATCAGCCGCTGGGAATCGGTGCGGCGCGGCGAAAAACGGCACATCTTCCCCTACCAGGAAAACGCGGACGTGATGTTCAACTCGGCGCTGGCCTATGAACTGGCCGTGCTGAAACCGCTGGCCGAGCCGCTCTTGCGCCAGGTGCCGCACAACACGCCCGAATTTATTGAGACCAAACGCCTGCTGGCCTTCCTGGAATGGTTCCTGCCGCTCGAACCCGACCTGATTCCCGATAACTCCATCCTGCGTGAGTTCGTGGGCGGCTCGATTTTGAAGGATTTTAAGGTGTGGGGGGCGTAACGTCCAAACCGCACCCGCTGGCCGCGCCCAAAAAACCGCAAGGCCAGGTGACGCGCGGCAAAACCGCCCGCAACCGCCTGCGCCAGGTGGACCATTTCCTGCTGCGCTACGACCCCGGCCTGCTCACCCGCGCCGATGGGGATTTTGCAGATGCCCTGTTCGTAGACCTCGGCTACGGCGCCGAGGCCGTGACCACGCTCGAATCTGCCGACCGCTTCCGGCGGCTGAATCCGGCTCTCAAAGTGTTGGGCGTGGAAATCGACCCGCAGCGGGTGGCCGCAGCCCTGCCCTTTTCCGATTCCTACACCTTTTTCCGCTTGGGCGGCTTTAACCTGCCCCTTCAGCCTGGCGAGACGGTTCGATTGATTCGCGCCTTCAACGTGTTGCGGCAATACGAGGAGAGCGAAGTCGCCTCTGCCTGGGAGCGAATGGCGCGCGGCGTGCTGCCCGGCGGCTTGCTCATTGAGGGGACTTCCAACCCGACCGGAGCAATCTGGGCGGCGAACGTCCTGCGACGCACTGAAACCGGATGGAGCCAGGAAGCACTGGTCTTCTTTACCAATTTCCACCCCGGCTTCGACCCGGAACTGTTCCAGACGATTCTCCCCAAGAACTACATTCACCGCGTCCTGCCTGGCGAGCCAATTGGAGAGTTCTTCGCCGCCTGGAAGGCCGCTTACGCAGAATCCAGCCCCATGCAAACCTGGGGATTGCGTCAGTGGTTTGTTTCGGCGGCTGAAGGGCTGGCCCGGCGCGGCTATCAAATCAACCTGCGGCGCAAGTGGCTGCGCAAAGGCTGGCTGATTTGGGAGTTGTAGCGCGAGATATTATCTTGCGCTACTTGTCTTACAAAGGGAGGAGTTTTGTACGCATTCGTTTATGACGCTTGGCACTACCCGCATTTTTCCGAAAACGTCATAATGAGGAAGCAGAAAATATCTGCTAATTTTTGTCCAACTTCTCATAAAGGAGTAGCGAATGCCCGCAAAAGGTTGGATTGAAGTATCTGACCAATACTGTAAAGGCTGCGAACTATGTATCAGCGCCTGCCCGCAAGGGGTGATCGAACTCGACATGAGCCGCCTTACCCCCAAAGGCTATCACCCTGCCCGCCTCTTCAAGGATGGCTGCACCGGATGCGCAATTTGCGCGCTCGTATGTCCGGACGCAGCCATTACTGTTTATAGGGAGGTCGTCAAGGCCGCCCCGGTGGGAGCATAGGAGAGAACATGGCTCGTCAGTTAATCAAAGGCAACGAAGCAATGGCTGAGGCCGCCGTGCGCGCCGGTCTCGAAGCCTATTTTGGCTATCCTATCACACCGCAGTCGGAAATATTGGAACACCTTTCCCGCCGCCTGCCCGAGTTGGGACGCGCATTTGTCCAGGCCGAAAGCGAAGTAGCGGCCATCAACATGGTTTACGGCGCGGCCTGTACCGGCGCGCGGGTCATGTCGTCATCCTCCAGTCCTGGCGTCTCGCTGATGATGGAAGGAATTTCCTACATCGCCGGAACCGAAGTGCCGTGCGTGCTGATTAATGTCATGCGCGGCGGCCCTGGGCTGGGCAACATCGCCCCGGCGCAGGGCGACTACTTCCAGGCCGTCTATGGCGGTGGGCATGGCGACTACAAACCGATTGTGCTGGCCCCCTCCACCGTGCAGGAATCGGTTGACCTGACCGTGCTGGCCTTCGACCTGGCCGAGAAATACCGCGCGATTGCTATGGTACTGACCGATGGCTCGCTCGGCCAGATGATGGAACCCGCCGAGCTGCCCGAACTGCGCCCGGTTGTTCGCAAAGAATGGGACTGGGCCGTGACTGGGGCAATTGGCCGCCCGCGCCGCATCCTGTCCTCGATTTATCTCGAACCGCACGATGAAGAAATCACCAACCTGCGGCTGATGAAGCGCTGGTTCGAAATCGAAAAGAACGAAATTCGCTACAAGGAATATTATCTCGATGACGCCGAATTCGTGGTCGTGGGGTTTGGCACCGCCGGGCGCGTGGCGCTTTCGGCAGTGCGCGAAGCCCGTCAGATGGGCATCAAGGTCGGGTTGCTGCGCCCCATCACCCTTAACCCCTTCCCCTTCGGCGTGCTGGATGAACTTTCGAAGCGGGCGCAAGCCTTCCTGGTAGTAGAAATGAACACCGGCCAAATGCTAAACGATGTCCAGTTGGCGGTCAAAGGCCGCGTGCCGGTCGAATTTTACGGACGCCCTGGCGGCGTGGTGCCATTTGCCGATGAAATCCTGGCTGAAATTCAGCGTATGACGACCTCTCCCTTGAGTGTGGTCGGTGACCCGCGCAAAGCCTGGCTGGAACGTATGCTGGCCGTTGTGAAATAGAGGTGAAAAAATGGTTACTGTTGACGTAGAAATTGTGAAACCCGAAAACCAGGTTTATTGCCGCCCTCGTTCCTTTACCGACTTCTCGACCCACTACTGCCCCGGGTGTACGCACGGCGTGGCGCACCGCCTGATTGCCGAAGCGCTCGACGAAATGGGCGTGCAAGAACGCACGATTGGCGTTGCGCCGGTAGGATGCTCGGTCTTTGCCTACAACTACTTCGATGTCGATTTCGTAGAAGCAGCGCATGGACGCGCCCCAGCCATGGCGACCGGCATCAAGCGCGTCTTACCCGACCGGGTCGTGTTCACTTACCAGGGTGACGGCGACCTGGCCTCGATTGGCATGGCCGAAATTATGCACGCGGCTGGTCGCGGCGAAAATATCACCGTCATTTTCATCAACAATGCCATCTATGGTATGACCGGCGGCCAGATGGCCCCCACCACCTTGCCCGGCCAGAAGACTTCCTCCTCGCCCCTGGGCCGCGACGTGGAACTACAGGGCTACCCGCTGCGCATGTCCGAGATGATTGCCAAGATGGACGGCGCGGGCTACGTGGTGCGCCGCTCGCTGCATGACCCGGCCAACATCCGCAAGGCCAAAAAAGCCATCCGCACCGCCTTCGAAACCCAGGTGCGCGGCTTGGGCTTCTCGATGGTCGAACTGCTCTCCACTTGCCCCACCAACTGGGGCATCACCCCAGTCGATTCGCTCAAATGGGTGGAGACGAACATGGTTCCGGTCTATCCCCTCGGTGACTTCAAAGTTTCATCGGCGGTGGGTGATTTGAGATTTTAGACGGAGAAACTATGCAAAAAGAGATTATCATTGCCGGGTTTGGCGGGCAAGGCGTCTTGTTCGCTGGTCAGGTTTTGGCTTATGCCGCAATGGATTTGGGCAAGGAGGTGACCTGGATACCCTCCTACGGCCCCGAAATGCGCGGCGGCACGGCCAACTGCACGGTTGTGATTGCCGATGAAGAGATTGGTTCGCCGCTGGTGCAGCGTCCGCCGTTTGCGGTTGCGCTCAACCTGCCCTCGTTCGACAAATACGAGCCGCTCATGCTGCCGGGCGGCGTGCTGGTCGTCAACCAATCGATGGTTGATCGCGGCCCAAAGCGGTCAGACATCCAGGTCATCCTGGTCCCGGCCAACGAAATCGCCGAGGAAATTGGCAACAAAAAACTGACCAACATGGTGACGGTCGGCGCGCTAGTGGCCGCCATGCACAGCATTTCGCCGAAATTGGTCACGCTCGAAGCCGTCGAAGAAGCCCTGCGCGGACATCTGCCCTCCCGCCACCAACACCTGCTGCCGCAAAACTTCCAGGCCTTGCGGCGCGGCTATGAAGCGGCCAGGGAGCAGTTGGTTGCGGTTTAACTAATCGCTTGAGTTCGTATACGACAACCGCCGCGCTTGGAAATCAGGCGCGGTGGTTTTATTTACGGCGTCAGCGTCGGGATGGGCGTCCCGGGCCCGGCCACCACAATTAAGACGCTGACATAATCCCCGAACGGCTCGCCCTTGCTGTTGAACAATCTCCAAACACCCTTGTAGGTGCCGGGTTTGAACGGCGCGGTCAACCGCACGGTGGCATTGACCGTGCCATTTGGCGCGACGACTTCGGGCAGCGGGCGGGTGACGCCTTGCATGACATCGCCGCTCACCCAGGCGATGGTGTAGCCCTGGTTCCACGCGCAGCGCCCGATATTCTGGAAGGCCCAGGTCTTCTCAAAAACCTGCCCCGGCGCCAGGATAGTTCCGTCGGGAATGGTGACATCCTGCAAAAATTTGGAATTATCGCAGAACGTTTCGACCACCGAAGTCGGCGGGACAGGGCTGGGGGTGGGCGTTTCGGTCGGGGTCGGCGTGATCGTCTCAGTGGGGGTAAGCGTAGGGGGGCGGGTATTGGTCGGGAGCGGGGTATCAGTGGCGCGGGCAGCGATGGTTTGTTCCACCGCTGCTTCAAATTCCGCTGTCAGTTCAGCAGCAGGCCGCACGCTGACCGCGCCGCAGGCCGCCAACAACAGAGAAAACAGAAACAGGAAAGGTAAAACTTTGGCAAGCAGTTTGAACATGGTTTGACTCCAGAATTGAAGGGATACATTCTAACACTCCTGCACCCTGCTTGCTGTATAATCTCCCTGTCAAATTATACATGGAGGCACTCATGCCGCTTCAAATTATCGTTGGCGCGCAGTGGGGCGATGAAGGCAAAGGCCGCATCGTCGATTGGTTTGCCGCCGAGGCCGATATCGTTGCCCGTTACAACGGCGGCGACAATGCGGGTCACTCGGTGACGGTTGGCGAGCAGTTGTTCAAACTGCATCTCGTTCCATCGGGCATCATCCATTCCAGGCCGGTGGCGGTGTTGGGGAATGGGATGGTCATCAATCCCGAATCGCTGCTCAAGGAAATTGACATGCTCATCGGGCTGGGCGTGGAAATCTCCCCCCGCCGCTTGCGCATTTCACACGCCGCGCATTTAATTACCCCCGCGCACCGCGCCCTGGATGCCGCCCTGGAAGCGCAGCGCGGCAAGCACAACATCGGCACCACCGGGCGCGGCATTGGCCCGGCCTACACCGATAAAGCCGCCCGCACCAACTTGCGGGTTGGCGAAATGCTCTCTGCCGATTTCGTGGAAAAACTCGGCAGCCACATCGAATCGGCCAACCGGGCGCTGGCCTCGCTCGGTGCGCAGGCTCTCGAAATTCAGCCTGTTCTCGACCAATTCACGGAATACGCCGCCCGCATCCAACCCTTCATTGCCGATACTTCCGCTGAAACCTGCGAAGTTCTGGCGCGCGGCGGGGCGGTCCTGGCCGAGGGCGCGCAAGGCACTCTGCTGGATATTGACCACGGGACTTATCCCTTCGTCACCTCGTCTGCGACGGTGGCGGCGGGCGTCTTCAGCGGGTTGGGAATCGGAATCACCGCCGCGCGCGATGCGGTTGTGACCGGGGTGTGCAAATCGTTCCAGACTCGGGTCGGCAGCGGCCCCTTCCCCACCGAAGTCTTCGATGATATCGCACTGCGCCTGCGCGGGACAGGCGCCAACCCCTGGGACGAATACGGCACCACCACTGGGCGTCCGCGCCGCGTGGGCTGGCTGGATGGCGTCCTGCTGCGTTACGCCGTCCGAATCAACGGCTGCACCGAACTGGTCATCACCAAGCTGGATATTCTCTCTGGCTTTGAAACGCTCAAACTGTGCGTTGCGTATCGAAAAGACGGCAAGACTTATAGCGACCTGCCCTTCGGCCCGACCGAACTGGAAGGCTACGAACCGGTCTATGACGAATTCCCCGGCTGGAGCGAGGACGTGAGCGGCATTCGCCAGTGGAATGACCTGCCCCGGGCAGCGCGCGGCTACCTAGAGGCCATCAGCCAGCTGGCTGGGATTCCGGTGCGGTTGGTCAGCGTCGGCCCGGAGCGGGAGCAGATTGTAGCAAGATAAAAAAAGACAGGTCGGAGACCTGTCCCACGCATAAGGAGATGTTTATGATTACCGTCGAAATCAAACAAGATGGACAAATTGTCGGCATGATGATGGCCGAGGAAAAAACCTTCAAGACCGGCTCGCGCGGCTTTTATGGCAATGGCAAGATTGCGATTGGCGAGAAGCGCTACCAGGTGCAGGTGCAATTGGTCGAAATCGGCTCGAAGCCGAAAGCGGAAGAGGCGTAACTCGATGTTCTATACTCGATATTCGAATACCGAATAACGAATACCAAATTATCGAACATCCACCCGCAGCGCGCTTGTTAAATCGGATGTGCAGTCTAAAATCAGGTCGGCGCCGCTTTTTTCCAATTCGGGTCGTTCGCCGAAGCCGCATAACACGCCGACCGTCTGGCAGCCTGCGCTTTTCCCGGCGCGGATGTCAACAGTGGTGTCGCCAATCATCAGGCAGTTTTGGGGGTTGACACCCATTTTCTCGGCGGCGAAATAAATTGGGTCAGGATACGGCTTGGTGTGTTCGGCGGTCACCGCAGTGACGATAACCTGGCATAAGGAAGCCAGCCCGAACTGGTCGAGAAAGGCGCGAGTGGTTCGATCATCACGCGCGCTCACAATTGCCATCGGATAACGATGAGACAATGATTCAAGCATCTCGCGCACGCCTGGAATGAGCCGAAAATGCTTGAGCGGGCGCGGAAAGCGGTGATTCAGCCAGTCGTACAGCCGGTGCAGTTCGTCATCTAACCCCAGGTGGTCAGGAAGTCCCATCAGCAGGTTGCCGGGGGCTTCGGCCCACATCACGAAACGGCGGGCGGCGCGGGCCGGGTTGCGTGAAAAGCGAAAAAACGGCAGGAATTTTTCGACATACAGGTCGTCGGTATCGCTGAGAGTCCCATCTACATCGAAACATAGGGCTTGAATGCGGGCAAGATTGAGGGGCATTGTAAACTCCAGAGCAGAAAAATCACATCATCCCAAGCAAGCCGTCTCAAGAACAGACAGGTTGTAGACTTCAAGGATTATACCCAGGTTTATTCGTGCCAAATTGGAAATGGAACGAGAGATGGATTCGGTATAATCGAGCCTGATGAACACGCGCGAATTTGGAATTTTGATAGAACGATTGAAAACAATTCGTTTCTCCCCCTCGAAAACAGCGCCATTTCTGCTCTTTTTGGCCTGTTTTTTCTGCTTTGGGCTCATGCTCGCGAGGTTGGGCTTTTTTCAGGATGACTGGCATCATGTTTATTATGCCTATCACGAGGGAATCCAGGGTCTGAAGAGTTTTTTTTACACCGATAGCCGCCCGCTGGCTTATTGGCTCTATGCAGTGTTCTTCCGCATTCTCGGATTCGACCCGGCCGGCTGGCATTGGTCTCTCATGTTGCTGCGCTTTTTTACCTCGGTTGGATTCTGGCTAACAGCGCGTTTGCTCTGGCCGGATGAACAACGCGCAGCCTGGTTGGCGCTTTTTTTTGCGTTGCACCCGGTGTATACCTTGCAACCCCTGGCAGTCGCTTATACTTTGCATTGGGTCTCTTACCTGGCTGTGATGTTCTCGTTTGCATTGATGTTGTTTTCTGTGCAAACGAGGGGTAAATCTCGCTGGCTTTTTTGGGGGGCGGCGCTGGTTTTAGAGTTATATCACCTGGTGATGATGGAGTATTTTTCGGGGCTGGAGCTGGCGCGGGTGTTGTTTCTCTGGATTTCGCTCTCTCATCTGCCTTGGAAAGAGCGAATCAAACAGACCCTCCGGCTTTGGCTGCCGTACCTGCTGGTGTTGCTGCTCTATGCGGCTTACCGGCTTTCCTATAGCGAGTTATTCGGTTACGACCGTTTTGAACCGGCTCTGTTGAGCGGCCTGGCAAATAGCCCATTTTCTACGCTGCTCTTGCTGCTGCAAAACATCGTCCGTGATTCTCTCTATGTCCTGGTCTCGCCCTGGTATACGGCCATTGAGCCAACGGTCTTCGACCTGAGACGTCCCTTCATTTGGGTCATGCTGGTCGTAAGTGTGAGCGTTGCCCTGCTGTTTTTTTTCACTGTTTCGCGTTTTATTTCCTTGAAAAACCCTGAATCGGAAAAAGAAACAACCAACCGGTCAGGGGCAATGGCATTGTTTGGATTTTTCTCACTGATTCTGGCATTGCTGCCGTCTTGGTTGGTGGGTTTTGAACTTGTCGAAAAAAACCCCTTATGGAGCAGCCGCCTGGCCCTGGCTGCGCTGCCCGGAGCGAGTTTGTTTTTGGTGGGATTGGCCTATTTTTTTATCCAAAATCCCGTGCGGCGGCATTTGTTCTTGAGCATTTTGCTTGGGGTTGCCATTAGTTCTCACCTTCAAACGGCGCGTAATTTTCAAGAGTCTTGGGACAAACAACGTCAGTTTTACTGGCAAATGTATTGGCGCGCGCCTGCGCTGAAACCAGGAACCTTCCTGGTGGCAGACCAGGAAATCTTGTTCTACATGGGCGACTCTCCCACCGCCTATGCCCTCAACCTGCTCTACCCAAAGACAACTCAGCCCCCTCAGGTAGATTACTGGTTCAATCCGGGGTCTGCGAATATTAACTTGCATTCTTTTGCGCAAGGGCAGCCGCAGGAAATGACCAAATACAACAGTTCTTTCACCGCATCGTCTGACAGGGTATTGGCGATTACTTTCGAACCGCAACAGGGACAATGCCTGTGGGTGTTGCGCCCGGCCTACCGCGAAGTGCGTTTTTTGACGGAAGAATCCTACCGCTGGATGGCCTATTCTGACCTTTCCCGCGCCCAACCCGGAGAAGGCACGCCGCCTGCCGCCATTTTTGGGCAAGAGCCACCCCATACCTGGTGTTATTATTACCAGAAAGCCGACCTGTCCGCGCAACTGGGCGATTGGGCGCAGGCGATTTCCCTTTGGCGCACTGCATCAGAAAACAACCTGCGCCCCTCGGCCAGCGTGGAATTGCTGCCCTTCATCGAAGCCTATGCCCGTACGTCTCAATGGCAGCAGGCCAGTGAATTAACCCTTTGGGCCAACACCCTGCCTCCGCGCCCAACCGATTTGCTCTGCTCCATGTGGCGCAATTTTCAAAAAGACGGGCTTTTGCCCTCCGAAGCCGCCTCCACGTTTGCCAGAATCAACGACCGTCTGAATTGTCAGGAATAGACCATGCTCACAATTGCTGCCCTCGTCCCCATGCGTCATCATTCCCAGCGCGTGCCGGGAAAAAACTACCGCCCACTGGCGGGCAAACCACTCTACCAGCACATCATCGAAACCCTGCTGGCTGTGTCAGAGATTACCTCCATCATGGTAGATACCGATTCCGAGCCGGTCATGGAGGGCTTGCGCCAGAATTTTCCGCAGGTAAAAATCATTCAACGACCCGAAAACCTGCGCGCGCCCGAAATTCCCATGAATGAAATCCTGGCCTATGACACAGCGCAGATAGAAGCCGATTTTTACCTGCAAACCCACAGTACCAACCCGCTGTTGCGGGCCGAAACGGTCTCGGCTGCCATTCAGAAATTTTTGGCAGTTTACCCGGCCTATGATTCAATGTTCTCCGTCACCCGCTGGCAAACCCGGCTGTATGACCAACTCACCCGCCCCCTCAACCACAACCCGGCCATCCTGCTGCAAACGCAAGATTTACCCCCCGTTTACGAAGAAAACTCCTGCTTTTACCTGTTCACCCGCCCCAACCTGCTGGCGCGCCGCAACCGCATGGGCGAACGCCCGCTGATGTTCGAAATTCCGCGCCTCGAAGCCATAGATATTGATGAAGAATCCGACTTCGAAATCGCCGATTTGCTCATGCGCCGCCGCCTGGGTATGGCCTGAAAGTCTCTCTTATGTTTCGCTGGATTGAAAAACACCCTTTATGGGGCGCGTCCCTGCTCCTTTTGATGATTGCCGCTCTTGCATATCTCCCCAACGTGGGCGGATTTGGCTTCTATAAAGACGATTGGTATCTGATGTATGCCGCCCGCGTGAACGGGCCCGATTTTTTCACCGTCATCTTTGCCGGAGACCGTCCCGCCCGCGCCCCGCTTCAATATGTGCTTTACACGCTGTTTGGCGAAAACCTGCTTTTGTATCATTTGAGCGCCTGCATATACCGGTTGATTGGCGCAATTGCTCTTTGGCTGACGATGAACATGCTCTGGCCTGCCCAAAAGCGTGTCAGCCTGTTGGTGGCAACCTTGTTCCTGGTTTACCCGGGCTTTTTATCGCAGGTCAACGCAGTTGATTTCCAGTCTCATCTCTTTAGCCTGATGACGGCCATGCTCTCAATAGCGCTCGGCCTGCGTGCCTGGCAAGAAACGCGCGCAGCGTATCGCGTTTTGCTCATCCTATTTACGGTGCTGACCGGCTGGGTCTATCTCAGCCTGATGGAATATTTTATCGGCATAGAGGTCTTCCGCTTTGCGTTGTTTGGAATCATGGCCTGGCGGAAGGGCGAAACCCTGCGCCGCAAGGTGTTGGTGTTTGTCCAGTCAGCCTGGCCGTTTCTGTTTGCGCCGCTCGGATTCTTAATCTGGCGGTTGTTTATTTTCGAAAGTGAACGCCGCGCCACCGACATTGGGGCGCAATTGGGCGTATTATTCTCATCGCCGACTGTTGGGGTATGGTGGTTAATCTACCTTTTGCAGGATACCGTCAATGTCCTGCTCTCCGCTTGGGTGATTCCTCTCTATAATCTGGCCTTTGCCCTGCGTCTGCGCGATTTTCTGCCCGCTCTACTGCTGGGGCTGCTATCATCTGGCATTGTGTTACTGGTCTGCAGGCAGTTGCCAGCCGATGACGAAAACTCGAATTGGCAGGTCGAAGCGTTTACAGCCGGTTTCCTGTCCATCCTGGGCGGCCTATTCCCCGTCATTCTTGCCAACCGGCATGTCAATTTCAGCGATTATTCGCGTTACACTTTACCCGCCCTGGCCGGGGCTATGCTCGTAACAGTGGCATGGCTGACGCTGTTTAAGTTCCAAACAGCGCGCGCTGTGATGATTGGTTTCCTCACCGCCTGTGCCGTCATGACTCATTATGCCAATTCGGTAGTTGCCGTGCAGGAGGCCGCTGCCACCCGCAACTTCTGGTGGCAGGTGGCCTGGCGCATCCCTGGCCTTCAGCCCGGCACAACCCTTGTGGCTGATTATCCCAATATCTCCATCCAAGAAGATTATTTCATTTGGGGACCCGCCAACCAAATTTACTTTCTAAAACCCCAAAATCAGGCTGGTGCACAGGTGAATGCGCCGCTTTCTGCCCTGGTGCTAAATGCCGAAACCCTGCCCAATCTGAGCTTGCAGCGCGGACAAGTAGAACAAGTGCGGCGCGGCATCTACACCCTGGCCGATTATCGCCGTATCCTCATTCTGACCCAGCCCGCCGCCAACGCTTGCGTGCGGGTCATCGATGGCAATTCTCCCGAATTTTCTCAAAATGACCGCCTCGAAATCAGGCTGGTTGCTTCTGCTTCACGTCTCGATGGCATTCTCATCACTGACGTCAAGCCTCAACCGCCTGCTGCTTATTTTGGCCCCGAACCCTCTCATGGATGGTGTTATTATTACCAAAAAGCCGACCTTGCCCGTCAGCGAGGCGAGTGGCAAAAAGTGGTCCAACTAGGCGAACAAGCCCTCTCCGAAGGTCACTATCCCTCTGATAAAATCGAATGGTTGCCCTTTATGCAAGCCTATACCGTACTGGGGCAGCCAGAAAAACTACGCCGCTTCGTCAGCATCATGGCCGAAAGCCCCTACATCCAGAATCAAGTCTGCGCCATTCTCTCTGCCAGCGCCACCGACCCGGCCACGCTCACTTACATCAAAGAATCCTTCTGTAAATAACCATGCCAACTGTTCTATTCTCCGCCCCCTACATGATTCCCTTTGTGGAACGCTTCCGCCCGGTCTTCGACCACTACGGCATCGAACTGATTCTCCCCGAAGTCCACGAGCGGCTCGAAGCCGCCGATATCCTGAAATACGCCGGTCAATTCGACGGCGCGATTTGTGGGGATGACCGCTATACCGCTTCCGTGCTGGAAGCCTGCGCTCCGCGCCTGAAGGTTATCTCCAAGTGGGGCACCGGTGTCGATTCCATTGACGCACAAGCCTGCTCCCGTTTGGGTATCAAACTGGGCCGCACCCCCAACGCCTTCACCCTGCCGGTCGCCGATACCGTAATGGGATACATGCTCGCCTTTGCGCGCCGCCAGCCCTGGATGGATAAAGCCATGAAATCTGGCGTGTGGGACAAAATCCCCGGCAAAGCCCTGCACGAGATGACCCTCGGCATCATCGGCGTTGGCGCGATTGGCAAAGCCCTCGCCCGCCGCGCCCGCGCCTTTGGCATGACCATTCTCGGCAACGACATCGTGGAAATAGACCACGTTTTCCTCGCCGAAACCGGAGTTCGGATGACCAACCTCGAAGTCCTGTTATCGAACTCTGATTTTATCTCTATCAACTGCGATCTGAACCCCACCTCGCATCATCTCATCAACGCTCAAACGCTGGCTCATGCCAAACCCGGCGCCATCCTCATCAACACTGCGCGCGGCCCGATTGTCGATGAACCTGCGCTGGTCGCCGCTCTTCAATCTGGCAAACTCGGTGGCGCGGCGCTGGATGTCTTCGAGTTCGAACCGCTCCCGCACGACAGCCCGCTGCTCAAAATGGATAACGTCTTGCTCGCCCCGCACAACGCCAACTCCAGCCCCGCCGCCTGGGAGCGCGTCCACTGGAACACCATCAAAAACCTGCTGGATGGGCTGGGGTTAGATAGCAGCAATTTGGAAACATTCCGAAATTCGTAACTCGATACTTGGAAGTCGATACTCGATACTCGAAATTTGTAACTCGATACTTGGAAGTCGATACTCGAAATTCGTAATCTACATCCCGAATACCTAATATCGAATATCGAATAACGAATATCCAATACCGAACACCGAACCCCAGAAGGCAACTATGTCTCCTCAAAAAACTGTTCTCATCACCGGCGTCGGCGGCGGGATTGGCCGTGCCACGCTCGAACATTTTGTTCAAAAAGGCTGGCGCGTCATCGGCGTTGATAGATTCCCCCTGAACGGCGATTTTCCCGCCAGCGGTCATTTCATCAAGGCCGACATTTCCTACCCTGCCAGCGCCGAACTGATTTTCGAACAGGCGCGCGCCTTTAGCCCAACCCTCGATGCCCTTATCAACAACGCCGCCGTCCAGGTCGCCAAGCCTCTGGTCGAAACAACTGTCGAAGAATGGGACGCCGTGATGGCCTCCAACCTGCGCCCGGTCTTCCTGTTTGCCAAACTGGCTTACCCTTTGTTCAAGGCGGCGGGCGGCGGCGCAATTGTCAATGTCTCCTCCGTCCACGCCGTGCAGACCTCGGCCAACATCGCCGCTTACGCCGCCAGCAAAGGCGGAATTTTAGCCCTGACGCGCGCCATGGCCATCGAATTTGCGCCCGATAACATCCGCGTCAACGCCATCCTGCCCGGCGCGGTTGATACGCCCATGCTGCGCGCTGGTCTGGACCGGGGGCATGTTGGTCACGGCGACCTGCAAAGCCGCCTCGACAACCTGGCCCGCAAAACCGTCAATGGCCGTGTCGGCCAGCCCGCCGAAATCGCCAGCGCCATCTACTTCCTGGCCGATAACGCCCAATCCTCCTTCATGACCGGCCAAGCGCTGATTGTAGATGGCGGCGCAACGGCACGGCTCAGTACAGAATAATCCACAGATTACGCAGATTTCACAGATTTTTCTGCGTAATCTGTGAAATCTGTGGATACCCTATGCAAACCATCAAATCATCCTCCCTCTACCCCCTCCTCCGCGACTCCTACATCTGGCTGCGCGACCTGCCGCAGCTGCCGGGCGCGTACCTCCACCCCTGGCGGCGGAGGTCTATCGAGCGGTTGGCCGCGCTCAAGGACATTCACAAAGGCCAACGCGCCTTCATCATTGGCAATGGGCCTAGCCTGAAACAGACCGACATGTCGAAACTCAAAGGTGAAATCACCTTTGGCATGAACCGCATCTACCTGATGTTCCCCGAACTCGGCTTCAGCACCACCTACCTGAGCGTAGTCAACGACCTGGTCATCGAACAAACCGCCAGCGACCTGGCCGCCCTCGAAATGCCCAAATTTCTCACCTGGCGTTCACGCCGCTTTTTCCAGAACATCCAATTCTCAACTTCTACCCTCCCCACCTTCCTCTACACCGCCTATGATTCGCCCAGTTTCTCCCGCGATGTGCGTGGACGGGTCTGGGAGGGTGCCACTGTCACTTACGTCACCATGCAGTTGGCCTTCCACATGGGCATTAGCGAAGCCATATTGATTGGCGTTGACCACAACTACGAAACCAAAGGCAAACCCAACGCTACCATTACCTCTGATGGTGAAGACCCCAACCACTTCAACCCGGCATACTTCGGCAAAGGCTTCCGCTGGCAACTGCCCGACCTGGAAACATCCGAAATCGCCTATCGCATGGCGCGCAGGGCCTACGAGCAAGCCGGCCGCCGTATCCTCGACGCCACCGTCGGCGGAAAACTAACCATCTTCGAGAAGGTGGACTACAACTCTCTGTTCTGACTTTTGACTACTGCTTTGTGCCGCTCCCCTCTTTATCCTGTTCTCGGCAAATTGGCCTTTCCTCTCCTCGTTGCGCTAACCTTCGGCATCGGGTTGTTCTTGCGTCTCGCCGACCTTTCCAATCCTCCACTTGACTTTCACCCTACCCGCCAATTTTTCGGCGCCATCCGCGCCCGCGCCATCTACCAGCAGACCGCCCCCAACATTCCCCAATGGCAGCGCGACCTTTCTGCGCGCTTCATGGCCCGCGAAGCCCAACTGGAACCCCTCATTCTTGAAAACATCTCTGCCTTTCTTTACCATTACACCGGCGAAAATCTGGCTGTACCACGCGCTCTTTCGGGCTGTTTTTGGGTTTTGGGTGGATTTTTTCTCTTTCAACTCACGCGCAGCCTGTTTTCTCTGGGACAGAGTCTTGAAACAGAATCGCGTCGTGCCGCTTTGGCTGCCCTGCTCTTTTATCTATTTCTCCCTTACGCAATTTCAGCCAGCCGTTCCATTCAACCTGACCCGTTAATGGTCTTATTCTTGCTCGCCTTCTGGTGGGCATTTGACCGCTGGAGTCGCTCTCCCGCCGATTGGCGTTGGGCTATCTCCGCCGGTTTGCTGGGCGGGCTGGCAATCTACATCAAACTGACGGCTGTCTTTTTCGTCGCAGGCGGAGCCATCGGGCTGTTACTGGCGCATCAAATTCTCGTCCCTGCCCTCAAACGCCCCCAAACCTGGCTGATGGTGGCGCTTGGCATCCTGCCCGGCGGCTTGTATGTTTACGACGGCCTGTTCGGGCGCGGCTTCCTGGTTAACGAATTTGCAGGACGCACCATAATTTCCTTATGGTTGAATCCAATATTTTACCTGCGCTGGCTCGACAAACTCGACAATATCTTTTCACTCTGGCTGTTTCCCCTAATGATAGTGAGCCTGGCAGTATTTACCAACCGCATCGCTTATCGCTTTTTGACGGCCCTGTGGGCTGCTTATTTCGTTTTTGGCCTGATTCAAACCCATCACATCGCCAGCCATGATTATTACAGCCTGCCAACAATTCCAATCGCAGCCCTGAGCTTATCATCCCTTGCGCAAGTATTTACAGGACAAATCCTTACCCGCGTCCGCGCCAACCGCGGCCGCGCGGAACTATTTATCCTGGTGATCATTTCGCTTGTTCTTATCACCGTTCAGGACTACCTGACCCTCCGCCGCAGCGACAACCGTCCCCTCGCGCAAATGTACGCTGAAATTGGCGAAACTCTCCAGCGCCAACCAGGAGTCATCACCCTCACTAAAGATTACGGCTACCCTCTGTTTTACTACGGCTGGCAAAACACCAGCCTGTGGAATCAACCATCCCCTGAAACCTTCGACCAGGCCTTCAAAAGCCAAATCCATGAAAAAGCGTATTTTCTGGTCACAGACCTGGAAGAACTGGCCCGCCAACCCCAACTCAGCGAGAAACTCAACGAGTACAATATCCTCGCGCAAAAACCCGGCTACATCATCTACGACTTGAAAACCCCGCGCCCTTAATCCATTTTTCCGTTCCCCTCCGCTTCTCCGCTTCCTCCGCTGTCCCTATCCGTTTCCCTCCGCTTCTCCGCTTCCTCCGCTGTCCCTATCCGTTCCCTAATCCGTTTCTCCGCTTTGCCGCAGGCCATCCGTTCCCCCATCCGTTCCCCCATCCGTTGATGAAAGTCTCCATCATCACCCCTTCCTTCAACCAATCCCGCTACCTTGAGCAGAGCATCCGCTCGGTGCTGGAACAGGGCTATCCCGCCCTCGAATACTTCGTCATCGATGGCGGCTCGACCGATTCCAGCGTGGACATTATCAGGAGATACGAGAACAAGTTGTCAGGTTGGGTCTCCGAACAAGACCAGGGACAAGCCGACGCCATCAATAAAGGCATCCAGGCATCCAGCGGGGAGATTGTCGCCTGGCTCAACTCTGATGATATTTACCAGCCTGGCACTATCCAAAAAGCGGTCGAAGCCTTTCAGCAGCATCCCGAAGCCGGGCTGGTGTATGGCAATGTCATCTCAATAGACGAAAACGCGCGCTCATTCAACATCCAAACCTTCCAACCATACACCCTGGAAGATTTGATGTCTTTTCGCATCATTAGCCAACCGGCCGTTTTCATGCGCCGTGCCGTGTTGGAGCAAGCCGGGTTGCTCGACCTTTCCTACCACTATTTGCTCGATCACCACCTGTGGCTGCGCATGGCCCAGATTGCCCCTATTGTATACATTCCGCGCGCTCTGGCTGCTGCGCGCTACCATGCCGAAGCCAAAAACCTGGCCCACACCACCGAATTTGGCCGCGAAGCCTTTCGGATTGTAGATTGGATGAAAACCGAACCTGGACTTTCCCCGTTATTCGAGAAAAATCGCCGCCGCATATTGGCGGGAGCGCACCGGCTAAATGCCTTCTACCTGCTCGACGGCGGCTTCTACGCCCGCAGCCTGGCCGCCTACGCCCGCGCTTTCCGGTATAATCCGGGCGTTGTCCTGCCCGAAACGCACCGCGTTTTGTATGCTCTGCTCGCGCCGCTCGGCTTGAATCGCGCGCGCCCCATCTATGCCCGGGTTCGTTCTTTCTTGCGAAAAAGCTCGCTGAACACTGAATACTGAACACTGAATACTGATGACTGAACACTGGTTATTCGGCTCCCGCAAAAACCTGCTCTTTTGCCTCGTCTTGGCCTTTATCCTGGCGCTGGGCATTCGGCTCTACGACCTGGACGACCTGCCGCTCGACTTCAACCCCGCGCGCCAGTTGTTTTCCATGCTCAAAGCGCGCGGCATGTACTACGCCATGACTCCTGGCTTACCCGAATGGCAGCGCGAAATTGCCATCTACCAATGGAAATCCTCGCCGGTAATCGAACCGCCAGTGCTGGAAGCCCTGGTCGCTGTTTCCTACCGCGCATTTGGCGAAAATCTTGCCATCCCGCGCATCTACTCCATCCTGTTCTGGCTTACTGGCGGAATCTTCTTATTCCTGCTTGCCCAAAAACTGACCGACTCCAACGGCGCGTTCTTTTCCCTGCTCTTTTACCTGTTCCTGCCTTTTGGCGCTTATGCCAGCCGCAGTTTCCAGCCTGACCCGCTGATGGTAGCCCTCATCATTGCTGCTGTCTGGGCGAGTTGGAACTGGCGCGAAACCGGTCAATGGCGCTGGGCCATCTCCGCTGGGCTGCTCAATGGGATGGCGATTTTCATTAAGAACGTGGCTGTCTTCCCGCTGGCCTTTGCCGCCCTTGCGCTGGTATTCGAACGCGGCTTTCTCGCCTCGCTCAAAGACCGCCAGACCTGGTTGGTAGCGGTACTCTCAATTTTGCCGGTTGGTTTATATACATTTTATGGTGTAGTCATTGCCGGTTATCTGGGCGGACAATTCGATTTTCGTTTCTTCCCGCAACTGTGGAGCGACCCCGCCTTCTACCTGCGCTGGAAAGGCCAACTCGAAGGCGTATTCGGCTTCAGCGTCGTGCTGCTCGCCCTGGCAGGGGTTTTTCTATCGCGCCGCCGCGTTTTCGTGTTTCTGACGGGGTTATGGAGCGGATACTTTATCTACAGCATGACCTTCGCCTACCACACTTCCACCCATGACTACTATCAGTTGCCCTTCATCCCAATAATAGCACTTTCGCTCGCGCCAATAGCGCAAACCCTGGCCGAACGCGCCGCCAGCCTGCGAAATATTCATCTTCTCCGAATCGCCGCCGGCTTGGGGCTTGTCCTGATGGTCGCCGTCGAAATCTGGATCGTTCGCGTCGAACTTGCCCGCAACAACTACCGCCCCGATGCCGAATACTTCGCCATGATAGGCAGTCTCACCGGCCACAGTCTTGAACCGGTTGCAAGCGTATCACAAGACTACGGCGGACGTTTGGAGTACTGGGGTTGGCAGCCCAACGTGGCATGGTATGATGAAAGCCAACTGGCCTTGCGCCAGGCCGCCGGACGCGACATCCAACTCTCTGAACGCTTCGGCGAGTTTATTCAAGGGAAACGTTTCTTCGTTGTAACGCGCCTCGCCGAACTGGAAGGTAATACGGCTCTCAGAGAAACCTTATATAACAACTACCCAATCTATGCTGAAGGCAGGGGATTTGTCATTTTTGACCTTGCCAATCCGTACCCATGAAAGTCTCCATCGTCACCCCTTCCTTCAACCAGGCCCGCTACCTCGAGCGGACGATTCTATCCGTGCTGGAGCAGGATTATCGTGAGATTGAATACTTTGTCATGGACGGCGGCTCGACCGACGGCAGCCGCGCAATCATCGAGAAATATGCCGATAAACTGGCGGGTTGGGTCAGCGAAAAAGACAGCGGCCAAACCGACGCCATCAACAAAGGCTTTGCCCGCGCCACCGGCGACATATTGGCCTGGCTCAACTCCGACGATACCTACAATCCCGGCGCAATTTCAGCCGCGGTAAAATTCCTGGCCGAAAACCCGCAGGTTGGCCTGGTCTATGCCGAAACGGACTTCATTGACGAAGACGACCGGGTGATTGGCCGTTTTCCTGCCGCCCAAACCGACTATGCCCGTCTGCGTAACGGCTATGTCCACATCCCTCAGCAGGCCGCCTTCTGGCGCGCAGACTTGTGGAAACAGGTTGGCCCGCTTGACCCCTCCTTCTACTTTGCAATGGATTACGACTTGTGGGTGCGCCTGGCGAAAATCAGCGAAGTTCGCTACCTTCCGGGCCAGGTTTGGGCCAACTTTCGCCTGCACGCCAGCGGAAAAACCATCGCCGCCGACGACCGCTGCTGGCCCGAAATGCTCCGCGTCCACTACCGCGATGGCGGCTCGTTCTTCGCGCCGATTGTGGCAAAATACTACATTCGCAAACTGGTTGCCCCGCTAATTAACTGGAACCGCCAGCGGAAATTAAAGAAACCAAATTCATGAACAATCTCCTCAACTCTCCCACCTTCGAGGACCTGCTGCGCCTGCTGCGCGCCTGGCGGCTGTGGTTGGTTGGCGCGCTGCTCGGCGGGCTGCTTGGCATGGCCGTTTATGCCATCTTCCCGCCCGAATACCGCGCCCGCGCCACCGTGCTGGTCGATTTCAACGTCGAACAATCCTGGGCCGAAATCCCAGACCGCGAAGTCTTCTACTTCCTCGACCGCGAAGCCCGTAAACTGGTCGAACTGGCCTGGGCCGATGATGTTCTGAAAGTTGTTGCGCAGGATTCCGGGCTGGATGTGGCGACTCTGCGCTCTGGGGTTTTGACTCTCTCTCAGCCTTCGGATGGCGGCTGGCACTTCTACGCGGACTCAGCCGATGCCGGTCTCGCCGCCAAACTAGCCGGGGCTTGGGCCGAGGCTTTCACCGTTAAAGCCGGGGCCGAAGCCGACCAGTTCACCCCTTACCTGGTCATCATCCCCACCCAAACCCAAAACCTGCCTGTGGCACGCGCCGTGCCGCTCGGCGCCTACGCCCTGGCCGGAGCCGCCCTGGGGATGGTTTTCCTCGCATTCTGGGCATTGTTTTTCCGCTCCACGAAAAGCAATTAAGTACTAATCACCAATTACCGAATTACACATGCGCCGTCTTTCCCGCCTGCTTTGGGCCTTGACTCTCATCAGTCTCCCAATCACCAGTTTCCGCTATATGCCCTTCATGGGCGCGGGGACGTTTGTGCGTCCGCTGGCGTTGTATCCGCTGGTAGTTCTGTTGCTGGTTCTGTTCATCATGTTCTGGCGGCGCGAGATTGGCTTTCCGCGGCTGGGGAGTTTGACCGTTTTGGGCGCGTTTGTGTTGGCAGCCATTGCAGCAACTGCCGTTGGCGCGACCTTTGCGCCCATCGAACTGCGCAGCGTGGAATATTGGGACCGGGCCATTCGGGCCTTTGTCACCCTGGCAATTGGCCTTTCGTTTTTCTTGGCGGCGGCCTGGATGAACCAGGATGAGGCCCAGGTCAGGTTTTCCGTGCGTTGGTTAATGGTTGGGTTGGTTGGGCATATTGTTTGGGGTGCGATTCAGCTGTATGGTTTGAATCACGGCTACCGCGCCGAACTGCGCGAGATTCAAGAATTATTTTCGGTGCGCGGGCTGGTCCGAAACCGGCGAGTTTCCGGTTTCGCTTTTGAACCATCCTGGCTGGCGGGACAATTGGCAGTTCTGTATTTGCCCTGGCTGGTTGCCCAGGTTCTTACTAGCGATTATCGCCAATGGCTGAAGAGTTCTCTCGCAGGACGCCTGCGGCTGTTGGCCGCGCCCCTTCTGCTATTTGGCGCGCTGGGAACGCTGTTGGCGACTTATTCACGCACGGGATTGGTGATGGTAGCAGTTGCAATGGTCGTGACTGTGCTGGTGGCAGGGCGCGGGCTTCTGCGTTCGGCTTGGGGCTGGTTTTTGGCAGGATTCCGCCAGGGAGTAGAAAAAGGCTCTTTGGCCCAGATGCGGGCGGCAGCGGCGCGCGTGTTCTTGGTCATTATAATTATGTCAGTGTTTAGCGGGGCAGGCATTTTTTTGGCAAGCAGGAACTATATCAGCAGTCTGTGGACATCTGACCTGAGCGATGTTTGGAAATACCTGTCGAATGCTTCAATGGGCCCGAGGGTGGGCTATGTGGTGGGGGCGATGTCTGCGTTCAACGCCAACCCGTTGACCGGAGTGGGGCTGGGCGCGAGTGGTTTTTGGATTTATCAGAACATCCCGAATGAATTGCTGATGGGAGAACCGGAAATTGCCGAGGCGCTTGCGCCCAATTCAGGATTGTTCCCGAACCCCAAGAATTTGTATGCCCGCTTGCTGGCCGAAACCGGGCTGGCCGGGCTGGCGCTTTTTATGGCCTTCTGGCTGGGGATTTTGGCCGATGGGCTGGTCGCCGTGCGTCGTTCATCGCAATCTATGCGTTTTTTGGGCGCGGCGGCGGTGTTTACGCTGGTTGCGCTGGGTTTCTATACGATCTCGGTCGATTCTTTCGCCATGCCCGAATTGTGGTTAAATTTGGGTATCTTGGCAGGTGTTTTTTCTCCGAAGCAATAACAGGATACATAGGGGGCTTTATTTAATCTCCTTTTTGTGTCACAATTGCAATAATTCTGCCATTTTCGTGTAATGCCAAATAGTTATATACTGATATAAGCGTGTAATGATTCTGCAATCAAAAGCCGGAACACGTTGAACTGCAAAGTCGTCTATCCCAATATCATAGATGAGTCATTCTTAATAGAGGAGATTGCTATGAAGAAATCAACCCTGGCCGCCCTTTTTCTGATGGTGGTCATCCTGTTTGGGCTTGCGCCCGCTGCCCATCCCGCCGCTGCGGCGACCAGGTGTGACTGGGTGCAGTTCGTCGCAGATGTCACTGTGCCGGATGGGGCAACCTATAAAGCGGGTGATTCGTTCAACAAGACCTGGCGCGTCAAAAATATCGGCACTTGTACCTGGAGCACCGATTACAGCCTGGTTTTTGTCAGCGGCGCGCAAATGAGCGCTCCGGCCTCGGTCAAATTGTCGAAAAGCGTGGCACCCGGACAGACGATTGACCTGACCGTCAGCATGACCGCGCCCAATGCCGCCGGGACGCATCGCGGTAACTGGCAACTCAAGAACGCCAGCGGCGTTTTGTTTGGCATTGGCGCCAATGCAGACAAATCGTTCTGGGTCGAAATCAAAGTCAGCGGCGCGCCTGGCGCAACCGGCTATGATTTTGCCGAAAACGCTGCTTCAGCCGCCTGGACAAGCGGCGCGGGTTCGCTCACTTTCCCTGGGACTGATGGCGATGCCAAAGGTTTTGCGCGGAAATTGGATGCCCCCAAACTGGAAAACGGCACCACAAGCACCCTGCCTGCCCTGTTGATGGTTCCCCAAAACGTGACCGACGGTTACATTCAGGGCGTATTCCCGGCCTTCCGCGTGCAGAGCGGCGACCGATTCCAGGCGACGATTGGCTGCGAACACGGTGCGACTTCGTGCTGGGTCAACTTCCGTCTGCAATATCAGATTGGTTCGGGCGCAGTTCAGACCCTGTGGTCTTTCAATGAGAAGTATGAAGGCATGGTCTATCGCGCCAATATCGATTTAAGCCAATTGGCCGGGCAGGATGTCAAATTCATCCTGCGCATTAACGCTGCCGGGCCAGCCGCTGGCGATCGAGCCTTGTGGGGTTCTCCGCAAATCGTGCGTGGCGGCGGCTCCACTCCGCCTACCGTGACGCCCGGCCCATCTCCCACCCATACATCTACACCCGTGCCTGGGGCCTGCACCGACCGGATTGTCTTTGTAACTGATGTGAACGTGCCAGATGGTACAACCTTTGCGCCCAATACCAACTTCACCAAGACCTGGCGCGTCAAGAATGTTGGCACCTGCACCTTTAACATCAATTACTACCTGGTGTATGTCAGCGGCGATAAACTGGGAACGACCGAGCAGGTGAAGTTTACCTCTACAATTGCGCCCAACACGACCTTTGATCTGTCTGTCAACCTGACTTCGCCTGCCGCAAACGGCACGTATCGCGGCTACTGGCAGTTGAAGAACGACAAAGGCCAGACCTTTGGCATTGGCGCAAAGTATGACAAGCCCTTCTGGGTAGAAATCAAAGTCTCTGGCGGTGTAACACCCGTCCCGACTACGCCCGTGGGCCCAACCATCACTCCTATTTCGCAGACCACCAACTTCGACTTTGTGGAGTATGCAGCTTCGGCAGCCAGTTGGTCGAGCGGCGCAGGTTCCCTGACTTTACCTGGCACCGACGGAGACGCCAAAGGCTTTGTAATTATCAAGCCCAATGGCGTCAACCTGGAAACTGGTAAAACCGATGGTCGCCCGTCGCTGCTAACTGTCCCACAGAATGTGAATAATGGCTATATCCAGGGTGTATACATGCCGGTGAAAGTGCAGCAAGGCGACCGTTTCCAAGCCACAATTGGTTGTGAGCAAGGAGCCACCAATTGTTATGTCACTTACCGGCTGGAATACCAGGTGGGCAACGACCCGGTCAAAGTGTTTTGGGCCTTCAACGAAAAGTATGAGGGCCTGGTCTATAACGTCAACCTCGACCTTTCAGCGTTGGCAGGGAAGGATGTTAAGTTCATCTTGAAAGTGTTGGCCGCCGGGCCTGCCGCAAGCGACCGGGCGGTGTGGATAAACCCGCGCATTGTCCGGGCTGGGGGCGGGGCCACCGCGATACCGGCCACCGCCACGCCGATTCCTGATACCGCCACCCCGGAACCGACTGCTACGGCTACCCCATAAAGAGACTTGGCTACTTAAAATGTTCGCGCCGCAGTGAAACTGCGGCGCGTTTTGTGCTTGCAGAGCAAGATACTATCTTGCTCTACTTATCCTTATGCCCCTTAGCCGCCAGTTTGATAGGCGTGCCTAAGAAACCATACTCGGCGCGAATACGATTTTCTAAGAAGCGCAGGTATGAAAAATGCAGCAGCGTGGGGTCGTTGACGAACAAGACGAAAGTCGGCGGGTCGGAGCGCACCTGGGTGCCATAGTAAATTTTCAATTGGCGGCCTGCGTGCGAGGGTGGCGGCTGGTAATCCACCGCTTTTTGGATGATGTCGTTGATTTTGGAGGTGCTCAAGCGCGCTAGCCGCTCCTCTTGTACGCGCAAGGCCATTGGCAACACCTGATCGACGCGCTGACCGGTCTTAGCGGAGATGAACAGGAGCGGCACGTAGTCCATGAAATTCAGCTCGCGGCGCACGACCTGGGTATAACTTTCCATTGTGTATGTATCTTTTTCCAGCGCGTCCCACTTGTTGACCAGAACCACGCAACTCTTCCATTCATCCAGGATGTACCCGGCGATGTGCGCATCTTGCGAACTGATACCTTCCACTGCATCAATCATCAACAGCACTACATCGGCGCGCTCGATGGCTTTGAACGAACGCAACACGCTGTATTGTTCTACGCCGCGCTCGATTTTCCCGCGCCGCCGGATGCCGGCCGTGTCGATAAGCGTGATGTCGAGACCATTGAATTCGATTTTGGTATCGACTGCGTCGCGCGTTGTCCCCGCAATTGGGCTGACGATGGCCCGCTCGTGTCCCACCAGCCGGTTGAGCAGGCTCGATTTCCCGGCGTTGGGTTTGCCCACGATGGCGATTTTGACCGATTCATCTTCGATTTCCTCGCCCTGGCGTGGAAATGCCTTCACCACCTCGTCGAGCAGGTCGCCAACGTCCGTGCCGTGAATGGCCGAGACGGCAATCGGGTCGCCCAGTCCCAATTCGTAAAAAGCTACTGCTCCCTGGCGGGCTTTTTCGCTTTCGCATTTGTTGACGACTAGAAAGATGGGCGGGGTGGGTTGTCCATTGACCATTTTTTGGTTGCGGCGTAAGATGCCAGCCACTTCCTGGTCGGCGGGGGTGGGGCCGCTTTCGCCATCGACCAATAGCAAGACTACATCCGCATCGCGGATGGCGACCCCGGCCTGGGCGCGAATCTGTTCGATGAAATCAGCAGAACCAATCGAGAGCGGGGTCCGGCCCCCGTGCGAGGGGTCGATTCCGCCGGTATCTACAATTGTAAACGGAACGCCGTTCCATTCCGCATCGGCGAAGATTCGGTCACGGGTGGTGCCGGGAGTATCATCTACTATTGCCAGGCGTTCCCCTGCCAGGCGGTTGAAGAGTGTACTTTTGCCCACGTTGGGGCGTCCGACCAGTGCAACAACAGGTTTCGACATGGTTTCCTAAGGCGAAGAATTGGGAGTTGGCGTTTCTTTCGCGCGAATAATGACTTCTACGGTTGCGGGATTCAGCGATTGTACTTCAATGTCGGTGATAAAAATCTCAGCCTGCGGTACAACCTGGTGCGTGCCAATGGGCAGGCCGGTCAAATCAACGAAAAAGCGCACATCGCCTGCGGTCAGTTTATCGAGCAGGGGCAGCGGCCCGGTCAGGATGATATCTAACCGTTCAGGAGAGATGACGGCCTCTAAGCCGGGCGCCAATCCCACGACAGTGATGCCCACATCATTCAGGCTCAGGCTGCCCTCGATGGTGTCGATGCCGACCTGCACGCGCACTGTCTGTTCACCGACAATCGAAACACCGCGCGGCAGGATGAGTGGCAGGCGCGTATCAATGTCTTGCGCAGCGCCGTTCAGGTTAAGCGGCTCGGTTTCGACAAAGCCAGGCAGGTCTTTGACCAGAGCCGGGTCTTGGGAATACACCGTCAGTACCGGCGGGAAGACCGAGACAGTGGTCAGGCGGTAGCCTGCTGCTACCTGCCCGCGCACGTTGACCTTGACGGCAATGTCGCGGTAGCCGCCCTGCTGCGTAATCGGGATGAAGACCTGGGCCGATTCGGGCCTGACGGTCAACCCATTGACGGGCAACCCGTTGGCATCGAGCAGGCGCAGAGTCAGGGTGCTTTGTACATCCTGACGTACCCCGGCGATGTTCAAATCGGAACGCACATCCACCACTTGCTCTACCTTGGATTGTGGCCCTGAGATGTTTACTTCTTGTGGCGTGATGCGCAATGTTCCTGCCTCGTAACCGACCGCTGGTTCACCTCGAATGGAGAGTTGGATCGGTAGAACCTTGGTGGCGAGTAACTCCAAGTTTATGTCCAGAGTCTGAGGGGTAACAGACACCACGCGCGCTGGTTGTGAAACCACCTGCAACTGTACTTGCAGGCGGTGCTGGCCTGCTTCCAGGCCTGAAAGGTCAAGCAGGGCGCGCACCTGTCCTTCGGTGGATGTCAGTTGTTCCCAGGTAGAGCGCGGCGCGCGTATGGTAACGTTAACGCGCTCTGGCAGGCTGCCCACAATGACCAGGCGCGGGTCTTGGCCCAAGATTTCTAGTGGGATGGCGCGCGGGTAAACGCGCACCTCATCGGGGTCTGCGGCTGTGACAGCCGATACCCAAACGGCAACGGCCATGATGCAGGCCAGCAAGAATGTTTTCAGGTTACTGATGAGCCAGTTAAGCATATTTTTCGACTTCATGGGCAAGGCGGCAGTTGCTTCTCAAAATGACTGTCACCTTCCAGTTTCACTCTTCTGAACGAAACAAGTAGGGGAAGTGCCGCTGGAAAAAGCCCTTGCGCCGCTGTTCGGGGCGGTAAAAGGCGCCCAGGATGTTTTCCAGCCGGTCGGGGTCGAGCCGTCGAATCATGCGTCCCGCGTGGGCAATCGAGATGGAGCCAGTCTCCTCCGAAACGACCACTGCAATTGCATCAGAGACTTCCGAAATGCCGAGCGCGGCGCGATGACGCAGCCCCATCTGGCGTTCGGGCGAACGCGCCAGGATACCGCTGGCTGAGAGCGGCATGACGCAGGCTGCGGCGATGATGCGGGCTTTGTGCGCAATCACTGCGCCATCGTGTAGGGGCGTATTGGGGTAAAAGACCTGCAAAAGCAGTTCTGGGGTCAGGCGGGCATCCATGCTCACGCCGGTACGGACATATTCATCCAGGTTGTCCAGCCGTTGCAACACAATCAATGCGCCGTGCTGGCGGGCCGAGAGCCGCGCGCAGGCGCTGACAATGGCCTGGATGGCAGCCTGAATGTCTCGGTCTTCTTTCTCAGATTTACCGGGGATATAGGTTCCAGCGCGTCCAATCCGTTCCAAACCGCGCCGAATCTCAGGGGCAAAAATAACCGGGATGGCAAGCAGAAGGGCGGGAAGCGTGGTGCGCACCAGCCAGGAAAAGGCCGGGAGTTCGACTACGCCGGTCAGCAGGGCAAGCAATACGACCAGGAAAATTGCCCCGCGCAATAAAACCATCGCCTGGGTATCGCGCACCAGGTAGAGGAGCAAAAAAAAGACCAGCGCCACCAGCAAAATGTCGATGACGCTCAGCCAGTTCAGGCGTTGAAAGATGAAAAAAAGGTCGTTGAGAAGTTCAGTCACGATAACCAGTCAATGGCAAGAACAGGGTTGGCCTGCTTACCGCGTCCCTGGTTACCAGTTGTCTCGCCTGCCTGTGTTAAATAGGCCGCAGGACACGGTCTTGCCGCAATTGTTTGAAAAATAGCGTGGTGTTGGGTTGGGCCGATTCAACGGCCGCATCGCTCCAGGCTTGTACGCCCAGCGATTGGGGCGTGCGCGGCTCGTAGCCCAATTGTTTCCAGGTTCCCTGTAAGGCTGCCAGGTTGGGTGGCAGGAAAAGCAGTGACGCTTCGCATTGGAGTTCACTCGAAGCGCGTTCTACTTCGTCTACCAAAGTTTTTAGGCCTGCTTCTGCTGGCACAGTTGGTTCGACGAAGAATTCTGTTGTGCGCGCCACCAGGTTTTCCACCTGCCAGCCGGCCACGCCCACGTTTTGGCCGTCGAGTTGTAAAAGCAGGAAGGCTTTTTCGCCAAAAGCAGCCATGACATCTTCCTGCGACATGGACTTCGCCCCGCCACTCAAGCGTGTGACCAGTTCGGCAATCACCGCCGAGTCTCGCGGGCGGCCTCGCGCGACGACGAATTCACCCTCCACCTGTTTGGTGGCAATTTGCAGGGTATCTGTCTGCGGGTTTAATTTCTTCCATGCGGCAGTCACATTTTGCCAGGTTTGTTCAAAACTGCCTGTGTTTTGGATGACAACGCTGGCAGCGGCCAGCTTTTGATGCTGGGCGCTTTGAAAATGGATGCGCTGAGCTGCTTCATCTCGGCTCATGCCGCGTTTTTCCATCAGACGTTGAATCTGTACATCTTCTGGCGCATTGACGACCCAGACTGTATCACAGACGTTACGCAGTTCGCTCTCCAACAGTTTGATGGCTTCGATGACGATTACTTTCTGAGAAGCACGTTTGACCATCACGTCAATTGCCTGAGACACCAGGGGATGCACGATGTCTTCGAGCCTGGCCATTGCCTCGACATCATTGAATACGAGCCGCCCCAATTTGGCGCGGTCGATTTCCCCGTTGGATGCAAGAATCCACTTACCAAAGGCATCCACTGTTGCCTGGTATCCCGGCGCGCCTTTTGCAGTGGCGCGGTGAGAGAGCGCATCGGCATCGATGCCGTATGCGCCCAGATGTTCGAGCATTTTTCGCACGACACTTTTGCCTGTCGCAATATTGCCGGTCAGGCCGATAACGTATTTTTCAGGCCATTTGGTGCTCACATGCGACTCCTTGAAGCAACATGCCAGATGAACAAATTCAATGTATTTATCATTTTAGCCGCACGTCTTCAGAATGTCAAAGGGGATGTGGGCAATTCTCAATGTTCAGGAGGAGTATCGTCATAAGACATCTCCCCCATTCTCCTGCTTGTTAGAAAATGGGGGAGATGTGTTGAAAATGGTTGTAAACTATGGCTCAATGTAATATGTCATCCGTTGCAGGTAAATTGCCGGGTCGATGTGTTGGACCTTGACTCCGGCAGGCACAATCAGGCGCAGTGGGGCATAATTCAAGATGCCTCGAATGCCCGCTTCTACTAGTTTATCCGCCACTTCTTGCGCTGCCGATGCGGGTGTGCAGAGCATGGCAAGTTTGATATTCGCTTCCCGGATGTCATGAACCATATTCCTGGCGTCTCGAATGACAAACGAACAGTTGGGGACATCGGCGCAGACCTGCTTGCCTACTTTGTCCTGGTCATTATCAAAACACATTGCCACGCGGAAGCCGCGATTGCCAAATCCCTGGTAACGCACGACAGCATGACCAATTTCGCCCATGCCAATCACTGCCACATCCCAAACCTGTTCAACCTTCAAGATTTTGCTCAGGCGTTCAATCAGGTATGGGATGTAATAACCCGTGCCTTGCTTGCCAAACTCACCGAATTGCGACAGATCTTTACGGATTTGCGCCGCAGAAATTCCGACTTTTTCTCCCAATTCCTGCGAAGAAGTGGTGGTCATCCCGGCATCGGCTAGTCGTTGCAGCGCGCGCAGGTAAACGGGCAAACGGCTAACTATAATATCTGGGACTTTGGCAACATTCATTATGGAGCCTCCATAAAAAATTGGACAAATCTTCTGATAATCTACCATAAAAGTAAATTTTGTGCAATTCTGCACTTTTTAGGGGCATTTGCCATATTTATTAACAAAGTCGCTGATTAAATATTCGCAGGGCGTTTTGGCACAAAATAATGCCGATTTGCCATGAGCAGGCGCGCTATGGCTGCCCCTTGTGTTTCTACAAGAAGAATCTATCCCCTTTTAGAATCTGAAAGAGAGCTTGCACGGCTCTCTTTTTAGTCGCATTTTCTCGCGCTCCGCTTTTTCTACCCTTTGTTTGGCTTGTTAATCGCCCGCTCATGGAATTTCTGCTGGAACATTGACCAGACCAGACGCGATATGCCGGGTACTGCCTTATTACTCTTCCTGGTTCAACCCCTGACGTTCACGGGTCTGTTTGATGAAATTGCGCACCAGATGCTGCGGGTGTGGTTGAGAACTGCCCATAATCAGGTAGCCGGGCGCCCAAAAATCACCGGAGGGGTTGTCTTTTTTGAAGCGCGGGAATTCGTTGAACAACCGGTCAGAAGTCTGTTGCCGAACGACGCGCATGACGTGACCTGGAGCGGTTGAAGGCGGCACACGCGCTACCCATTGCAGATAATCGGGGCGGACAGAAATATGCTCCAGCCGCCAACCGAAAGCCACGCAAACTTGCGGCACCCATTCGGTCAGGCGGTCGGCAGCGTCGCCAACCAGGTGATGGCTATCGAAACGCGGCACGAGCAGGCAGGCGTAAGCCAGGTCGGCCATGGCAGGCGAAGCGGGTTCTAGCAAGATGCGGTGGGCTACCTGGGTGACGGATTCGGCAACGGAATGGGGTCTGGTTTCTATAAGCGATTGGTCCTTTTGTGAAACCTGCTTGCGTGTCTGTTGCAACTCGTCCAGTATTGTTGATGGCTGCGTTTCGGCCTGGGTCGCGGTGATGGGCAGGTTTGTGGCCGTTGTTTCGTCTACCGCTGGGAGCGGACGTTTGAAACTCTCACGTGGAACGACCGGAGAACTCTCCAGGCTGAAGTGCGTCACAACATCGGGCGGGGTTTGCAAAATGGAGGGTGGGGTGGTCTTGGGTTCATCCACCGCTGATTTGCTCGGTTGCGCTTCGTGGGCGGTCCACGCGGCTGGCGCAGATTCGGCTGGCTGCTCCCAGGGCAGGTTTGCGTGGTGGTTAACGTGCGGTTTAACGGGAATGGGCGGCGGCACATCCCCAAGTAGTTCAGAGATGGGAGGCAGTTCTTCTTCCTCGAATTCATCAGGAAGCAGGAAACTGTTGTCTTTGAACGGGAATTGGGATTGGGACGTCGAGCCACGCTTTGGCAGCGCGGCGGGCATATCGAGCGGGTCATCTGCCAGGTTTTTGACCAACTTCCCAGCCTGCGAGCGGATGGTGCTGAAGGAAGTTTCCCCATCGAAAACCAGCGCCAGTATCATACTGGCCGAAAGTTTGCGCGCGTAAAGGATGTGCTGGGCTTCCGTCGATTGCAAACGGATGAAGCGCAGGATATCACTCTCGCTTTCTTTATCCCAATAGCGCTGCACCGATTGGGAGAGTTCCTGAGCCGCCTCGCGTGAAAGTTGCCCGGCGTAAGCCCACAATTCGCTCTCGCGGGTAATCAGCGCGGCTTGGGCCGAAGATTCCAGTGTCAGGCGGGTGAGGTGCTGGGCTGCTTTGCTGACATCTTTAATCCAGACCATCCGCGAGGTTTCCGCCAGGGTGCGTGCCTGCGGGTCGAGGGGAGGCTGAGATGATTTCATCATGGGCATGGAAGCACCGTTGGGGTTGGGTTGGGAGACCACCAATTTTTCCAGCAGGCTGGTCAGCTCTGATATGGAGATGGGTTTGACCAGGGCCGCCGCCGGGTTCAACATCAGACCTTCTTCGAGGTCTTGCCCGGGGCGTTTGGCGAGGATAAACTGCGCATCACGCTTGACCTGCCTTAGGGCATAGCCAATATCGAGTAAGGAAAGCCCGACATCTTCCAGGTCTGCATCCAAGATGATAACAGGACAATCCGTTTTGCGAACCTGATGAATGGCTTCGGAAAAATCTGCGGTAACCGACACGTTATACCGGCTGGCATCCAGCCCATTGCGCAGGGATACGCCAAATCCGGTTTGTGGGGTTACAACCAAGAGTGGTACAGTCATATTTTATAAAGAGTGTATCACGGCCTGATTTTTAGAACAAGCAACATGGCCCCTGGAAACATATCAGATTGAAAACAAAATTTAGAGGCGGCTGCTGCGTGGCGCCGCTGCCGCCTCCGGTATTTTACCCCATTTTCGTTTAAGCAGCCGGGGGAACCGGTTCGCTGCTTACCACTGCTGCTTCTTCGGGCTTCTTGCGCAGGGTAAACACCCCCACGGCGATTGGAATTGCCAGGAAAATGATGCCACCGCACAAAGAGGCGATGCCAGTAAAGAGCGCAGTCTGCGGGTCGCTGTTGCCACCAATGTCAATATCGGTGCCCGGCACAAAACTGGCAAAAGCAGCAATACCGCCCCAGCAGATGCTAAACAAGCCCGGGCATCCGCAACAGAGGGCAGTTACAATCGTTGCAATAAGTCCAACCTGTCGTTTTTCCATATCAATTCTCCTGTGTAGAAAAAGTATAGCCTTTAGTATACGGTTTTTTTGCCGAAAATCAATCAGCGAATTCGTTTTATTTTCTCCTGGGAAGCAAATGCTCTAGCCCGCTCATTAGCGCATCTACATCCTCATAGGTGTTGTAGCCCTGAATAGAAATGCGCGCAAATTTCCTGGCCTGCCATTCGATAAGTGGGATTTCTACTTTGTATTCCTCGTAGAGCCGAGACTTGAGAACCGCAATATTCACCTCCGGCGGGAGCGGGGCAATTGCCATCTGGCTGAAAAACGACCCATCTAGCGGGTAGAGGGGCGGCATTTTGACCAGGTTGCAAACTCGCTCAACAGCCTGGATGAGCAAGGCATGACATTCCCGGCGGACATTCTCCCAATCATGCTCTTCCATAAATTTTATGGCATCGGGAACAGCCAGCGCAGCAGAGGGGTCTCGCGTGCCAGTCCATTGGAAGAAGTCGATAAAGCGCGAACCGCTCGAAAATTGGGCATTCTCCCCAAAGCCCCAACTGACCACCAGCGGTTCGAGAATCGGTTGAATTTCGCGCCGCGCGTACAGGAATGCCGCACCCTTGGGACTCATCATCCACTTGTGCAGGTTGCCAAAAACAATATCTGCTCCTATCGCCTGCAAATCGACCGGTATCTGACCGGGAGAGTGAGCGGCATCAATGATGGTCAGGATTCCTGCCTCTCTGGCGCGCGCGCAGATTGGTTCGATGGGCAACCGCAGGGCGGTGGGCGAGGTGATGTGACTCAAGTAAATGACCCTGGTGCGCCCGGTGACCCCCGCCCAAAACTGATTGAGCATCTCTTCTTCGGATTGCGCCGGTAAACGGATGGACTGGTGAATGTATTTTGCTCTGCTCTTGCTGCAAACAAATTCCCAGGTTAAGTCACAGGCCCCATACTCGTGGTCAGTGGTCAGGACTTCATCGCCTGGCTTAAGGTTCAGAGCCCGGGCAGCGATATTCACGCCGTGCGTGGCGTTGGGGATGTAAACCAGGTCGTCTGCATCTGCGTTAAGATATGCCCCCAACGCCTGGCGGGATTCTCGGAGCAAGGAATCATGCTCGCGGCCCAAGAACAGCACGGGCTGGTGTTCCAGACGCCGCTGCCAGGTCTGGTAGGCATCAAAAACAGGCTTGGGGCAGGCCCCAAATGAGCCATGATTGAGAAAGTGAATTTCAGGATTGAGCAGGAAATGTTGTTTGAGTGTGTTCATGGGCAGAATTATAACTTCCTATCAATCCATGCTGCTCAACTGGCGGGCATGCGGCAACCTATCAGCAGCGCGTCATCTCCCCAAAACACTTCGCTCTCTTTACTGCGGGATTAAGAACCTATCCGACAATTCCTGCCATCCCGGCTCCGCCCGAAGATAAATCTCCGGGTTGCCAGTACAAAGGCCGCTTAAGCGTTTAGGCGCTTTTCGATGGCTTTGAACGGTTGGCCCGGACATTCATGCCTGGGCGGAATGGCGCAAAAACATTTTTTGGATAGGCTCTAATCTTTACGCTGATATAGGCAGCATTCCAGCACCACCCACGCAAACAAAGCGAGCAACCGAGAGAAATAAAAAAGGGACACCCGCAAAAATAAGCAGGCATCCCCTCAATTTAGTCAGATGTCAGCCTCAACGGCAGACAAAGGGCTTCAATGAAACTTTGCCCTTGAGAGCTTTTTCGATTGTCACATAGCCACCGCAAGCCGAAGAGCGAACGGTGATGGTGTATTTCCCCGGTTCAATGCCCTCGAAGGTGGTTTTACCATGCTCCCATGTGCTAAACGAATATGCCTTGGGACCGCTCAAACTAACATATAGCGCCCCGCCAGTACGATTATCTACTGTCAGGCTGGCCAACTGCTGTTTTTTATCTTTATCTTTGCTGGCTTGTTTTGCGCAGACCTTTTCTTTGAGATTGACCGTGCCGGTCAAAGATTTGGTAACGCTTATCACTTCAGAGCAAGTCGAAGCGCGAAGCGTAATTTTATATTTTCCCGGCTCGATGTTCCCAAATTCAGCGCGCCCGGCTTTGGATGTTGAAAAATTGTAGCTCTTTGGCCCCGAAAGATTGACGTACAGCGTACCCCCGCTTTCGTTTTGTACGACCAGTTTGGCGGGTTTTTGGTTGGCCGCTATTACCAGGTCGAATGTCTCACCTGGCGCGGGCGGCTGTGCATAGACCGGGGCCGGTATGAGCACTGCCACGGCAAATGCAACCATGATGCAAAAGCTGATAAAACGAGTGAGTTTCATAAGCCCTCCCTTAGGCGTGAAGGTTGAACAATCCTTCACAAATTATTATATATAAAATTGCCGCGTATGTATTAATTTTCACAAAATCATCTGGGGTAGATACAGGATATGCGCTATTTGCGCAAATCACAGCGATTTCTGATTACCACCCGTAAAGTGCTGTGCGATTGCGTATCCCCGTTAAGAAGTCGTCCCGAAGGCTGCTTTCCATCTGCCTTCGGGACGGTAACATGGTTTTAGTCTTCGTATCCCCTGGGGTGACTTTTATGCCATTCCCAGGCACTGCCGATGATGTCGCGCAAGTTATCGTGCTTGGGCTGCCAGCCCAACTCGCGCCGAATTTTCTGCGAGGAAGCCACCAACCGGGCCGAATCGCCGGGGCGGCGCGGCATTTCCTTGACCGGAATGTCGCTGCCCACCACCTCGCTGGCCGTATCAATCACCTCGCGCACCGAGAAGCCGTTCCCCGAGCCGACGTTGTAAATCAGTTTGTCTTTCTCGGCCAGGGCTTCCACTGTCAGGATATGCGCCGAAACCAAATCAGCGATGTGGATGTAATCGCGGATGCAGGTGCCGTCGGGCGTGGGGTAATCCGTCCCGAAAATATAGGCATATTCGGCCTTGCCGAGCGCTACCTGCAGCACGCGCGGAATGAGATGACTCTCTGGCTGGTGCGCTTCGCCGCGCCCGGGCAGCGCTCCGCTGGCATTGAAATAGCGCAGGGCGGCGAAATGCAGCCCGTGAATCTGCCGATACCAATCGAGCGATTGCTCAACCGCCAGTTTGGTATAGCCGTAAGTATTCGTCGGGCCAAGCGGGGATTCCTCGGTCAGCGGCTCCTCGCTCGACTGATACACCGCCGCCGTCGAGGAGAGCAGGAAGCGCGGCACCCCGGCCTTGACCGCGCCCTCAATCAGCGTCAGCGAGTTAATCAGGTTGTTGCGAAAGAACTTGGCCGGGTCTTTCATGCTCTCGCCGGCTTCGATGAAGGCCGCAAAGTGCATCACGGCATCGTACTTCTCTTCCTTCAGCGCAATCGCCAGTGCCAGCGAGTCGGACAGTTCGGCATGGATAAACTTCGCGCCCTGCGGCACCGCCTGCCGGTGCCCCGTGACCAGCGAATCGTAAACCGTGACCTGATGGCCTGCGTTGAGTAGTGCTTCGGCGGTAGCCGAACCGATATATCCCGCCCCGCCAGTGATGAAAATGTTCATGAAAATCTCCTAAAAACGGTGTTCAATATTCGATAATTCGAGCATCGAATATCGAATATCGAGCATCGAATATCGAATATCTAATCTCGAATATCTAATTCTGGCCTCGCCAAATGCCACTCCGTCACCTGCTGGTAGGCGTGCGCCAGTTTGAACAGCGTCGCCTCGTTAAAGTGCCTGCCCATCAACTGCATCCCTACTGGCAGCCCGGCGGCGTCGAACCCGACCGGGAAAGCCAGCCCCGGCACCCCGGCCAGGTTGGCTGGCAGGGTAAAGACATCTTCCAGGTACATTGCCAGCGGGTCATCGCCGTGCGCGCCGATTTTGAAGGCCGTCGTCGGCGCCACCGGGCAGGCCACCGCATCTACCTCACGGAACACCTGCTCAAAATCGCGCTTGATGAGCGTGCGTACCTTCTGCGCCTGCCCATAAAACGCATCATAATAGCCCGCCGAGAGCGCGTAAGTCCCCAGCATAATCCGGCGCGTCACCTCGTCGCCGAACTTCTCGCCGCGCGTCTTGGTAAAGACATCCCACATCGTTTCCCCGCTCACGCGCGGGCCGTAGCGCACCCCGTCGAAGCGCGCCAGGTTGGCTGAAGCCTCGGCCGGGGCAATCAGATAATAAACCGGCAGCGCATACTCGGTGTGCGGCAGACTGACCTCGCGGATTTCCGCGCCCAAGTCGCTCATTTTTTGGATGGCCGCGCGGACGTTTGCTTCCACCTCGGGCTGAATCCCCGCGATGAAATACTCTTTTGGCACCCCAATCCGGATTCCTTTCAGGCTGGAGCCTGCTTCTGTTTCGAGGGAAATCTGCGCTGCTGGAATATCTTGCGTGGTCGCGTCGAGCGGGTCGCGCCCGTTGTAGATTGAAAAGACCGCCGCTACATCCGCCGCGCTGCGCCCAAACGCCCCGACCACATCTAGCGACGAGCCATAGGCCACCAGCCCATAGCGCGAGGCGCGCCCGTAGGTTGGTTTCAGCCCGGTCACGCCGCAAAACGAGGCGGGCTGCCGCACCGAGCCGCCTGTATCCGTCCCCAGCGCCGCCGGAACGAAGCCCGCCGCGACTGCCGCCGCGCTGCCGCCCGATGAACCGCCCGGCACCCGCGAAATGTCCCAGGGGTTGCGCGTCACACCATACGCCGAGTTTTCGGTGCTGGAACCCATCGCAAATTCATCGGTGTTGGTCTTACCAATCACAATCGCGCCCGCCGCCTGTAACTTCTTCACGACCGTCGCCGTAAAGGGCGGGAGGTAGCCTTCCAATATCTTCGAGCCGCAGGTACAGGGCATTCCTTCGACGGTCAACACATCTTTGATTGCGATTGGAATGCCCAATAAACCGGTAGACTCGGAAACAGGGAAACCGGTTTTGCGCAGTTCGACCAGTTTCGCATCCGCCAGGTCCGCTTGTTTGAGCGCTCTTTCCGCATCAACGTGTAAAAAGGCGTGAATCGTCCCATCCAGCGCGGCAATCCGCTCCAGGCAGGCCGAGACCAACTCGCGGCTGGAGAGTTCTCCGTGTTGGAGCAGGGTTTGGGCTTCGGTGAGTGAAAACATAGGTGTCAGGTGCAGGGTGCGAGGTGTCAGGTGTGAGGTGCGATGTGGCAGGTGCGAGGTGTCAGGTGGGAAGGTTTACCTGGAACATGACACCTGATACCTGACACTTTATTCGAACACCGGCGGAATCTTGAACTGGCCCTTTTCCTGTTCGGGCGCGTTCTTGAGAAGTTCTTCGCGCGGCAGGCCGGGGCGCGGCTCATCGCGGCGCAGGTGGCTGTCGCCGCTGAAAATGCTGGCGGTTGGGGGAATGCTGGCAGTATCCAGCATTTGCAGCTTGGCAACGTGGTCGAGGATGGTCGAGAGTTGCCCGCAATAGCGAACTTTTTCTTCTTCGGTCAGTTCGAGACGCGCCAGTTTGGCAATGTGTTCGACTTCCTGAATGGTCAATGACATGGGCGCGATTATAACGCACTACTTCCACCCCTCGGCATACCAGCGCAGATATTCCTCGATGTGCGCTGACCAGTATTTTTCCTCGTGGAAGCCGATGTAGGCGTGCCACTCGTGCGCGATGTTCATTTCATCGAGCAGTTTGGCAAACATGAGCGCGCTGTCGTATTCGCTGTCTTGCAAGCCAACGTCAATGTAAATGCGCGGGAAGGTCTCGCGGTCGGCGTCACGCAGGCGCAGGCGCAGGGTGGTCATATCGCTAAAAAAGACAGCCGGAGAATGCGCGCCAACCGCCCCGAACACCTGCGGGTTGCGCGTGCCGAGGTGGATGGCCCAGGCCCCGCCGCGCGAAAGCCCGCCGATGGCGCGCGAAGCGGCCTCGGTTCGGGTGCGGTAGGCTGCGTCAATTTGGGGAATCAGCATTTCGAGAAAGACTTGCGCAAATTTGTATTCAGTTGGCTGTTTGAAGGAGTAGTCGTAGGGGAAGACGATGATAAAGGGCGAACTCTCCCCGGCGCGGATGAGGCGGTCGGCGACATCCACCGCCCCGATGCGAATCCACTGCTCTTCGTCGTAGTTCTGACCATGCAGGAGGTACAACACGGGCAGGTTTTCCGTGCCAAAATCGTAGCAGGGCGGCAGGTAGACGGCGTAGCGCATGGGCTTGTCGAGCAGTTTGGTCTCGATGAGGCCGCGCTCCAGGCGTCCGCTCGTTTCGGGGCAGTTTTCAGGAGTAGGCGATGCCGGGATGGGCGTGAATGTTGGGGAGGGGGGAATCTGCGTGGGCGTGGCAGAGGCCGGGGAGGTGAGGGTCGGCGTGGGGGTGGGGGAAGGCGCGGGGTGCGGAATCTGTCCGTTTAACGGTTGGCAGGCTTGTGCCGCGAAAATCAGCAGGAGCAGGAAGCCGCTTCGGGGTGCGCGAAGCGGCCAGGGGGCAGAAAAATGCCGGTTTTTTTCCATCATGAAAGGCAAGGAACGCTATTCTTCCCCTTTTTCGAGGAGTTCGCGGGTGGTTTTGATGCGCTGTTCGATGATTTCATTGAAGCGCAGTTTGTTGCGCTTTTTGAGGGCGGGGTCAATGATGGCGGTTTTGAGTTCCTGGCGCAGCATGGCGGCGGAGGTGTAGGGGACGGGTTCGAGGACCCAGTTGTATTTTTTGTGCAGGCCGGTCATCATCGAGAAGGGCCGCTCGCCCACCTGGAGGATGGGGACGAAGGGCACCTGGTAATCGGGCAGGCGGGCGGGGAGTTCGAGGGGGGCCGCTTTGGGGTTGGTCATGTCGGCGATGACGAAGTAGGACAGGCTGGCGAGGGTGCGGATGGTGTCGGTGAAGTCTTTTTCGCTGGGTCGCTCGAACTCGAAGACGACGGGCAGCAGGTCGTATTTGCGCAGGCCGTCTTTGAGGGTTTCGAGGATGGCTTTGCGGTCGGGCAGGGCAAAGTGGCCCAGGATGAGGACGGTTTTGGAGGTGAGGGTATCTATGGCTTCGCGGATTTCTTCGTTGTGCAGAAAGAGGTAAACGAATTGGGCGACTTTGATGTTATCTACGGTGATGGTGGGCTGGCCGCGATGGGTGATGATGAGGTCGGTTTGTTCGCCGAATTCGCCTTTCAGGTCGCGGACGTTGACGCCGTACACCCAACAGCCGGAGACTTTTGCGCCTTCGATGCGGGCGTTGGCCAGGTTGGCGTTGGCGAGGGTGGCGCCGGTCAGGTCGGCGTGGGCCAGGTTGGCGCCCAGCAGGTCAGCGCCAAACAGGTTGGCGCGGGTGAGATTGGCGCGCGTGAGGTTGGCGGTGACAAGATGGGCATTGATAAGATTGGCGCGGCTGAGGTTCGCGCTCATCAGGTCGGCTTCGGCGAGGCGGGCTTTTTCGAGGAAGGCTTTTTCGAGGTTGGCGCCGTTCAGGTTGGCGCGAGTAAGGTCGGCGCCGTAGAGGTCGGCTCCGCTGAGGTCTATGAGCGATTCGGGGTGCGCGGCGCGCCACTCGTTCCAGGCCGGAACTCCTTGTTGTAGAATTTCGAGTTGCGCGGGGTTGGTCATGGGGCTGCCTTTAGGGAACGGATAGAAAGCGGATGAGCGGATGTGAAACGGAGGAGCGGATGAGCGGATGTGAAACGGAGGAGCGGATGTGAAACGGAGGAGCGGATAAGCGGATGTGAAACGGATGAACGGATGCGCGGTGATTTTTTTGCCCGCAAACTGATTGTACAACGTTCGGGGCTGGTTTTCCAATGACCAAACGTCTTATCTTCGTGTTAAATAACGTTAGTTCGGGATAAGACTTCGTGGCTGAGATTGATACTTTTTTCTCGCGCAAAGCCGCAAAGGAAATTTATATATTTGGCGCTGTTGGCGGCTTTACGCGCAAAATCTTCACGGAAGCAGGGGGCAATTCTTATCTCGAATTCACTCATTGACGATGATGACTGGTTTGGGTTATACTGCGTGCTGCTAATCGGGGTGTAGCGCAGCTGGCTAGCGCGCTTGCTTTGGGAGCAAGAGGTCGTCGGTTCGAATCCGTCCACCCCGACAGCATGAACCGCCGTTCCGTTTTGGGTCGGCGGTTTCCCCATTGAGGGGACGATGCGAATCCGTCCACCCCGACAGCATGAACCGCCGTTCCGTTTTGGGTCGGCGGTTTCCCCATTGAGGGGACGATGCGAATCCGTCCACCCCGACAGCATGAACCGCCGTTCCGTTTTGGGTCGGCGGTTT
>CAYRBO010000002.1:0-99007 GCA_964422545.1 uncultured Anaerolinea sp. | reverse complement strand
AACCGCCGTTCCGTTTTGGGTCGGCGGTTTCCCCATTGAGGGGACGATGCGAATCTGTCCACCCCGACAGCATGAACCGCCGTTCCGTTTTGGGTCGGCGGTTTCCCCATTGAGGGGACGATGCGAATCTGTCCACCCCGATTTCGACCAGGGTTAATCGTTATCTTTGTCATCTTTCCCTTCCTTCTCCTGGCCGGTGGGGTGGCAGCGCAGGCAGTCGGTGAAGTCGGCGATGCCTTCTTTGCGGTGTTTGCGTTCCACTTCGGCCTGGTTGTGGCAGGTGTAGCACGTCCACTGCGCCAGGGTGGGTTGGTGACAGTCGGCGCAGGTGTTCACCCGGCCATGTTCCTGCCCGTGATTCATGGGGAAGGTGTGCGGGCCATTGTATTGCGCCGGACGCCAGGCGGCGGTGGTGTGGCATTGCGAGCAGGCCTGCCCCGCAAACAACCTGCGATGATAGTCTGGCTCGGCGTGGCAGGCGGCGCATTCGGTGGGCGTGCCTTTGAAAACCCGATTCTGGTGGCAGTTTTCACATTTCACGGTGACGTGCGCGCCGGTCAGCGGGAAGCGGCTCAGATTGTGGTCAAATGTCGCGTTTTTCCAATCAGATGGATTGTGACAGGTTTCGCAGGCCGCGCCATATTGCCCCTGGTGGGCGTCATCTTGCGCGTGGCAGGAGTAACAATCTTTGGGCGTTCCGGCGTAGCCCTGGGTGTGGCAAGTCGCGCACTCCACAGCAGCGTGCTTGCCTTCGAGCGGGAAGCCGCTGAGGGCGTGGTCAAATTTGGCGGGTTTCCAGGCTTCGGGGTTGTGACAAACGCCGCATTGCGTGCCAAACTCGCGGTTGTGGGCGTCATCTTTGAGATGGCAGGATTCGCAGGCCGGGGCGGTGGATTGCAAATCGGCAATTGTCCGCGCCCCGGCATGGCAGGCGGAACACTCTACCCGTGTGTGCGCTCCCGTTAAATCGAAGGCGGTCTGGCTGTGACTGAAATCGCCGTAGCGGTCCACGCCATCGTGACAGGCGAGGCAACCCGCGCCAAAGGCGGCGAGGTGGGTTTCGGTGTAGGGCGCGTCGAGGCTGCGGTGACATTCGGCGCAGGCGAGGGCGTCGAAACGGGAGATGCTCTCGGTGTGGCAATCGCTGCAGGTGAAGGAAATGCCGGGGGAACGAGTCTCATGCCCGGTGAGGGCGAAGCCGGTGGCCTCGTGGGGGAAGGTGGAGGTATCCATAACGGTCAGCCCGGCAGAGGGTCCGGCGTGTTCCGTGTGGCAGGTTTGGCAGGTGGAATCCGCCCCTTTGACGAGAGTCCCGTGCAGGGTAGATGAATCTCCCAATTCCCCCTGAATTTCGGTATGACAGACCAGACAGCGCTCGGTCATGCGCTCGGATGCCCAAAAGGGGGCGTGGCATTGAGCGCAGTCGTCGCCAATTTCAGCATGGGCGGCGTGGAGCGGGCCGGGGCTGAACATGGCGTTGCCGTTGAGGACTTCTATGACGAGCAGGGCAAAGATGGCGAGGAAGCCGCTAAAGATGGCGAGGGGGGAGAGACAGCCGAGTTTGTTGTTCATATTGGTTGCGCAAGTAGCGCAAGATAATATCTTGCGTTACTTTAGTAGCGTGGAGTAGTAGAGCGCCCCGAGGATGTGGGCAAAGGCGGCGGTGAAGAGCGCCATGCCGATTGGGATGTGGATGGCGTGCCAGAGCGACATTAGACGGCGGGCGTTGGCGAGGGCCGAGGCTTGCATGACTCCGATGAGACCGGGGTCTTCGATGCCGTCGGCGGTGCGCGGGATGCGGGTGTAGATGTAGCGCCCGATGAATCCGCTGACGACAATGACGCCGGTGAGCAGCAGGGTGACGCCCGCCAGCCCGTTGAACTTCCAGGAGGAGTGCAGGAGTACCATGAAGGGCCCCACGATGCCGGTGAAGATGTGGAATTGCAGCCAGCTCGCCATGCGCCCCCAACGGGCAGAGCGAGTACGCTTGCGCAGGCTGTAGAGGGTTTCGGTCATCAGCATCAGCAGAAAGCCGAGAATGCCGATGGTATGCCCGTATAAGCCGCCCGCCGCCGGGATTTCGCGGGTGAAGAACAGCACGGCGGCGTAGGACACGGCGATGAGGGCGCAGGCGAGAAAGGCGAGGAGGAGTTCTTTGGAGGAGCGGAGCATGGTTGGTAATTGGTAATTGGTGGTTGGTAATTGGTAATTGGTGGTTGGTAATTGGTAATTACTACTTACCAATTACTATTTACCACTGACAAATTCCGCCAAAATATCGGCAATGGGCGCGTGGGGGGCGAGGAGTTGCGGGCGGATGGGGGTGATGTCGGTTTTTTCGCGGACGAGGGTTTGCAAGGGGCCAGAGAGTTTCTGGTCGCCCATGACGATGGCGCCGAGCAGGTGGCGTTCGCCGACCATCAGGCGCAGGCGGTTGATTTCAAATCCGCTCTGGGTGACGATGACGTTTGGCACTTGCCGCCAGGTTTCGCTGTCGCCGCGCGCGATGCCGAGCAGGTCGGGGTCGCGCTCTCCCTCATCCCTACCCCTTCTCCCGGGGGGAGAAGGGAACCTGTCCCCCTCACCCCTAACCCCTCTCCCAGGGGGAGAGGGGAAAATGCCCCCTTCTCCGTTTGGGAGAAGGGCCGGGGATGAGGGAGTCGCTACCGCGCCAATGATGGTGACGGTCAGCCCGGCCAGTCGGGTGACGTTGAAGACGGGCGGTTTGTGGTAGGGTTCGGCGCGGCCGGTCATGTTGCGGGCGGCGGCGCGGCCCTGCTCGCGGGCGGGATTCCACAGGCTGTCGAGCAGGTGTTTGCCGCTGGCAGGGTCAAACACTTGCGCTACATCCCCGGCGGCGAAGATATCGGGCTGGCTGGTTTGCATGAACTCATCCACGAGGATGCCGCGCTCACACGCCAGCCCGGCAGTGTGGGCTAGTTCGAGGCGCGGGGCGATTCCGATGGCATAGGCCAGCAGGTCGGCTTTGAGCGCGCGCCCATCGGTCAGGCGCACGGCGTTGATTTTGCCGTTCTTGCCCAAAATTTCGGCAATTTCGCTTTTGTGGTGGAGCGTGATGCCCTCCTGCGCCAGCAGGCTTTCGATGACGCCCGATTCGAGTTCGTCCAGCACGCCGGGCCAGTAACGCGGCGAGCGCAAAACATAATGGACTTTCATCCCACGCGCCGCCAAACCCTCGGCCAGTTCCAGCGCAGTGATGCCGCCGCCGGTGACGATGGCGGCGCGTCCGCGTTTGGCTTCGGCGAGCAAGGCGCGGGCGTCGGCGAGATGGTCGAGCTTGTGGATGCCTTTCATCTCCGCGCCGGGGATTTTGAGTGGCATGGCCTGCGCGCCGGTGGCGATCAGCAGTTTGTCGTAGGGCAGGCGCGCGCCGTTGTCGAGTTCGACCTGCTTTTCGGCGGGAAAAATGCGCGTGGCGCGGGCGCGGTAATAGCGCAGGTTGAGTTTGAGAAAATCTTCCTTACGGTAAGGGTAGAGCATGTCCTCGCTCAGTTCGCCGGTCAGATAGTAGGCCAGGCCGGGGCGCGAGTAGTAGCCAAACGGGTCATCGCCCACGAGGTGCAATTCTCCCGCCTGGTCGTGGGCGCGGATTTCTTCGGCGGCGGCAATGGCCGCGACGCCCGTGCCGAGAATGAGATAACGGGTCATCTGGAGTACTCGCTAAACATCTTGAGCGTTGAGTTCATTAAAACCTTTGTACACGGATTTGACGGATTACCCCCTTCGGGGGTTACACGGATGAACACGGATAAAACCTGTTGTAATCTCTTAAATCCGTGAAATCCGTGTACAGATTTTGCCACTTTGCGCCGAGGTTGATTGCTTAAGTGAACAGGTTGGTGCGCTCAAATTTCAGCACCCCGCGCGGGCAACGCGCCACACACTCGCCACAGGTCAGGCAGCGGCTGTGGACAACCGGCTGACCCTGCCAGGCGTGACGGCGCACGTCAATTTCCACCGGGCAGTTGAAGGAGCAAATCCCGCATTGCACACAGCGGGACGGGTCGGGGGTCACCTGTCCCTGCGCAAGACTGGCGCGGCGGGAGCGTTCTTTGTAGAAAAGACGTTGGAGCATGTATTTATCTTACCTCAAAATATCACGCGCGTCCTCCCCTGTTATCACTACTTTAGAAGAGACCGTCACATTTTTGATTCCTTTTGTGGTAAATTAACTCCATGCCCCCTAAACTTACTCTTATCGATGGACACGCCCTCGCCTACCGCATGTTTTTTGCGCTGACAAGCGGCGCGGCAGGCCCAGGGCGCTGGCAGACCTCCAGCGGCGAACCGACCGCCGGGGTCTTTGGCTTTGCCCGCATCCTGCTGAACATCCTCGAAAACGACAAACCCGATTACATCGCCGTTGCCTTCGATACCGGCAAAACCTTCCGCGATGAGATGTTCCCCGAATACAAGGCCACCCGCGCCAAAATGCCCGATGACCTGCGCCCGCAAATGGACAGAATCCGCCAGTTGGTCGATGCCTTCAACATGCCGCGCCTCGAAGTGGAAGGCTTCGAGGCCGATGACGTGCTTGGCTCAGTGGCCAGGCAGGCCGCCGCCCAGGGCATTGGTGTCAAAATTATCACCGGCGACCGCGACCTGCTGCAACTGGTGGGCGACCATATCATCGTCAACCTGCCCGAAGGGGGCAAGATGGGCGACGCCAAAGATTACATCACCGATGAGGACGTGATTGCCAAATTCGGCGTCCCGGCCCGGCTGGTGGTTGATTACAAGGCCCTGATTGGAGACGCGTCCGATAATATTCCCGGCGTGAAGGGCGTGGGCGAGAAAACCGCCCAGGCGCTGTACCAAAAATTCTCGTCGCTCGATGACATTTACAACCACCTCGACCAGGTTCCGCCCAAAGTGCGCGAAAAACTGGAAGCCAACCGTCAGATGGCCTACTTGAGCCGCGACCTGGCCCGCATTCGCATCGATTTGCCGGTTAAGTTGGATTTGGAACAGGCCAAAGCCGGGGATTTCGACGCCGATAAGGTGGAGGCGCTGTTTAAAGAACTGGAATTCAAGTCCCTGCTCACGAAGGCGGCGGCCCTCAAAGGAGCGGCCTCCGCACCCCAAACGCTGGCGACACCCGGCAAGCCGGTTCAAAAAACCGGGCAGTTATCGCTCTTCGGCGAACCCACTGCGCCCGCGCCGGTCGTCCAAATTCCCGCGCCCTCCGGCGGCCCGGAGACAGTGATTGTGGATACAACGGAGAAACTCGACAGCCTGGCAGCGGCGCTCAACAAGGCGCAAGTCATCTCGTTCGACACCGAAACCACCTCCACCGAGGAGATGCAGGCCGAGATTGTGGGAATCTCCTTCGCAACGGAAGCAGGCAAAGGGTGGTACGTTCCGGTTGGACACCTTGAAGGCAGGAATCTGCCCCTCGCGCAGGTACTTGCCGCTCTTGCGGAACCCCTCACCCATCCCCACATCAAAAAAATTGCCCATAATGCCAAATTCGATTACCTGGTGCTCAAGCGGCACGGCCTGGCGGTGGCGCCGCTCAGCTTCGATACGATGATTGCGCAATTCCTGATTGAGCCGGGTTCGCGGATTGGGCTGAAGGAGATGGCCCTGACGCGCCTGAACGAGGAGATGACGCACATCGAGGCCCTGATTGGCAAGGGCAAGAACCAGATTTCGATGGCGCAGGTGCCGGTGGAGGCTGCCGCCAGTTACGCCGCCGCCGATGCCGAGGTCTGCCTGCGGCTGATGCCGCAACTGGAGGCTGAACTGAAGCGCGATGGGCTGGAGCGGCTGATGTATGATGTTGAAATGCCGCTGGTGACGGTGCTGGCCGAGATGGAGTTCCAGGGTGTGCGGCTCGACCTGGATTTTTTCCACCAGTTCTCGAAGGAATTGACGGCCCGGCTGGCCGAAATTGAAAAGGAAGTTTTTGCCCAGGTCGGCAAGTCATTTAACCTGAATTCGACCCAGCAGTTATCAGATGTGCTGTTTTTGCAATTGAAACTGACTCCGCCCGACCGGGGCCGCAAAACCGCCAGTGGTCACTACTCGACGGCGGCGGACGTGCTGGAGGAGATGCGCGGCCAGCACCCAGTTTTGGATTTGATTCTGGAACACCGTGAATTGGCGAAGTTGAAATCAACGTATGTGGATGCCCTGCCTGCGGCGGTGGACGCCAACACCGGGCGGGTGCATACCTCGTACAGTCAGACCGGCTCGGTGACGGGGCGGCTTTCATCGAATAACCCCAACCTGCAAAATATCCCCACCCGAACTGAGACCGGCCAGCGCGTGCGCAACGGGTTCATTGCCGAGGAAGGCAACATGCTGCTCTCGGTCGATTACTCGCAGGTCGAGTTGCGGATTGTGGCGCACATGGCGGGCGACCAGGCCATGCTGGAGGCTTTTCGGCAAGGGCAGGATATTCACGCGGCCACCGCAGCCGCCATCTACAGCGTGCCGCTGGCGGAAGTGACCAAGGAGATGCGCCGCCATGCTAAAGCGATTAACTTTGGGCTGATTTACGGTATGTCGGCTTTTGGGCTGACGCGCCGCACCGAGTTGACGCTGGCCGAATCGGAGAAATTTGTCAAAGTCTATTTCGAGCGTTTCCCCGGCGTGAAAAAATATCTCGACGATACGCGGCGGCTGGCGGCGGAGCAGGGTTATGTCACTACGTTGCTGGGACGGCGGCGTTACTTCCCGGCGCTGCGCAGTTCGCTCAACCAGCAGATGCGCCAGCGCGAGGAGCGCGAGGCCATCAATGCTCCCATCCAGGGCACGGCGGCGGACATTATGAAAATCGCCATGCTCAAAATTCCCGGCGCGCTCAAACTGGCAGGATTGCAAGGTCAGATGCTTTTACAGGTACATGATGAGATTGTGTTAGAATGCCCGCAGTCTGAATTGGAAAAAACTGCCGAAGTTGTCCAAAAGACGATGGAGGAAGCCTACCCGTTGAGCATTCCGCTCTCCACCGAAGCCCGCGCCGGGAAAAGTTGGGGGGCGATGAAGGTCATCAGCGGATTGAACAGCGGATGAAGCGGAGTAGGCAGCGGATGAAACGGAGAAGCGGAGTGGGCAGCGGATGAAACGGAGAAGCGGAGTAGGCAACGGATGAAACGGAGAAGCGGATGGGCAGCGGATGAAACGGAGTAGGCAGCGGATAAACGGATTACGAATAACGAATAACGAATTACCAATCACCAAGGTGTGCAACAATGGCTGGAAATGAAGACCTTTTTCATCGCGCAATGAACGATGGGCATTCGGCGGCCTGGGACCAGAATTGGAGTGCGGCGGCGGAGGCCTATAAACGCGCCCTGGCAGAGTTTCCTGATAACCCCAAAGCGTTGAACAGTTATGCTCTGGCGTTATACCAGCAGCAAAAATACGAGGATGCCCTCAAGGTTTATCAGCGCGTTGCGCAGGTTGCGCCCGATGACCCGGTGGCGTTCGAAAAAATCGCCCAGTTGAACGAGCGATTGGGCAACCTGAAGGAGGCTGTGCAGGCGGCTGTCCAGTCGGCGGAACTATACCTCAAGGCGCGCGAGGTCGAAAAATCGATTGAAAACTGGCTGCGAGTGGTGCAATTGAACCCGGAGCATATCGCTGCTCGCTCACGGCTGGCGTTGATTCACGAGAAAACCGGTCAAACCCATCAGGCAATTACCGAGTACATTGCGCTTGCCAGCCTGCTTCAACATAGCGGCAACCCGCAAAAAGCGCTGGATGTGGTGGAATACGCTTTGCGATTAGATTCTTCCAGCCAGGAAGCAGCGCAGGCTGCCAGTATGATTAAATCGGGACGTTTGCTAAACAAGCCGATGCGCCCGCGCGGTGGAACCGGGCCGTTGCGCATGGCGGCGGTGAAGGAATTCGAGCATAAAGAATCTGTCCGCGAGAGCCCAGATCCGGTCACCGAGGCTTCACAAAAAGCCCTGACCGTGCTGGCCGAGGTGCTGTTCGACCTGTCGGATGACAGTCCCGAGGCCCAAGTGCGGCGCGGGCTGCAATCTATTATGAAAAACACCGGTTCATTAGATGTGCAGCGTGCAGAGCAGACAAAAATCCTGTTGCACCTGAGCCAGGCGATTGATGCCCAGACGCGCAACCAAGAAGCAACTGCCGCAGACGAAATTGAACACGCCATCGAATGTGGATTTATCCACCCGGCGGCTTACTTCGACCTGGGTTTTTTGCGCTCACAGACCAATCGCCAGGAAAGCGCGCTGCGTAACCTGCAACAGTGCGTTAAACATGCCGACTATGCCCTGGCGGCGCGCTTGCTAAGTGGGCAAATTCTCTCCAGGATGAATCGCAGCAAAGAAGCGGCCATCGAATACCTCGAAGCGCTAAAAATCGCAGACGCCGAGATTGTGCTGCCAGAACAAGCCGATACCATCCGCCAGTTGTATGAGCCGCTTATCGAGTCAATGCAACAGGACACTGACGCAAAGGCCTTTGCCAAACTATGCGAAAATGTCGAGCAAATGTTGATGCGCGTTAACTGGCGGCAGCATCTTACCAAACTGCGCGAGGAAATGTCCAAGCAGGCAGGCGGGCAGGCCTTGCCGCTGGCCGAAGTCATCATTCAGGCCCAGTCCAGTCAGGTTATCGACGCCATGAACCAGATAAACGAACTGGCCCGCGCCAATCACTTGCGATCAGCTATGGACGATGCTTTTCACGCGTTGATGTATGCCCCAACCTACCTGCCGCTGCACATCTTGATTGGCGATTTGCTTATTCGCGAGGGGCGCACCCAAGAGGCCATTGCCAAGTTTACGACGGTGGCAAATGCTTATAGCATTCGCGGCGAAGCAGCCCAGGCTACCCGCCTTCTTAAACGTATCATCCAGCTTTCCCCAATGGATATGGTCGCGCGCAATCGTCTCATTGAGCAGCTGATTGCGCGCGGGCTGATCGACGAAGCCATCAGCGAATACATGGATCTGGCCGACATCTACTACCGCCTGGCCGAACTGGATATGGCGCGCAAAACCTACACCACCGCATTGCGCATAGCACAGCAGCCCAACGCTGACCGGAACTGGAGCGTACGTATCTTGCAGCGCATGGCTGATATCGACATGCAGCGCCTCGACTGGCGGCAGGCCATCCGAGTTTACGAACAAATCCGCACCCTGCGCCCCGACGATGCCGCCATCCGGCAGAGTCTCATCGAGTTGAACTTGCGCCTGGCCCAACCCCAGCAAGCCCAGGCCGAACTGGATTCGTTCCTCTCTTACCTCGAAAGCGCCGGGCATCTCAACGATTCCATCCCATTCCTGGAAAAACTGCTCGAAGAACACAGCGATGTTATCATGCTGCGCCGCACTCTGGCCGAACAACTATATCGCGCTGGGAGGCTGACTGACGCAGTGGCGCACTTAGACGCCGTCGGCGACCGTCTGATGGAAGTTGGCGACAAAGAGGGCGTGGCGGAAATCATTCGTCAAATCCTGGCAATGAACCCGCCCAACGCCGAGGACTATCGCAGCCTGCTCGCGCAGTTGTAATCGCTTGGGTATCCTACGGATACGCCTGTCACGCCTTAAAATTGCCAGCCCCGCGATTTTCGCGGGGCTGGTTTTTGATCCCTTACCCTGGAGGAGAAGAAGGGGCGGCGGGTGTCTTATGGGAGCAGAACGGCGTCGATGACGTGGATAACGCCATTGGAGGCTTCTACATCGGTGATGATGACCTGGACCGTGTCATTCAAGAAGACCTTGCCATCCTTGACCGTAATTTTGATGTCTTTCCCGAGCAAGGTGGGCGCGCTGGTCAAATTGACGACATCGGCGGACATCACGTTGCCCGAAACGACATGGTAGAGCAGAATATCGGTGAGGGCCTGCTTGTTTTCGGGCTTGAGCAGATTGTCAATCGTACCGGCAGGCAGTTTGGCGAAGGCGTCATCGGTGGGAGCGAAGACGGTGAAGAAGCCTTCGCCCTTCAAGGTGTCAACCAACTCGGCAGCGGTCAGCGCGGCAGCCAATGTGGTGAAGCGGCCATCGGCGACAGCGGTATCGACAATGTTATTCAGCGGCAGGATGACCGTGTCAATTACATGGATAACGCCATTCGATGTCTCAATATCGGTGATGATGACCTCGGCGTTGTTGATGAAGACCTTGCCATCTTTGACAATGATTTTGATGTTCTTGCCAAGCACGGTTTCTGCATTTTTCAGATTGACGACATCAGCGGCCATGACTTTGCCGGAAACAACATGGTAGAGCAAGATGTCAGTGAGCGCCTGTTTGTTTTCGGGTTTGAGCAGGTCTTCGACCGTTCCAGCCGGGAGTTTGGCGAACGCGTCGTCGGTTGGGGCGAATACGGTGAAGGGGCCTTCGCCTTTGAGTGTGTCAATCAGTCCGGCAGCGGTTAGCGCAGCGGCCAGAGTGGTAAAGCGGCCATCGGCAACGGCGGTATCGATGATATCAGCCTTATCCGCCGGAGGCAGAATGACTGTATCGATGACATGGATGACGCCATTGGATGCTTCAATGTCGGTGATGATGACCTGCGCATCGTTGATGTAAACATTGCCCATATCAACTTTCACGGTCACATCCTTGCCAAGCACGGTGGTTGCGCTGGTCAGATTGACAACATCGGCAGCCATGACCTTGCCAGAAACCACATGGTAGAGCAGGATGTCGGTAAGAGCCTGTTTGTTTTCGGGCTTAAGCAGTTCGTCAATGGTTCCTGCGGGAAGTTTGGCGAAAGCGTCGTCGGTTGGAGCGAAAACAGTGAAGGGACCGTCGCTCTTGAGCGTGTCAACCAATTCGGCTGCTTGTACAGCGGCGACCAGGGTGGTGAAGCGGCCATCGGCTACAGCGATGTCAATGATGTCTTGTGGAGCTGGTTCGGGGGTTGCGGTTGGGGCTGGCCGGGGTGTAGCAGTTGGCTCTGGCATGGGGGTTGCGGCAGGCGCGCAGGCGGCTACCAGGAAGATCGCAACCAAAAGTACCGATAAAGCAGTTGTAAAGCGTTTCATTTTCTATCTCCTTTTGAATTTTTGTCGATATTTTGTTTAGATTATTCGCGCTAAAATCTGTGCAAATTATATACAGGTATGGGCGAAAATCAACCTCCTAGACAGAATATTTATGAAACTCTTACAAAAACCGGACAAAATTTATCTGAATTTAATTTTCTTTATCGGATTTTGCCACTTTGAATTCATTACAGCGACAAATAAAGCCTCCTGCCCAAATATTTGCGCATGGCTATCGATGTTACAATGTTCTCTATGAGTCTCAATCCTACCATTTGCGATAATACAGTCACCATGACCTGGCACGGGGAGAATGCCCCTCACTTCATCAGCGACCTGCACGGCTGGGAGCAAAATCCGCAGTTGTTGACGGAGTCCCCAAAAGGAGTCTGGACGATTTCTTTTTACCTGCCTCCTAACGCCTATCTCGAATATGCTTTTTACGACCCGCAATCCAAAAAACGCTTTTCCGACCCGTTGAATAAGAAGTCTGTTTACAATGGCGTGGGGGGTTACAATCACTTCTTTTACATGCCCGAAGCGCAGCCTACGCCCTTTACCAACCTGCCTGCTGGCGGGCTGCGTGGGAAAATCACCCGTCACGCTCTCCCGGCGCAATATGTGACGGCTGGCAGGGAACGGCGTGTTTCGTTGTACCATCCTCCGGCAGAGGGCGAATCCGTTCCGTTGTTGGTTGTATATGATGGCCCGGATTACCTGCGGCGTGGAAAACTGGCGGCTATTGTGGATAATCTCATTGCAGCGAAACGTATTCGACCGCTTGCGATTGCCTTTCTACAAAACGGCGGTGCGGCCCGCATGGTGGAGTACGGTCAGGCCGAGCCAACTCTGGCTTTTGTCATCGGGCAGGTCTTGCCGCTGGCCTCGCGGGAACTCAATTTGCTTGATTTCAAGAAACAGCCCGGCGCGCACGGCGTAATGGGCGCCTCGATGGGTGGTTTGATGTCTGTGTTCACTGCGCTCAAAGCGCCTGAGGTGTTCGGCAAAGCCGTCAGCCAGGCTGGCGCATTCGAACTATGGGAACGCGAAACGACAACCATGCAGATGGTGCGCTATTTTCCAAAACCGAATGTCAAACTGTGGCTTGATTGTGGGGCGATGGATTTCCTGCTCGCTTCCAATCGAAAGATGGCCGCCCTGTTGGCCGAGAAAGGCTACGATTTTGCCTACCGTGAAAACGGCGGCGCACACAATTACACCACCTGGCGTGATGCCTGCGCGGAAGGGTTGGAAAGGCTATTTGGTAATTAATCGAAACGTGTCTCGAAAGTTCAGAACTTTCGAGACACGTTTTTGCTATTTGACCGCGTTGATGAAATCGGCCAGCAGCCCGTAGGCAGTGGTGTGCGGGCCGGGGTCGTTTTCAATGAGCGTCAGGTTGCCTAACACGTCGGTCTGAAATTCGATGATGGAGGTGGTGCCTTCCACACCCGCAAATGGGGAAGACAGCGGAACGAGTTCGGGTGCGACCCTGCCCCGGACGGTGTTCCCGTCCTTCTCCGCCGTGCAGATGAGTTTGTAGCGTTTGCCCTCGGCTTTGGCGGCGGCAATCATGGCTGGGGTGACATCTCGAATGCCCGTTCGGTCAATCTCTTGTGGTTTGAGGGGAATATCCATCAGGACGGTGGCGAGCGCGGCGACTTTGATGGCCGCGTCCCAACCGTCCACGTCGCCAGAGGGGTCAGTCTCAGCGATGCCAATTTGCTGGGCGTATTTGACAGCGCCCTCGAAACTATCGCCGTTTTCCATGCGAGTCAGGATGAGATTGGTAGTGGAGTTGAGAATGGCTCGGAAGGCTTTTAACTTCGCTCCAGGCAGCGCGCCGCGAAAGAGCGAGAAAATCGGCGCGCCGTCCATAACGGTCGACTCGAAGAAGAAGTTGCGTCCCTTTTGGGCGGCCAGGGCCTTGAGTTCGTGGTAGGCATGGACGACCGTCCCCTTGTTGGCGGTGGCAACGTGCATGCCCAACTCCAACGCGGCGCGGACGTGGTCAATGGCAGGCTGACCGGTCTCGTAGTTAACCGGCGAGTTCTCGAACAAGACATCGGCCTCGGATTTGCGAATCATGTCGAGCGAGTCGCTGACCGAAATTTTGCTGACCAGGCTCAGGCTGCGCCCGGTGCGAAACAGGTCGAGCGCGCCATCCAGGTCGATTCCGCTGGGGTTGACGGTGAATCCGTGCCGCCCAGTGGCAATACCGGTCACGCTGAAGGTGATGTCGTAGCGGTCTTTCAGTTCGGCGCGTTTGCGCAGCAGCAGTTGAGCCAGGGCGCGGCCAACGTTGCCAAAACCAAGCAGGGCGAGTTTGTAGTGGGTCATTCTAAAAGTTCTCCAGTGGTTTGGTTATCCGGTTATCCGGTTGTCCAGTTATCCAGTTATTCAGTTGTCCGGTTGTCATCACTCATCATTTCACATTCATCGTTCCACATTCATCATCCTGCATTTTGCATTCATCATTCTGTATTCTGCATTCATCATTCACAAAGGCGGGTAGGGGTAAGCGCGGCGATAGGCCGGGGGCTGGGGAAATGTGCCAGCGCTAAGCAATGCCTCGGCGCGGAGATCGAGCGCGGCAACTTCCGGCAGAGAGAGATAGGCCAATAACGCGGTATGCAGGTTACAGCCCGGCTTGAGTTCGGCGCGGAGATGTTCGAGCGCGGCCAGCAAATCAGTCGGAATTGGTTCTCCGGCAAAATCCCATATCACCGTCCGCAATTTGTCTTCCTCGTGAAAACATAATCCATGGTCAATGGCGTAGAGATGGCGGGTGCGTTTTTCAATGATGATATGGCTACCTTTGCGGTCAGCATTGTTGACAAGGTGATCGAAGAGTGACACGGGGCGCAGGCGTTCTTTGTCAGTTTGCCGAAAGTTGAAATAGTGGTAATTGGGGTTGTATTCGATGTATTCTTGGAGACTGCCGGGGCCGTAAGGGCCATCCTCGCGCAGGATGGTGTAGGGGACGAGCGACCAACCCAGCGCTTCGCTCACTAGATAAGCCGATACCTCGCGCCCGGCCAGCGAGTTTTCAGGAAAATCCCAGAGTGGGCGCTCGCCCTTGACGGGTTTGTACACCGCTTGCAGGGGTTCGCCATCATGCAAGACATCGACCAGGAAGGTGTAGTTCGAGCCAAGCATGAACTGCCCCCTCAGTTCAAGCGGGGCTTGGGCGAAGGCGGGTTTCAGGTCTTCGGGAAAGGGCGGCATGGGTTAGGGGGAACAGGGGGCCAAGTAGTCAGGGAAGCAGGTAGACAAGGAAACAAGGAGACAGGGAGACAAGGAAATTGGGAAAGTACGATACCTGTATGCCTGTATACCTGTTTCATCATCTCCATGTATACTTTATCAGTGTTTATGCCCGTTTTTCTTGGGACAGAAATGGCCTTCCGGCTCCATTGGCTGGCCGCACTGCGGACAGATGGGGCGGCCGCGTTGGACGATTTCGGCCCCCCAACGGGCCAGGGCGCGGGCCTGCGAGCGGCTGCACCAAAAGCGGATGACAGCGGCTTCTTCCGGGTCGTCACCTTCGGCCAGGATTTCGCGGGTGACGATGACCAGCAGGTCGCGCTCTTTGTCGTAGCCCAGGCCAATTTCCCCAGCCCGAAAGATTGGTTCAACCGGCGGGTTGATGCGCATTTGCGCCTCGTAAAAATCGGCCGAGGCTTCGGGCAAGTTAGGGTTCTGCCGGGAGAGTTGCGCCAGGAATTGCTCAACGCCAACCGAAAGGGATTGCAGTTGGATTTTTTCGATAATAACAGTTACGGTGCGCGCGGCCTGGAAGGCCTGAATATAAAAAACACGCTGGCCGGGCAAGCCAATGGCATCAGCAGTGATGTGGTCGCATGGGTCAACATCGATTTCGAAACGAGGCATAAGGGCTATCCTAACAATATTGTCGTTTGGGCGAGTATACCAGAAATTAAATTGTAAGTTCTGGTGGTTGTATGTTTGTGAAAGAACGTGCATAATCACAGCAAAGATGGGCAACATCGGACAATGGCAAAGTCTGCGCAAAAATCGTATTTCTTCTTTCTGGCGCATCTCTATGAAAACCAGCGCCTGCGCCTGTTGGGCGTGGGGTTGCTCGTTGTTGTCTTTTTGCTTCAATATGGCTGCGCATGGCCGCAGAAGGTTATTTGGCTGTCATTGATAGCCCTGGCGATCGTCCTCCCGTTTTCGTTTTTCTATCGTGACATCAAACGTTCCGCCTGGCCTCCTGAACGACAATACCAGGCTGCCTTGCGCGCATCACTCTTGCAAGCCTGTCTCGATACTCTGCTGATTACTTTGTTCCTGCACAACACCGGGGGGTATGCCAGCCCGCTGGCTTTATTATATTTGCTGCACATGGGGGCTATTTCGGTCTCCTTCCCTGCCCGGCAACTTGTTGTTTTGAGCCTGTGGTCAATCATAATTTATACCGGCTTGATGCAGGCTTACATCCAGCGTTGGCTAACGCCCTCATATCTTCCACTGCAAGCCGAGAATTTGCTGGGGCGGGAGTTCGCTCCGTTGGTTTGGGGCATGTATCTTGTTGCACTTATCGCCAACTGGTTGATAATATCCACGCACTCGCGCCGAGTTTATACATCCTGGAGCGGCGTCGATGCGCAGAACCAATACCTCGACAGTCTGCACGGTCTGACCCGCCTGGGGCTGGAGCGGGGAGACTTACCCAACCTGTACCAAACCCTGGCCGATGAAATCCGAAACATCCTGGATGCGGATGCCATCTACCTCACCCGCTGGGATGAAGACAGCGAAGAGGTGCATCCGGGAGCAGATTCGCACAGGACGGGACGCGCGCCCATCTCTCGTCCCCCGCTCAAAAAACATGAAACCAGTCTGACCCTCTCCGTGTTGCGGGCTGGGAAACATCTGATTGTGCGGGATGTCAACTGCTCTCCCTATCTTTCGCCGGTCGTTGCGCAACGGTTTCAAGAAAAGTCCATCCTGGCCCTGCCCTTGTATGGCGTGCCTGACCATCGCTTTCTCGGCGCGCTGTTGGTCGGTTCTGTGGAAACCCACGATTTCGATGCTGGGGAAGTGGAACGCGCGCGTCAACTGGCCGACCTGGCCGCTCTGCTCATCTCACGCATGCGCCTGTTTCAAGAGACCCAATATCGCGCCAGCCTGCTGGAGCAGATGGCCGGACAGATTACCACGCTCACCTCAGACTTGCGCCGCACCACGCTGTTACCATCCATCGTTGAATCGGCGCGCGGTCTGCTCAACGCCCAGCGCGCTGCTCTGCACTTGTATGATGAGCAAAGCCGCAAGATGAAGTGCGAATACTCGGTTGGGTTGTCCCCTGCCTACCTGGAAACGATGAGCGAAAAATTCCATACCTGGCCCGAAGCAGAACTCTTGCGCCAACACAGATTCGTCCTCATCCCCGATATTTCGCGCGATGAGCGCACCAACACCGTGCGAAGTATCATTGCGCGCGAACAATTTCGCGCTTATGCCGTCTTTGCGCTCGAAGCGTCGCAGGGCAGCCTGGGGACACTTTCACTTTACTGGGACGAGCCGCACGCAATCTCTTCGATAGATGTGTCGGTCGGGCAGTTATTCGCTCAGCGCGCCGGGGTTATGCTACAAAGTGCCAGCCTGTATGAGCAGGCCGCCGAAGAATCCCTGACCGATGCGTTGACCGGCTTGCCCAACCGCCGTTACTTCGACCGGCGGCTGACCGAAGAATGCGAACGCTCCAAACGCTATGGACACCCCTTTGCGCTATTGATGATTGACCTGGATGGGTTCAAAGCAATTAATGACACCTTCGGCTATGCCATTGGTGATAGTGTCATCCAACAGGTTGCTGCCGCGCTCAAACGGGTGATACGCTCCAGCGATATGGTGGCGCGCTTTGGCGGCGATGAGTTTGCCGTCATCGTTCCCGAAGCCGACCAAGAATCTGCCATCCACCTGGCCGAAAAAATTAAACTGGTCTTGGCGGCCTCCAAACTGCACCTGCCCAACGACACCCAGCGTTATGTTTCTGCCTGCATGGGTCTCGCAGTCTATCCCATCGAAGGTGACAATCCCCAATCCCTGTTTGAACTGGCCGACCAGCGCATGTTTCGCGCCAAGCGGCGCTACTCTGGTTCCATTGTCTCCGGCGAAACCTGACATGCTATAATCAGACTGTAATCCTTCGCCAAAGGAAAAAGGAGAGAGCATGTACGAGCGCAAAAAACTTGCGGAAATCCAGGATTCTCTGCATCAATGGGAGGAGACCACGCTGAAGAAGGCTTCCACTGCGCTGCCGGAACGCCGCGACTCCTTCCTGACTACATCTTCTGAGCCGGTTAACCGGCTTTACACTCCCCTCGACGTTCCCAATTTAGACTACCACGAAGACCTCGGCCACCCCGGCGAGTACCCTTACACGCGCGGAGTCCACGCCACGCTCTATCGTTCCAAACTGTGGACAATGCGCATGTTCGCCGGCTTCGGCACGGCTGAGGAGACCAACGCCCGCTTCAAATACCTGCTGCAACAGGGTCAGACTGGTCTATCGGTTGCCTTTGACCTGCCCACCCTCATGGGCTACGATACTGACCAACCTGAAGCCCTGGGCGAATTTGGAAAGTGCGGCGTGGCGATTTCATCGCTTAAAGACATGGAAATCTTGCTGGATGGGATTCCGCTTGATAAAGTCTCTACCAGCATGACCATCAACTCGCCTGCTGCCATCATCTGGGCTATGTACATCGCCGCCGCTGAAAAGCAAGGCGTGCGCCCCGAACAGTTGCGCGGCACCATCCAAAACGACATCCTGAAAGAATTCATCGCCCAAAAGGAATACATCTTCCCGCCCGAACCCTCCATGCGTCTGGTGGTAGATACGATGGAATACGGCACGCGGCACGTCCCGCAGTGGAATACCATTTCGATTAGCGGCTACCATATCCGCGAAGCCGGTTCCACCGCCGCCCAAGAACTGGCCTTTACCCTGGCCGATGGCATGGAATACGTCCGCTGGGGCATGGCGCGCGGCATGGATGTGGACGAGTTCGCCCCGCGCCTGTCCTTCTTCTTCAACGCCCACAACGACTTTTTTGAGGAAATTGCCAAATACCGCGCCGCGCGCCGCATTTGGGCCAGGGAAATGCGCGAGACCTTCAAAGCCAAAAATCCGCGCTCGTGGCTGTGCCGCTTTCACACCCAAACCGCCGGGGTTTCGCTCACCGCTCAGCAGCCCGAAAACAATGTCGTGCGGGTCGCCATTCAAGCCCTGGCCGCCGTGCTGGGCGGGACGCAATCGCTGCACACCAACAGCCTCGATGAAGCCCTGGCGCTGCCTTCCGAACATGCCGTCACCATTGCCCTGCGCACCCAGCAAATCATTGCCGAAGAATCGGGCGTGACGAACACGGTGGACCCGCTAGGCGGTTCGTTTTTCGTCGAAGCCCAAACCAACCGCATCGAATCGCAAGCGTATGAATATTTTCGGCGCATCGAAGCGTTGGGCGGGGTGCTGCCCGCCATCGAAAAAGGCTTCTTCCAAAGCGAAATCTCCGACGCAGCCTACCGCTATCAGCGCGAAATCGACTCTGGGGAACGGAAAATCATTGGGGTCAATGCCTATGCCGAACAAAAGCCGCTTTCCATTCCCATCCTGGAGATGGCCCCGCAAGGCTACGAGCGCCAGGTGGCCCGGCTGGAGCAAGTCCGCCAAACGCGCGACTCGGGACGAGTCGGACAGGCTCTCGACCGGCTGCGGATTGCCTGCCTCGGCACCGAAAACACCATGCCGTACATTCTCGACGCCGTTCGGGCTTACGCCACCCTCGGTGAGATGATCGGCGTGATGAAAGAAGCCTTTGGGGTGTACCAAGAACCAACCTGGATCTAGCCATGAAATTCGATGCCGCTCTGCCCCCCGTTTCTCTGTCCGAAGTCCCGGCCATTGCCCGCGCTGCCGAAGAAATTGGCTTCGATTGCCTTTGGACGACCGAGACCATGCACGACCCCTTCCTGCCGCACGCTCTCATTGCCGAACACACGGCGCGGATGGAAATGGGGACGGGCATCGCCGTCTCATTTGCGCGCTCCCCAACGACCATTGCCTATACTGCCTGGGACCTGGCCGCCCAATCGGGCGGGCGATTCATTTTGGGGCTGGGGACGCAGGTCAAGGCGCACATCGAGCGCCGCTTTGGAATGCCCTGGCCCGATTCAGTCACCGGCAAACTGCGCGAGCAAATCCAGGTCATTCGCGCCTTGTGGCAGACCTGGCAGGAGAACGCCCCGCTCAATTTTCGGGGCGAACATTACAAAATTACGCTCATGTCACCCTTTTTTAACCCTGGGCCGCTTCCCCCGCCTCCATCCCCTCGCCCGCCGGGAGAGGAGCGCAGGAGCGAGGGCAGCGTTCCCATCTACATCGCCGGGGTCAACACCGGGCTGGCCAAACTGGCCGGGGAATTGTGCGACGGCTTTCTTGTTCACCCCTTCCACACCCCGCGCTATCTGAGTGAAGTGCTGCTGCCCGCCATTGCCGAGGGCGCCGCAAAAACCGGGCGGATGCGCGCCGCTGTCACGGTTTCGGCATCTGTTTTTGCTGCTACCGATGACTTCTCGCGCGAATTCTGCCGCCAACAGGTTTCCTTCTACGCCTCCACGCCATCCTACCGTCCGGTGTTGGAACTGCATGGATGGGGCGAAATCGGCGAAAAACTCTCTGCTCTGGCTGCGCGCGGCGAATGGGCCGAGATGCCGGGGCTGGTCAGCGATGCCATGCTTTCCGAATTCATGACCGAGGCCGCCTCCCCCAAGTCCCTGGCTGCTGCGCTCAAAGAGCGCTACGCCGCCCTCGCCGACCGCCTGACCCTTTACCTGCCCTTCCGACCAGGCGAGAAGGATGATTGGTGGCGGGACGTTATCCGCTCCTTCCATGCGGAACAGCCTATTTTTTAGGAAAGGTTTATCGCGGCAAGGAATAATTTGTTAACGTATAAGCTCCGCCCGGAGATTTATCTCCAGGCGATCAGTACAAAGTCCGCTTAAGCGGACGAAATAGCCGGGATTAGCCGTCTTCAGACGGCTTTAGATGGATAGCCCGGACGTTCATGTCTGGGCGGGATGGCGCAAAACCATTTTTCGGATAGACTCAAAATTCGCTTAACCCTTTTACCAAATCCGCGTATATAATTCAACTATGGAACTCTTACTGGGAATTTTCTCCGCCTTCGGTCTTTCGGCCAGCGCCGGGCTGAATGCCTATATTCCCCTCTTCACCATCGGGATAATTGCGCACTTCTTCCCGCAGGCCTTCAAACTGGCCTCGCCCTTCGACCTGCTCGCCAACCCCTGGATACTCATCCTGCTAGGCGTGCTGATACTCATTGAGTTCCTGGCCGATAAAGTCCCCGCCGTCAACCACCTCAACGATATCATTCAGACCTTCATCCGTCCCACTGCCGGGGCCATCGCCTTTGCTGCCGCGGCCCGGGTGCTAACCGATGTCAGCCCGTTCGTCTCTCTGGTCTGTGGGCTGCTGGTGGCCGGGGGCGTTCACGCCGCCAAAGCCGGTTTGGTGCGCCCGGCGGTTACTGCCACTACCGGCGGTGCGGGCAACGTGCCGGTCAGCATTTTGGAAGACATCGTATCCACCATCACCTCCATTATGGCAATCGTCCTGCCTGTCATCATCGCCTGCATCCTGGTCTTGTCCACTGCCTTGTTCCTTTACTGGCTGTGGCGGCGCGCTCGGGCCGGCGTATAATCCAAATCTATCGAGGAGCAATCATAAAAAATGGAACCCACTTCTGCCCCCCTGACCCCCGAAGCCCCCAAAAGCAACAAAACCCTTATCATCGTTGTTGTCGTGGTACTTGTCCTGTGCTGTTGCTGCCTGGCCATCGGCGCACTGGGCTGGACCTTTGGCGACCAAATCATCGAAGCGCTCGGCTTGTAAATATCATCCTAACTGAAAACAATCTCCGGTATCACGCCGGAGGTTGTTTCGATTCGAACATCGCAGCCAGTTCATGTAGCGCCTCGCGCACCCGCGCCCGCGTCGCGGCATTCAGCCGCAGGCGGGCGTATTCGTCCCAATCCAGGAACTCCTTCCAGCCCGCCGCCGAAACCCACAGGTCGAGCGCCAGGTCAACGTAAGAAATCGTATCTGCCGCCTCCCACACCACCGGGCGGCCTACGTTGCAGTACCAGCCCTTAATGCGGTCATCATCGCGGTCGTGAATCTCGAAGATGTTGTACCAGCGGTCGGTGTAAAACGTCTCTATAAAGCGGTCGCCCACGCGCAAAACCGTATCCTGAAAGGGATAATCTTGCTCGCGGTTGAAACGCGCCTCGAGCCGCACAAAATTCTCGCTGCGCTCCAAAATCTGACCGGTGTAGCGCCAGGTTTCATGCCCCTGCACATCTCGCTTGATTACGGTGATGGCAGACATTCCACCCTCGCTTGCAGCCTGACCATCTCGCCCATCTGCGGCGCGGCGGGCAGGTAAAAATACCAGCCGTTTTCCAGTTCGACCCGAAAATCAGCGCCGCGAAAAACCACATCGGCCACGCGGCCTGTGATTTCGCCAGAATCTGAAAGCTCAGCCTGCGGGCGCACCAGCAGCGAGATGTGCTCCCCGTCTGGTTGGTTTGTTTTTAGGGGAAATCTGCCAAAGGGCGTTTCCACCGCTCCGGCGCGAACCTGCCCCTCAGCCACGTTCCCCAGCCCCAGGAAAGAAGCGACCCAGGCTGAAGCCGGTTTCGCAAAAACTTCGGGCGGAGTGCCAGCCTGAACAATCTGCCCATCGCGCAGGAGCAGGATTCGGTCGGCGATGGTGAAGGCCTCCTCCTGGTCATGGGTGACGTAAATGGCGGGAATTGCGGTCTGGCGCAAGATGCGGCGCAGTTCCTCAAGCAGAGACTCCTTCAGGGCGCGGTCGAGCGCGCCGAGCGGCTCATCCAGCATGAGCAGGCGCGGCTGCGGGGCCAGGGCGCGCGCCATCGCCACGCGCTGCTGTTCGCCGCCCGAAAGTTCCGTTACGCGCCGCCCGGCAAAACCGTCCATCTTGACCAGCGAAAGGGCAGCAATGACGCGCTCTTCAGGGGAGCGTTCGCCCTTAATTCGCAGCCCAAAAGCTACGTTCTCAAACACCGAAAGGTGCGGGAACAGAGCATAATCCTGAAACATCAGACCAAAGCGGCGCTGATGCGCCGGCACGCCCGACAGCGATTGCCCCTGCCAGCATACTTCACCCGCTTCGGGTTCTTCTAACCCAGCGATGATGCGCAAAATGGTTGATTTTCCCGACCCAGATGCACCGAGCAGGCAGACCGTCTCACCGGGCGCAACCGAAAATGAAATGCCGCGCAGCAGCGGCTGACCTTCGTAGGTTTTGGTGATGTCAATGAGTTCGAGCATTTTATTCAGTGGCAAATAGACTGTCATCTAAATTCAGGATTTCCCGTCTGATCTTACGCGCCGTGAGCAAAAAGACTGGGAACGACTTCTCGGTTTCCCCTATCTTCTTTCTGATGATGTAAGGAGTCGAGAATTTCACATCCCCAAACCCGGCGGATTCAACCTGTTTTTGCAGCGCGGCGCGCTCGAAACCCAGGTGCACATCGGTCGCGCCATCGGTGTGGAACGTACCATCCTCCGCGTCCAGGTCGGCAATCGCCAGCCAACCGCCAGGCTTCAGAAGGGCATGAAACTGCCGCAGGATGAAGTCTGTATCGGCGATGTGATGAAGGGTCATCAGTGAGTAAATCACATCGAACCGAAATGCAGGCCGCTGAAACGGAGCCTTCAGGTTGTTCGAGATGGCGTTAGATTCCGGCACGGGGAAATTGGTCAAATCTAGTTTTAGCGCAGTCATATTGTGGGCGTCAGACTCCGCAATTTTGGCAGTCAGCACGTCCAGCATTCCATCTGAAGTATCGGCCAGGGTGATGTGGGCGAAATCGGATTGCAGGGCGAAACTGAGCAGGCCGGTGCCACAGCCGACCTCCAGGGCGGTCATGCCCGGCTGGAGCGGGAGGGCCGCGCGGATGGCTTCAGCCACCTTCTCGGCACGCTCCACTTTCATCGGGTCAGAATCCCAGGTTGGGGCGCGAGAGTCGAAATCGGTCATCCCCACTTCTCCAGCGTCTCTTTGACCTTTGCCAGGAACCAATCCGCCGAAGCGCCATCCAAAATGCGGTGGTCGAAGACGAACGAGAGATAGACCATCGGGCGGATGGCGATGGAGTCGCGGCCTAATTCGTCAGTCTCCACCACGACCCGTTTTTGCAGCGCGCCCACGCCCAAAATGCCGCACTGCGGCTGGTTGATGACCGGGAAGGCGAACAGCGACCCGCTGATGCCGTGATTGGTGAGCGTGAACGTACCGCCCCGCACTTCATCGGGCTGGAGTTTGCGCGCGCGGGCGCGGTTGGCCAGGTCATTGACAGCGCGTGCCATGCCGAGCAGCGAGAGGCCATCGGCGTTTTTGATGACCGGCACAATGAGTCCGTCTTCGCCAAGCGAGGTCGCCATACCCAGGTGAATAGATTTGTGAAGCATAATCCCCTGTTCGCTCCAGGAGGAATTGACGATTGGATACGCCTTCAGCCCGGCCACAATTGCCATCATGAAATAGGCGGTAAAGGTCAGGTTGACGCCATCGCGGGCAAAGGCGTCTTTGTTGGCGGCGCGATGGGCGATGACGCGTGACATATCCGCTTCCATTACGGTCAGCACATGCGGCGAGGTGTGTTTCGACTCGACCATGTGGGCGGCGATGGATTTGCGGATGGGGGATAAGGGCAAGAGCGTATCAGGTGATTGGGTGTCAGGTGTCAGGTGGGAGGGCGCGGCTGTGGACGGCGGACGATGGAAGATGGAGGGCGTTTCGACGGTCTGCGGTCTGTGGTCAACGGTCTGCTTGCCGCTTTCTATAAATTTCAAAACATCATTTTTCGTAATCCGGCCATGCAGCCCGGTTCCGGTCACTTGCTGCAAATTAACACCATGCTCGGTGGCAATTTTAGCAACGACGGGAGAGATGAAGCCGAGTTCTTTCGGCGTTGAAGGTTGAAGGGACTGCCCAGAGCCTGTCGAAGGGTTGAACGTTGAAGGAAGCGAATCAACCGCCCGGCTTTCAATATTCGAGAGGGGTTTTTCACTGGCCACTGATGACTGCTCACTGATAACTGTCTCCCCCGCCACACCAATCACCGCCAGCAGTTCCCCCACCCGCGCCGGTTGGCCTTCGGGCTTCTGAATGGATAGCACTACGCCCGAAGCCGGGGCCGGGATTTCGGTATCCACCTTATCGGTGTTCACTTCCAGCAATGGCTCTAACTCGTTGACCGATTCGCCAACGGCCTTCAGCCACTTCGTAATGGTCACTTCCTCAACGCCTTCGCCGAGCAGGGGAACAAGGACATTTACAGACATGGTTCTCTCCAGTTATTAGTTGATGGTTGATGGTTGGTGGTGAGATGAGTGGCAGGCGTGTTAGCGGGGAGGCAAACTGTTCATCAGCGCGTACAGTTTTCTACGCAAATCCTGAATTTCAATATCCATAGCATCCACATCCTCTTTGGTGAGATAACCAAATCCTTGCGCCAGTATCAATTGCGTATCCACTTCGGCAAGGGAACCCAGGGCAATATGCAAAAATCTTCTAAAATCGGCAGGAGCTTTGCGGGCTTGTCCTTCAGCAATGTTGGATGGTACCGAGACAGCGGCCCGGCGAATTTGGTCAGAGAGCGCGTATGTCTCGTGTTTGGGAAATTTTTGAGCAAGCAGATAAACCGTCTTCGCGAGTTTGATGGCATTCTGCCAGACCACCAGGTCTCGGTAACTTCGCACAACCGGTTTTTCGTCCATTCTTTCCTCCACAAACCACCAACTACCAACCACAAACCACCAACTACCAACTCACTACCGGAAATTTATCTGGGTCAACTTCGTGCATCATCTCATACACCGCATCGAAAATCGCTTCGGCATTGGGCTTGCTCCAGTAATCGCCGTCGTTGCCGTAGGCCGGGCGGTGTTCGGCGGCGGGCAGGGTTTTGGGCGCAGAATCGAGATAATAATACCCGCCCTGCTCCTCGAGGACCTTTTGCAGCATATACGCCGTCGTTCCGCCTGGCACGTCTTCATCTACGAACAAAATGCGGTTGGTTTTCTTGAGCGATTCGCCAATTTTGCCGTGAATATCGAAGGGCAGCAGCGACTGAACATCTATCACTTCGGCCTGAATGCCCACTTTGGCGAGCTTTTCAGCGGCATCGAGCGCAATGCGGCAGCACGCGCCATACGTTACCACTGTTACATCCGTTCCCTCGCGCAACACGTCTGGCTCGCCCAGTGGCACAGTAAATTCTCCGATATTTTTGGGTAGGCGCTCCTTGATTCGGTAGCCGTTTAGCACCTCCACCACAATCGCCGGTTCGTCGGCGCGCAGCAGGGTGTTGTAAAAACCGGCGGCGCGGGTCATATCGCGCGGCACAAGCACATACATCCCGCGCACCAGGTTGATGATTCCGGCCATCGGCGAGCCGCTGTGCCAGATTCCCTCCAGCCGGTGGCCGCGCGTGCGCACAATCACCGGTGCTTTTTGCCCGCCTACCGTGCGCCAATGCAGCGTTGCCAGGTCATCAGACATCAGTTGCAGGGCATAGAGCAGATAATCGAGATACTGAATTTCGCAAATTGGGCGCAAGCCGCGCATGGCCATGCCAATGGCCTGCCCCAAAATCGTCGCCTCGCGGATTCCGGTATCAGTCACGCGCAGCGGGCCATATTTTTCCTGCATTCCGCGAAAGCCCTGGTTCACATCGCCCAGTTTGCCCACGTCCTCGCCAAAGGCTATCAGGCGCGGGTCACGGGCAAAGGCCGCGTCGAAACAGGCGTTGATGACCTCGAAGCCCATCAAAGTTGGAGAATCCGCGTCATAGAGCGGGGATGTGGCGGGAATTTTCAGGGCCGAACCGGTGTAAAGCAGTGAGCCGAGCCTTTCAGCGTTGGCGGCCTCGTCAGCCTGTTTCCAGGCCCGTAGTTTTTGCAAGACAGGCTGCGGCTCGGTTCGCGCCAGGCGCAGCGCCTCGTGAACGGCGATGTGTAAATCGCGCCGCGTAAAGTTGGGAAGGGCAAATATCCCATTCCGAATGCGGGTAAGTTCCCCGGCAAATTTGCTCTGCGGAATGATTTCATCGAAGATTTGGAGGACGCTCTGGCGTTCGGCCAGCAAGGGGGTCTGGTACGCCTCCCAGGCAGCCTTACGCAAGCCTTCCACGCGGTCACGCGCTTCCGTTTCGAGAGCGTTCAACTCCCTCTCGGTTGCTGCGCCGTTAAGAATCATCCACTCGCGCATTTTCTTGAGACAATCGAACTCAGCTTCCCACTCCAGCCGTTCCCGCGACTTGTAGCGCTCGTGCGACCCTGACGTGCTGTGCCCCTGCGGCTGCGTGACTTCGGTAACATGGACAAGCGCCGGGATGTGATATTCACGAGCGATTTCGGATGCAGCGGCGTAGGTTTCCAGCAGTGCCGGGTAATCCCAGGCGCGGACGGTGTACAGGTCATAGCCGCGTTCGATTTTATCGGGCGGCGCGTTTGGGTCGCGCTCGAAGCCTTTGAGTATCGCGCCAATGTTTTCCTTGACCATCTGAAACTGGTTCGGCACCGAAATGCCATAGCCATCATCATAGATGGTGATAATAGCAGGCGCTTTCAACACCCCAATCGCATTCACCGATTCCCAAAACAGCCCCTCTGCTGTAGAAGCGTTGCCGATGGTAGCCCAGGTCACTTCGTCGCCGTGATGCGAGAACTGTGGAAAATCGGCCAGTTCGGGCAGGTTGCGGTACAGCACCGAGGCATAAGCCAACCCCACGGCACGCGGCATTTGCGCGGCGGTCGGCGAAACATCCGCCGCAATGTTGTACAACTCTGTCTGGTTTTTCCACGAACCGTCGGGGTTGATGTAGCGGGAGACAAAATGGCCGACCATCGAGCGCCCCCCGGTAGCGGGTTCGGCGTTCAGGTCGGCGTGAGCGTACAGTTGGGCAAAAAAGGCCTGAAAGTCTAGCACTCCCAGGGCGTTGACCCAGGTCTGGTCGCGGTAGTAGCCAGAGCGCCAATCTCCCTTGCGAAAGGCGCGGGCGATGGCGAGTTGGGCGACCTCCTTGCCATCCCCAAAAATTCCAAACTTGGCTTTGCCGCTCAACACTTCGCGGCGTCCGATGAGCGAGACCTGACGCGATTGATAGGCCAAGCGGTAATCGCGCAGGATTTCCTCAGGGGAAAGGGGCAGGATAACAAAACCCTTCTTACGGGGCATGGCCTCTCCTTGGGATATTGGATGGTTGTAGTCTGATTATAGCAAAAGGAGGAAGAAAAAGGCAGTGATTGAGGTGATTGGGCGCATCGTTCCGTTGATGGATTACCCCGAACCGCAGTAAAATCACAACCTATGGAAATTTCGGCACATCTGCAAAGCATTCTGAACACCCTTCCTGCCAAACCGGGCTGTTATCTGATGAAAAACAGCCAGGGAACAATAATTTACGTCGGCAAGGCCATTAATCTCAAAAATCGCGTGCGCTCGTACTTCCACGCCGATTCCAGTCACGATAACAAAACCCGCCGCCTGGTACGTGAAATCAGCGACATCGAGTGGATTGTAGTCGGCTCGGAATTGGAAGCGCTCATCCTTGAGATGAATCTCATCAAGCGCCACCGGCCCAAGTACAACGTCCGGCTCAAGGATGATAAACGCTACCCTTATATCAAAGTCCACTGGCACGAAGCCTACCCCAAAGTAACGGTCACGCGCCAAATGATAGAAGACGGCTCGCGCTATTTTGGGCCATATACCTCGGCCTGGGCCGTGTACCAGACCCTCGATGTGCTGCGCAAAGTCTTCCCCTACCTTACCTGCGACCGTGAAATCACCGGGCAAGACAAGCGTGCTTGTCTGTACTACGACATTAAACTGTGCGGCGGACCGTGCATTGGGGCCATAGACCAGGCCGGCTACCGCCAAATGATTGCCGACCTGATGTCCTTCTTGGGCGGTCATAGCGAAGAAATCGTCTCCCGGCTGACAGGCGAAATGGAAAAAGCCGCCGAGGAACTGCGCTTCGAGAAAGCGGCGGCGCTGCGTGACCAATTGAAGGCCATTCACAACATTGTCGAGCGCCAAAAAGTGGTTTTCGCTTCAGATTACAAAGATTCGGACGTGGTGGCCATGGCGCGCGCCGATGGCGAAGCCTGCGTTCAGATTTTCTTCATTCGCGGCGGCAAACTGATTGGGCGTGAATACTTCGTCTTGGAAGGCACAGAAGACGCTCCAAACGCCGAAGTGATGGCCGGTTTTCTCAAGCAGTTCTACACCGAATCCGCCAGCGTTCCGCAACAGGTTATGCTGCCTGAAGAAATCGAAGAAGCCAAAATCATCCAGGAATGGCTGCGCTCGCGGCGCGGCGGCGAAAAAGTGGAAATGCTCGTCCCCAAAGAAGGCCAGCCGCACGAGTTGGTGGAAATGGCCGCCGAAAACGCCGCCGAGACGCTCCAATCGCTGCGCGCCCAATGGCAGGCCGATACCCACAAGCAGGAGATGGCCCTGGCCGAGTTGCAATCGGCCTTGGGGCTGCCCCAGCCGCCCAACCGAATCGAGTGCTATGACGTTTCGCACACCCAGGGCATCGCCACCGTTGGGTCGATGGTGGTCTTCGAGCAAGGCGTCCCAGCGAAAAAGTTTTACCGCAAATTTAACATCGACAGCACCTCCATCGGCGCGCCAGACGATTTCGCCAGCATGGAAGAGATGCTGACGCGCCGCTTCCGACGGTGGGAATCTGCTGCCGAAATGGCGATGCAGGCTCCAGGGGCGAAAGTGGACGAGTCGTTCTCCCGTTTGCCCGATTTAATCATCATCGACGGCGGTAAAGGCCAGTTAGGGCGCGTGGTCAGCGTCCTCGAGAAATATGGCTTGTTCGACAAAGTCCCGGTGGTCGGCCTGGCCAAGCGCGAGGAGGAGATTTTCTTCCCGCACAAATCGGAGCCGCTGCTACTGCCGCGCCATTCGCAAGGACTGTACCTCGTCCAACGCATCCGCGACGAGGCCCATCGCTTTGGCATCACCGCCCACCGCGCGCGCCGCTCCAAGCAAGGCATGGCCTCAATTTTAGACTCGATTCCGGGCGTTGGCCCGGCTCGTAGAAAATCCCTCTTGAAACATTTTGGCTCTGTGGATAAGATAAGGGAAGCATCCTTAGATGAACTGGCGGCTGTCGTTCCCCAAGATGTCGCGGCAAGCCTTAAGGCGCTTTTGGAGTAGGGTATCTAGCAATGAAGCAAATCTGGATTGTAGATGACGACGAAGAAATGGCAAAAGCAGTCGGCCTGATGCTCAAACTGCTCGATTGCAAGTCGCAGCATTTTCTTAATGCCCGCAGCGCCGCCCAGCAATTGCTGGCGGGCAAGCGCCCCGATTTGATGATTCTCGACATGAGCATGCCCGAAGTGACCGGCATGATGCTGCTCGAATATATTCGCCGCCGCCCCGAATGGAACTCGATGCCCGTTATTATGCTCTCCTCCGAAGCGGCGGATGTGCAAATTGACGCAGCCATGAATCTCGGCGCCGATGGGTATATCACTAAGCCGGTCAGCCTCGATGAGTTGGAAGCCGCCATGCAATCCGCTTTCCAAAAACGCGGTAAAATATAGGCCGTTTCATGAGAAGAGTCCAAAGTCAGAGACTTTGGACCTCCAGAAGTAGAAAGGCAAGCAAGAATGGCAAGTAAAAGCAAGAACGACAAGAACCAAAAAAATGACTACTACTCTCAACAGGTGCGGCGCAACCAGGTAATCATCGCAGTGGTCGCGGTAATCATCATCCTGTCGATGACCCTGTCGTTGATTCATTTCTAACCAACTTCCCCGTCAATATCCACGATAATTTCCGCAGGCGCGGCGAAAGGCCGCGCTTTCTGTCGCATGAGCAGCGCAAGAGAATATCTTGCGCTACAAAAAGGTATCTATGCTCGATAAACTCTCCGGAATCGAAGAACGTTACGAAGAACTCACCCGCCAGCTGATGGAGGTTGGCAACGACTATCAGAAGGCGGCGGAGTTGAACAAGGAACGCGCCGAATTAGAAGAACTGGTCGAAAAAGCGCGCGAATATCGCCAGGCCCTCAAACGCCAGCAGGAAGCCAGGGAATTGCTCGAAGGCGACGACGCCGAAATGCGCGAACTGGCCGAACTGGAACTGGCCGAGCTGGAAGAACAAATTCCCGCGTTGGAAAACCAACTCAAGGCAATGCTCGTCCCCAAAGACCCGCGTGACGACAAGAACGTCATCGTCGAAATTCGGGCCGGGGCAGGTGGAGACGAAGCCGCCCTGTTCGCTGCCGACCTGTTCCGCATGTACACCCGCTATGCAGAACTGAAGCGTTGGAAAAGCGAGGTACTATCGGCCAGCGAAATCGGCATTGGCGGGTTCAAAGAAATCATCTTCGAAATCAAAGGCAAAGGGGCTTACTCCAAACTCAAGTGGGAATCGGGCGTTCACCGCGTGCAGCGCGTCCCGGCCACCGAAGCCCAGGGACGCATTCACACCTCCACCGTCACCGTCGCCGTCCTGGCCGAAGTGGACGAGGTTGAAATTCACATCCCCGAAAGCGACATCGAAATCGAAGTCTATAAATCGGCCGGTGCGGGCGGCCAGAACGTCCAGAAAAACTCCACCGCCGTGCGCCTGTACCACAAACCGAGCGGACTGGTCGTTACCTGCCAGGACGAGCGCTCCCAACTCCAGAACAAACTACGCGCCATGAGCATCCTGCGCGCCCGCCTGTACGAAATCGAGGAAAATAAGCGCCGCGCAGAACTCGAAGCCGACCGCCGTTCGCAAGTCGGCACCGGTGAGCGCTCCGAAAAAATCCGCACCTACAACTACCCGCAAAGCCGCGTCACTGACCACCGCATTGGCCTTTCCTCCTACAACCTGCCCGCAATCATGGAGGGCGATTTAGACTTTTTCATCGATGAGCTTTCCACCCGCGACGAAGCCGACCGGCTCTCGGCAGGCGCAGAAGGTGACGAAGATTAACCTCCCCACGCTCGAAGGGCAGGTACTCCTGGCGCACGTTACGGGGCGCAGCCGCTCTTGGGTTTTGGCGCACCCCGAAGCCAGTCTTACGCCAGAGCAAGAAAAGGCCCTCGAAACGGCAGTCCGCCAACTCCAGGCCGGAATCCCGTTACCTTACATTCTTGGTCACTGGGAATTTTTCGGTTTGGATTTCGATGTCTCGCCCGACGTGCTGATTCCACGCCCAGAGACGGAACTGCTCATTGAAACTGCCCTGGCCTGGGCACAGACTCATCCCCCGCTGGGGCCGTGCTACCGTTTCCTCGACATTGGAACCGGCTCAGGCATCATCCCCGTCACCCTGGCCGTTCACGTTCCCTCGGCAGAAATTACGGCAACAGACATTTCCCCCGCCGCCCTGGCAATTGCCCGTCAAAACGCGCAGAAGCATAGGGTGGAGGGGCGTATCCGCTTTATGCAGGCCGACCTGCTCGAAAATTCGTTATTCGATAATTCGAATACTCGACTATCGAATATCGAATACTCGAATATCGAATCCTCGAACCCTCGAACCTTCGACCTTCTCACCGCCAACCTGCCCTACATCCCCACCGAAACGCTCAAAACGCTAGAAATCTTTGGCCGGGAGCCAACCCTGGCCCTGGATGGCGGCCCGGACGGATTGCAACTTATCAGGCGGCTGCTGGCTGAAATAACGGCGAGAAAGGTTGCAGCCCGGTTGATCCTGCTCGAAATCGAGAATCGGCAAGGGCCGGCAGTCAAAGCCCTGGCACGGCAGCACTTCCCAGCCGCCGACATCGAGATTAAAAAAGATTTGGCCGGGCAGGACCGCCTGGCCGTGATTCTCTTATCAAACGTTTAAGTTTGGTTCAGGTTTTTCTTAAGCAAATCTGTAAAATAACAATCAAGCATTCTCCTCGCAAACCTCGCACGGACTAGGGCCAGTCCAAGCGGGGTTTGGGTTTAAGTAGCGCAAATTACTAAATTGCGCTACGAGAGCGGCCAGGTAGGTAGCACGTCAATATCGAGCGGCGAGACATGCCCCAGGCTGTAGCGATAATATCCGGCGGCGGCCACCATGGCGGCGTTGTCGGTGCAATATTTGAGCGGCGGAATGTGAACCTTGAACTCGTTTTGACTCTCGAAGGCCGCGCGCAGGGCCTGGTTGGCCGAAACCCCGCCGCCGATGACAATTTCGCGCACGTTGTGCTGGCGGGCGGCCTGCATGGTTTTGGTATAGAGAACCTCGATGACGGCAGCCTGGAAACTGGCGGCCAAATCGGGGACGGGCAGCGGCTTGTCTTCGGCTTCCAGGCGGCGCACTTCGCGCAGCACGGCGGTTTTTAACCCGCTGAACGAGAAATTGTACGAGCCTTCCAGCCAGGCGCGCGGAAAGTTGAAGGCGGTCGGGCTGCCATTTTGGGCTTCCTGTTCAATCATCGGCCCGCCGGGGTAGGGCAGTTTGAGCAGCCGGGCCACTTTGTCGAAGGCTTCTCCGGCGGCGTCGTCGAGGGTCGTGCCGAGACGCTGGTAATCGAGATGACCGCGCATCAGGTTCAGTTCGGTGTGCCCGCCCGAGACGAGCAGGGCCATCAGCGGGAATTGCGGCGCGGGCGGTGGATTCGGCTCCCCGGCGGTATGCAGCCAGGCCGAGTAGATATGCCCCTCGAGGTGATTGACGCCGACCAGCGGCTTGCCCAACCCCAGCGCCAGCCCTTTGGCAGCATTCAGCCCCACGACCAGCGAACCGGGCAAACCGGGGCCGCGCGTCACCACAATCGCCTCCACATCGTTGAGGGTGATTTTGGCATTGGCAAGCGCCTGCTCGATGACCGGCGTAATGCTCAAGACATGCTGACGCGAGGCCACTTCAGGGAACACGCCGCCATAGCGGGCGTGGATGTCCATTTGCGACGCGACGACCGAGGTGATGAGAGCGCGTCCATTTTCGAGAATGGCGCAAGCGGTTTCGTCGCAGGAGGTTTCGAGGGCGAGGATGAGCGTCACGATTAATCTTTCCGAATAATGGCAATGATTTTCTCGATGACTTCATCCATTTTTGTGCGCTTCAAATCTCCTGCTTTGTACAGGACAACGGACGAATCAGCTGTAAACAAACGATTGGGCCGAACAAAGCTATCCTGATGCAATGTGCCAGACTTAAAATCAATGCTTGTTAAAGCAATTGAATACTCATCACGCTTAAGCTTGCTGGTAATCTGGCATAAAATGACATCATCGCCATCTAGCGGCGCAACAACCAATGCTGGACGTTTTTTACTGGCGGTTAAATCAGAATAAGGAAATGGGGCGACAACCACATCGCCTTTTACAAATTTGCCCATGCTTCATCCTCTTCAGGAGTATCCCAATCACGGCTCAGAACTGCCTCGGAGGCTAGCATGGTATCCAAGGCATAAGACTGCCCGGCTTCGCGTAAAACGGGTTTGTTTTTTTCACGTTCCAGAATAAACGCGACAAAGTCGTAAACTTCGATAAGTTTTTCAGCGGGTAATTGACGTAAACTACTGGTAATTTGGGAAATTGTCACAGTTTCCATGTTTTGCTCCTATAAACCAGGATAGGCTAGGCTCGAAATTACTTTTCAGCCAAGCCGTGCGCACTGACCGTAGATTGAACATACCGCACGGTTGGCCGTCCGCTGTGGCGTGGCGCGGCGGCGAAACGCTCCACTTCGGGGCGGCGAATGGCCCAATCGCGGCCCACTTTTTGGGCAATGATTTTTCCAGCGGAGCAATAACGGCGCACCATGGCAACGCTCAACCCCAGGCGGTCAGCGGCTTCGTTGACAGTTAATAGTCGTCCCTGGGCGGGTGGAATATCACGGCCAAGTTCGCGCGCGGTTTCTATCCATTCCTGAATCACCCTTTCGGCATTGGCAAGCGCTTCCTGGCGGGTTTTTCCGTCTGCCATGCAGCCAGGTAACTCCGGGACTTCGACTAAGTAAGCCTGGTCCTCATCGCTCCAATAAATGAGCATTTGATAGTCTTGAATATTCATGGCTATGCCTCGTCCAAATGATACTTGCGCAACAAATTCCTGACCTGCTTGACCTGATAAGGTTTCGCCAGCGAACCAACAGGCTGTAAATTGATGATTTCGGGAATGTCAGCATGAGAAAAGATGTGATGGTCGCCACGAATGCGCAAAATAAAGCCCAAACGTTGCAACAGGGAACACAACTCATCAAAAGCCAGGCTGGTATCAGCCTGTCCACTCATCAAACGCTTCAGGAATGTTTGGTATTTCGTTATAATTATAGCGCAAGCGATACTGTTTTACAAGAAACAGGGGAATGAATTTGATTCATTCCCCTGTAACACTATTTAGCCCACTGTTTCATCTTCAGCACAAAATCATACGGATATTCGGCCAGCAGTTCGATTTTCCCATCTGGGCGCACCCAGTAGGTGTCTTCGATGCGGAAACCCATGCCCTGTTCGGGATAGTACAGCCCCGGCTCGATGGTGATGACCACGCCGGGTTTGAGAATATTATCATCGCTTGCAGTCAATCCGCTGGCAGGGCGCTCGTGAATGTTCAGGCCAACGCCATGACCCAGCGAGTGAACGTAGCCTTCGAGCGGGGCTTTGTTGGTGCGGGGGGTTTTGTGGCCGTTTTTTTCGAACAGTTCGCAGGTTAGAACCTGGTAGTCCTTGAATTTGGCGTTCAAATCGAGGTTTTCAACCACTTTGTTGTAAACGGCGCGTACCTGCTCGTAGAGTTTCTCAGCCTCGGGCGTGGCGTAGCCCAGGCTCCAGGTACGGGTGAAATCGTAAAAATAGCCGCCGCCCATTTCGGCGGGATAAATATCGAAAACGATGGTCTGCCCCAGACGCAGCAAATCCGCCGGGTTGCCGGAAGAATGCGGAATGCCGGCATCGCGCCCAATGGCGAAGATGAAGCCCTCGCGCGGCTCCGCGCCGCGTTCGGCCAGCCACAGGTTGATTTTGCCTTTCATGTCGCCAATGGTCAGCGGGGAGCCGTCTTCCTTGAGCAAAACTTCATCATCGCGGACGGCGCAACCAGTCAGGTAGTCGCGCGCCAGGCCAACAACCTGGGTGGTGATTTTGCCCATCCGGCGGATGCGCGCCACTTCGGTTTCGTCTTTCGTTTCCATTGCATACATGAATAACGAATTTTCACGGGTTTCGCCAACCAATTCGACTTCGGGCATCAATTTTTGGAAATGGGTGACGGTGGCGAACAATGAACTGAAATCGGTCTGGCCATAAATGCCAACGCGCCCGCTGACACCCAGGTCGTTGCACATCCGCTGAAGGCGCATCGCGCTCATCAGGGCCGTATCGCCGCCGACCTGTTTGAGCATCTCCTGCCAGGGGTACTCATCGTAGAGATGAACTTCCAGCCCGCTTTTGGCGGCTTCTTCGCGTTCCATCGCGTTGCAAAACAAAACAGCTTTTTCGCCGCGCTTTTTGATAAGCGTTGCGCCATTCACATGCCCGCCGCCGGTCAAATAGGTCATGGGCGGGTTGTTTTCGGCGGCGCCAAAGACGAGAAGGGCGTCCAGGTTACGGGCTTGCATCAGGGCGTCGAGGTCAGATTTCATGAATTCTCCAAATGTAGGTTGCGCCGCAGTTGAAGTGCGGCACGAACAATGATTTTATTGTTCCTTCTGCCGCTCGATTTTCGCGCCCAGCGAGCGCAGTTTGGCATCGACCGCTTCATATCCCCGGTCGATTTGACCGACGTTACGGATGACCGAAGTCCCCTGGGCGGCCAGGGCAGCCAGGACAAGCGTCATCCCGGCGCGAATATCGGGACTCTCCACTTTTTCGCCATACAGTTTCGAGGGGCCGGTGACAATGCAGCGATGCGGGTCGCACAACACGATTTGCGCGCCCATGCTGACCAGTTTATCGGTGAAAAACATCCGGCTGGGATACATCCAATCGTGGAATAGCACGCTGCCGCGCGACTGGGTCGCCACGGCGATGGCAATGCTCATCAAATCGGTGGGAAATGCCGGCCAGATGTTGGTCTTGATTTCGGGGATAGCGTTGCCCAGGTCGGGTTCTACTTCCAAACGTTGCGCGGCAGGAATGATGAGATCCTGCTGCTCCACTTCCCAATCCACGCCCAGACGGTTAAACACAATCCGAATCATATCCAGGTATTGCGGCCCGGCGTCGCGGATGCGGATACTGCCGCGCGTCATCACCGCCGCGCCGATGAAACTGACCACTTCGAGATAATCCGCGCCGATGGTGAATTCCGCGCCATGCAGCCGGTCAACGCCCTCAATGTGGAGGGTATTCGAGCCGATTCCTTCGATTTTCGCGCCCATTGCATTCAACAGGTGACACAATTCCTGAACGTGCGGCTCGGAGGCGGCATTGCGCAGGATGACCGTCCCTTGGGCAAGCGAGGCGGCCATCACGGCATTCTCGGTGCCGGTGACGGAGGCTTCATCCAGCAAAATATCAGCCCCTTTCAGACGGTCGGCTTTGAATTGAAATGTGCGGTCATAGGTGACCTCCGCGCCCATGTGGCGCAGCGCCCAAATGTGGGTATCCACCCGGCGGCGGCCAATCACATCTCCACCAGGCGGGGGCAGTTTCACGCCTCCGGCGCGAGCGGTCATTGGTCCGGCCAACAAAATCGAGGCGCGGATGCGGCGCGAAAGGTCGGGGTCCAGGTCGGCGGGGCGCACGCTTGCGGCGTGAATCCGCCAGGTACGGTTGCCCAGGTCGGTCACTTCCACACCCAAACTCTCCAGCATCCGGCGCATATCGTTTACATCGCGGATTTGCGGAACGTTATGGAGCGTGACCGGCTCTTCAGTCAGCAGACAGGCTGCCAGCAGGGGCAGGGCGGCGTTCTTGTTCCCGGAGGGGGTCACTTCCCCATTGAGGGGAATCCCTCCTTCGATTATAAATTTTTCCATTTTGCACCAATTCTCCTGATTTGTAACGTGATTGTAAGCCGAGAACGCCCATTCGCCAAGCAGAATCTTGACTAGGCGCAACAGGTCTGAAACGAGAGTTGGTATAATCTTATTATGGATTTAATTTTTGCCGCAATTGTCGGATTTCTGGCCGCTGCGCTGGTGAACTACATGGCAGATACGCTGCCACAAGGGGAACGTCCGGGACGCCCCGCCTGCCAGCACTGCAAAAAGGGATTGACCTGGGCGAATTATCTCACACTCGCCGCCTGCCCACATTGCGGCAAGCGCCGCTCATGGCGGACTTTCCTAACCCTGGCCCTGGGAATCGCCCTTTCGCTCTGGCTGTGGCTCTCGCCGCCTGCCCGGTTGGGCTACTTGCTGGGGATGCTGGTACTGGTCTATTTTGCTGTCGTGGTCATCATCGACTTCGAACACCGCTACATCATGATGAGCACCGTCCTGGCAGGAGTTGTACTTGGGCTGGGAGTTGGCATCTTCTTACATGGCCTGGAAAGTACGCTCATTGGCGGCCTCGGCGGACTGGGCGTAATGGGACTCTTCTATCTGCTCGGCGTCCTGTTCGCCCGCTACCGCGCCCGCAAACGCGGCCTGGATGATGGCGAGGAAGCCCTCGGCCTGGGCGATGTTTACCTCGCCACCGTGCTGGGGCTGCTGCTCGGCTGGCCGCGCATTCTGTTTGGCCTCTTGTTTGGCGTGCTGGCGGGCGGCGTAGTCAGCCTGTTGCTTATTCTGGCGTTGGTGTTGACCAAACGCTACCAGACGATGACAGTCTTCACCGCTTATGGCCCTTACTTGATTTTTGGTGCGTTCCTCATTCTCTATACGCCACAATTGTTAACAGTTCTGTCAGGACCTTAGCCCATTAGTACCGAGGTAGGATTGTTAAGCAGAGTCTTTCAATTAAACTGAAATAAGGCGAATTCTGCCTGCTGATTGCTTTAAGATGTTTTGTTCTGCTGGAGTTATACAATGTTTTTTTTGAGACGAAAGGTTCTTTCAGAAAAGCGAAGCAAGGCCCAAAGCGCGTTAGAGTTGACGCTGGTGCTTTCGGTTTTGTTGCTGATTTTGACCGCCATGGTGGAATTTGGCGTGCTGCTGAATCAGTATATTGATGTTCAAGATGCAGCCCGCACAGGCACGCGCGAAGCCTCAGTGGCAGACCCAATTGCAGACCCGGCCTTGTTTTTTAATATAGACCATGGCGTTCCAAGCATTGTCATTAACTCGCTTAAGCCCATCCAACTTAATCCCGCATGTCCCAGGCCAGGTACCCCGGGCGATGGACCAGATAATCCGTGTGACGATATTGTCATCTCAGTTTATAGCGTTTTGAAGGGAAGTACCCCTACGCGCTTGTATCATGTCAGCGTGTATAGCGGTAGCAGCAACCGCTCCAGCCGGTTTACCCCTGCCCAAATCGGCGCCCGACTGAACTCGAGTGCGCCGAATACCGGTCTGATTGTGATTGAAATTTTTTACAGTTACCCACAAATGCTGAAGCTGCCCTTCGTCACCGCGGTCGTTCCCGACCCCATCCCGCTGCACATTTTCTCAATTATGCCTCTCTCTGCGGCAGAGCCGACCCCAACACCTCGGCCATAAGTTGAGCGAAATATGATGAATAAGATGAGAATTTTCCTAACAAAACGTGAAAAGGGGCAAATCCTGGTCCTGATGGGTTTGCTCTTTATTGGTTTGATTGCCGTTGTTGGACTAGCCATTGACCTGGGACTGGTCTTTGTGGCATATTCGCGTCTGAACCGCGCTGTTGATGCCGCTGCGTTGGCGGCTACTGGTGAATTTAAGCGTAATTACCAGGTTTCTGAAATGAGGGCGGCTGCGCGGCAGATGTTGGCGCTTAACGACGTAGACCTGACCAATTCAACCAGCATCGAAATCAACACGTGTAAAAGCGTTTTGGCAGAGACCGGAACCCCTGACCCAGAACTTTGCACTACTCCTCAGCGTAAACTTGTTCGCGTCGTTGTCAGCCAGAGTGTGCCGTTATACTTCCTTTCAGTGGTTGGCATTCGGACCGCCCCCATTCAGGTTAAGGCTCTTTCGGAAGCGGCTTCCCTGGATGTGATGCTGGTGTTGGACAACTCGCCGACTATGGCCTTTAATGCCCCCCGTGGGCCAACGACCCCGCTCGTCAGAGACCCAATTATCTGCAATTCCATGGATCCCTACGGTACCAGTACGGCTACCCCCCCTTATGATGGCGCTTATACTCAAGGGCCAGATGGATTACCCGGAGAATGCCATCCCTTTGAAGAAGTCAAGTGGGCATCTATTAGCTTTGTCAACCGCCTAAACTTTGAGTATGACCGTTTGGGAATTGTCACCTTTAATCGCACTCCCCATATTGGCGAAACGCTCAATGGGGTCAGTTATTCGGGGTTGCCGTTATATGGCAATATCCCCGATAATCCCAACACGCCTGGCAACGAAGCTGAAACGGCAGCTCAGACGGTGATTGATGCCATCAAGGCGATGGAAGTGTACGAGGGTTCAGGGAAGTGTCCCTGGACAACCGCCGACAAGTCCGAGTTCCCCAACGATGAGTCACGCGAGCCTTGCAGCATTTACCGTATTCACGATGATGGCTCGCAGTACTATTGGAATGTTGACTGCCCGGCCACCAACCAGCCGCCTTATAATCCTTCGCGCTGTACGCTGACCAATATTGGCGGTGCGCTTTCCCTGGCCTTGAGTTCGCTGCAGGGAAGTTTAGGACCTTATGAGCCGTATGTCCCGTTTGTGCCAGCTGTTCGTAAAGAAGCAGTGTGGGTCATTATTATTCTCTCGGATGGGCGCGCCAATGCCGGCTATAGTCCTGACCCCATCTGCCCATCTTACACTTGGGGCCGCACTCCGCAATGCCGGGACAAAGACCCCTACTTGCGGCGAACAGATGCCAACCCAGACTATGATTCGGATGATTTTGCCCGTGATGTGGCTGACATTGTTGCAGAGAACTCTGTCTTCACATTTGCAATTGGATTTGGTGATAACTTGACGTTGCGCGACGATACGTTGCCATCAATCAGTCATGCGGCATCCAACTGCATTCCAGCCAGCACGACATATAACATGAACAACCCGTTGATTATTCCTCCGCCTAACCCGCCTTGCTCTACAGGCCAAGAATTGCTTGGCTACCTGGCGATTGGCGCAGCAAAAGCAGTGGATAAGCCCACGTTTGCTGGCACGTTTTACAATGTTGGCAATGACCCCGACCAGCTGGAGCGCGTATTTTTGGATATTTACAACAAGCTGACCACGAAACTGACGAAATAAAGCCAGAAATTTACGAAAAGCGCAAAAGCAGATGCTCAACGATAATCACAGGAAGAGTGCATTATGAACCAATTCCTTACCTCCCCCCCTCAAGAACGCCTCCTTCACCGTCGCCAAAAGTCGCAGGCAATGGTTGAGTTTGCGTTGACCTTTCCCATCTTTCTGATGATTATCTTTGGGATTATTGATTTTTCTCTGCTCATGGCAGGTTGGCTCAACCTTCAACATATGACTCGCCAGGCCGTGCGTTATGCTGCTACCTACCAGTATAATCCCGCTCACTGTCCCGACTTGGATGGAAATGGCCTGCCCTGTGGTGAAGGTCCTCGCAAAGAAGATGAAATTGACGCTGCTCGTTTGCAATCCACCAAAGATGAATTCTATCGGAACGATTATCTGATATTCAACGACAACGTTTCTTGGACGCAGCGCGGCTACATCAAAGTTACCGTCTGCTCGGCCCGCGACCGCAATGGCGATGGCGTTGGTGATTACCTCAAAGTATCGCCTGTGCAAGGGCGTATGCCAGCGGGTGATCCAAATGACACGAACAATGGCTATGCCCACTGTACGCTGGATGCGGTGCCAGCAGAGGATGCTGGTGGGCAGAACAACTATGTCTTTGTCATGGCCGATTACAATCACCCCTTCCTGACCCCCTTCATCAACTTCACTTGGCCCTTTTATCATCTGACATCTGAGCGGCAGGCGGTTGTGGAATCTTTCCGTATTACTCGCCAGTTATCTCTGCCTCCGCAAGTGTTGGTGCCAACTCTGACGCCTAGCCATACGCCCACCCCTACGGCGACTGGCACTGCGACTATGACGTCAACAGTGACCAATACCCCATTGCCGATTGTCATTGAAATTGTTAATCCGGCAGTTTCGGGCAATGTTGTGGCCGATAATAGCTTCACCCAGTTTGAGGCCACCGCCTACAACCCACCTTATGGCACCAATAATGGCGATGGCATTCTGCGAATTACTTTCTGGTTCGATGGCCCGACTGGTATTCCTGCGAAACAGGAAGGCCAGAAACGCTACTGTGCCTTTGGCGGCGATGGGCCTTGTAACACATATGAAGTCGGCACTGGGATTTCGTTCTATAACCTTTCACCGGGCCTGTACACCATCTACGCCCAGGCAAAAGGGGTAGATGGCCGGGATTCTGTGATTGTCTCTAAGACTTTCTACATTCTTGCTACGCCAACCCCAACCGTCAGCCCTACCGCAACCCGTACCTCAACTCCCACCATTACCCCTACGCCCGATTGTGCTCAGATGTCTATTGGGCAGTGGACCCGCGATACATCTGGCGGACGCCCCCGCTTGCGTATTCCAGTGGTCAACAGCACCGGGCAAGATACTCTCATCAGTTCTATAAATTTCAACTGGAATTACTATAAGAGCATTAATTCAGGTCAGCGGATTCGGAAGTGGACTTTTGGCGCCGGAGGCAAATATAGCATTAACTCTACCACATCTCCCTACACCTGGACGATTGCTCAAGGGCCGAACAATCTGCTGGCGGTCAATGGCACGACAACCTGGAGCATCGTCTTCGATTATGGCGATTCGAATTGGGCCAATGTGGACCCAGCCATGTTTGGGTTGACTCTGGGATTCACGAACAACTGCACTCTGACCTATGCGCCGGTTGCTACCAATACCCCCACTCCAACACGCACTCTTACTCCAACACGCACCCATACGCCTACCCGCACCATCACCCGCACACCTACGATTACCCGCACGCCCACCATTTCGCGCACGCCTACCATTACGCTCACGCCCACCATTACCAGAACCATAACGCGCACGCCTACCATTACGCTCACGCCTACCATTACGCGCACGCCCACCATTACGCTCACGCCCACCATTACCAGAACCTTTACACCTACTTTTACACCTACCCAAACCCCAACGCGTACGAACACCCCCACGCGCACTATGACGCCAACCATTACCCGTACACCAACTGCATCGGTGACTCCGACGCACACCACCACGCCTACCTTTACAAAACTGCCACCGACCAACACCCCAACCAGGACTCGAACCCCCACCATTACACCGACTCCTACCGATAACGAAATTGGTTGACGGCGCGCAACCGGTCATCCTCAAACAGCGGAAGAATTTCCTTCCGCTGTTTTTTATTGGGTTATAATAGACCTTATTCATCATTAGGAGGTGTATAGCCATAAATTCTGTTTGGGGAAAGACAGCGCATGGTCCTGGAATGATCTCAAATGATTTGCAGGATGACGAGGAAGAGGGTTCTCCATCGCGGGATGGAGTTAACTGCCAGCCGATGGTCGAGTAGGACGAAGTCCGTATGGAGCCCCTTTGCTGGCAGGAAAATCGAATGTTCAGCGGAAGCCCTCCGGGGGGCCAGACCCCGAATTATCTTTCCCTCCAGTATCAAACTCCAGCACAAGGCTGGCCGGCAACGGCGCAGACAAAAAGCTTGGAGAATGGCAAGGCTCATTCAATCGCCGTGGCGCGAACTGTCAATTCGCGCTACAAACTCAATCTGGAGGAACAAACTATGTGTGGAATCGTTGGTTATGTCGGCCCGCGCGATGCGACGCCGATTATTCTCAATGGCCTGAAACGGCTGGAATATCGCGGCTACGACTCGGCCGGCGTGGCTGTCGTCCAAAACGGCGCAATTGAAATGCGCCGCGACGCCGGGAAACTCTCCAATCTGACCGACCTGGTCAACCAGAAGCCCATCAGCGGCGCGCCGGGCATCGGTCATACCCGCTGGGCTACGCACGGCGCGCCCAGCGCTCGCAACGCGCACCCCCACATCGGAAGCACCGGACGGGTGGTGGTTGTCCATAACGGCATCGTTGAAAACTACCTGGAACTGAAGGACGAGATGACCGCCGAGGGCATCACCTTCAATTCGGATACCGATACCGAGACCATCGTCCATCTCGTCGAGCGGTATCAATCAACGGGATTGAACTTCACCGAAGCAGCGCGGGCCACCTTCAAGCAAGTACAAGGCGCCAGCGTTATCCTGCTCATCAACGCTGATGAACCCGATAAAATCGTCTGCGCTCGCATCGGCAATGCCGGGGGCGTGGTCATCGGGTTGGGGGATGGAGAAAATTTCCTCGCTTCAGACATTCCCGCTATATTGGAACACACCCGCCGGGTGATTTTCCTGGAATCACGCCAGATGGCAATCGTGACCAAAGACGGAATCAATCTCCAGACCATCGACGGGAGTCCGGTCATCCCCCAGGTTCACAGCATTTCCTTCGACCCGGTGGCCGCCGAAAAAGGCGAGTATCGCCACTTCATGCAGAAGGAAATCCACGAGCAGGTGCGGGCGCTGACCGACACCCTGGCCGGGCGGGTTGATTTCGCTGCCGGGAAAATCCGTCTGCCGGAGTTGAACCTGACCGCCGAAACAGCCAGGCGCATCCAGAAAATTTACATCACCGCCTGCGGCACGGCGGCCTATGCCGGGATGGTTGGTAAAACGCTCATCGAAAAGATTGCCCGCATCCCAACCGAAGTGGTCATCGGCTCCGAGTTCCGCTATAGCGACCCGATTATTGACGAAAATACGGTCGTGCTGGCGATTTCGCAATCGGGCGAGACCGCCGACACTCTGGCCGCGATGGAGGAAGGCCGCAAGAAAGGCGCCATCCTGTGGAGCATCGTTAACGCAGTCGGTTCGCAAGCCATGCGCATCGCCGATGGCGCGATTTCAATGCAGACCGGGCCGGAAATTGGCGTAGCCTCGACCAAAGCCTTCACCGCCCCGCTGGTAGACCAGTACATGCTGGCGATTTTGCTGGCCGATCTGCGCGGGACTCTCGACGACCAGACTCGCCGCGCGCTGGTGGCCGATTTGCGCCTGATTCCCGACCTGGTTGGGCGCACCCTGGAGCGGGAGCCGCAGGTGGAGAAGGCTGCGCACGCCCTGAAAGACATCCGCGACTGCCTGTACCTGGGGCGCGGCATCAATATGCCGATTGCCTACGAGGGCGCGCTCAAGTTGAAGGAAATTTCTTACATCCATGCCGAAGGCTACCCGGCGGGCGAGATGAAACACGGCCCGATTGCGCTCATCGATGAACACATGCCGGTTGTCTGCATCGCGCCCAAAGACCCCTGGCACGAGAAGATGATTAGCCAGATTCAGCAGGCCAAGGCCCGCAATGGGATTGTGATTGCGGTTGCCACCGATGGCGATGAACTGGTGGAAGGCATGGCCGACCATGTCCTGTGGATTCCAGAAACCCCCTGGCTGCTCAGCCCGGTGGTGACGGTGCTGCCGCTGCAACTGCTGGCCTATCACATCGCCACCATCCGGGGGCTGGATGTTGACCAGCCGCGCAACCTGGCGAAGAGCGTGACGGTGGAATAAATTAGCCCATCGACACAGCCATCACATCATAATACGTTCCCGCTCCAAAACCGTCGAACAGGACATGGTCGCCGGGTTTGATTTGCCCCAACTGGCGCAGGAAGGCAATCGCGCACGAGGCCGCGCTGACATTGCCAAAGTCTTGTAGCAGCCAGGGCATGGGGAATTGAATGCCCTCTTTGAGCAACTGCTTGGCCTTGAGCAGGTTGATTTTGTAATTGGCATGGTGTGCGATGATGACATCGATGTCCTTGCCCGCCTGCCCCAACTTCTCCAGCATCAGGCGATACTCGCGGTAGGCATCTGTCACCACCTCCACGCCGGTGCGGACGAATAGTTTGACCATGCCCATCAGCCCGGCCATGACGATAGGCAGGCCGCCCTCCGGCTCGTGCATCATCCCTGCCACGCGCAGGTGGCTGGAGCCTTCCTGCATGACCTCCAACATGGATTTGCCCGGGGCCATCTCCCGCGAGTGTGGGTAGTACATGCGCACCTGCAACAGGCCCTCGTCGTCGTAGCTTTCGCGGGTCTTCCCGGCCAGCAGTTTCATCGTCTCGCCGGGGATGACCCCAAAGACGCCCATCCCATTGCCGAATAACTGGAGCGCGTTCTTGTCGCGGGCGTGGCTGGTAAAACGGCTGAGCCCCTCGATTCCGCCAACCAGCACCTTTTTCCCAGCCAATTCTTCGGCCACGTTGACCTGCCCGGGCAGGCCCAGCGCCGGATTCAACGCCAGGTTGAGCGCGCCCATCGAGCCATCACAGGCCTTGTGGACGCTGACTTTCAGCACGTCCTCGCGCAATCCGGCCTGGCGGGCAATTTGGGCCAGGTAATCTTCCGAAACCGGGGCGCTCATGCCAATCAGCAGGCCATCCACATCCGTTGGATTCCAGTCATTGGCCGCTACCGCCTCCCGCAGCAGGCGCGCGCCCACTTCCACCTCCAGTTCAACATGTTGTTCAGCCGTCAAATCGGGGAGGTGCATCCGGTGGTAGAAGCCCAATTCGCCGAGATTCATGACCTCGTTCTCGGCCAGCGGCTCACCCAGGCGGTGACCAACAAATTCGGCCAGGGTTGCGTTATCGTAGTTCTCGCCCCAGCCGCCATACGCGCCGGCAATTCCCAGCCGGGAATTGGTGACGCGCTCGATACCAAGTGGGATTCCACCGGCTATTGGCAGGCTGGTCGTTTCGACATTTGGACGTTCATAAAAAGACGGCACGCGGCCGGTTTGGGTAGTTTCATTTTCGTTCATCTCGTTCTCCTTACCAAGTATTTGGATGATACAACACCATACTTGGGCCGAAGGTACTCGTTTGGACTGGTTTTTGTGCCATAATAAAGCAAATGCCTGCGCTCAGCTTGCGCCAGAGTAAAAGGGTAGATTTACTAAACCAGGAGGCTTTTATGCCCACCGTGATTGCAAATACTGTAACCGCTTTTGCTACTATTCTGGCTGGCCTGACCACATTTGCCTTTTGCTGGCTGGTGGCGCCTCAACCCTGGAGATGGCGCCTGGCGTATACGGCTATTTTCATCACCGGCGTTCCAACGGTGTGGTATCACGGATTTGGAGAAACGTTTTGGCAAGGTGTTGCCGACATCGGCACAAACCTGTTGCTGGCCTGGTTTTTACAAGTGGCTGCCTTGTGGGATGGGTACGCGCCGCGCACGCGCTGGGCGGTCGCGATTGTTTCGGGGCTGGTCAATCTGTTTGCAATTGGCGGACGAATCAGCATGGGGCCAGGCGCAGCCCGCATTTTTCCGGTGACATTTGGCGCGTTTGGGGGATTTTCGGTGGTCGAGCTGGTACTGATTGCTGACTCTTTGCTGGCAATTGGTCTGCTCTATGGAAAATACGCGCGCATTCCATTGCGCGCCAGACCGTTGCTCTTCGTTACGACCGGCTTGTTCCTGCTGGGCGCGGTCTTGGCAAGCGCATCGAATCACCGCCTCGATTTTGGCATTTTGGCCTGGCATGCTTCCTGGCATGTGGTTGGCGCGTTTGGGTTCATCTTTCTTTGGGCCTTCAACCACGTCCGATTTAATCTATCAGCCTGAAAATGCAATAGACATTGCCCATCTCGGTTTGCTCCAGTTTGGCAAGTTGTTCGACATGCGCTCCCAGCAAGGTTTGCAATAAAACTGCGTCCATCTGGCACAGTTCGGGGCGGCGCGCGATGATTGCCGCATAGGGGCAATGCCCAAGAACCAGGCGCGGGCCGCTGATGTGCGCCTCCCAGCGGGCGTGATAACGCATGGCGTTCAGCCGCTCGACCGTCAGCGCCAGGCGGCGCGTCAGCGGAGCCAACCTTTCAGGGGGAGGCCCAGCCAGGGCGCGGCCCAGCGACTCGAGCGTAGATTCAACCTGTTCAGGAGCAACCTGCATTAGCAGAGCATCGGCCAAACCGGCCAGGTTATCCCCTAAAACGGCGCTCCCCACCCGATATACTTTTTGCGGCCTGCCGCGCTGTCCGTGCCCGCGCAAACTGGTAACCTCCACCAGCCCATCCGCCGCCAGCAGGGAGAGATGGTGACGCGCATTGGCAGGCGTCACCCGCAGCGCCGCGCCGATTTCGGCTGCGGTGGCGATGTTTTGCTTCTTGAGAAAAGCCAGAATTTTTTGACGGGCAAACATGGAGTCCAAAATCTCCAAATTTTGGCGATGTTCCAGCAGCAGTGGCGCTATCGCCGCCAGCAGTACAGCTGCTTGCAAACCGCTCTGAATATCATGACATTTGTCATCTTATCATCACTTTCAGGTTTTTGCAAAAATATTTTTTCGTAATTCGATTGACGCATCCTCCCCAACTCGCTATAATCCTTGCAAATGAATGAGCCGCTCTACTGGGAATCCACATACGCGATTGCGCTGGCGCTCAAAGCTGCGCGCCCGCAAATTGACCTGCAAAACGTCTCGCTCCAGATGATTTTCGACTGGACGGTGGCGCTTCCAGGGTTCGAGGATGACCCGTCGCTTGTCAATGACGGCATTTTGGCGGCCATTTACCAAGATTGGTTCGAGGAGACTATCCATGAAAGATGAAGACCTGCGCGACCTGAACCTGCCAGGCTACGAAATCCCGCCGGAGTTATCGGGTCAGTTAGCCATTACCACGCTCGACCGGGTATATAACTTCGGGCGGCGTTCCTCGCTGTGGCCGATGATGTTTGGCCTGGCCTGCTGCGCCATCGAAATGATTTGCGCCCAGGCTGGCCGCTACGATATGGCGCGCTTTGGCATGGAAGTGATGCGCCCCAGCCCGCGCCAGAGCGACGTGATGATTGTGGCTGGCACGGTGACAAAAAAAATGGCACCTGCCATCGTTCGCCTGTACAATCAGATGCCAGAGCCAAAATACGTCGTAGCGATGGGCGCCTGCGCTTCGGGCGGCGGCCCTTTCAAAGAAGGCTACAACGTGGTCGCTGGAATCGACAAATTCCTGCCGGTAGATGTCTACATTCCCGGCTGCCCCCCTACCCCGCAAGCCCTGGTGGCAGGCATGATACTGCTTCAGGAAAAAATCGACAAGCAATCCATCAAGCATGTGCGCTGGTATGACGGCAAAAAGGAAGATTCAGTTGCCGTGCCGGTTCCCTACCTCGGCCCAGACCTGATTGACCCGCGCCGCATCCCTGAAATCAAGGCCAAAGCCGCCGAGCTGGCCGAGCAGCAACAGATAGCCCCGGCAGAAGAAGCGTAGGAGGATACGATGGCTACCCCTGCACCAACCGAAACCCTCGACCTGGCCGCCAAATTCCCTGGCGATGTGACCGCCGATACCCGCCCGGGCTACTCGGGTTGGGTCGTGACCCCCGAAAAACTGCTCGAATTTGCTGCCTTCCTGCGCGACGAACTCGGCTACGATTACCTTGTCAACTTGTGCGCGGTCGATTACCTGCCCGAAGACCGCATGGAAGTTGTCTATAACGTCTTCAAGACCACCGGCGGGCCAGGATTGACCTTCAAAACCTATGCCTCGCGCAAAGACCCCATCGAAATCCCCTCGGTCGTTTCCATCTGGCCGGGCGCGGATTTTCAGGAACGCGAAGCCTGGGACTTGTACGGCGTCCAGTTTACCGGCCACCCTGACCTGCGCCGCATCCTGATGTGGGAAGGCTTCGACGGCCACCCGATGCGCAAAGACTGGCAAGAAGCGTTCTACGACGAGGAAGTCAAGCCTTTCAAGCGCCGCTGGCCCGATGGCAAGCACGTTTACGCCGAAAAACGCGCCGTCTTTGGAGATAACGTCTCGTTCAAGCCAGGATTCGACCCCGAAAAATGGACCCCGACCGACCCCGAAGAAGCGCTCTACGCCTCGCTGAAGAAATACAAATCCGAAACGACCGACGGCATTGAAACCGACCACATCATCGTCAACATGGGGCCGCAGCACCCCTCCACGCACGGCGTCTTTCGCGCGGTGGTGGTTTTAGACGGCGAAACCGTCGTCAGCCTGAAACCGGTCATGGGCTACCTGCACCGCAACCACGAAAAAATCGGCGAGCGCAACACCTGGCTGCAAAACATGCCCTACACCGACCGGCTCGACTACTTCAACTCAATGACCAACAACTGGGGCTATGCCCTGGCGGTCGAAAAACTGATGGGCATTCCGGTCGCCGAGCGCGCCGAATACATCCGCGTCATCATGGCCGAGCTCAGCCGCATTCAAAACCACCTGATTCTCATCGGAATGCTGCTCAACGACCTGGGGGCGTACTTCACCCCAGCCCTGTATGCCTTCGAAGAACGCGAGCTCATCCTGGATGTATTCGAAGCCGTCTCTGGCTCGCGCATGATGTGCAATTATTTCCGCTTCGGCGGCGTGGTGCGCGACATTGATGAAGATTCGATGCGCAAAATCAAAGACCTGGTCTTCGACCGCCTGCCGCGCAAAATCGAGGAGTTCGACCGCCTGCTGACCGAGAACGAAATCATCGTCTCGCGTCTGAAGGGGGTTGCGCCGCTCTCCGCCGAAGACGCCATCGCCTACTCCATGGCCGGGCCCATGCTGCGCGCCGCTGGCGTTCCCTATGACATTCGCCGCGCCGACCCGTATGGCATTTATGACCGCTTCGATTTCGACGTAGCCGTCCGCTACAACTGCGATATGTACGACCGCTATCTGATTCGCCTGGATGAAATGCACCAGTCGCTTCGCATCCTGGGGCAGGCCGTCAAAGGCATCCCCGAAGGGCCGGTTAACAGTCAGAAGCCGAGTTACATCACCAAAGTTCCGGCGGGCGAATCTTACGGGCGCGTGGAAGGCCCCAAAGGCGAGCTGGGTTTCTACATCGTCTCGACTGGCAAGCCCAACCCCTGGCGCTATCACGTCCGCACCCCCTCCTTCGTCAACCTGACCGCGCTCGAAAAGATGTGCGTCGGCACGAAGATTGCCGATTTCGTCGCCATCCTGGGCGCGGTCGATATCGTGCTTGGCGAACTGGACCGCTAACCCCCGACCAGAACGGAGAAAAAACCATGAACGGAAAAGGCATTCTCAAAGGATTGGGCGTCACTCTGCAACGCTTCGTTGACTCCTATCTCGACGACATCCGCTGGTGGGGCAAGCGCTATTACACGCCAGAAGGCATCGCCCATCGTTCCAGCAAGAACACCAAAGGCACGTTTACCATCCAGTACCCCGAAGAAAAACTTCCCGTGCCGGAAGAGTTCCGCTACAAACCCTTCCTGCTCTACGAAGAAGGCGAAAACGGCGAAAAGAACATTCGCTGCACATCCTGTGGCATCTGCGCCAAGGCCTGCCCGCCGCAGTGCATCTGGATTGTGCGTGGCACCGACCCCGAGACCGGGCGGCCCGTGCCGCAGCCAGCCGGGTTCTGGATTGACGCCGATATTTGCATGAGTTGCGGCTTCTGCGCCGAATATTGCCCCTTCGACGCAATTAAGATGGACCACAACTACGAAGTGTCCTCTTACACCCGCAACCTGATGGACATAGACGAACTGCTCAAACCGGTTTCTTATTACGCCAGCATCCGCCCGCTCAACTACGCGCGAGAAGAAGAGGCCCGCAAAGCCAAAGAAGCGGCCAAGGCGGCCAAGAGCCAGTAATCAGTATTCAGTAACCAGCGTTCCGCCCGCAATGCAACTGCGGGCGGAATATGATTCTGGAGTCGAACGGCTTGCCTTCGGCGCGAACAAGGTATAGCACTCCATGATGAATAAGAAGTATATTAGCGCGGCTGTCTGGAAATGGCAGGCAACAAAGGCGCAGGTTATAATTCCCTAATCACTCGGCAGGAGCAAACTCTTGCACTTCACAACTGGCAGGAAAAATGACAACTATCACTCGTGACGCCGTGCTTGCGGCGCTTGGCAAAGTACAAGAACCCGAACTGCACCAGGATTTGGTCTCGCTCGGCATGGTGCGCGACCTGGCCATCGACGGCAGTGCCGTCAGTTTTACCGTCATGCTCACCACCCCGGCATGCCCGCTGCGAGGCAGAATCGAAAAGGAAGCCCGAGAAGCAGTGGAAGCCATCGGCGCGGGGCCGGTCACCGTCAAACTCGATTCGGATGTTCCCAACGACGGGCGCATGAGGGGGCTGGTCACTGCTCCCGTTAAAAACGCAATTGCGGTCGCCTCGGGCAAGGGCGGGGTTGGCAAATCAACCGTTTCCGTTAATTTGGCAGTGGCCCTGGCTCAGAGCGGAGCGCGCGTCGGCCTGATGGACGCCGACATTTACGGCCCCAACCTGCCGACCATGATGGGCGCGCCGCGCATGCCCAACCCGGTCGAAAACAAACTCATCCCCGCCGAGAATTACGGCGTCAAAATCATGTCGATGGGCTACCTGGTCAAACCGGGGCAACCGCTCATCTGGCGTGGCCCCATGCTCAACAGCGCCATCCGCCAGTTCTTGGGCGATGTGGAATGGGGCGAACTCGACTATCTCATCATCGACCTGCCGCCCGGCACCGGCGACGCGCCGCTCTCGCTGGCCCAGGCCCTGCCGCTCTCTGGCGTGGTCATCGTCACCCTGCCGCAGCAGGTCTCGCTAGAGGACGCCTCGCGCGGGCTAGAGATGTTCCGGCAGTTGGATGTCCCCATTCTGGGCGTCATCGAGAACATGAGTTACCTGACCCTGCCCGACGGCTCTAAAATGGATGTCTTCGGCCAGGGCGGCGGCGAAGCCATGGCCCGCCATTACGACGTGCCATTCCTGGGTGCCATTCCCATGAACCCCAACGTGCGCGTCGGCGGCGATAACGGGAAGCCCATCATCATCACCGACCCTGAATCCGACGCCGCCCAGGCCCTGCGCGCCGCCGCCGAAGCCGTCGCCGCCCGCATGAGCGTCCTGGCACTCACCGGCAACGACGCCCCAACGATTAATATCGTGTAGGTCGCAGGTCGAGTAGCGTTTTTGCGTATCGAGACCCTAGATAATACAACAAGTTAACCCACCTCCCCCAAATTCGACCAGAGAATATCGAATTTGGGGGAGGTGCTTGTTTGACATCCATTGAGAAGAGTCAGAATCCCTTTTAACTTAACCGCCTCCCGACAACCTGCGAAAAGCGAGATGGTCAGCGAACAGGATTCCCAACAGGCTACAGGCCAGGTCGAGCAGGTCGGGGGTGCGCAGGGGGAAGAAAAACTGGCTGAGTTCCTCGGAGAATGCCAACCCAAACACCCACAGCGAGGAAATCGCAGGCGAAAAACCGCCCGTTTGCAGGCGGCGGGGAAAGGCGCGCGCCAGCAGGTAAGCCAGGATGCCATACAGGATGAAATGTCCGGCCAGGTCACCGCCGGGGAAGCGGTAGAGGGCGCGGATAACGGGAGGAATCGTTCCCTGATTGGCTGCCAGGATGACGAAGAGAATGAAGCCGAGGAACAGGAAGGCGGCGAGTTTTTTCACTTCACAACCACGAACAACGCATCCAGCGCCAGCAGTGAACCATCGGCAGCCGAAATATCAGAAAGAGTAATACGCACCGGGCCGGTGTAGCCTGCCGCGCTAAAGTTGAGCGGCAGTTCGAACGTGCCGGGCGCGCCCAGGTCGGGCGCATTCACCATCAGCGGCCCGCTCGTAAACGGCTCGCTCATGCCGGGGATGTAAACCTCATACACCAGGTTGTTCTCGAACGGCGCAATACTGATTGCACCGCGCAGCGTAAAAACTTTCTCTACTGCGGCGCTATTCGCGGGCGATTCGATTGTAATCACCCGTTCAGCACCGGTTGGGGTTTTCGTAGAGAAACTCGCCAGGGCGAGTGTGTTTTGCCACAAACGCAATACCTGTCGGGTAGGTAAAGTGGGACAGCAGCCGGGGTCCTCGAAGCCGTGAATCGTGGCGTCGAGATAAATTTCGCCGCTATATATGGCAAAGGCATTGACCAGCGCGCGGTCATCCACAAAGTGCGAAGCGGCATAGACCGGCATCCCGCCCCGGTTGAGGAAGGCCGCCACCGAGACAAATTGACCCGTCCCGCCATAGTTTTCCACGATGACGGCGGCGGCATCGACCGCTCCATCACCATCCAGGTCGCCAAAAGCCAGCGAGTCGGTCATCACAACCGTCACATAGCCCGGCGCGGCAGGGTCGCTGCCCTGCTGGAAGACCCCAGCCTCGAACTGTACTGGGTGAACCATGCCATCCACGCCGGGCAGGTCGAAACGCCCATTTTTCAATTGCTCCACTGTCAGCGCGGGGGTATCGATAAAAGGCGTGAGCGTGGCCGGGGGCAGGATGACGACCGGGGTGAACGTAGGCTGGATAATGTTCGGGGTGGCCGAAGCGGGCAGGTTGGGAATCGGCGTTGCCAGCGGGGGCGGGTCAAACGCATCGATGGAAATGCGGCAGGCCAGGATGGACAGGGAGAGCAGTACCACTAAAGTCGCTTGTCTTTTCATCTTTTCACAGTCCTTTGGAGATTCGATAATCGGGATTCGTTATTCGGTAATCGAATTATCGAGTGTCGAATTACGAATGAACAAACTTACGGTATGATAACCGTCCATGTGCCGCCCGCGTCATTGGTGCGATACAGGCGAACGCGTGAGCGGTCATCTACGGTAATCAGCCAGCCGTTGCGCGGGTCAATGAAGTTCAGACAGGTGGCAACTTCGCGGGCCGAAAAAGAGACCGGCTGCGCGGTCCAGGTTTGCGCGCCATCGGCAGTGTAAAACAGCGAACGTCCGGCCCAGGCCCATCCGGTATTGGCGTTGACAAATTCATAGGCGGTGCCGCGTGGAATGGAGCCGCGCGGGATCCAGTTTGCGCCGCCATCTTCGGTGAAGTAAAACACGCGAATTTGGTCATCCCCCATCCGAAAATCAACCGGCAGGAAGCCTGCGCCATCCTGAAAGAAGACCGGCGGCAGGGTTTCTGCGATATAGTTTTGGATTTCCTCGGGGAGTGGTAACGAAACCCGCTGCCAGGAGCGGCCCGCATCGCCGGTGCGGAAGAAGTAGATGGAGTTTTTAACCGGTTCAGAGCCGGTAATATATCCTACGCTTGGGTTAATGAAGACGACCCCGTTTTTGATGCCTGAAAATGGAAGCCCTTCGATTTCATCCGCGCGGTCATGGGCAAAGGTACGCAGCCAGTTTACGCGGTCGAGCGTTTGGTATATCGCAACCGGCATCGAACCGTCTGCCCCGCCCAGGGTTTGGAAGATGAATCCTTCCAGGTTCGTGTTGGGTAGGAACTGAATTGTGCCATTAGACATGGGAACCGGTATGCTCTGCCAGGTCTGGCCGCCGTCGGCAGTGTAGTTCAATGTCCCGGTATTGCTGCCATCGGGAGATGCAACAAGGATGAAGGCTTCCCTCTCATTTTGGAAATATGCTCCGTTGTAGCCGCTAAACGTGCCGCCTGGCACAGGCACGCTAGCCCAGGTGAAACCGCCGTCATTGGTGGCGAGCAATTGGTTTTCCATAATGCCCCAGCCGCGCATGGGCGTAAACATGTGAATGGCGAGCAGCGGCGGGCCGTTCTGTGCATTGAGCGGGGGCGTGGGCGTAATTGTTGGGGTCAGTGTGGCGGTTGGGGTGGGCGGAGGTGGGGTAGCGGTCGGCGTCCAGGTTGGCAGGTCGGGAGGTGGGGGCGGGGTGACAATCCTGACACCACAGGCTGCCAGCAGGATGCCCATCAGCAAAAACAGTATTACCAATGGTTGTTTTAGCATCGTTCTCTCCGAGTGTATCTATGCTAACTCCACAATCGTCGCTTCGCCTTGACCAACGCCTACGCACAGGGTCGCCAGGCCATAGCGCGCGCCGCGCCGCCGCATTTCATAGAGCAGGGTGGTAAGAATGCGCGCGCCCGAACAGCCAAGCGGATGTCCCAGGGCAATTGCCCCACCGTTGACGTTGACGATGGATTCATCTAGGCCGAGGTCTTCGAGGACGGCCAGCGACTGCACCGCGAAGGCTTCGTTCAATTCCACCAGGCTGAGGTCTGCCACCGTTAAACCGGCGCGCGCCAACGCCTTTTGGGTCGCTGGCACCGGGCCTATGCCCATAATGCGCGGCTCCACCCCGGCTGCGGCGGCAGAGACGAAGCGGGCAAGCGGCTTCAATCCCAGCGCAGCGGCTTTTTCATCGCTCATCAAGAGCAGGGCTGCCGCGCCATCGTTTAATCCAGACGAATTTCCAGCCGTAACGGTTCCGCCTTCTTTTTTGAAGGCCGGTTTGAGCCTGGCGAGACTCTCCAGCGTGGTATCGCGGCGCGGACGCTCATCGGTCGTAACTAAAACGGGGTCGCCTTTTTTCTGTGGAACAGGGACGGGCAAAATCTCTTCGGAAAACCTCCCGCTGTCTGTAGCGGCAATTGCGCGCTGATGCGATTGAACGGCAAACGCATCCTGCTTCTCGCGCGTCAGATGAGGGCGCAGAGCGGCGATATTTTCGGCTGTTTCGCCCATCGAGTCGATTCCGTATATTTCTTTCATTTTTGGGTTGGGATAACGCCAACCCAGTGCCGTATCGTAGGCGGTCAGGTTGCCAAAGCTAAAGCCTTCCTCGGCTTTGGGCAGAGAGTAGGGCGCGCGCGACATGGATTCTACCCCGCCCGCAATGTAAATTTCCCCATCCCCAGCGCGGATGGCGCGCGCCGCCAGGTTGACTGCCGCCAGCCCCGAAGCGCACAGCCGGTTGACCGTCACGCCTGGCACGCTGGCAGGAAACCCGGCCAATAGCAGCGACATGCGCGCCACATTGCGGTTATCCTCGCCGGCCTGGTTGGCGCAGCCCAGGTACACTTCCTCGACCTGCGCGGGGTCTAGGTTGTTCCGTTCGAGCAAGGCTTTCAGCACCAAAGCGGCCAGGTCATCGGGGCGGACTTTTGCCAGCGCGCCCCCCAGCGCGCCGATGGGCGTGCGAATGGCATCTACAATCACAACGTCTGTCATGGGAACTCCTTATTCTGCTGCATTTGCTTGCGGAATGAATTCCGCGTTACAGAAATTGTACCACCCGCAACAACCAGGTTACCAAGCAAGGGCAAAGCAAAAAACTTCCGCGCATAATGCGGAAGTTTGATTTCGGTTTTCAACCCAGCCCCATGCCGGGGGCAAGATTGAAGCAACATTCGTGGAGGTTGAGATTGATTGGTGGATTCCCCAGCGTATCAGGGCTTGTTCAGGAACGCAATCGCCGGTTCGAGGTCATAGAACAGGGCCACATCAACGCCTTCCTGTTTGAGCATGGCTTCGATAAAGTCGTGCGAATGGTCATACGGGCTGACCAACATAGCGATGCGCGCGGCCAGGTTGATGCCGGGGGTGCGCATGTCCTGGCTGACAAAGGTGTAGTTGCGCATCACCGTATCGGTGTTGCGGCCATCAGAGAAATCGAGCAGGAAACGGTCAATGCCCATTTCCGCGCCCATTTTGTGGGCTTCCAGGTGATAGGCCAGCGCCTGCTGACGGCCAAACTGCCCAACCACTTTCAGGATAATGTATTTTCCGTCATCGGAAGGAGCAATTGAGTATTCCATCGGGCCTCCGGCAAATCGGGAGAATTTCAGTCTGAACTCTCCGAAGGCTTTCATCAAGCATAAAAAGCGCCCGGCGAAGGCCTTCGGGATGGTTATTATAACGTATTGCCAAAATATTATTCGCAGCCTCGCTAATGGTGATGGTGATGCGCCTCTCCCTCTGATCCAAGCAGGGCGCGCCAGTCTGCGGGGATGCGGTGGCGATACAAGACTATCAGCGCGGCCAGGCCAGTCGTGAGCGGAACGGCGGCCACCAGCCCCAGCGAACCGACCAGGGTGCGCACAATCTCCTCGGTCACGAATTCGACGTTGATAAAGTAACCATAATTCCCGCTCCCCAGCGTGAACAGCAGCAGCAGCGGCAGCGAAGTCCCGGCGTAGGCCAGTACCAGTGTGTTGACGGTGGCGGCAACATGGTCCTGGCCGATGCGCATGGCCCTCTCGAACAGGGCGCGGAATCCCAGGCGCGGGTCGGTGTGATGCAGCTCAAAGACCGCTGCCGATTGGGTGGTTACCAGGTCATCCAGCACGCCCAGCGCGCCGATGATGATGCCGCCCAGCAGCAAGCCGCGCAGGTTGATGTTGACCTCCGACATTTGGGTCAGGAACAGGGATTCTTCACTGCCTGAACCGCTCAGGCGCGTGACCTGCACAAAAATGACAGCCAGCGTGCCGGTAATCACCAGCACGAGAATCATGCTCAATACCGAAGCGTGCGTTTTCCACGTCCAGCCGTAGGTGAGATAGAGCGAAACGCCCAGCAGAATGCCAGAGCCAATCAGGCTGACGCGCAGCGGGTCTTCGCCAGCCAGGATGTGCGGGATGATGTAGTAAATAATTATGAATAGGCTGAAGGCCAGCGCCAACAGGCTGCGCAGTCCCTTCCAGCGCCCCATCAGGATGATGGCGGTTACAAAAATCGCCAGCAAGACGAACAGGGCTTGTTCACGCACGAAATCGACGAAGAAGGCCTCTACCACGCCGTCGGGGCGTTTCCCTATCAGTACAAAGATGTCGTCTCCGGGGCGCAGGATTTGGCCCTGGGGCAAGATGCGATACTTGCCGTAGTCAATTTCCATCGGCAAGCCGCGATATTCGCCCTCCAAAATTTCAACGCGCGCCCGCTGGTAGGTCTGCACCGTGCCGCCCAGGTCAATTGGGCCGGATTCGAGGATGTCGGTCACGCGGGCGCGGTAGGTCTGCGAACCGAGCGAGGAGTTGATATTGCTGACAAAGGGCTTTTGAAAGAAATACGGCACGCCCCAGGCCAGGAACGCGCCGAACGCCAGAATCACCAGGAAACTGGCAAGGAGAAAAGGCGTTGTGAGTTTTTTCATGTTCGATATTCGATATTCGAGATTGGGGATTTCGGGCGGATTGGTCGAGATTTATCCCACCGGCTCATCGTCGTCGTAGTCGGAACGGGATGATTTTGCCCCTCTGGGAGCAGGCCGCCGCTGGTGGGAACGGAAGGAGCGCAGCAAGATGTTCGTCTCGCGGGTGTGATTGGCCAGGTCGGCAAAGACCAGCAACAATTGCCCCAAAGCAGCCACGATCATCCCAGAGACGAACATAGACAAACCGAGCAGGGAGGTAAAGAAGCGCATTTCCGTCACCCGCCACACAGAATTACCGGCTTGTAGCATCTCGTTGATGCGCGTCAGCAAAGCCTCGTGCCAGAAAAAGCCATACACTGTGCCGGCCAGCCCGGCCAGCATCAGGAAAATCCCGAAGAGTATCAGTACATAGCCAGTGTAGCGGACAAAGAAGTACATAGCGCCTCCTCGAAATTGCTTCATCCCCCTATCTTAACACGATTTATAACAAAAGATGACAGTCATCCGGCGGATGAATGTCATCTTTTGTTGTGGCTCTTCAAGAATCTCTGTGATAGGCATTTTTCGTACACGGACCCTTGCACCGCCTGCAAGAGCAGGTGAAACGCGGAAAAGACGGATGAACACGGAAAAATCAGTATTTAAAAAGCTCTTTCCGTGCGTTTCCGTGAATTCAGTGTGTTCCGTGTACAGGTTTTCACGCTAATTCTCAGAGAGCCTTTGTTGTTGATTACTGAACACTGCTTACTCGTTACTGTAATTCTCTGGCAGCCAACAGCACAACACCAGTTCCCGCGCCGCCTTCACCTCGTCCATGCGCCCAAAGGGAGTGGTGTGTGGGGCGGTTTTGACCAGTTCGGGGTCGGTTTTGGCTTCTTCGGCGATTTTGATGAGCGCATCGGCAAAGGCATCGAGAGTGTCTTTGTTCTCGGTTTCGGTCGGCTCAATCATCAGCGCTTCGCGCACAATGAGCGGGAAGTAATTGGTGGGCGGGTGGAAGTTATAATCCATCAGGCGCTTCGAGATGTCGAGCGCGCGCACGTCCGTGCCTTCCACGCGGCCTTCCATGACGAACTCGTGCATACAAATCCGGTCAAACGGAATTTTGTATGTCTCGCGCAGGCGGGCGGCCAGGTAGTTGGCGTTTAAGACAGCGTATTGCGAAACATCTTTCAATCCATCCGCGCCGTGCATGGCAATATAAGTATAAGCGCGCACCAATCCGCCGCCGAAGTGGCCGTGAAAGGCTTTCATGCGCCCAATGGTCTGTTTGGGCGTGACAAAGCCATACAGGGGCGGAGTCTCGCCATTGGCTTCTTCGAGAATCCCAACCAGCGGAGCGGGCAGGAAATCGGCCAGGCGTTCGCTGACTCCTACCGGGCCAGAGCCAGGGCCGCCGCCGCCATGCGGGACCGAGAAGGTTTTGTGCAGGTTGAAGTGCATCACATCGAAGCCCAAATCGCCAGGGCGGACGATTCCGAGCAAGGCGTTCAGGTTGGCGCCATCGCCATACATCAGGCCGCCGCAATCGCGTACCAGACGGATAACTTCCTCGATGTTTTCATCGAACAGGCCGAGCGTATTGGGGTTGGTCAGCATCATGCCGACGACCGTATCGTCACATTCGGCCTTGAGCGCATCCAAGTCCACATTGCCGCGCGAATCGGAGGGGATGACCTTGACCGTCATGCCCAACATGCCCGCCGAGGCCGGGTTCGTGCCATGCGCCGCATCGGGGATGAGCATTTTGACCCGTTTATGGTCGCCGCGCGCTTTGTGGTAGGCGCGCATCATCAGCACGCCGGTAAATTCGCCGTGCGCCCCGGCGGCAGGCTGGAGCGTGACCGCCGCAAACCCGCTGATTTCTTTGAGCCATTCCTGCATCTGGTACATCAGGAGCAGGTTGCCCTGCACGGTTTCGATGGGCTGGAGCGGGTGCGTGAACAGAAAACCAGGCAGGCGGCAGGTGTCTTCATTAATCTTCGGGTTGTACTTCATCGTGCAAGAGCCGAGCGGGTAAAAGCCGCTATCTACGCTGTAGTTGTAGCGTGAGAGCGCCATGTAATGCCGGACGACATCCACCTCGGCCAGTTCGGGCAGGGGCAGGTCGCTGCGCAGCAGGCTTTCATCGGGCAGGTCAAAATGCGGCACGTCAGGCTCTGGGAAGGTCACGCCGGCGCGGCCAGGCGAGGACAGTTCAAAGAGAGTAGGTTCGGTCATGATAACACCTCCTTGACCACCTCGACCAGCATGTCGATTTCGTCCCTGGTGTTCATTTCGGTCACGGCAATCAGGGCATGGTCTTTGAGCGCCGGGTAATCCTGCCCCAGGTCGTAACCGCCGATGATTCCATGTTCAAGCAGGTGTTCGTTGATTTCGGCGACCGGCTTGGGGAAGCAGACCGCGAACTCGTGGAAAAACGGCTGCGGGAAGCACAATCCCACGCCCGGAATCTTGCTCAACTCTTCGGCGGCGTAGTGCGCTTTTTGGTAGCACAGGTTTGCCACCTGCTTCAGGCCGGTTTTGCCTACCACAGAAAGATAGACCGCTGAAGCCAGCGCCAGCAAACCCTGGTTGGTGCAGATGTTGGAGGTGGCCTTCTCGCGCTTAATGTGCTGTTCGCGCGCGGTGAGGGTCAACACATAACTGCGCTGCCCGCGCGAATCGACCGTTTCGCCAACCAACCGCCCGGCCATTTTGTGGACATATTGCTTGCGGGTGGTGAAAAACCCAAGCGAGGGCCCCCCGTACCACATCGGCAGCCCAAGCGGCTGACCCTCGCCGACGACGATATCCGCGCCCATGGCGCCGGGCGTCTTGAAGAGCGCCAGGGCGGTGGGGTTTGCCACCACGCAGACCAGCGCACCCTGGGCATGGGCCGACTCTATCAGCCGGGTATAGTCGAAGATACGGCCAAAAAAGTCGGGATATTGGACGATGACCAGGGCTGTCTCCACGTCGATTAACGGTGTCAAGGCTTCCGGCGCGGCCTGCAAATCGGCAGTCGCGTCGTCTCCGGCCAGGGTCAGTTCCATCCCCTGGGTGTAGGTGCGAATGACTTCGCGGTATTGCGGGTGAACGGTGGGCGAAATCACCACTTTGCGGCGTTTGCCGCGAAAGTTGGCAAAGGCCAGGTTGACAGCCTCGGCGGCAGCGGTCGCGCCGTCGTAGTGGCTGGCGTTGGAGAGTTCCATGCCGGTCAGGGCGGTCATCAGGCTCTGATACTCGAAGATGGCTTGCAGCGTGCCTTGCGAAATTTCGGGCTGATACGGCGTGTAGGCGGTGTAAAACTCGCCGCGCCGCAGGATGTGGTCAACGACCGAGGGGATGTAATGGTTGTACATGCCCGCGCCCAGGAAGGAAACCAGGTCGCCGCGCACGTGTTCGTTGCTGGATGCAATTTCGGCCAGCAGGCTGGCGGCTTCCATTTCGGTGAGGGCCGGGGGCAAGTTGAGTTGGGGAAAGCGATATTTGGCAGGCACGGCCTCGAAGAGCGCATCCAGGCTTTCCACGCCAATCGTTGCCAGCATCGCATCCCGCTCTTTGGAGCTGATTGGGATATAAGTCATGAGTTTTTGTTCTCCGGTTTTTCGGTTATACGGTTATCCCTTTATCCCTTTATCCAGTTATCCAGTTTTCTGTTCAAACTGGTCAACTGGATAACGGGTAAACCAGACAACAGAATTAGTGCGCCCGTTCTTCGCAGTGCTTCTCGTAGGCCGCCGCATCCATCAGGTCCGCGCCGCCGCTGCCTTCGATTTGGATGAACCATGAGCCGTAGGGGTCGCTGTTGATGGCTTCGGGGCTGTTGGTCAGGTCTTCATTGACGGCCACAACCTTGCCGCTGATGGGAGCCAGGATTTCAGATGCCGCCTTGACCGATTCGACCGAGGCAATCTGGCTGCCGGCCTGCACTTCGTCGCCTTCGCTGACGGTGATTTCCATGAAGACGATATCTGAGAGTTGTTCCTGGGCGTAGTCGCTAATGCCGACTTTACCGGTCGCCGGGTCGAACCATTCATCGGTTTTGGCATATTTGAGGGTGGTGGGAGTATTGGACATGGGATTTGCTCCTTTTATATGAATTGGAGTCCAAAATCTTCTGATTTTGGACAATCATTTTCCAATGTCTGGAGACATTGGCCTTTAGGAAAATGAAAAAGGCGCACGAATCGAATTGTGCGCCCTCTGTAATTGAACCTGAGAGATTCGCCCATTTGCTGGTAAGCAGTTGAACTGCTCGCCGAACAAAACAGGTTTGCCCCGTCGGTAGCCGCTCATGCGGCGTTTTCCAGAGTGTTCCAGCGCAGAGTCCTTTTGCCTGAGAGTTTCGCCCGCCCCGGCCGGAAACGGGTTTGCCCCTTCGGCGTTTGTTTATGCAGCAAACTCAACACTGCAAAACAAATCTCTTCCCTGCAACTGTTCGGTTATGACTCACATTCTATGGGTAAGGGAATCAAAAGTCAAGAGCGAAACAGCAGGAATTTGGGCAATTTTTCTGACTTTAGCCAAAATCGGGAGATTTTGAATTCTAGCAGGCTTTTTGTCGTTCGCCTGCTTTCGTGATAGACTTGGCGAAATTTTTTGAAAGGATGGATTTTTCTCATGCTTTATGGTGGATTGCTCGACAAATATGGTTCTCTGCTCGACTTGCCCGCCCACACCCGCCCTGTCACCTTGTTCGAGGGCAACACGCCTTTAATCCCCGCCGAGAATCTCTCGCGTCAATTAGGTGGCGGTTTCGAGTTATACATCAAATATGAGGGACTCAACCCGACCGGTTCGTTCAAAGACCGGGGCATGACCGCCGCCATCAGCGAGGCCGCCGGGCGCGGGGTGACAACGGTCATCTGCGCCAGCACTGGCAATACTGCCGCATCCGCTGCCGCTTACGCCTCGCGGGCCGGCATGAAATCTATTGTGCTGATTCCGCAGGGCAAGGTGGCCGCTGGCAAACTGGCCGGGGCCATTGCCTACGGCGCGCAGGTCGTGCAAATTGACGGTTCGTTCGATGACGCGCTGTCAATGGTGGTGGAAATCTCGAACAAACATCCTATTTCGCTGGTCAATTCCATCAATCCCTACCGCATCGAGGGCCAAAAAACTTCCGCCTTCGAGATTTGCGACGCGCTCGGCCACGCGCCCGACTGGTTGTGTCTGCCAGTAGGCAACGCAGGCAACATCACCGCTTATTGGGCTGGGTTTAAGCAATATAACAATATCAAATGGACGGGCTTGCCGCGCATTTTGGGCGTTCAGGCTGCGGGGGCGGCCCCGCTCGTGTTGGGGCATCCGGTTGAGAGGCCTGAAACGGTGGCGACGGCGATTCGCATCGGCAAACCGGCCCGGGGCGAGCAGGCATTGGAGGCCGCCGATGAGTCGGATGGCCGAATTATCGCCGTCAGCGATGAGGAGATTGTCGCTATGCAAAAAACGCTTGCCAAATTGGAGGGAATATGGGTTGAACCGGCCTCGGCGGCTGGGCTGGCCGGGCTGGCGCATGAAATTGCCGCCGCGAAGTTGAACCCCAGCGGCAAACGGATTGTCGCCATCTGCACCGGGCATGGCCTGAAAGACCCAGAGATTGTCACAAAAGAAATGGAAAAGCCAACGATTGTGCTGCCGCGCCTGGACGCGCTGGAAGAAGTGATTTTGGGAACGGGATAAACAACCCCAGCATGATGACCAGGCTGACCAGCGAGAGCGCGTTGGCGGCTTTCTGCCCGGCTGGAAGATTCCAATCTGGCTGGCGGCGGGCGAGGAAATCTTCGAGCTGCTCCTGCTGGCTGGCTGAAATGCGTTCCCAGAGAACCAAGTCGTTGACTTCGGGATAGACCAATCCGGCAGGGTTTGTCATGTTGAAATAGCCGTCTTGAATCTCGCGCGCTGGGCCAATTGTGATGGCTGCCTGGAAAGTTTTCTGGTTGTAACCAAACAGTGTATCGTAAGGGAGCAGGTTGCTGGCGCGGTCATCGAAGGTGCGCTGGTCGTTGATGTCGGCGATGTGGTCAATGGGGAAGGTTTCGCCCTGTTCGATTTTGCGATATACGTCTTGCAAGCCGCGCAGGTCGAAGGTGCGCTGCTGCAAACGGTCGAGCGGAATGAGCAGATATGCGCCTAGCGAGAGCAGGGCCAGGATATTGAAGGGCAGGAAGATCGCCAGGGCGCGTGATTCGTTCAGGGAGCGGGTCCAAAGGTGCAGGGTGTAAGCGCTAAACAGGGCGAGGGGAAAGATGAGAGCCGAGCCAAAACGCGGGTTGACGTGCAATGCACGCAGGAAAGGCAGTTCGCGCAAGATGGGGTAAATGTATCCGCGCGCGAAGGTAAATTCAAGCGTCAGATAGATGGCAAAGGCCAGCAATGCCAGGGCTAGAATGCGCCCTTTTAACGGTGAAACAGCGAGGCGTTTCGCCAGGATGAGGTAAGCCAGGGTCAAGAATCCGCTTGGGAGCAGAATCCACACGACCGGGCTGAGCGATAAGTCCAGTTCCCATAATCCCGCATAAGCGCCTGTGTAGGCCTGAAGCAATTCGCGAATGGCGGTCACTTTTTGGCCGGTGAGAGTGTAGATGGGGGCCAGGCCCATGACGCCAAACAGTTGCAGGAAGAGGCCAACCGGGGCCAGTTTGAGCGGGACATCATAGACATCGGGCATATCGCGCGGGAAGAAGCGCATGAACGAAGCGACAGCGTAGAGTTTGGAGAGAACAAGGCCAAGTGCAAGCAAGCCGCCCAAGAGCGCAATTTTGCCCAAACGAGGCCAATCAAACATCTCTGGTCGGATGAGCCAGGCCAGCGGCAGGGTGATGAGCAGGGATAAGCCAATGAAAACCGTTGGGTAGGTGCTGGCGGAATAGATAAGCAGGCCGCCGCCCAGGGCGATGAGGGCGGCAGCGCGGGGGATGGACAGGCGTTTATCGAACAGCGCTACCAAAAAGAGCGGTAGGACGGGAAAAGCCTGAAAATTAAAGTGTCCATTGGCGAGATGTTGCAGGTAGAAGCCGTTGGCGCTAAAGAGGACCGCGCCGAGGGTGGCGGGCATCCAGCCGAAGTTTAGGGAACGCCGTAGAAATATGTATGCGCAAGCATAGCCTATCAGAACGTAGAAAAAATATGATGTAAGAACCGCGCTCCAGGGTTCGATGAAAAGCGCCAGGATTTGGGGCAGGGAAAACTGGGCATTGAGCGGGTGGGGGTAGCCGGGCAACCCGCCGCCAAAACTGGGGGTGTACCACTGGATGGTGAAGCCGTTAACCCGGTAATGCAGATGGGTGTCTATGAGCCGTGTGAAATAGTATTTGTGGTCCCAGCCGACCAGGGGATAGTGAACGTTGACATGCCAGGCGACGTAGGCAGCGATAAAGATGCCGGAAAGGGCTGTGATAAGCAAGGGAAGTAGGTTTTTTTTGTTCACAGGGGGGAAAACAAGCGCGGACTTTGTTTCGACTCTGCTCAACAACCGTCGTCCGCGCCTGGGTTCAGGGCTGGATGTATTCCCGCAGGTTGTGTTCCACCGCATAGGCAGCGGCTTCGGCGCGGTTGTTGACGCCCAACTTGGAGAGAATACTGCTGACGTAGTTGCGCACTGTGCCTTCGCCCAGAAATAGGGCCTTGGCGATTTCGCGGTTGGTTTTGCCTTCCGAAACGAGCAGGAGGACATGTTTTTCTTGCTGGCTGAGATGCGAAAAGGCCGAGGCTTCTTCTTCTTTAACGGCCTTTCTTACTTCTTGAAAGACGCGCTGGGTGACTGCCGGGTCGAGCAGGGCTTCGCCGCGCCCAACTGCTTCGAGGGCGCGCACCAGTTCCTCGCCGCCAATTTGCTTCAGGACGTAGCCCGATGCCCCGGCGCGAATGGCCGAAAAGAGCATTTCGTCCTCAGCATAAGAGGTCAGCATCAGAACTTTGGTCTCAGGGAATCGCTGGACGATTTCCTCGCAGGCTTCGATGCCTGATGTACCAGGCAGGCGAATATCCATGACCACCACAGCGGGCTGAAGACTGCCAACCAACTCTATCGCTTCACGCGCTGAAGCAGCCTCGCCGACGACTTCAAAGTTGGGATGACGGTCAAGTAAGGCTTTGAGTCCCAAACGTACAACTTCATGGTCATCCACCAACACAATTCGCTGTTTTGTCATGAAATTAATCTCTCCTCGGTTTGTCAGATTAAAGAGTATAGCCGAGAGATTTTCAAATGGCAAGGGCAAAACTTATGCGGGCCAGTTGAATCAAGCGCGCCCGCAGTTCAGTTGCGGGCGCGCAGGTGTCGCAATTTTTATTCACTTGTGGCGGAGCCTGCTAAGTGTGTTTTGCGATGGTCGGTGATGTACCATCCGCTGCCTTTGAACACCACTTGGGGCGGGGCATAGATGCGCCGAACAGCGCGGTGTCCCCGAGGGCAGGTTATATCATGCTGGCTGCCCGAAAAGGGGAGTTGCTTTTCAAATTTTGTCCCGCATTCGGTGCAGGCAAAGTCATACAGCGGCATAGGGTATCCTGTGTAAGCGTGCCAAAGGTTGGCCTGCGCATTTCAGAGCATGCGCAGGCGCCTTTGAAACATTGCGGCTTATTTCGCTTTGACGGTAATGGTGCGCGGTTTGACGGCTTCGGCTTTGGGCAGGTTGATGGTCAGGACGCCGTTCTGGAACTCGGCCTTGGCCTTGTCGGTCTCAACCTCGGTGGGCAGCATAATGCTGCGCTCGAACGAACCGTAGCGGCGTTCCTTGAGTTGGTAAGTGGCATCCTTTACCTCGTCATCCTGGCGGAATTCACCTTTCAAGGTCAGGATTTCGCCGGTCACGGAAATTTGGACATCTTCCGCGCTCAGGCCGGGCAAGGCCGCCTTCACCACAACTTTGTCATCGGTCTGGTACATGTCAATGGCCGGCATGCCCCAGTTGTTGATGCTGATAGGGCGTGTAAAAGCATCGTCGAACAGGCGATCCATCGCCTCGCGCAAGGTCATCATTTCGCGCATCGGTTCCCAACGGATAAGATTGGACATAGCGTAGCTCCTTTCTTTATCTGAAGTGTGAATGTTTTTACAGCCTAAAATATACAGGGTCTGCGTTAGAAGAACGCAAACCCTGTATAAATTTTCCGTTAAAACTGGCTGGTCTGGAATTGGCTTCCCGTTTAAGAATCTTTTCCCTGTCGTCGGAAGTCGATAAAGCGGTAGCCTACCCCGCGCTCGGTCAGGATGTATTTGGGGTTTGCGGCGTCTTTCTCCAGTTTCTGGCGCAGATAGTTGATGTAAAGCCGGACATAATGCGGCTCGTCACGGTATTCGTAGCCCCAGACTTTGGCAAGCAGCTGGTCGTGCGAGACCACCCAACCCGCATTCTGGACGAGGTGGAAGAGCAGACGGTATTCGGTGGGACGCAGTTTGACGATTTTGCCCTCCAGCCAAACTTCGCGGCGGTCGAAATCGATTTTCAGGCGTTCATCGATTTCGATGAGCCCGTGCATCGAACCAGACGCGCCCTCGGTACGGCGCAGCACGGCCCGTACGCGGCTGACCAGTTCCCGCGGGCTGAATGGCTTGGTGACGTAATCATCCGCGCCCAGTTCCAGGCCGCGCACCCGGTCATCTTCCTCGCCTTTGGCGGTCAGCATGATAACCGGCACGTTGCTGATTTCGCGTATCATCTCCAACACTTCGAACCCATCCAGGTCGGGCATCATCACATCTAACAGGATTAAGTCGGGGTTGACATCGCGCAGTTTTTGCACGGCCTGGCGGCCATTGAAGGCTTCGCTCACCTGGAAACCATCATGCTCCAGGTTCAGGCGAATGAAGCGCACCATGCGCTCCTCGTCGTCAACGACCAAGATTCTGCGTCTTTCCATTTCGTCAGGCATATTATTTCTCCCTCACAAAGCCGATGATTTCTTCCTCTTCTTCACCGGGGATGATTTCGATGAAAGCAATGCGCGCCATCGGCCAGATCACTTCGGTTACATTGGCCTGGAGATAGTGCAGGTCTTTCCCATCACGGCGACGAGGATTCCTGACTGTGATAATCTGGTCGGTGGGCGTTGGCAGTTCATTGACCTCGCCCAAGATGGGGTCTTCGTTCATGATATGAATCAATATTGTAGGCATACTACACCTCTACGCTAAGACGACCTGCATTTTGAGTTTGCCCAGTGACACAATATCGCCATGCCGCAGAGGCTGCTCGACGTTCGGCACGATGCGGGTACCATTGATGTAGGTTCCGTTGGATGAGCCGAGGTCCATGATGACAATGTTGCCTGAATTGTTGCGAATGACTGCGTGCAAGCGCGATACGCCGTTGTCGAAGGCCTTGAAAGGCGAAAGGTCAACATCTGGCATGATGGGTTGGTTTTCGCTGATACGTCCCATCGTAAATTCATTGCGGTCTGAAACCGGCAGAATTTGGCCGCTGTCGAGCAGGTGAAGGGAAATCCAGGCAGGTTTTTGCGCGGAAATATCGGGAGCGGGAGCATTTATCAGTTCACCAGTTGGCGTATTGAAACGCTGGGTTTCTCCCGGTGAGTATTGGATGAGTTGCATTCCACATTCACCACAAAAAATCGCGCCATCCGCTTCCTGGTGTTTACAGTGCGGACAAACAATCATGGTTTTCGCTCCTTGGGCAGTAAGAGCGCCCGTGTACCATATTTGATTTGTTTTTCACCTGCTTCTGAAAATTTTTTCTCTTTTTCTATGTTTTCAATTTCCAACATAATTGTTTTAGCAAGACTGCGTTCGCCTTGCGCAAGCATGTGCGTGGCCATGCGCTGCAAGTGTTCGGTGGCTTTTTCGTAATTTCCGGCATCGACATCGGCGCGCGCCTTTTCCTGAAGGCGGTAAAGGGTTAATTTCGATAAAGCTTGCACCAGCGCCGGTGGGGGCGGTTCGGGGGTGATGGTGTCTTTCACCGAGACAGCCAGTTGAATGGGCACTGGCGGGAAAGCTGTATTGAGCGCCGCCGCTGAAATTTCAAGTTTGCCATTGATAAGCTCAACAGAATTCTGCCCTGAGTCTAGTGGTTGAATGAGGAATTCTATCAGCACCGAAAGGGGCCAATCTTGTAAAATTGGCCCAAGCGGTATCGGCGTTTGTTTGCCGAGTGGTGCTGCCTCGGGTTGAAGCCGGAATGAATAACTGACCGAAACGCCATCCGCTGGCTTGAAATCTAAGACAACGTTTTCGGCAAAGGTTTTAGAGAGATTCGAGAACTTTTCATTTAGCAGGCGTTCGATATCTTTCGGTTGGGAAACATACATCGCCGTTCCACCAGTCGACGATGCCAGATGATCGAGGAAGATGTCATTCCAGCCGCTGCCGATTCCCAAGCCGCTGATGCCAATTCCCTGTTCCGCGGCTCGTTTCGCCAGGTCATAGCATTGCGCTTCATCGCCATAGGTGCGTCCGTCGGTGAGCAGGATGATATGACTGACGGTCTTGGGGTTGGCATAGCGTTGAATCTCTTCGAAGCCAGCCTCCAATCCCTTGAAAATCTCAGTGCCGCCTCCGGTTTGCAACAGTTGGATTTTGGTCTCTAATTTGTGGGTGCTGCCCTGTTGGCGAGTGGCTGGGATTACGACCTCGGCCCGGTCGTTGAAGGCGATGACTGAAAAGATGTCGTGTGGCTTGAGTTTGCGAATAATTTGGATGGCGGTTGCCTTGACCGTATCCAGCCTTTCGCCTTTCATAGATGTGGAGCAATCTAAAACCAGGCAGAGATTTAATGGCACGCCCGCCGCCGCTTTTTTCTGTTCTTCGCTGGGGATTAAGTCCATCAGAACGTAAATAAGCTGGGTTTCGCGCAGGCGGCAAATTTCTTTGCGGCTCAGCAGGATGCGAGTATCCACCACGGGTGGGATAGATTCTTCTGGGCCAAGAGTTGCATCATAGGATGAACGCCGCGCTGGGTCTGAAAGCACCTGGTATGCCTTTTGAACGTCCAGGAATAATTCTGTTTCGCCTGGAGCCTGATTTGTGTCGGGATGCAGCCGCTTGGCAGCTTTATAATAAGCGCGCCTGATTTCCTCCTGCGTAGCAGAACGCAAGAGGCCGAGTAAAGCATAGAAATCAGGTCGCTTGTCAGGCATAGTTTGGTTCAGGCGAGTAACTGTACCAGCACGGCGCTGATGTTATCGGGGCCGCCTGCGGCATTTGCAGCCGAAACCAGGTTCTGGCAGGCTCGTTGGATCGTGGGGGCTTCGTATATAATTTTTCGGATTTCATCTTCAGGAACGACACCCCACAGACCATCGCTACACAAAAGCAGATAACCGCCAACTGGGAAGGGAGTTGTAACCACATCAGGTTCCAGGGTTTCTCCCTGTCCTAACGCACGGTACAACACATTGCGCTGCGGGTGGACAGCCGCTTCAGCGGATGTGATTTGACCTAATTCCTCCAGCCGTTGCACCAGCGAGTGATCGCGGGTGATGGCCTCCATGCGTTGTTCGTTGTAGAGCAAGTAGGCGCGGCTGTCGCCCACATGGGTGATGGTTAACTGTTGCCCCAGTACAAGCGCTGCCGTAACGGTTGTGCCAGAACCCGGTGCTTCACGCAAGACGGCACGCTGGGCTTCCATAACAGCGGCTTGGGCAATTTCTTGTAATGACTCATCCAGAGGCAGGGTGGGCAGATTGAATAAGGTGTTATGGAATTTTTTCATCACATAGCCAGAAATCGTCCGAATTGCCACATTGCTGGCAACTTCGCCATACTGGTGGCCCCCCATGCCATCGGCAATGATAAACAAGCCGAAAGGTGGGTTGCTGTTGTTGCCGGCAACCGTGGTGGTAAGAGAAAACAGGCTGTCCTCGTTCAACTCGCGCTGACGGCCAACCGATTGCCCGCTTGCCACCAATAACTGAGGAGGCTCATGACGATTGAAAGCCATCGCTTTTATTGTCTGTAACTGCACTTCAGAAAGCGGCGCTGTCACCACATTTTCGCCAGCAGGGGCAGTTTTTTCTTCTTTCTTGCCAAACAATTTACGGAAGAAGTCCATGACAGGAATCTCCTTACTTCAGTGATTTTTTATGATAGTCAGGCCAGCAGCGCGTAAATAAAGTGGTCATTCGACCCTACATACACAATATCATCGAATATCGTTGGTGTACCCGCAATCGGGCCTTTGGTTTCAAACTTCCAGCGCAATCGCCCGGTTCGGTATTCAAGGCAATATAGATGGTGGTCAATTGAGCCGATGTAAATCGCATCTTTGTAGACAACAGGCGAACTGTTTACCTGATGATTGGTCTTGAATCGCCAGATTTCCTTAGCGCTTCTCGTATCGACGGCATAGACGTGACCATCGGCAGAGCCAGTAAAGACCAGCGTATCGGCTACCGTGGGCGAAACGATAGACGGTTTTTCCATTCTGAATCGCCACAACATCCAACCTGACTTTGCGTCCACCGCATACAAAAAACCATCCATTGAGTTTACGAAAACGACGCTATCCTGCACCCAAGGAGATGATGTAATGGCGCGCTTGGCCTTGAACCGCCATTTAACCTGCCCACGAAAATTCAGGCACAACAACTCGCCACCTTCAGTACCAAAATAGACCAATTCATTAATAATGAAAGGCGTCGAGCGAACTTCGTCTCCTGTATCAAAAGTCCAGGCCGCCCGCCCGGTGTTGATATTGACGGCGTGCAAAAAGCGGTCATCGGAACCGATAAAGAGGTGTCCGTCAGCAATCCGGCCAGAAGAACGAATCGCCCCCTCAGTATAGTACATCCAAGACAGTTTTCCATGCCGGGCGTTCACCGCATAAACTCGTTGATCCTCAGAACCGAAGAAAATTGTATCATCTGCAATTGCCGGACGACTAACGATGCCGCCTTCGGTGGCATATTTCCACTGGAACTCACCGTTGGAAGCGTTGAGTGCATACAGGTTGTTATCATAACAACCTGTATAAACCAACCCGTTATACACCAGGGGCGTACCACGCACTTCATCTTCACACTGAAACGCCCAGACTGGCTTAATCCCCTCCGAAGGTATCACAACCGAAGATGTAGCCTTGGAACTGACGCGATTAAGCAGTCCCGTTTTACGCCCCGCGCCGATGAGGGCTTGTTTGAAGTCATCAATCGACTTAAATCGGTCTTCCACGTTGTATTGAAGTGCTGTGTTGATAACTGTTTCCAATTCGACCGAAACATTCGGGTTGATTTTACGAATGGGGCGCTCGGCAAAAGAGAATGGGGCCTCCAGGCGCGGGTCGCGCCGTGTCAGCAGGTGATGGAGGGTGGCTCCCAGAGCGTAAATATCAGCCTGAATATTGGCTTCGCCGCGGTACTGCTCCGGCGGCGAATAACCCTCTGTACCAATCATCGTCCCTTTTTGTCCAATCTGAAATGGCTTTGCAATCCCAAAATCTACCAACACGATATGATTGTATTGATTGACCATCACATTTGATGGTTTCATATCGCGGAAGATAATTGGGTCGGGTTTGTGACCGTGCAGGTAAGACAACACGTCGCACAGTTGGATGGCCCAATCAAGCACTTGCTCTTCAGGAAGGAACCCTTCGGTTTGGCTCAGCAGCACTTCCAGGTCGCGGCCATTGATAAACTCTTCCACCAGATACGAGCGATTATCTAATGTGAAATAATCATAAATGCGGGGGATAGACGGATGGGTGAGCGTCGCCAGAATATTGGCCTCGCGTTCGAAGTTCTGGACAATCGTTTGGCGCACAAGCGGGTCTGGGGCCTGGTTAATCATCTCCTTGACCGCAACCAGTTTCACAACATTTGGAAAATGTAAGTCGCGCGCGCGATAAACAGAACCCATCCCGCCAACGCCTATCACCTCCTGGATCAAATAGCGGTTGACCAGGTTGGTACCTGGCTGGAGTTGTCCTGTATCGGTCCGGCGATCCCCGGAATTAGAAGGTAGTTGAATGCGCTGAGTTTCCATACCCATTGATTAATATAAGAGTACAGAGAATGAAGCGGATAAGAAATTATAGTCTATTATCACCATATTTTCCAAATTTTGCATCGAAGTTTGCATTTTTCTTCTCCTAACCCTTGCATCTGCGTCTGTTTTAGGGCAAAATTCTAACAATAATGAAAATCCTTGCCGTTAGCGACCAAGTCATCGACCGCTTGTATACCAGTTCAGTGAGGGATGTCTATACCGATATTCAACTGATTATCGGTTGTGGCGACCTTCCTTACCCTTATCTGGAATTCCTGGTCACTGTCTATAACAAGCCGTTGCTTTATGTCCCCGGAAACCATGACCCGCAATACAGTCACCAGGCTAGCTCTCGCGTAGCAGGCGGAATTAACTTAGATGGAAATGTTGTGTATTCCAAAGGACTGCTCATGGCCGGGTTGGGCGGAAGCATACGGTATCAGCTCCATACGCCAAACCAATACTCTCATGTAGAAATGTATCTGCGCGTTTGGAGGCTTTTGCCAAAAATTATCCTCCAAAAAAGTCGTTATCGTCGTCCTTTGGATATTTTTATCGCTCACTCTCCGCCAGAAGGGATTCACGATGATGATGACCCCGCCCATCAGGGGATGCGCGCCTTGAATTTTCTTATTCGCTGGGCAAAACCACGTTACTTCCTGCACGGTCACACGATTTTCTATCGGCAAAATCTGAAAAGTCATATCTCAATGTATCACGGCTGCCAGGTTGTAAATGTGTATCCCTATCGAATTATGGAAATTGAATAACTAGTGGAAGGAAAACGAATGACGACTCGCCATCCCCTGGCAGGGGTCTATGCCGCCGCATTAACCCCTCTTAGGCAAGATTTTTCCATCGACCCGGAATCGATTGTTCCGTTATTGAACTTCCTCGCTGCCCGTGATTGTCACGGGGCCTTGCTCTTTGGTACTACCGGGGAAGGGCCCTCTTTTAGCGCAGATGAACGCAAAATCATGATTCGGGCTGCCCAGGGCGTTTGGCAAACCTTCCCGGAATTTCGCCTGCTAGCCGGCACCGGGACGCCCAGCCTGGCTGAAACAATTCACCTGACCCGTATGGCTTTCGAATTGGGCTGCCAGGGTGTGGTTGTTTTGCCTCCCTATTATTATCGCAAAGCCAAAGACGATGGACTGTTCCTGTGGTATGACCAGGTCATCAACCAGGCTGTGCCGCAGGGCGGCTACTTGCTTGGCTACCATATCCCCCATCAGTCAGGCATGGGCTTGTCACTCGACCTGTTGGCACGGCTAAAAGATGCCCACCCTGAAAAGTTTGCCGGAATCAAAGACTCTTCTGGCGACCCCGATTATGCCGTTGCTTTGGGGGGGCGATTTGGCCCCGACCTGCTGGTCCTGACCGGCAACGACAGCCTGTTCCTGCACGCCTTGGAACATCACGCGGGGGGAGCAATTACCGCCATTGCCAACCTGTATTCACCCATCCTGCGTCAGGTGTGGAATATTTACTCTCAAGGCGGAGATGCGATTGAAGCCCAAGAAGAACTCTCCTACCGCCGCCGCATTCTCGACCACTATACGCCTTTCCCATCTATCCTCAAATCTATGCTGGCACGCATGTTCGGGTTTGAACGCTGGCCGGTGCGCCCACCCCTATTGCCAGTTGAGCAACAAACCGAGGACAATTGTTGCATGGAACTGCACGAGTGCGGCGAGCCGGCGTAAAGAACCGAGCCGGTTATTTGTTCAGCCTAACCAAATCCTAGACCGCGCTCCTTGAGTGACACCCAACGCCCCTGACCAATCACCAGGTGGTCGAGCACATCTACATCTAGCATTTTCCCAGCCTGAAAAATTGCTCTGGTCAGCGCCACGTCATCGGGGCTGGGAGTTGGGTCGCCACTGGGATGGTTGTGCATCACGATCAGCGCTGAAGCATTTTTGCGGATGGCTTCTCGAAAGACCTCTCCTACGCGGACTTGCGCCGAACTGACGGAGCCGCGATACAGTTCCGTCACTTCCAAAACCCGGTTGCGGCGGTCGAGCAGCATTACCCGCAAATGTTCCTGTTCCAAGGCCCCCATGTCGTACATGACCAGCGCTGCCGCATCTGCCGGGGAGTTGATGGTTGGACGTTCATCAGGTGTTTCAAGGGTCAACCGTCGTCCTAATTCAACAGCCGCTTTGAGTTGCGCTGCCTTGGCCTCGCCAATCCCATGCTGGTTGATCAACTCGACAAATGGCGCGCGGTGAATACCTGAAATTCCGCCAAATTTTTGCAGCAGGCGCTGCCCTACCTGCACAGCATTTTCGCCGGTCACGCCCACGCGCAGCAAGATGGCAATCAATTCTGCGTTTGAAAGTGCCTGCGGCCCCAGCGCGGCCAGCCGTTCGCGTGGACGGTCTGATTCGTGCAAATCGGTGATACGATAGGCAGGTTTCGAGTTGTTCTCGGCCATGGTGAAAAGCCTTTCGATGGGTTGGGGGTATTTTACAACACCTATCAAGGGCATGATTAAAAGCGTTGGTACGCTCTGCCAGGAATTTCGAAGGCTTCACTATATTTGATGTTTACTGCTGGCTCTCTGGTCAGGCGCGAGCATCCTATATCCTATAGTAGTATGGCGCAGGATTTGCGCGATTAGCGTAAATCATAGCCGCCTTTGGCTGCGGCCCGCGAAGCGGCTGCGCTATGCGTCTTGACCGGTAAAAAAAGGGCGGGATTGCGGTCCCGCCCTTCTGCGCTCTTTTTATGCAATCATCTCCAGGCTGATGTTCCACAAACGTTCCGCCGCAGCCCGGTCATAGGATACCGGGTCAGAATCGACCGGTTGTTTATCAACAAAATACTTTCCGCTGACACCCTCCACCTCTACCGAGGACGCCAGATAAATGCCGGTAGATGCGCCCTCTTCGGTGGTCTTGGCAATCGGGGAGATGAGTTTCATCGCCAGCCGCATTAACGCGCCATTGTTTTTGCCAAACCCTGTCGCCACAAAGCCAGGGTGCATTGCATTGGCATAAACACCTTTACCTTCCAGCCTGCGAGCGAGCTCGTAGGTAAACAAGACATTCATCAGTTTGGAACGGCCATAAGCCGTCCACCCGTTGTAAGATTTTTCGCCTTGCAAATTGTCGAAATCTATGGTCTGTCCACGATGGGCATCCGAAGAAACGTTGATGACGCGCGCCGGGGCACTGGCTTTCAACACATCTAGCAATAAATTGGTCAGGTGAAAATAGTTGAGATGGTTGAGAGCAAAGGTCATTTCCTGGCCATCTTCGGTAAGATTCCTGATCATGTGAATAGCGCCAGCGTTGTTGATTAACACATCCAACCGGGTGCGGCGTTTCTTGAACTCATGCGCAGTCAACTGTACGCCGGCACGGGTGGACAAGTCAGCCAGGATGGTGTCGATGTTCTGGTTACCCGTCTGGTTTCTAATTTGTTCGGCAACAATGGTCAGTTTGGCCGAATTGCGTCCAACGATGGTGACGTGTGCCCCCCTGCCGGCCAATTCGCGCGCCATGGCCAGCCCAATTCCGGAGGTTGCGCCCGTAATCAGTATTGTTTTACCTTGCATCGACGCAAGCATCGATACCCCCTTGCTTCACAAGCCAGTTCAAGGCTTCATCTAGTGAGTCGAATACACTAAACTTAAGGTCACCAACAACTTTGGAAAAAGCGTATAGCAAGTGTCGTCGGTATCCACTCACCCCAACAACTGCTCGCTTTTTGATATACTGATTTGTTACTTTGACCAGTTCAACCATGTGGTTGATAATATCTTCGTTCGCCAGCGTTCCCTCAACATACGAGATGGATAGGATAGAATGAGGTGGCTGCCCAGCCAATTCTTGCTTGATGGCTTCACACTCTGCCGCAATTTCAGCGGCATTGCTGCCACGATGAGAAAAATCTGCGATGAAAACCCGAATTCCCTGATGTGTCAACCAATGTGATTTCATCTTGCACTCTCCGTCAGATTAGCCTGCGCGCCAACCAGCCATTCAAGCGCTTTTTCCCTGCTATCGAATGCGACTACCGGTGTTCCGCCGGTTACATTGGAGAAGGTAGTGATAAAAAACCGGCTGGGGCCGCTCAACCCAAGCAGAGCGCGCTTGATGACCGCGCGATTGGAAAGCGGCACCAGTTTGCGCATCACATTTAGATTGGCGAAAGTTGGTTCACTTCCCCAAAAATCCACCAGCACCAGCACCGATTTAAGCGGCTCGGCGGCGATCGCCGAAATTGCCTGCTCAACTTCAGTGCGCAGGGCAACATGGTCAGCGCCAAACCCCGAATAGTCGGCACAAAAAATGCGCTTACCCTGATGTTCTATCCAGTGTGATTTCATGGGGCAATTCTCTGTAAAAATTATAGCATCAAAAAGCGATTTTCCTCACTCTTCCAGGTAGTAGGCATGATACAGGTTTTGGCATGGGTTTCCCCAGGCAATGTGCATCTGACGGGCTGTCAAGTCGAATACCATCGCGTTAATGGTTTTCTCGCGGTCGAGCGGCTGGCGCACATCGACAGCATGATTGCAAATTGAATTGGAAAAATTAACATGGTCTTTTTGAATGGCTTGCAGGGTTTCGATGGTATGAACTTCACTCTGACGCAACAGCCGCCGGGCGCGCAGGTAACGCACCCGTGAAGAAATCAATTCTTCGGGTTCTGCCTCAACTTCTTTCATCTTGGCTGCCTGGTAATGGTTGGTGTGGACCATAATCCCATCTTCTGCATACAAGATATCAAACCGGCGCGCCGAAACTTCCACCGAATAGATTTCGCCGCTTTCATGCACAATCACATGGTTATACCCGGCGGCGCGGTGTGGCACAATTGCCCGGCGGATGGCCCCGGCAGGAGTCTTGGATGCCAATACAGCCCGCCCTACCACAATACGCGGAATGCCAATGCGTGAATCGTTCGGGTAGACCGAATCAATTAACTGGGCAATCCCATAGGCGTTGAAACCGATATTGGGCAGCAAGCCGCCATAACTCATTGCCAGGAAGGGCGGCTCGTTATTCGGCCTGGCATGGACAACATATACGTCATCTTCATCTTCAGGAAGCCAGTCTTCATTATGAGCCGCCAACACATGCCCGTCGGCAGTGCGTTCCTCGTTAATCGCCATGCTGGTACACCGCGTCAGGTGCAACGCATCGGTGGTAACCGCCTCCATCGCATTCAGTACCACCACATCCTCGAACGAAACATTGCCGCCCTCGGCAATCCCCATCATTTCGTCAACATACTGTGGATAGCGTTCCTGGGCAAAAGGCAGATACTTGCGCGCCTGGATAGTCGCCCCGGCCCAGGTCAGTTCCAGTTGCTGGTAGGCATCGGCCAACAGTTGGCGGGCGTTTTCAATACTATGTTTGACTTGTTCGCGCATGGCCTCGCCAATCTGTCGGCCCATCTCGCGGTGCGAACCCGAAACGCGAACGAGCGGCACCGGATTGACATGGATAGGGGTGTTATATGGGTTATTTGGCTCGTTTGACATAATTTTCTCCCAAAAACGTTTAATCAGATTGTACCATCTGCAAAATAGAGAAAAAGGCTCCCACCCTCGCCGGGTGGGAGCCAAAATAGAAACCGAATTGTTGACTAGTACCCGCTACCTAAAACGGTAGGGTAAAAACCTGCCGAAACACCTATATTGACCCTATGTCTTTAGACATGCCAGATACTAGAACGTTTCAGCGGGCGGAACAGTCTCCACTGAAGCCTGTGTCGCCATTATCGAGAGCGGGCGCGTTCCGAAGCGGGTCAGGAAGACTGCGCCCAGCGAGACCAAACTTAACAAGGTAGGAACCACCCAGCCTACGCAGGGAAGCATTCCGAACCCATTGGCGACCAGGTGGAGCAGGAAGGTTCCCACTCCTGCTGAAAGTGGCAATGGAAATTCGGCCCTGAGGGCCGTTGCCAACCGCAGGCCAATTTCGGTTCCCAAACCTGCCCAGCCAAAGACCACTGCCGCCGCAAAGAGGACAGAGATACCGACAATCAACGGGATAGTAAGAAACAGAGTCACAACCAGCAGGCTAAACAGCGCCAATGCCACAATCGCCGTGATGAAGAGCAAGACACCCCCCAACCCCATCGCCCCTGCCCAGGCCGGTTGAGAGGGGATGGCCTCGCCAACGCGGCGAGTCTGTTCCGGCAGGAACAACACCAGCAGCGCGGTCAGCAACCCGAAGCCTGCTGATTGAGCAAACAGGCTAATGACATTCCCAAAGAAGCCCAATACACCATTGAACATGTCGGTTGGCCGGGGAGCAGCAGGGGGAGTAGCAACGATCTCTGGCGTGGCAGCAGATGGTTTTCTTGGGTTGCTCAGAACGCCACCATCAACTCGCGCGCCTTCTGCGCGGCTGACCGGCGCGCCCACAGTGAACAGGTTTCCAAAAACATGCGCATTGGATGCCAGGCTGACCGCCCCGCCGACTACAATCATATCCCCGCGCACATCTCCATCGGCGGTCAGACTTCCGCCAATCAGGATGACCGAGCCATTGACGGCGGCATCCTGTTCAATTGTGACCGAGCCGCCAAACACAACCAGGTCACCCTGAAAGGTTTCGCCGTTTTTCAGAACAACGCTTTCGCCAAAAAACGGCCCATCGTCCAGTCCCTTCGCCTGGGCAATCCCCAATGGTAGCCAGAGCAGCGCCATCAATAGGCAAAAAACGGTTACTCTAAATAAATTTTTCATGATACATACTCCTCCAGCCTAGGCGGCTGATTTTGCAAATTGGCCAACCCTGCCGATAGCTGCTTTCAATCCAAAACTTAAACTAAAGAAGATGGCCAGCGCGATAATCCAGGCATAATCTGGGATAAAGGCCCCAACGACATTAAGCAGAGTCAACCCGACCGCGCTCACGGTGCGAATCACGATGGCAATGTAAACCAGGTTGCTAACCCAAAGGGTAAACAGTTGCTCCGGCCCTAATGTAAGGTAAGGAAGAAAAGGGAGCAAAACCAGGGCGAGCGCGCCCATGCCTGCCAGCCCCAGCAGGAAAATGCCTATTACCGAGCGCCTGCGTTGAATCTTGCGCTGCGCTGCCAGGCGTTCCTGGAAGCGCAGGGCAAACCCTTGAGACGGCGCAACGACCGGCGCGGCACGCAGGGCCAGGTTAGCGCGCGCCAGGGCAGCGCAATCGGGACAACTGCGCAGGTGAATCCGCAGGTCGCGCTCCTGTTCAAGGGTTAGGCGTTCATCGTTGAGCAGCCATTGTTCATAATGCTGGTGAACCATAAGGCATCCTTTCCACACGAGTTTCAGGAGATTGCGCCGTGAGCAGGCGGGCCACCGATTTACGCGCCCGATGCAGGCGGCTTTTGACCGCGCTGACAGTGAGATTCAAACTCCCGGCAATCTCCACTTCTGAGAAGTCGTACCAGTAACGCAACACAATCGCAGCCCGGTCGGTGGCATCTAACCCCCGCAGGGCTGCCTGGATGCCTTCCTGCTCCTCGCGGCGGATGGCTTCCTGCTCCGGGTTGATGGCATCCATATCGGGCAATTCGGTGGGCCGCTCGTCGTCCTCCCGTTCGGCATCCAGCGAAAAAATCACAAATCGGCGTCGGCGCAGGCGATCGATGCAGTGGTGGGCAGCGATGGAAAGCAGCCAGGTCGCAAAGGGTCGCTGGCGGTCATAGCGCGAGAGATTCTGATATGCCCGCAGGAAACTTTCCTGGGCGGCATCCTCCGCCAATTCGGGCTCGCCCAACATACGATAGCATAGATTAAAGACCGGGGTCTGGTAGTGTTCCACCAGCCGGGTAAACGCCTCGTCGCTGCCTTGTTGAGCCTGGAGTATCCAGGTTTGTTCCTCGTTCACGGGTTCTCCTATCGGTCGTTCTGCGCAAATCTACGCAAGCCATCGCGCAAGGTTGCAGAATCAACCACCCAAATAAAAACAAAACTGTAAGATGGAATTGTAATCCTATCCAGGAAAATGAGGCGAAACCATGCGTTAAAAATCGCGTCATAATTGGTGATATATGTCACTGCTTTTTTTGTTCAGCGTCACTTATACTTTTTGATGAATTGTTGCTTTGCCTGGTGATAACTTACCTGGATTGATTGAAAGGTGGAAAGCGTGATCAACCTGTCTGAATTGCGAGTTTTTGTCACAGCCGCAGAGGAATTAAATTTTAGCCGGGCTGCGCAACGGCTGAGCCTTTCTCAATCAGCAGTCAGTCAGAATATTCAATCCATTGAGCGTTCGTATGGTGTTGAGTTGTTTGTCCGGCATGGCCGCTCGGTGCAATTAAGCGAAACCGGAAAAATCATCCTTCCCATTGCGCGCGGGATTCTCAATTCAACGCGCGTACTGGAAGATGCCCTCATCAACGCCAGGGGAGAAGTCTCTGGTGGGCTGTCGATTGGCTGTGCCACGACCTGTGGCCGTTATTTCGTTCCCAACCTGCTGGCCTCCTTCCAGGGCAAATATCCACATGTACGCACCCGCGTCATCCAAACCGACCGCGCGCAAGTTATTGATGGTGTATTGACCCAAGCCTTTGACCTGGGCATCGTGGGCAGGAAAACCGAACACCGTGACATCGAAAGCCAGCCATTGTTCGAGGACCGGGTAATTATGATTGTGCCTGCCAACCATCCCTGGGCCAACCGCGAACAGGTCAACCCGCAAGAAGTGCTAGAGCAGCCTTTTATCAGCCGAGAGAATAGCTCGGGGACGCATCAGGTATTATTTGACCAGTTGCGCCAGCATGGCATTGACCCCGAAAACCTGAATGTTGTGACCGAATTAGGAGACGCAGAAACGGTTGAAATGGCGGTTGAGAAAGGCATTGGCATCACCTTCATCTCTGAAATTATGGCTGCGCGCAGCCTGGCGCTGGGGCGCATAAAGAAGATTTCGGTGGAAGGTTTCAACCTGACCCAGCAAATTTACCTGGTTCGCCGCAAATCTGATACGTTTACGCGAGCAGAAAACCGGTTTTGGGATTTTGTGCAACAAAACCGCGATACCCTGGCAGCGGAATTGCTCTATAATCTGGCAAATGTGACTCCTGGCTGATAACTTATGCTAAACTTATAGCATGAAAGTGCTAACTTTCACGCTCGTCCAGATGTTATGAGAGAAATGCGGTCATTTTCCTGCCCGGCAGGAAGTGACCGCATGATTATTTCTATTTTCCACACGAAAGGACAGGACATGCTGACGCTCGCCGAAAAAATACTCTTTGCCGTTGCGGTGCTAGTCTCGCTCTATTTCACCTGGCAGGGTGTCCAACGCATCATCGGGAACATCGGAAGCGGCCAGGGCAGGCCAGATTGGAACCTGGTCGCCAGGCAGGCCGCCGGGGCGATATTCAAGTTCCTGACCTTCCAGCCGGTCTTCCGGTTCCGGTTTTTCCCCTCGCTGCTGCATGGTCTCATCGGCTGGGGCTTCATCGCCTTCCTGCTCATCAACCTGGCCGATTTGATTTACGGCTACACCAACTGGCGAATGCTCGAAAGTACCGGCCTTTTCGGCGACATCTACCGCCTGCTGGCCGATATTGCCAACGTGGCAATCCTGGTCGGCATCATTGGGATGGCCGCGCGCCGCTTCATTTTTCGCCCGGCAACCCTCTCCACGCGCCAGTCAACCCTGCTTCACCCCCGGGCGAGATTTGGCATTATGCGTGATTCCGCTATCGTGGCGGGGTTCATTTTCTTACACAATTCGGCCCGCTTGTTGAGCGAATCTTTCTATGTAGCATTGCACGAAGCCGACCCCTGGCAGCCGTTTATTACAGCGGTATCCAGGCTGTGGACAGGCGTAAATCCTAACCTGCTTCTTGCGGGGGAGCATGTCATGTTCTGGCTGTCGCTTGGCGCAGTGGTGGCCTTCCTGCCCTATTTTCCCTATAGCAAGCACCTGCATCTGTTCTTTGCGCCAATTAACTTTGCGCTCAAGCCCAAGCGCAAATCCATCGGCGAGTTGGGCTACATCAACCTCGATGACCAGAGCATCGAACAGTTTGGCGCGGCGAAAATCCGCGACCTGGGGTATGAGCAAATCGTGGATGCTTATGCCTGCATTATGTGCTTCCGCTGCCAGGAGGTTTGCCCGGCCTATAACACTGGCAAAGTACTTAGCCCGGCAGCACTCGAGGTCAACAAACGCTACACTTTCAACGTCGGCGGCGGAACGGATACGCCCCTGCTCGACCTGATTCCCGAAGAAGCGGTCTGGGCTTGTACCTCATGCGGCGCGTGCGTCGATATTTGCCCGGTCGGCAACGAGCCAATGCGCGACATCCTCGACATCCGCCGCAACCTGGCGATGATGGAAAGCGCCTTCCCCAAGCAATTGGAGACCGCCTTCCGAGGCATGGAGCGCAACATGAACCCCTGGAACGTGCCGCAGGCCGACCGAATGAAGTGGGCGGCAGGGCTGAATGTGCCGACTATCGAGCAAAACCCGGAGCCAGAGATTCTCTGGTGGGTGGGCTGCGCTCCGGCCACCGACGCGCGCGCTCAGAAAACAGCGCAGGCCTTTGTCAAGATTCTGAATGCGGCTGGCGTGAATTACGCCGTTTTAGGGAAAAACGAATCCTGCACCGGCGATTCGGCCCGCCGCGCCGGGCGCGAGGACATCTTCTTTGGGCTGGCCTCAGCCAATGTCGAAATCCTCAACGAGATTGCGCCCAAGCGGATTGTGACGACCTGCCCGCATTGCCTGCACACCCTCAAAAATGAATACCCGGCCTTTGGCGGAAACTACCAGGTCATTCATCATACCCAATTCATCAATGAGTTAATTGGCGCGGGTAAATTGACCTTACAGCCGCAATCTGAAATCCAAACCCAACAGTTGAAAATCACTTTCCATGACCCATGTTACCTGGGACGGCACAATGGCGTCTACGAAGCGCCGCGTGAGATTTTGAACCATGCCGGAACGCAAACCGTGGAGATGCCGCGCCATGCGGCCAAAGCATTCTGCTGCGGCGCGGGCGGGGCGCAAATGTGGAAAGAAGAAGAACACGGTATCGCCAAAGTCAACGAAACGCGCTTTGCTGAAGCCAAATCGACCGGCGCAGCGACGGTGGCAGTCGGCTGTCCGTTCTGCCTGACGATGATGACTGATGCCAGCAAAGCCGACGGCGAGACCATCCTGGTGAAAGATGTGGCGGAATTGGTGGCCGAACGGTTGAAATAATGGCATATAATTAAATCAATAATTCAATCTCTCAAGGAGTAAACGAATGTACAAACGACTTCTCGTCATCTTGGTTGTTATTTCCATCCTGGCAACCCTGTTTGGGGTGGCTGCGATGCCTGCCGCAAAAGAGGAAAAGAAAAGCATCCAACTGGTCAGCGTGGGTTATTACCACGAAAAAGGCGTGGTATTCAATTTCAAACTGACCGGGCAATTTAAAGATAGTGAACTTAAAGGCAGCCTGAAGGTGGGAAAGAAAATCATCAAAATCTATTGCAAACGGAAAGACAACGACAGCAGCATCAATGCCCTATGCGTGGCGCCATCTACGACAAGCATGTATGCAGGCAGACAGGGTAATATCACGTTTGCCGGAGCAACCTTTACGGTGACCATTCCCGCCCGCCAGAATCGTTAGCCAATTTGCAGCGCAAAACGTCCCGAAGGTTCTGAACCTTCGGGACGTTGTCTTATTCCTCATTCGCTTTCACTTTCACCGGGGGAGTGACCTTTTTGGGGAAAACCCTGCGCCAGAACCAGCGCAGCAGCCGCCAGAGCAGCGCCAGCAGAGCGATGATCACCGCGCCCGCCGGGATAATTAAGATAACCAGCCAGATAATAAAATTGACAAATCCCTGGAAGAAGCGCACCAGGGCCTGCAAGGCATCGCGCGCCTCGCCCTGCGGCTTCCATCCGCCGATTTGAATTGGCTGGATACTTTCCTCGGCAACCAGCCGCACGGAAATGGCCGAAGTAGCGACGGATTCATCGTAATACTTGATTTGGCCCTTCAGCACCTCGATTTCGCTCTGGATTTGAATCAACTGGTTGAAAATCGCCAGCGTGTCGTCCGCATTTTGCGACTGCTTCATCATCTCCAGCAGTTGCGCTTCCGCTGCCTGGCGCGCCTTCAGCCGCGACTGCAAATCGACGTATTCGTTGGTCACATCCTGCCCGCTGCGGTTTTCCGACTGGACTTCGACCACATCCGCCTTGATTCGTGTGAGAGCCTCATCCAGGCTGGCTGCCGGGACGCGGATGGTGATATTCCCTTCGGGCACGCTCGCGCCGCTCGACATCGTCCGCTCGTAGATTCCCGAAGAAACCACGAACCCGCCCAAATCGCGCGCCAGTTGGGCAATCTCGGCGATTCGGGCTTTGGGGTCGGCGACCACAATCGCCAGGTCGGCGTTTTCGATGACTTTGCGCTCCTGGGCAGCCACGCCATCCACCGCAACGTTCGGCATTTCGTAGGCTTTCTGCTCATATGCCATCGGCGCTTCCATCGGCGCCGCGCCGCCATAGCCGTAGACATCAGGAGCCGGAGCAGCCTGCGGAGCAGCCGCGGCGCAGGCCGAAAGCAGCAAGACCGCCAGCAGAAAAACAAAGGGGAACCGTTTCATCATCTCTTTTCCTTTCCAATCCAGTTGCCAGATTGACTGTATCACAGACGCCGCCCAAAGACAAAGGGTTCCCATCGGCAGATTCCATCCGAAAACTCGCTCCCATGCCAAAAATACAAGGCGCGCAAGCCCTCGCGCTCCCGAATTGTCTGACAACCTGGTAAAAATACGGAGGAAAAGATTGGTAGTTTTAACGATGACAACTTCGCAGCCAGGGGGTAGGATTGGTCTGGTTCGTCAAATCTAAATTCCAATTTCAAAAAGGACAAAAAGGTCATGAAAAAGGTGTTCGTCAGTATGTTCGCGATTTTGTTATCGTGTGTATTGATAACAACCAGCGTTCAGGCGTCCCCCGCCAATCCACCAACCCCTTTATATCCAGCGCCGGACCTCGTTGTTTCGCCAGCATCGCAAAATATTGGAACTGCTCCGGGTGGGTTGGCAGTTTGGAATGTAACTTTGCAAGGTGGGTCGGGTACATACAAGGTGACTGTGACCTGGGGTGACTCTTGCGGCTCACTTGTCAGACGCTAACTTCGTGCTTATCGGAACGAGTTTTTACAGAACTTTGCGCTTTTATTCAGAAAGGATGGTGTTTATGCGTCCCATTTTGGCTTTGGCATTTCTACCGTTTGTGATTGCAGCCTGCGCTCCAACCTCCTCCCCTTTGCCGGTTTCAAGCCCAACCGCCCTCTCGTCACAGATTATTCCATCTCCTGTTGCGCCAACTCAAGACGTTCCTGAGACAAAGACAATCAACGGAATCACGTTTCTGGAGCCTCAGGCAATTGCGCAAGATGGAAAACTCATCACGAAAATTTGCTATGTTTGGGAAGGTGAAGGCTTGTGGGAGTTGGGAAAAACCACAGCCCGTTATCAGGGAAGCGAATTGAACCTTGAAACAACTCGGGAAATTTCACAAGAGCCTGTCACCAGCCCATTACCATCTATCATTCGCTGCGTGGAACACACCTACCACGGGGTTTCACAAATCGCTGCGCCGATAACCTTGACCATAGAAATTGAATCGGTTCATCTTTCCCCGCTGCCTGAACAAGGAAAGGCTTGCGAACTGTACCAATCCCGATGGATGAACTCGCAAGAGATTCAGTCCGCCGGGATCGAGGCGAAATGTGTCGAGAAAGGCGAAACGCCAGAGGTTGAAATTGAAAAGATTGGCAGCCAAATTTCTCTGGTTCGCGCCAGAGAATTAGCCTGGCGGATAGCAGGCCTGGTCAACGGCCCCTGGGTGTTTGAAGTGACCATTCATTGATCTCGAAAGCCTTGCTTGCTTCTCCCGGCCTCGCGCCGGGATTTTTGTGTTATGATTTTTCCATTGTCACGACTGCGGAAAGGAACCAGAAGCAATGCAGCCAAAGATAACCGTCCTGATTGTCGATGACCATCCGGTCGCCCGCGCCGGGATTCGGGCGGTGATTGAGCAGGCAGATGACATGGAAGTGGCGGGCGAAGCGCAAGACGGCGATGAGGCCATGCGGCTCGTGGAACAACTGCGCCCGAATGTGCTGCTGCTCGACCTGAAAATGCCCGGCGCGCGCGCCTGGGAAGTGGAAAAATGGACGCGCGAAAACTACCCCGAGATTACCGCCCTCGTTCTCACTGGTCATGACAGGGATTTCTATCTTGCGCACATGCTGGAAGCAGGCGCTGCGGGGTATCTCGACAAAAACGAACGGCCTGAGAGGTTGCTGGCGAACATTCGTGGCGCGGCGCGCGGCGAAATGCTGTTCACCCCGGAGCAATTGAAGCGCGCTGTCGAATGGAAACAAACCGCCGGTCGAAAATGGGACAGCCTGACCGAACGCGAACGGCAGGTTGCCCGTCTGATTGTGGAGGGAAAGAGCGACGCAGCCATCGCGGAAGCCCTCGAAATCGGTCAGCGCACCGCCTCGGCGCATGTCTCCAGCCTGCTCAAGAAACTCGAGGTCGACTCGCGCCAGGAAGCGATGGCCTGGCTGGTGAAGCACATTCCCGAAATGTCCGACGACCTGTAACAATTGTAAAAGGCTACCTGAAAAGAAAGTAGGGCGAGATATTATCTCGCCGCTTTATAATACAACAAAGACCGCCAGTACTGGCGGTCGTCTCGTCTAAATCAATCCTTTTAGACAGCCCTTTGCTTGTCTTACCACCCCTCCGCCAGGCGCAGGGCGTGTTTTTCGGGCAACTCTGCCGCCCGAATGCGCTTCTGCACCGCTTCGATGTCATACGCCACGCGGCGCGGCTCCCAGGTCTCGGCCTCGGGGTCGAAAATGGCGTAAGAAGCGCGCGGGTCGCGGTCACGCGGCTGGCCCACGCTGCCCGGGTTCAGAATGGCGCGCGGGAACAGTTGATACGTCTCGTTGGGGCGCAGCACGTCCAGCGAAACCCGGTCTCGCTCTACATCCAATCGGAACATACATTGGATGTGCGAATGCCCAATGAAGCAGTACGGCGTGGTAAAGGCCTCGAAATTCAGGCGCGCCACCAGCGTATTCAGGATGTACTCCCAAACCGGGTCGCGCGGGCTGCCGTGCGCCAGCGTAACGTTAGCGCGCTCCAACTTCTCTTGGGGCAGGCTTTCGAGGAATGCAATATTTTTGGGCGCTAGCGACCTTTTTTGCCACAACAGCGAGCGGCGCGCCTCGGTATTGAACACCGCAAAATCCATCTGCCCCAGCACGGCCACATCGTGATTGCCCAACATGCAGGTCAGGTTTGGCAGCCCGCGCAGGCGCTCCACCACCTCGTTGGGGTCGGGGCCGTAGCCAATCACATCGCCCAGGCACCAGGTCTCATCCACCTCTCCAGCGTCGGCCAGCACAGCCTCCAGCGCGGTCAGATTGGCATGAATATCAGAAACGACTAAAACGCGCATATCACTCCATTAAAGCCGCCACCCGCTCAATGATGACCCGCGCAGCCTCGTCCTTGCCCATCAGGGGCAGAGCCTCGCGGCGGCCATCGGCATACAAGAGGGTGATTCGGTTGGTATCTACGCCAAACCCGGCGTCGGTTGCAGAAATATCATTTGCGGCAATCAAATCTAATTTTTTGGATTTCAACTTGGCGACGGCATTCTCCGTCAAATCGCGGCTTTCGGCGGCGAAACCGGCCACCGTTTTCAGGCGATTCAGACCGGGCCGCAGCTTTGCCACCGTCCCCAAAACATCGGGCGCCGCCTCAAGCTCCACCTGCGGAATCCCGTCCTGCTTCTTTAATTTGTGTTCCGAGACGTGCTTCACCCGAAAGTCTGCCACCGCCGCCGCCATCACCAGGCCATCGGCAGATTCGACCGCCTTCAGCACGGCCTCCAGCATCTCCTGCGATGTACGGACCTCGACCACCTGCGCCCCAACCGGCGAAATCAGCCCGGTCGGGTGCGTCACCAGCGTCACTGCCGCGCCTTCGTCCAGCGCGGCCTGCGCCAGGGCATAGCCCTGCTTGCCCGACGAGCGATTGGTGATGTAGCGTACCGGGTCAATCGGCTCCTGCGAGCCGCCTGCCGTCACCACCAGGCGCTTTCCGGCCAGTTTGCCGTTGCGCCCCAGCGCCAGGCGAATGTGACCGAGAATTTCCGCCGGTTCCACCATCCGCCCCAGCCCCACCAGCCCAGAGGCCATGCGTCCTTCGGCCGGGCCGATGAAGGTCACGCCGCGCTCCTTCAAGATACGAACATTCTCCTGCGTGGCCGGGTGTTCGTACATGCCCGCATCCATCGCCGGGGCCACCAGGATGGGGATGGTTCGGGCTTTCTCGCCGCCAGCGGCCAGCGCCGTGACGGTCAGCAGGTTATCGGCCAGGCCATGCGCCAGTTTTGCCAGCGTGTTGGCTGTGCAGGGCGCAATCACCAGCAAATCGGTGCTATGTCCCAGTCCCACATGCAGAATGTGCGCCTCGCCGCCCCACAAATCGGAGTCGGTGTAAGCGCGGCGGCCTGTTACAGATTGGAAAGTGAGCGGAGTGATGAACTGCTCGGCCCCGGCGGAGAAAATCACATCCACCAGCGCGCCTTGTTGGGTCAGTTTGGAAGCCAAATCGGCGGCTTTATAGGCCGCGATGGAACCGGTGACGCCCAGGAGGATGTGTTTCCCTTGAAAAACCGCCATATTTCCTGATTATACTGCCAACAATTCACACTTCCCCTACAGATTCGTTATTCCTGTGAGTAGCGCAAGATACTATCTTGCGCCACGCTATGCTCAATAAAACGCCACTTCATGCCCCAGCATCTCCTCGCCGTCATACTGGAAGCGCGCTGAAAAAATTTTGTCCTTCTCCAGCCAGGGCAGGAATACCAGGTCGGAGGGCCACAGATTCAGTTGGGTAATCTCCTCGTCGGGAATCCATTGCAGGCGGCCCTCGCCAGATTCAGCCAGTTCCCCGCTGAATTGGTCGGCAGTGAAGACCCAAACGTACCAATCATCCCCCTTGAAATCGGCAAAAACCAGCAGGCCATGAAAGCGCGGATGGAGAATCTCCAACCCGGCTTCCTCGCGTACCTCGCGGATGACGCACTGCTCCGGCGATTCGCCCGGCTCCAATTTCCCGCCCAGCCCATTCCATTTGCCTTCGTGGATGTCATTGGCTTTTTTGACGCGATGAATCATCAGGGTTTGACCGTTGTGTTTGACGTAGCAGAGCGTAGCAAGTTTCATGGGGATATTATCCTATGAAACTGGCCTTAACGCATCTTTTTTCTTTCGTTGAAAAGACGAAAGAAGAAAGATGCGAGATGAAAGAGTGCAAGTTATTGTGCTTCGGGAATTTGCGTTGGCGCTTCCCTCCGCAGGAAGGAGGCGGCGATGACAACGACGCCGGTCAGGACGAGCATGACGGGAGCGGCGAAGCGTAGCAGCGAAAAGTTGAACATGCTGAAGAACGAAGTGAAGAAGAAGCCGACCCCGGCGATGGCACTCAGGATGACCCCGGCGGTGATGGCCTCGCGCGAGCGCTCGAAAAATCCGAGAACGAACAGGCTGAGGCCGACGGCCAGCGGTTCAATCGGCCAGAGCAGCGCCCAGGCGCTCCACAGCCCGGTGAGGTTGCAGAAGGCCAGCACCAGTCCGTTCAGGCCGATGATGATGGCCGGGAAGGCCAGGCCGGGGACGCGCATGAAGATGGCCGCCATGCCGAAACCGAGCGCCACGCCCAGCACGACCAGCGGCCAGGCGGCAGCCCATACGTTCCAGTTATAGAACAGGCTGGCAAACATCAAGATGCCGCCGGTGACGAGCAGCGGCACGCCGGGGATGAAGAAGGCTCCAAATCCGCGCCGGGCCAGGCCCAGGAAGCCGGGAGCGGTCAGCGCGAGAGCGGCGATGATGACAACGGCCGGCCACAGCCGCCAGGCTTCGAGGCCCAGCAGGGTGTTGCCGAGCAGGCTCAGGCCGCCGATGACGATGAGGGCCAGGCCGAAGATGAGGGAAAGAGGGTTGGTGTTTTTCATTTTGAACTCCTTTTGAGTGTGGGGCCAAATTGTCAATTTGACCCACGAAAAAATAGGCGTGTTGAAGAGAGTCGCGCGGCTCGGCTGCGCAACCAGTGCTGTGGAGCAAATTACTAATTTGCTCTACGCTTTGCTAAACAGGGAAACGATGAACGCGAGCCAGCAGGTGAGACAGGCCATCAGGATTGCCAGGGCAGCCAGCGCCATGCCGCTCACGCGGCCCCAGGCCTGCGCTTCCACCTTGGAGCGGTGGGTCATCTTGTGGGGCAGGTAAATGGCAAGGCCGATTATCAGTGGTTCGAACATCCAAAGGAAGGCCCAATCTTGCCAGCGCCCGGTGATGGCAGAGTAGCCCAGCAGCGCGGCATTGGCGAAGACAATGATGCCGGGCGTCAGCAGCCAGGGGGTTTGGGTGCCCCAGCCGATGAAGGCCAGCAGTGCCGAGACCAGGAAAATCTCGAAAGCCCAGCCATATTGGAAGACGCTGTATCCGCTGGCAGTGCTTAAGATGGCGGCAAACAGGTTGACGGCGGTGAAAATCGCCAGGCTGATGAACGCTGCCGAAACCGGGCTAATCGGGCGGATTTGAGGCAGGAATTTCTCGAGAACGGGAGGCAGGCTAAAGGGAGTCCCCTCCGCCCGCCCCTCGGGAGCCGGGAAGGGCATTTCGATGGCGGTATCTTCCTCGGTCAGGCGCTGTCCGAAAATCTGTTGGCGGGCTTTTCCCGAAAAAACGGCGTTTGGTGAAATGCCACCCGGCGGGGGGACAACGCGGCGCGCGCCTTCGGAAACTTCAGTTTCGAGGACTTTTTCGAGGGCGGCGAGCATTTCCCCGGCATTCTGGAAGCGGTCGGCGGGTTCCTTGGCGAGGGCTTTGAGGACGATCTGTTCCAGGGCGGCGGGCAGGCTGGGGTCTACCTGGCTGGGGAGCGGCAGCGGGTCGTTGAGATGCTTGAGCAGGATGGCGAGCGGCGTGTCGGCGTCGAAGGGGGTGTAGCCGGTCAGCATTTCGTAGAAGACGATGCCGAGCGAGTACATGTCGGAGCGGGCGTCGCACGCGCCTTTGAGTCCCTGTTCGGGGGACATGTAGTTGAGGGTGCCCATCAGCGCGCCGGAGACGGTGTACTGGGTTGCGCCGACGATTTGCGCAATGCCGAAATCGGTGAGCACGGCCTGCCCGCGTTTGGTGAGCATGATGTTGGCGGGTTTCAGGTCGCGGTGGATGACGCCTTCGCTGTGGGCGTATTGCAGGCCGCCCAGCACGTCTTTCAGGATGCGCAGGATTTCGGGCAGCGGCATGCGCTCGCCCCGTGCGCGGTACTGGTTCAGCCGGGCGCGCAGCGTGTCGCCTTCGAGCAGTTCCATGACCATGTAGTAGATGTCGTCTTGCACATCGAAGTCGAAAACCTGCACAATGGCGGGATGCCGCAGCCCAGAGACGGCGTGCGCCTCGCGGCGGAAGCGGCCCAGGAACTCGTCCTGTTCGACCAGGTCAGAGCGCAACACTTTGACAGCCACGTAGCGGTCGAGCTGGGGGTGATAGGCGCGATAGACCTGCGCCATGCCGCCGCGCCCGAGGGCCTCGAGGATGCGATATTTGCCGAGTGTCTGACCTTCCAAAGTGTTTGCCATTGCGAGTTGCTCCGTGTTTCCTATGCGTCTATATTACCCCCGGTCGAAATTTTCTACCTATCCATCCGCTAACAGCGGGCTATTGGGTGGGGATGGGGTGGATATTATTTTACTGGAAAAAGGGGGAACTCACGAATTTGCGCTTACGCTTGCGCCTGGCGGAAGCGGAGGTGTCTTCGCGAAAAAACGCCGGGGAGTGATGAAGTCCCCGACGTTTGCAAACAAAGAAAACCGGTGCTGACTGCGCTCAATCTTCGTGACTGTGGTCGTGACCGCCGAATTCCTGCGTTCCCATGCTCTCGCCCCAATCGGGCATGGATTTCTCGATTTCGTCGGGGCTTTGGCCTGCCTCCAGCCGGTCGACGATTTCGTCAAATTGCGGCGGCATTTCCTCGCCGAGCGCGCTGCCCATTTCGCGGAACATCTTGCCCATCGCGCGTGGGTCATCTTCCATCCCGGCAAATTTAGAGGGGTCGGAGAAGGCTTGCAGGCGCGCATCGTCTCCTTTCAGGACGCGAACGCGAGGGACTTTGCGGGTGACGTTGCTGCTCCCGCAATGGGAACAGACAACCGGCTTGACTCCGTATTCCTGGTAAGTCAGGAAGATGTCGAAACGTTTGCGGCAATCGAGACAGATGTAATCGTAAGTGGGCATAGTCAATTTTTGTGAAACAGTGTGCGCAGGCAAGATAATATCTTGCTCTACGTTATCAATTTTAACGAACTTTCGTGAAGTAAAATAGGGTTATGACAAACACCAATTTCAAAGTAATCGAACCTCAACCGCTGTTGATTGTCATCTCTGGGCCTTCGGGCGCGGGCAAAGATACCATTATGCAGCGCATGAAAGAACGCGGCATGCCGTTCCACTTCGTGGTGACGGCCACCACTCGCCCGCGCCGCGAAAACGAAGTGCATGGCCGCGATTATTTCTTCGTCAGCAAGGAAGAATTCGCGCGCATGATTGACGAAGACGAACTGATTGAGTACGCCATCGTCTACGGCGATTATAAGGGCATTCCCAAACAGCAGGTGCGCGAGGCACTCAAGAGCGGTAAAGATGTAGTCATGCGCCTCGACGTGCAAGGCGCGGAGACGGTGCGCAAATTGGCCCCAAGCGCCATTTTGATTTTCATGACGGTTGACAACGAACAGGAACTGGAACGCCGCCTGCGCGAGCGCAAGACCGAGACCGCCGAAGAATTGGCCCTACGGATTGCCACCGCCCGCAAAGAATTGCAGCGCGTGGACGCCTTCGACTATGTCGTAGTCAACGCCGATGACCACCAGGACGAAGCGGTCGATACCATTCAGGCCATCATCGTTGCGGAACATTCACGAGTCCATCAGAAAGCGGTGACGTTATGAACCAGTTCGGACAATCCAACGACTACCCCTCTCCGCCGCCCTCCCAGCCGGTGGCCGTCAAACAGGAACTCGTCACGCCAGTTGTGGGGTACATCCTCCTGGCCGTGACGGTCGTCATTTACATCCTGCAAATGGGTTCCCAATTCCTGTTGGGCTACGATTTGCCAGCCATCCTGGGCATGAAAATCAACGAATACATCCTGGTCGGGCAGTTGTGGCGCTTTTTCACGCCCATGTTCCTGCATGGCTCGATTTTACACATCGGCTTCAACATGTACGCGCTGGTCATCATTGGCTTGCCGCTGGAGAAGCGCTTCGGGCATCTCCGCTTTCTGCTTCTATACTTTTCGGGGGCATTTGCGGGCAATGTTTTCTCGTTCCTGCTGACCGATAACCCCTCTTTGGGGGCTTCGACCGCCATCTTTGGCCTGCTCGGCGCAGAAGCCGTCTTCCTGTACCGTCACCGTCACATTTTCGGCGGCCAGGCGCGCGCCGCCCTGATAAACATTGCCCAGGTTGCCGTCATCAATTTCCTCATTGGGCTGAGCCCCGGCATTGACAATTGGGGACACCTGGGCGGGCTGCTTGGCGGGCTGCTCTTTACCTGGTTTGGGGGGCCGCTGCTGAAAGTGGAAGGCCTGTACCCCTATTTTCATCTGCAAGATGAGCGTGAGCAGGGCGCGGCTTATACCGCCCTGGCGCTGGTGTTGGCAACCTTTGGCGTGTTGGCCGCCCTTAAGTTTTTTGGTCTTTGGCCGGGCTAATCAGCCCAATTGCCGTTCCAACTCCGCCCGCACCACCTGCGGGTTGGCCTTGCCGCCCGCCTTGCGCATCACCTGGCCGAACAGCCAGTTTGCCACCGTCACCTTTCCGGCGCGGTAACTGGCTGCCTCAGCGGGGTATTCTTGCAGCGTTTCGGCCACCAGTTTCGAGATGAAATCCACGTCCGAAACCTGCGTCAGGCCTTTTTCGGTCACAATTGTTGCTGCCGTTTTGCCGGTCTCGAACATTTCGGCCAGCACGGTTTTAGCCGTTTGTTGATTAATCTTGCCATTTGTCATCATATCGAGCAGGGCCGCCAGTTCCTTTGGGGGGATGGAGAGGGACTCGAATCCCGTTCCCGAACTATTCATGAGCGCTGATAGTTCTCCCGTTACCCAGGCATACACCGTGCGCACCCCGCTGGAGCCTGCCTTCAGAACCGATTCGAAATACTCCGCTGCGGCTTTCTCTGCCGCCAACCCCCAGGCCTCGGCCTGGCTCAGACCATAGGCCTCTACGAACCGTCGGTAAACCTGCCAGGGCAGTTCCGGCAGCCGCTCGCGCACCGAATCCATCCAGGCCTTGCTCACCACCAGGGGCGGCAAATCCGGCTCTGGGAAGTAGCGGTAATCGTGGGCATCTTCTTTACTGCGCTGGCTGTAGGTGGCCTGCGCCGCCTCGTCCCAGCCGACGGTTTCCTGCGCTACCTGTCCGCCTGCTTCTAGAATGGCGATGTGACGCTTGATTTCGTAAGCCACGCCGCGTTCCAATGCGCGGAAGCTGTTGAGATTCTTGATTTCGACCTTCGTCCCTAGTTCCGTCTCGCCCATTTTCCGCACCGAAATATTCGGCTCAATGCGCATCACGCCCTTCTCCAGGTCGCCGCTGTTCACACCCAGGTAGCGCACCAGTGCCCGCAGCCGCTCAGCATACGAGCGCACTTCCTCGGCAGAACGAAAATCCGGCTCGGTGACAATTTCCAGCAGCGGCACTCCGGCCCGGTTCAAATCTATCAGGCTGTAGGGTTTTTCAGGTACTCCGGTGTTTCGGTTTTGCGGTTCTCTGGTTCTCTGGTTTTCCGGTTCTCCCGTTCTCTGGTTCTCCGGTGCAGCCGTTGTCGCATCCGCCTGCCCTATCCGTTTATCCGTTTCCCCATCCGTTCCAGAATCCGCTTCAATGTGCGTCAACTTGCCTGTATCTTCCTCCAAATGGACGCGCCGAATGCGAATCAACTTCTCGCCCTGGGATGTCTCGACGGTGATTTTGCCGTTCACGGCCAGCGGCTGCTCGTATTGCGAAATCTGGTAGCCTTTGGGAATATCGGGATAAAAATAATTCTTGCGCGCAAAAATGCTGATGGGGTTAATGGTGCATTCCAGCGCCATTGCTACCCGCAAAGCATACTCCACCGCCTGCTCATTGACGACCGGCAGCGTGCCGGGGTGACCGGCGCAAATGGGGCAAACGGCAGTGTTCGGCTCGGCAGAGACCGAATCGACCACCGGGCAAGCGCAAAACATTTTCGATTTTGTTTGCAACTCAATATGAACTTCAAGACCGATGACAGGTTCGTAGGACATTTTGTGATTTGGTGATTTTGTGATTGGGCGATTTGGTGATAGACAAACCGGATAACTGGATAACCGAATAACCGAATGCCTAAAACTTTGGCAGCCTCTTTTCGAGAAACGCCGTCACGCCTTCTTTATGTTCCGCGCTTTGGGAGGCAATTTCTTGAATGTGAGATTCGTAATCAAGAATTTCTTCCAGGTTGGGCAGTATGGCGCGGTTAAACAGGCGCTTCGACAGCCCAAATGCGCCAACCGGCCCGGCGGCCAGCCGCGCGGCGAACTGCCGGGTTTCGGCCATTAAGTTATCAAACGGAATGACCCGATTAACCATGCCCCATTCGAGCGCTTTTTCGGCTGAAATGGGCTGGTTGCTGAAGGTGAACTCGGCGGCCCGGCCCAGTCCAATCAGCGCCGGGAGCAGCAGCGAAACGCCCGAATCCGGCGCGAGGCCGATTCCCGTGAACCCGACCACAAATTTGGCCGAATCTGCTGCCAGGCGCAGGTCGCAGGCCAGGGCAATCCCCAGCGAAGCCCCGGCGCAAGTGCCATTGATGACGCCAATGACCGGCTTCTCGATGCGCCGAATCTGCAAAATGAGCGGGTTGTACGTTTCGAGCAAGTGCTGGCGGTAGGAGATGTTCCCCTCGCCTGCCTTCATCTCTGCAATGTCCTGTCCCGCGCCAAAGACCTTCCCCGCCCCGGTCAGCACAATCACGCGGGTTTGAGAATCACGGGCGGCCTGCCGAAAGGCGGTTTGTAGTTCACCTATCAATTCCAGGTTAAACGCATTCGCGGGAGGACGGTCAATGGTCAGGGTCAAGATTCCGTCGAGCAGGTCGGTTTTCAGGAAAGTCATCTTTTCCTCGCAGGCGAAATCGTTACGTTACAAAAAATGCGTAATCCGCAGCCAACGGATTACGCATTACGAATTACGCGATACGTTTCACTCCAGTAAATCGAAATCGTCATCCGCCGCATCGTCGTCGTGTGGGCCAATTTCGAGTTCCATGTCATCGCGTTCAATGTGCAGCCAGAGCAGCAACACCTGGCCTTCATCCGTCTCAATGGAGCGTGCCGCCAGAATGGGCGCCTGCGCCTCCAGGCCGAGTTCATCGCGGTAGTGCAGGTTGATGGGCTGCTTATCACGCCAGCGGCGGTAGCAGCGTTCCACCAGCGCGGGGCCGTTGAAGGTGCGCAGGCGGGTAAGCGCCGTGTGCGAAAAGTGGCGGGTTTCGTTTAACCCAAGCGCCCAGCCATCTTGCACCGGTTCGAGCAGCGGCGTGGGGCCTTCAATGATGGTAATTCGGTCATCCATAGTATCTTTTCCTGTAAACACGGCACATCATACCATAAGTGGCGTGAGATGCGCGTCACAGAGTTGATGAGGACGTTAGGAAATTGGTCAGGTTTGTTCTGAAATGATACGCGCCGCGCCCAAAAATGATGCGCAGCGCGTGCCGGGAAGCGTTAAACGTCAGATTAACCGAATTTATAGGCCACGCCGTAGCCGCCGCGCGGCAGTTTCCAAGAGACGTTCTTGGGCGGGCACATCACCCGGCAGGTGCCGCACTCCACACAGGCCTGGAAGGCGATCTGAACAGTGCCGCCATCCTGCGTGCGGTACGCGCCCACCGGACAAAACTTAAGGCAGGGTTTGTCTTTACATGCAATGCACACCTGCGGGTCAATAATTTTCAGGTGCGCTTCGTGTTCATCGGCGAAGTATTTGAGCGACATCAGGATGTCGTCAATATAGACTTCGGGCAAATCACTGCGGTCAATCGTTTTGGTGGTCATCGTCATTTCCCTTTCTCTAAATACCCATAACAGTCCTGCCGAAGGCAACCATATCGCCAACCGCTTTCAGCAGGGGGCGGCGGCTGGTGAGGGACTTGAATATATCGCCGTAGAGTTGTTTTTTGGGCTTGCCAAAGCCGGTAAAGAACATGCCGAGCGCATCGTTCAGGAAGTTGGGATAGACATCCATAAATTCAGGATGATTGTGCAGGAAGCGCGACATGTTGCGGTACTGGTGCAGGTCTTTGAGGACGAAGGTGTTTTCGAGCCGCTTGCGGTAGGCCGAAAGCGTGCTGGCTGAGAAATCGCCTTTTTTGTGGGCTTCGACAGCGGTCTCTCCGGCGGCTTTCCCGGCGGTAATCGCCATGTTGGTGCCTTCCCAGTGCATGGCATTGACCATCGAGGCGGCATCCCCAGCCACCATCACGCCATCGGTGTAGAGTTGCGGCATGGTGCTCCAGCCGCCTTCGGGGATGAGGTGCGCGCCGTATTCCATCAGTTGCCCGCCAGCAATCAGCGGGGCAATCATGGGATGGTTCAGGTAGCGCTGCAAGAGTTCATAGGGTTTGATTCCAGCCGCAGAAAGCGCGTCGAGGGTCACGCCCACGCCCAGCGAGAGCGAATCGTTGCCGGTGTAGAGAAAGCCCAGGCCGGGCAGCCCCATCGAGACATCGCCCACCACCGAAATCGCCAGGCCTTTGTCCGAGCCGGTCAATCCCAGGCGGGTGTTGATGGTTTCGGCAGGCAGAGAAATCAACTGCTTGACGGCCAGGGCGGTGGCATTGCCTTTGAAGTCGTGCTTAATCAGGCCGAGTTTTTGGGTCAGCAGGTTGTTGAC
>CAYRBO010000001.1:352752-409128 GCA_964422545.1 uncultured Anaerolinea sp. | reverse complement strand
TGCGGACGAGTTTGTCTTTGTGGACTTTGTAGCCGCCGCATTCGGGCAGGGCTTCTACCAGCCCGGCGACTTCGATGCCGGCTTGCAGGGCATGGTAGCCCGCAATCAGGCCGACGTTGCCGCCGCCGACGATGAACAGTTTTTCAGAACAGCGCACCAGGTCGCGGTTAACCAGGGTCTGGAACGCGCCCGCGCCATAGACGCCCGGCAGGGTGTTGCCCTTGAAGGTCAGCGATTTTTCGCGCGCGCCCGCCGCCACCAGCAAGACCTTGGGCTCGACCAGGATGTATTGCCCGTTGCGCACCACGCCGACTTTTTTATCGCTGTAAACGGCGACGGCGGCCGAGTTGAGCCAGGTTTCGATGCTGGGGTGTTGGGCAACGTCGCTCGCCAGTTTGGTGGCGATGTCTATGCCGCGCGTCCCGGCGTAGCAGGCGTTGATGGAGCCGAAAAAGCGGTGGGTTTGCAGGACGAGTTTGCCGCCCAGGCGGTGCTTGTCGTCGATAACGAGGGTCTGGATGCCGCGCTGGCCGAGTTCGATGGCCGCTGAAAGCCCCGCCGGGCCGCCGCCGATAATCAGGCACTCGACCTGGACGGTTTCAATCGGCTCAAAGGTCTGGACAGGCCGAACTTTGGGCAGTTCCGGCAGGGCGGTGACGGGTTCGACCTCCATGCCCGGCTTGACCAGCGCCATGCAAGATTTGACCGGCAGGCCGTCGGCAATCACCGTGCATTGGGCGCACTGGCCGTTGGCGCAAAAAATCCCCTGCGGCGAGCCATCTTTGGGATGGTAGCCAAAGACGCGGATGCCGTTGGCGAACAGGGCGGTGGCAATCGTCTCCCCGGCGCGGGCTTCGAGGGGCTGCCCCCGCCAGGTGAATGTAAAACATTCCCGCTCCTCGATGGCGAGGATGGGATGGGACTGAATGCGGTAATTGGTCATTGGGGGGATGTCCTTTTTGGGGAAAAAGACAATGAAGTTATCACTAGGATAACAAAGCCCGCCGCATCGCGCTAGTGACGATTATCACAAAGTTTGAGTGTGAGAGGGGTACGATTTACCTATGTTTGATATTGCAATGGCAGGATAAAATTATTAGACCAATTTGGTCTATTTTGTTTCGGAGGAGAACATGAAAAATTATCGTTGGATGTTGTCTCTGGCCATGCTGGCCCTGGCCGCGCTGGCCTGCAATGCTGTGATGGGCGGAGGAAGACCGTCTGCTGATGCGACAGTTCCTGCGCCGGAACGTCCTGCGCAGCAGGAAGTCCCAACCCTGACTGCTCCAGAAACGGCAGAAACGACCGAAGAAGCGCCGGACGATGACGGGTATGGCTATGATATGCCGGGTGGCGGCGGCTCTTCTGCGCAGAGCGAATTTCCGTTGCCGGAGGATGCCAGCAGCCTGATGGAGTTAGGCGAGGCGGGAATCAACTTCCAGACCGGCTTAAGTGTTGAGGCGGCGATGGAGTTTTATCGCCAGGCCTTCGGTGAGCAAGGTTTGAAAGAGCGTGACCTGCTGACGGTTGTCAGCGATGGCGTGTTCAGCATGGTGTTCGATGGGCATTCGAGCGGAAAATCGGTTGTCATCCAGGGTGTTGACCTGGGTGGCGGGACGCTGAACATCAATATCCGGCTGGAAAATGTGCCGTAAAGAAAAAAACATCCGAGGTTTCTCGCCCCGGATGTTTTTTATGCGCCGGTTCAACTTGTGACAGAATGTTCCCGCCAGGTTTCGATGACCTTCCTGGCTTGCTCTTCCAGCATGTGGACGAGTTCTTCGTCCAGTTCGCCGTCGTCGTGGGCAAATTCGGCTTCGCCGCACAGCCCGGTGTAGGCCTGGTAAACCTGGCTGGCGCGGAATTCCGGGTCGGGTTTGCCTACGATTTCGTCCAGCACGCCGCGCTTGGCGGTTGTAACGCGCTTCCACAATTCTTCTTGCGCAGACATGACAACCTTCTTTGCGGTAAAAAAGGAAACGTGATAGATGGTGTACTTATCACCGGACCGCCTCGGGCCATCGGACGTGTATGCTACTCAATAAGATTCTGTCTCTAAAAAGACCGAAAGCCAATGCTTCCGGTTTTAGGCGGTGGGGGTTACTTCGCCCCGCTGACGACTTCGTAGCGGCGGTCGAAGGTGTTGACAGCCTCGCGGTTGAGAGAAACCAGATTGCGGATGGCAGCGGGCAGGGCTTCAGAGTCGCCGAGCGATTGTTCGACGGTGTCCAGCGCGGAATTAATCTGGTCGCCGAGGTCGAAGAAGGCGTTGTCGAAGGCGTAGAGTTGGGCCAGTTCCTGTTCGTTGATTTTGACGGCGTCAAACAGGCCAGAGTAGCCGTAGGTGGCGTTGCGGATTTTGTCTGTGAAGGTGCGCATCAGCACAGCGGCTTTTTCCATGTCATCGACAAATTCGATGCTACCCTGGCTGATGAGGTCGGCTTGCAGGGCCGAAAGCCGCTTGTAGAGTTCCTCGTAACGGCGGGCAACCGTGTCACGCAGCAATTTATCGGCGGCGCGGCGGTTCTGGCGTTCAATGTATCCGCTAAAGCCGGGGATGTATGAGGCCAGTTTCTTGAAAGGGTCCTGGTCGCTGGTTACACGTCCGAAAAAGTCGCTCATGAGTTCCTCCTGAAAAAGGTAATAGGTACGATTTTATTCATTATAGCCGGTATTTATGAGTATAATCAAGCGGGCTACATCATCATTTACGCAGTCTTAAAGACAAAGTTGCATTACGCCCCGCGTTTGCGGGTCCATTTTTGAAAGAGAGGATTTTCCTATGATTGTCACAACCAAAAAGTTATTCGAAGCCGCTTACGGCAAGTATGCGATTGGCGCGTATAACATCAACAACCTGGAGCAGACCATGGGCCTGTTCCGCGGCAACATTGAGAGCAAGGCCCCATTCATTATTCAGATTAGCAAGGGCGCGCGCTCGTATACCCACAAGAAGATGCTCGAAGGCCTGATTCGTTCGGCGGACGAGATCTTTCCCGAAGCGATTTTCGCTGTCCATCTCGACCATGGCGACGAGGAGACCTGCTACGACTGCATCAACAGCGGTTTCTACTCGTCGGTGATGATTGACGCCAGCCATGAAGAGTTCGAGAAGAACGTGGAAATCACCAAGCGCGTGGTCGATGCGGCTCATGCCAAGGGGGTGGTGGTGGAAGCCGAGCTGGGACAGTTGGGCGGCGTGGAGGAGCATGTCAGCGTTGATGAATCCAACGCCAAACTGACCGACCCCGACCAGGCCAAAAAGTTTGTCGAGCTGACTGGCTGCGATTCGCTGGCCTGCGCTATTGGAACCAGTCATGGCGCGTTCAAGTTCACTGGCTCGCAGGGACTGCGTTTCGATGTGTTGGAAATGATTCAGCAGCGGTTGCCGGGTTTCCCGCTAGTGATGCACGGTTCTAGCTCCGTACCGCAAGAAGAAGTGGCGCGCATCAACGCCGCGGGCGGGGACTTGAAAGGCGCCAAGGGTGTTAACGAGGATGAATTTGCCCGCGCCGCCACCCTGGGCGTGACCAAGGTCAATATCGACACCGATGGCCGCCTGGTCTGGACGCGCGTCCACCGCGAATACTTCCGCGACAAGCCCTCCGAATTCGACCTGCGCCCGATTGGAAAGGTCTTTATGGCCGAGTATGCCAAGTTCATCGCCCACAAGAACGAGAAACTTGGCTCCGCCGGACGACTTGATGAAGTTCGCGCGATGTTGAACAGGTAAATAATGATGAAAGCCTCGGGGAAATCCCGGGGCTTTTCATAGTTCGTTATAGGTTATTCGATATTCGGCTACCGAGTTTCGAATATCGAGTATCAAATATCGAGCATCCTCATGCCCGAAGAACAAAACATCAACCGTTCCCGTTATATGGTCATTCCGCGCGTGCTGGTGTTCGTGACGCGCGGCGAAGAAATCTTGCTGCTCAAAATCGCGCCGCGCAATGGAAAAGTGACTCGCTGGACGGGCCGTTATAACGGTCTGGGCGGTCACATCGAGCGGGGGGAAGATTCGCTCACCGCCGCTCAGCGCGAACTGTTTGAGGAAGCCGGGGTGACTGCGAACCTGCATCTGTGCGGCATGTTGCTGGTGGATACGGGGGAAGACGTCGGCATCGAGCTGCACGTCTTTTGTGGGGAATATCTTTCGGGTGAATTGCGCTCTACGCATGAGGGCGCGCCGGAGTGGATTCCGTTTAACCAGCTGGACGCGACCCCGCTGGTGGATGACGGCCCGGCGCTGATTGGCAAGGTCCTGTCGATGCGCCCCGGCGACCCGCCCTTTTGCGCACGTTCGTTTTATGAACAGGGAGATTTGAAGGTGGTGATTCGTGATAAGTAATCCGATATTCGATATTCGTCGAGTATCGAATCTCTAGTATCGTACATCAAAACACCACCTTCATCGCCTTCAGGTGGATGCTGAAGGTGCTGCCTTTGCCCGGCTCGCTTTCGACGGTCAGACGGCCGTTGTGTTGTTTGATGACCTGCTGGGTGATAGCAAGACCCAGGCCAATGCCTTCGAACAGGTTGTCGCCGCTTTGATCGAGGTGATAGAAACGGTCGAAAATGCGCGGGATGCGTTCTTTTTCGATGCCAATGCCGTTGTCGATGACATCCACGACGATGTCACCATCGTTTTCGCGCGCGGAAACCGTCACCTGTCCGCCGTTTGGGCTGAATTTGATGGCGTTATCGACCAGCGCTGCCAGGGCGCGTTCCAACGTTTTGGGGTCGCCCGATGCGGCCGGTAGGTTGGGAGACACTTGCAGGTGCAGCGTCACCAGGTTGGCAGCGGCTTTTTCCTGGTAGGAATCTACAACCTCCTCGGCTAGTTCGCCCATGTTCACCGGTTGGAATTTGGGCAGGATAAGGTCCATTTCTTGCAAGAACAGGATGTCATTGACCAGGGTGGTAATTTGCCCAATATTACGAGCAATCATGTCGATGACTCCGGGCATTTTTTCGGGGGTAATCAGCCCTTTTTGAATCAGTTGCAAGAAGCCGCCGGCGGCCATGAGCGGGGTGCGCAGTTCGTGGGCCACGTTAGTCAGAAATTCACGCCGCGCCAGTTCCTGTTCGGCCAGTTTTTGGTAGGCCTCGGCCAGTTCGCTGGCGCGCATGCGCAGGTCTTCGATGGCCATTTCGTCATTTTCGCGCAGGCGGCTGGAAATTTCACGCACCATTGCCATAGCAACGCTGGAAGAATGGCGTAGGACGCGTTCGAAGTCATCGCGGTCGATTTCCAGCACGGTGACGGGTTCAATGGCGGTGACAGTGGCGGCGCGCGGCGCGTTGTGGATGAGGGCCATTTCGCCGAAGAAGTCCCCCGCTTCCAGTTCCTTGAGATGACGCTGCTCGATGTTGTTAATGGTCTTGGTGACGCTCACTCGCCCATCCAGCAGGATGTAAAACTTCGACTCGATTTCCCCTTCGCGCGTCAGTACAATACCTTTAACATAATTCCGCACCTGGCTGCGGTTGATGAGTTCGTCTATCTCCAACTGGCTTATCCCTGGAAAGGCGCGCGGGATGATTTCTTTGGGGGATGGCAGGTTTTTGCGGGGCAGATTCATCGCGTGCATAAGAATACCTCATAATATTTACACTGATTCTACCGCTCAATGAAACTTGGCGCGTAACCATGTCATTTCAGAATGAACAGGCAAGGGCACAGGGATTTAATTTTCAGGGCTGTTTTATTATCCCGGCTGCTTCCAGCAGGAAATCGAGCAGGATTTGACCGAAATTTGATTCCATTTTTCGGGGAACCAGGAAGTCTTCGCCGTGCTTTTTGCCTTCGTAACCTGCAATGCGGTAATATGCAGTGACAGAACGACTGGTGCAAATTGCGGCTGTGTTTCCGTCGTTAAAAGCGTATATACAGCGAACCGGCTTGCCTGCATTGGTCACGCGATCGGCTTCGGCGGCCCAATCTAGCCCCAGGTAACTGCCCGGAGAGATGGAGAATGCTCCAGCGCAGCCCTGTTTACAAGCATTCACAACGGCATCGGCCCCAATGCTGGTGCCAATTCCGATGATTTGGTTCGGGTCTGCGTTGGGCAGAAAAGCGGCACGGGCATAGGCGGCTTGGGCATCTAACAAATAGCCGCGCTGGGCCTCGGTGGTGATGTACGAAAGAACCTGCCCGGGGCTTTCCCCATGTCCGCGAAAGTCGAAGGTCAGCACGTTGAAGTGCAAGTCAGGCGGCATGAGGGGGAGTTTGCCCTGCGCGCTGCGGGTGGGTTCGGGAGGGTTTTCACCTTTGACCGGGTAATTTTGCAGCCAGGGAATCAGGTCGCTTTGCGGCCAGGCCTGGGCCTGGTTGCTGCCGAACTGGTGCATCAGGACGACGACCGGCGCGTTGGGCTGGGGCGCAATGTAGTAGTACCCGACCAGTTCCAGGCCGTCTTCGGTTTGGATGAGGATACGTTCTCCCGCTGGCTTCCAAACCGGGGTGACGGTGATGTCGATGGGTGTGTTGCTCGGTTCGGGGGTGAGGGTAGCGCGCCGGGTGGGAGGCGGAATGGGGGTAATGGTTGGGAGTGGTGTGCGGCTGGCAGTGGGAGGTTGGGTGGGCAGGATGGCAGGCGGCGTGGGAGCCTGCGGGCCGAGACGACAGGCTGCCAGCAAACTTATCACAAATAGGGAGGCAGTAAGGATGATTTTCCGGGGCATGGAAATATTATACGATATTGCGCAGCCATTTTTTCATGCGTCGGGCCTCAATGACCTGCTCCAATTTTCCCAGAAAGGGCAGGGCCAGGAAGAGCCGAAAGGCCGCAAAGCCGCCCAACTTGTGAATTGCCTCCTCGAACAGGGCATTCACTGTTTCTGGCTGGCCAGGTGGCAGGTGTAAGAGATAACTTCTGCCCAGGATTTACTGTGGATGTTGCATCACGAAATCGAATTGCCAGGGCCCGTAGCGACGCTCCTTGACCAAATTCAGCCGACTCCAGGCTTGTTGCAGAATCCCCTCCCGAAAGGATTGATGCGGCGCTTTGACGATGGCCAGCCCATCTATCCCTTTTACATTCATGCACTCGAACGAGGAGAAATTGTTAAATTCGAGCATTTTATCTTGTATCGTATCACACTCATCAGGGCCCGTCTTATAATACAGAAACAGGCCCTGCACAATCAGGGTCATTTCATTAAATGCGGGATTGGGGCGCGCGAAGATCAAATATTGGCAGCGCCCGATTGCCGCGTCGCCCGCCGAATAAGCCCACCCGATAGTACCCTCCTCCATGGGATATATTTTGGTCTCGTCGAACTGTATGAAGGTGGTATAAGGTGACTCCAAATCAGTCGCAAGCCAATCTCTATGATCGGGCAGGTCGTAGCATATTTCGAGGCGGTAGTTTTCTCCCTCCGGGAGAGAGTCTATAAGATACATGGTGATTCCATTAGCGCTAAAACTCTGTTGCTCAAATGCTGCAGGGAATGGCACAAAAGCAGGGGATGAATGTGTTGCGCCAGAAAGAGTTTCGATGCCTGGTGGCCTGGAATCCTGCGTGGTTGGCACGGTATAAGAGTTCAGAATGAACCCTCCCAAAAAGCCCAATTTGTCTCCCTTTTCAATAAGTAGATGTGCAAAGCCCGCTTGGCCCATTTTACCTCCCGTTTAGAAAAGTGTCTTGGCTTGGATTGAATGCGTGCATATCAAGGCTTTTATCGCCTTTTGCCTTTAACCAATTGGTTAATATTTTGCGTTTCGAAATTAGCTTGTAACATGTCGAAATTTTTAAGCTTGTTGCCTGCTCACCTCCGTAATTAAAACAGTTTACGCAACTATTTTGGCGTTTTTAGGGCATCAAGTCAATTGTGGAAATCCCTACCTTTTTCGAACCACCAGGCAATGGCCTCGGTCCTGGTGGTGGTGCCAAGCTTTTTCATTGAGGCTGTTGGGGGATTCTGGCTTTTGGATAGTTCCTGACAGAACAATTCGATACAATTGCCTCGTTTGGACTCGGCGGCTAAGTGCCACAAAGTGGAATGCCGCCCAAAATTACAGGCACTCCAAAAATGGAGAGGATGATTCTATGCGCCCCGTTGCAGTTCTTGGAATTGGACAAACTCCTGTTGATGAACACTGGGACAAATCGCTGCGCGAGATTGGCGGCGAAGCGATTTTTGCGGCCATGGCCGATGCCGGCCTGGAAAAGGCCGATGCGTTGTACGTTGGCAACATGCTCTCCCCGCTGGTGAGCGGGCAAAACCAACTCGGCACATTTTTCTCCGATTGGGCTGGGATGTGGCACAGGGAAGCGATGAAAGTTGAAGCGGCCTGTGGTTCTGGCGCGGCAGCCTTTCGCGCTGCGTTGATGGCGGTTGCCTCAGGCGAGGTGGAAGTGGCTGTGGCATTGGGCGTCGAAAAGATGACCGACATGGCCGGGCATGACGTGACTGCCGCGCTGGCAACCGCCGCCGACGCCGATTATGAAGTGGAGCAAGGCGTTTCGTTCGTTGGCCTGAACGCGCTGGTCATGCGCCGCTATATGTACGAATACGGCTGGAAGCACGCCGATTTCGCGCCGTTTTCCATCAATGCCCATGCCAACGCCGTCCACAACCCCAACGCCCGCCTGCGTGAAAAGATTACTTTGGAGCAGTTCGAGAAGTCCTCGATGGTGGCAACGCCCATCAACCTGTTGGATGCCTCGCCAATTGGCGACGGCGCGGCGGCGGCGATTCTCGTTCCGGCGGAGAAAGTGATGCCGATACCCGGACGCCCCAGAGTGCTGGTGGCTGGTTCGGCCTCGGCAACCGATTCCATCGCGGTTCACAGCCGCCGCGACCCGCTCTTCCTCTCGGCGGCTTATCACTCGGCCAAAAAGGCATACGAAATGGCCGGTGTTGGCGTAGAGGACATCGATGTCTTCGAGTTGCATGACGCGTTTTCAATTATGTCGGCGCTCTCGCTGGAAGCCTGCGGCTTTGCCGAGCGCGGCCAGGGGCCAAGACTCGGCCTCGATAACGAGATACAGGTGTCAGGCCGGATTCCAATCTGCACCCGGGGCGGGTTGAAGGCGCGCGGGCATCCAGTCGGCGCGACGGGTATGTATCAAATCGTCGAAGTCGTTCAGCAATTGCGCGGCGAGTGCGGCTCCACCCAGGTAGATGGCGCAAAGGTTGGCATGGCGCAAAACATCGGCGGCAGCGGCGCAACGATTCTGACGCATATCCTGAAATCTGGATAAATGGTTTACAAAAAGGGTTGAACTCCTCGCGTTCTTGTCCTATACTAGAGATGTCACTTTTGGAAAGGATGTAGAATATGCCTGAACGCCGGACGACACCCCGTCGTAATTTCTCATATTACATGCGCGTTGTTGATGATACGACTCAGCAGTTAGTCGGCCATCTCGCAGATATCAGCCCGCGTGGTTTCAAACTGGATTGTTCCCAGGCTTTGCCGGTGGACAAAGATTTCCGGTTGCGGATGGATTTGACCAGCGATGTGTCTGATAAACCGTTCATTGTTTTTGTTGCGCGCAGCAAGTGGAGCAATCCCGACTCTACTGACCCGTTTGTGTATAATGTCGGGTTCGAGATAATCAACATTTCGCTCATTGATGGGCAAATTTTCCAGCGAGTTGTGGAGAAGTATGGCTCTCCCGAAAGCAGATGGTAATCGGTTTGACTTCTTAAAAACCCGGAAGGCGGCTTCCGGGTTTGTGTTTTAAGTGGCGATTTTCATAAAATCAGCATAAAATTCGGCCTATGCAAAAATTATTTCGTATCCTGGTTCGGATTGTATTGCGAATCATCGCCCGAGTGGAAATTCACGGCATCGAAAACTTGCCATCGGGAGGCTTCATCCTGGCTTCCAATCACCTCGGGCGTCTCGATTCGGCCATCTTGTATTACGCCATTGACCGCGACGATGTGATTATGCCGGTGGCGGAAAAGTACAAGACGCACTGGTTCTTCGGTCCCCTGGTGCGCGCGCTGGGCGGTTTTTTTATCAATCGTTTCGAGGCCGACCTTGCGGCCATCAGAGAAGTGTTGCGGCGCATGAAAAAGGGCGGGATTTTCGTGATTGCGCCTGAGGGGACGCGCTCTAAAACCGAGTCTCTGCAAAAGGCGCACAGCGGCGTGGCTTTTTTTGCCGTCAAAACCGGCGCGCCGGTCGTGCCGATTGCCATGACCGGCACCGAAGACCGCCTGATTTTGGAAAATATCCGACGGTTACGCCGCTCGCATATTGTAGTGCGGGCTGGAAAGCCGGTTCAGGTGCGGTTAGATGAGTCGCTGCCGCGCGAACAGGCCCTCGATACGGCTACGGATGATATTATGTGCCGAATTGCGTCCATGCTGCCCGAAAAATATCGCGGTGTTTACGCCAATCATCCCCGCCTGGCGCAGATTTTGAAATCGGAAGCCTCCACACTGCATCCCAAACCCAAGCAATCGGAGACGACCTGATGCGAAATTTCCTGAAATGGCTGATACGTTTCGTGTTCAATCTGATTGCCGATGTGGAAGTGACTGGCAGGGAAAACGTGCCAGAAAGCGGGGCGTTTGTGCTGGCGACCAACCATATCGGCATCATCGACATTGTCATGTTCCACTATGTCTTCGACCGCTTCGACATGTTCATCCCGGTTGGCGAGAAGTGGGAGAAAAACCCCTTCATCCGGTTCCTGGCGAAAAACCTGAATTTCCTTTTTGTAGACCGCTTCAATCCCGATTTGAAAGCCCTGCGCAAGATGATTGGCTTGATGGAGAACGGCAACGCGCTGGTGATTGCTCCTGAAGGGACTCGCTCGCGCACCGGAGCGCTCATCGAGGGCAAGCCGGGCGTGGCTTACCTGGCGGCGCGTTCTGGCTTTCCGGTCGTGCCGGTGGCGATTACGGGAACCGAGGATAAGGTCATCTTGGGCAACATCAAACGCTTCCGAAAGTCCAAGATTACGCTGACGGGCGGCGCGCCTTTTGTCATCCCGCCGCTGCCCAGGCAGAACCGTGACGAGGCGCTCCAAACGGCCCTCGATGAAATCATGTGCCGGATTGCGGCCCTCCTGCCGGAGCGCTATCGGGGCGTGTATGCGCAACATCCACGCTTGAAGGAATTGCTCGCATGTCCTCCTGGAACGGAAAATTAGTCTTCATCACCGGCGGCTCCAGCGGCATTGGTTTGGAGATGGCGCGGATTGCCGCGGCGCAGGGGGCAGATGTCTGGCTTTTGGCGCGCCGCCGCGACGTGCTGGAAACCGCCCTGGAGCAGGTTCGGGCGTTGGCCCTCCACCCGGAACAAAGATTCGGCGCGGTGAGCGTGGATTTGAGTCAGCCAGAAAAGGCTTTTTCAGCAATTGAGAAAGTTATCAGCGAGGCGGGCGTTCCTGACGTGCTGGTCAATGCGGCGGGGGCGGCGCATCCCGGCTATGTGGAGCAACTCGACCCCTCCATTTTCCGCTGGATGATGGATGCCAACTATTTCAGCACAGTATATGCCACCAAAGCAGTCTTGCCTGGCATGATAGCGCGCCGCAGCGGCCACATCATCAACATCTCCTCTGCGGCGGGCTTTTTGGGAGTGTTTGGTTATACGGCCTATGGCGCGTCTAAATTTGCCGTAACGGGCTTTTCGGAAGTCTTGCGCGCCGAGATGAAGCGGCATGGCATTCGCGTTTCCATTGCTTACCCATCTGATACCAAAACTCCCCAATTGGAGTATGAAAACCGTTTCAAGCCGCCGGAGACGAATGCCATCTCTGGCACATCGGCCCCGTTGGAGGCCAGGCGGGTGGCTGATATTATTGTGCGGCAGGCGCAGGCCGGGCGATATGCCATTTTTACCTCTTTTGATATGCGCCTGGTCTATCTCTTGAACAAATGGCTGCCTCAATCGCTGGTATTTGCTATTCTTGATTCTCTCTCAACCAAAAAAACTGGTTAGCCGCCAAACTGGCAAACCGGATAACTGAAAAAACTGGAGAACATCAATGGATATCTTCGAAAAATGCGCGAAGTTCACTGAAGCAAAGGTGGCTATCGAACAGGGATACTATCCTTACTTCATCCCCCTGGGCGACAACGAAGGGACGGAAGTGACGTATCAGGGCCGCCGCTTGTTGATGTGCGGCTCGAATAACTACCTGGGGCTGACTACGCACCCGAAGGTGAAGCAAGCCGCGCTCGATGCGATTGCGCGTTATGGGACGAGCTGTACCGGCTCGCGCTTCTTGAACGGGACGCTGGAACTGCACGAGCGGCTGGAGCGCGAGTTGGCTGATTGGGTGGGCAAACCCGCCGCGCTGGTCTTTTCGACCGGTATGCAGGCCAACCTGGGGGCAATCAGCGCCCTGGTTTGCCGCTCCGACGTGGTGGTGTTAGATAAGCTCGACCACGCCAGCATTGTAGATGGCGCCCGGCTGGCCTGGGGCGAGACGAAGCGCTTTCGTCACAATGACGCTCATGATTTGGAGCGCATCCTTGCCGCTATTCCCGACGAAAAAGGCAAACTGGTGGTGGTGGATGGCTTATTCAGCATGGAAGGCGACATTGCGCCCCTGCCAGAGATTGTTCCGGTCTGTAAAAAATATGGCGCGCGTTTGATGGTAGATGATGCCCACGCAATGGGCGTGCTGGGCGGCGGGCGCGGCACGGCAGCGCATTTCAACATGACGGACGAGGTGGATTTGGTGATGTCCACCTTCAGCAAATCCTTTGCCTCGCTGGGTGGGTTTGTGGCCGGGGATGCGGATGTGATTCACTACATCAAACATCACGCCCGCGCTCTCATTTTCAGCGCCAGTATCCCAGCTTCCAACGCGGCGGCGGTGCTGGCCGCGCTCCAGGTGATGCGCGAAGAGCCGGAACGGGTGCAGCGCGTCAATCAGATTGCGGAACGGGTACGCAGCGAGTTGCGCCGCCTGGGGTTCAACATTGGCAATTCGCAGACCCCCGTCGTTCCCATCATCATCGGCGACGACATGCGCACGCTCTTCACCTGGAAGGCGCTCTTCGAGGCTGGTCTCTTCGTCAACCCGGTGCTTTCTCCCGCCGTGCCGGAGGGCAGCCAGTTGCTGCGCACCAGTTACATGGCAACCCATACCGACGAGCAAATTGACCGCGCGCTGGAACTGTTCGAGCGCGTGGGCCGTCAAATGGGCGTCATTTAATGAAACTGTCCCAAAGGTTTGCAGCCCTTCGGGACGGTTTGTCTAAATGACTTCTCCCTGGCCTCGTTTCAAAAACTGCCCCTCTCCGCGCCTGCCGAGCCACGTTTCTCCATCCACAATCAATTTTCCGCGCAAGAAGACCTTCTCCGGGTAGCCGGTCAGTTCCCAGCCTTCGTACAGGTTGTAGTCAGTGCGCTGGTGCGAGTGGGCAACCCCGTATGTGACCTTTTTCTCCGGGTCCCAAATGACCAAATCGGCATCGGAGCCGGGCAGCAGCGCGCCTTTGCGCGGGTACAGGCCGAAGATTTTGGCGGCGTTGGTGCTGGTGAGGGCCACGAACTGGTTGGCAGTAATTTTGCCAGCCCGCACGCCATACGTCCACAGAATGGGCAGTCTATCCTGCACGCCGGGCAGGCCGTTGGGGATTTTGGTGAAATCGTTTCGGCCTAACTCTTTGCCGGGAATAGCAATTTTTTGGCCTTCGTACACAATCGGCTGCGTCCCGTCGAAGAAGAAGGGACAGTGGTCGGTGCCGATGGTCTGAATTTCGTTGTTCTTCAGGGCTTGCCACAGGCGGGCGTTGTCGGCGGCGGCGCGCATGGGCGGCGAACAAATCCACTTGGCGCCGTCGGGGCGCTGCAGGTGTTCGATGGTGAAGAACAGGTACGGGGGGCAGGTCTCGCCCATTACCGGCGCGCCATGTTGGCGGGCATAGGTCAGCATATCGGCCTCGCCGCCGGCGTTCATGTGGACGATGTAAACCGGCGCGCCGGTCTCTTTGGACATGGCCGCCATGCGCAGGGTGGATTCGACCGCGCCCCAGGCCGGGCGGGTGCGGGCGTGCCATTCGGGAGTCGTGTGACCGGCTGCCAGCGCTTCGGGGATGAGAGTCTCGATGACATCGCCGTTTTCGCAGTGAGCCATCACCAGCATCCCATTTTCTTTGGCAATTCGCAGAGCCTTGAAAATATTGCCATCGTCCAGGCGCAGGCGTCCGTTGTAGGCGGTAAAGACTTTCAGGGTAGTGATGCCCATCTTGACCAGGGCCGGAATTTCAGCGGCGACCGAATCGTCGAAATGGGTCAGGTTCATGTGGAAGGAGTAGTCAATTGCAGCTTTGGCGGCTTTTTCCAGCCAAGCATCAACGCTGGCTCTCACCTGTGACCTCTCTCCCGCCGGGAGAGGGGGAGTGGTGAGGGGAACGAAGTCCATGACGGTCGTGGTTCCGCCGAACGCGGCGGCTTTGTGACCGGTGTAATGGTCGTCTGATGAGACCGTGCCAAACATCGGCAGGTCGAAGTGACAATGCGGGTCAATGCCGCCGGGAGTGATGAATTTGCCCGCCGCGTCAATCACGGTTCCCTCCCAAAGTTGGGATACTTCGGATTTCGGGGCCAGCAGTTCCAGGATTTTTTCATCCTGGATGAGAATATCGGCCTGGAAGGTGTCTGATGCGGTGATTAATGTCCCGTTTTTGATAAGAATTGACATGGCACGCTCCTCTACAACATCAGTTAGAATGCGTAACGTTATTTTGGCTTGAAAAATGGTAACTACTCATACTAACGTCAGTTCGTGATAAGTACATTGTAAATTAAGTTTCCGCGTAACTACTCAGGTATAGTTATTCGACCGCCAAATATGGTGGCTTTGCGCAGAATGGACGCAAATTTTCCATAGATACGGCAAGCAGATGTGAACATATGTTGAGAATTCGGCCTGTTTTGCCACATATAGCGGTTTTTACCAAAATAGGCTGATCAGTTACTTTTTCTCGCGCAAAGCCCAAAGGTAGGACAAGATAATATCTTGTCCTACGCCAAAAATCGGCTTTGCTAGAAACCTTTTTGCAGTGGAGTCACGTCAATTTATTCTCAGTGAGGCTGAATCTGAAAGGTTATATGCGCCCTTGGGTTACTGCTCCAGCGGAGAAAACCCACGCCCAAAAATGCTTTTGACCGGCGCAATGATGACAAAAGCGCTGGAGTCCAGGCGGGCGACCAGCGCTTTGAGTTGAGCAAATTCGGTGACGGTCAGCCCAACCATCAAGACGGAACGCTCTTGTCCGGTGTATGCTCCTTTGCCTGGCAGGATGGTTGCGCCTCGCCGCATTTCTGTCAGAATTTGGTGAGCGATTTCGCCTGCTTTATCGGTGATGATGAAAGCTAAATTTTGTTCGCGGCGCGTAGAAGGGCGAAACCAGGCCAGCCCACGGCGCTGGGGAGAATCTGTTTCGGGGTGTTTGCTGCCATACCGCGGCAGCACTTCGCCGGGGGCTTCTTGCAGGCGGGCGGTGACGGCGGCGATGATGAGCATGGTGGTGAAGAATAACCCGACGAATAGTATTGTCCATTCGCCAGAAATATGTCCGAGGGCGGCGCGGGCCAGGGCTTCTTGATAACTGGCTGCCGGGGTGGGTAGAAACCACAGGTTACCCAGCCAGGCCAGCCCGACGATGGCGTAAATCCACAGGTAGTTGCGGCGCAGGCGGCGGCCAAAGGCCTCCCAGTGCGAGATGGGAAAGTGCGGGGTCAGCAGGTTTTCAGCCAGCGATTCGGCCCAATCGGCAGCGGGATGAAAGGGTGGGACGAGCATGGCGGCGAAGAAGTCGGTTTCCATCAGGCGCACGCGCGAGGCCCACAATTCGTAGTAGCGGTAGCGGCGCGTTTCCATGATAAGAAAGATGGTGACGAGCATCAGATTGAGCAGGATGACCGGATGCCCGCCGCTTTGGGTAAACGCAAAGGAAATCGCCGCGCCGGTGGTGACGACCGCCCAGTTGGTGGTGGTATCCAGCCGCTGCCGCCAAACGTTGGCGCGCTGCACTTCGGCGCGGAAGAAATGCACCATCGCGGTTGTAAATTCGCTGGCTTTCAACTGATAGCCGCGAAATGTCCAGACGGGTTCTGAGGAGGGTGGCATGCTCATGATGGTTATCTCCAGGTCTCGAAGGCCTGTTGTTTCACCTTCGGGCGGCGCTGGGCGCGGGCGGAAAGTAGAATGGCCCGGCCCTGTTCGGAGCGGGTAAAGACGATTTTGCCGCCGCCGACATATTTGGCCCAGTATTTGGCGAATAGCTCAACCCGTTCCTTGCGTGAAGCCAGAACTTTCGGCACTGGGTGGTAGGCGGGCGGGTACATACCCGTTTCACGCACCCAGTTACGGAGCGGCCTCCACAGAATTTGTAGCGGCAGGTTGGGCAAGCGGTCTTCGGTGCGCATGATGAGATAGCGTTGGTCGCGCACCGGCTCGAAAATTTCCCGAAAGGCGCGGATGAAGGTGTCCGAATCTTCCGGTGAGGCGTAGTCGAGCAGTACGTTGTATGCATCGTCGGCGGTTTTGGTCACGCGCACATAGCCTGCATCCAGGTTGCGGCTGACAAGGCCCAACTGACGCAAGGTTTCGAGCAAGGCGCGGCCTACATCGAGCAGGATAGCATCGGGTGCCTGGGCGATGAACAGGCTGCGAGCAGTTTGGGCAATCTGCCGCCCGTTAAAAATAATAACCAAGAGTGAGATGATGCCAAAAAACAAGAAGGTGCATAGCAGGAAAACATCTAACCCTGCCCCTAAGCTGCTCAACCAGGCGCGCCCGCCGATGTAGAAAAGCCCTAAAACCAGGGTAAGTATTGAAGTGAACAGGTCGCGCAGCAGTTTCTTGAGCGTATTTTGGAGCGTGAAGACCGTCTGGATTTTCAGGTTGCGCGTGTTGAGGGTGGTGGTCGAGTAAGTGAAATTGCTATATTCCTCGCCAATGTTCCATAATTCATACACCTGGTCGCGCAGCGGAATTTGCTTCATCATGCGGCGATTGTGCAGCCAGAGGTTGATGTCTTGAATCAGCCCCTTTTGCCCGGTCAGGATGGATGTCATTAACTCCGGGCTGACGTGCGCTGCGCCTTTAACAATTTTCCCGTGCATTTGGGGCGGGGCGGCGCGCCTGGTGGTGTTTTGCTCCTCCAGCCAGTCACTGTAGATGACCAGCGACCAGTAACGGTTGTGCCGGTTGATGAAGCGCAAAAAATCTACTGCGCCGCGTTGGTATTGGGGGGCGATGCAAACCACATCCCAGTTATGCGCTACTTTGCGCGGCCAGGCTGGGTCGAGGCGGATGGTGCGTCCGCGCAATTGTTGGACTGCGGTGCTGGTGGTGACGCTGGTCAGGTCAATCAGCGTGTTCAAGGTCAGCGAGTCCCAGCCTTCGCCGAAGATGCCGCGCGTGCCGACCAGACATTTAATCAATCCCTCTTCGAAGGCGGCAGTTGCCAGGCGTACATAGGTGCGCGAAGTCCAATCGGGGCCCTCGCCAACCAGTTCGACGATGGCCGGGTCTTTGGTGGCTTTGATAAAGCAGGAGGCTCGCAAGTTTTGCTCGCGCAGCGAGGCAGAAAATTCCTGAAGCAGCGTTGGCGCTGCCGCAGCAGGCAACAGGAACAGACTCCCTGTGACCAGCGTTGGGCAAAGAGGCAAGGTCTCGCTGTAAGTGACCAGCCGTTCGAACAGGCGCACAGCGCTGCCCGCGTTATTTTCCAGCACGCCTTTGAGACGCTTGACGCCGCTGCTTACCCGTTCGAAATCGGTGACGACGATGGCGCGCAATTTCTCGCCCAGGGCTTTCGATTCGGCAGCCAGGATGTGCGCCACGGCAAAATCTTTCGATTCAGAGAAGGTTAGCACCAGGTCGCCGGGCGAGCGGCTTTGTTGTATCCCTCGTTCCGTCAGCGTCAGGCCAAAGGGCAAAATGGCCTTGCGCAGGTCGCGCAATAGGTGATGGTCACGTTCATCGGCGCTGGGTTTGAGCACATCCAGGCCGAAGCGCTCCAGCAGGTTGCTCCAATCTTCCAGTTCGATGGGTTCGGTGGCTTCGGCGGGCGTGACCAAATGTGGGGGTGGCGGCTGCCCGATGTGATTCAAAAAGCGGATAGCCGCTAGCATCAGCAGCGGGTGTTCGTCCCAGCGTTTTTGCCATTCGGTTTGTGGTTCGGGGGTGTCGGGCGGGAGCGTGCCCAGGCGGCGTACCCAGTCAATAAAGCGTGAGTCGCCGATCAGCCCGGCGATGGCTGCCTCGAATTCCGCCTGGATTTTGTTGAGATATTCCATCTCGCGCCGGGTCGGTTTGACAAAGTAGGCCAGGTCACGGTAAGGGGCCAGGTCGCCCTCTTTGACAACCGCCGGGGTCGGGATTTCAAAGTCAACCTCGCCGAGCAGGCTGTCGTAGTTCTCAAATTCCTCATCGCCGTCGGGCGAGGGCAGGGTGGCGGTCAGACCGACCACGCGTGGGTTTTCGATGCGCCCGATGAGATAACGCAGCACAATCGCCCAATAATCGAGCAGATGATGGCATTCATCAAGCACAATGGTTTTGACGCCATCTGCCACCAGGTCGTTAATGAGTTGGCGGGCGTTGGGGTGCAGGAAGGGTTCGATGTCAACGTCGGGTTCGCGCAGGAGACGGTGTTTGACCCGGTTGGCGTGACGCAGGGTATCTTTGCGGTAGGCTTCAGGATTGTTCTGACGCAGGAGTTCTAACCGCTCGCGGGCTGCTTCCAGGCTGGCGGCCTGCCCGCTGTGGACGAGTTCCTCCTGCCATTGGCGCAAGGCGGCCTCGAGGATGTGTTCCTGCGCCTCGGCGGGCGTGGAAATCAGTTGGTAGGTGAAAATGTGAATTGGCGCGCGTTGGCGTGGGTCAAGGCTGGCGTAGCGCGAGATGTCTGCCGGGTTTTCCAGGAACATTCCGATTTTTTCGTACCACTGCGCCTGAATGGTGGTGGTTGGGGTGAATACGACCGCCGGTGCATCGAAGCGGCGGATGAGTTCCAGCCCAATGATGGTTTTTCCCGCTCCGGGCGGCGCAACCAGGTGATACTTATGGTCCTTCTGTTCGGCGGCCACCTGTTGCAGAATCATGCGCTGGTATTTGCGGAACGGGTAGCGGAACGTCAGCGGGTCAAAGAGGCTCATTTGAGTCCCCGGCATGGTATGGCGTGGTGAGTTCTTTGATGCCCAGCAACGCCAGCAGTGCTTCGGGCGGTAAATCGGCTGCGGGCAGGTCGGTTTTGTAGAGCGATTCGTTTTCGGCGCGTTCGCGCAGGGAATGCCAGAGCAGTTGACGCTCCTCGCCATCCACCACCAGCTCATTCAGGGTTTTGGCGCGCAGCAGGTGTTCGCCGGTGGTGTAGAAGAATGTGATGCGCCGCCATTTTTCGGCCCGGACTGGGTTTTTGAGCCGTTCCAGTGGTCCTAACTGTATTTTGAAGTATTCCTCGCGGGCGCGGGGATGGTCGGCTTCGTCGCGCAGTAGTTCGGCGCGGGTAGTCAATTCATGGCCGCGCACCTGGGCGACATATTGAATTTGCCCGCCTTTTTCGCCGAAGCTGGCAGGTTGGTAAAAGGCCAGGTAATCCACCGCAATCACTTTAGGGGCCGATTTAAGCGGAATTCGATACCAGCCCAGCAAGCGCGCCAGTTCCAGGTCGCGCGGGGCGGGCAACAAGCAGACGAGAACAAGGGACGTTGGGGCAAGCATGAGGTTGGGGTTCAACGCCGCGAGTCGGAGCCAACCGTTTGCCGCGAGGTGACTGGGCGAACCGATACACTGGTGAGTGGCCGTTCAATTTGAAGTTGGACGGAGCAGGTTGCCAGCAAGGGCGGGCTGCCGGCCTCGGCGCGAATGGTGTACAGGCCTGGGGGCAGAATTTGGGCCTGGTCATCTCGCCCGTTCCATTGGATGATGTGCTGCTTGCCCATTTTGCGGCGTTGGCGCAGCAAGGTGGCGCGCGGGTAGCCTTTTTCGTCTAACACTTCGAGGGTAACGCGCGCAGTCTGGCTTAAATCCAAATAGATTTCGAAGATTTGATCGGCGGGAAGGCCGGGGGTGAATGTGGGCTGGCTAAGAGCCAACGACAGTTCGACGTGATTACGTTTCCAATACAGCAGGCCAAGGACCAGCAAGGTTAAGACCAGGGCGGGAACAACGAGCCAGGGAGCCTGGTTGAAGTTGGTTGTCAGTTGAGACCAGCTCGCGTCTTGAGTTGGTTGAGCATTATATGTGATGCTGCGGGTAAGGCGGCTAAGGTTACCGGCCTGGTCAATGGCCTGAATTTCGATGACATTTTGGCCTTCGAGCAGGGGCAGGGTCATTTGGAAGTCGCCCAACATGCCTACTGTAGCGGGTTGCCCATTAATTGAGACGCGGCTGCCGGGCTCCACTTTTCCTACCAGTTGCAGGCTGGGGGCGGTGACGATTGCTCCGTCTTCGATGTTCAATTCAATAGTTGCGATTCCAGATTTGAAGTAAACCGTTCGGTTCAGGCTGGTGATGTTGCCTAATTCGTCTTTGGCCTCCAGGTGTAACAGGTTTGTACCGGGGGTAAGAACAACCTGGTACCGGAAAGACCCATCTTCGCTGATGGGGACGCGTTGATTGTTAATGCTCAATTCTCCGCCTGGGCTGGTGCGGCCCTGAATTTCGACGACTTGCTGGTTGGTCCATTCGTTTTCAGTGGGGCGCAGTAATGTTAGTTCTGGCCCGCGCGTAATGAGCGAGATTTCGCGGCGAATTTCAGAGACATTTCCGGCTTCATCTACTGCGCGAAATGTGAAGGAGTTTGTACCTTCTTGCAGGCGCAAGGGCAGCGTAAATCGTCCGCTGGAATCAACAACCGCTTGCATGTTGCCATTCCACCACAACATGGCGCGAGGTTCGGTGATGCCTTCTAGCAGCACTTCGGGGGTGTTCACCCTCATTTGTTCGGTAGAGTTGAGCAGTTGAACCAGGGGTGGGGTTGTGTCAATTTGGACAGAGATGGCGCGCGATTCGCTGCGAAAGGCCGATTGCGCGGTGATTTGGATTCGGTAGGTGCCATCGGGCAAAAGACTGCCGTTTTGGTCTCGGCCATCCCAGGTGAGGAAGTGTTTTCCTGGCAGTTGCGAGGTTTTGCTTTGCAATTCTCGCACTTCCCGGGCATCTGAAAAAATGATAACTGTTGTGGATGCGCGGTTTTGCAGGTCGTATGCAATATCGAAGATATCAAAACTGCCATCGTTGTTGGGAGAAAACAAGGTACGCGAAGCAGAGACTTGTAACCCAGGCGATTTGAACCAATCTCCTACGAAGACAGTCAGGAGCAAAACAAGCGCCAGCCCTATGCTGATTGCAGTGACTAATATGCCCGGAGTGGCATAGTATTGCCGCGTGCGGGTGGCATGGGTACGGTTAGGGCGAAGTCTTTGAGTTTGCACGATGATCTTTCAATCCAATTCAATCATAATGAGTTTTTCTTCGTCTTCTTTGGGTGGCGTCTCGGTGTGCGGCTTGCCTGAAGAAGCAGGATTAAAGGATTGAAGGGGCGCGGTTGGCTCAAGAGAGATGGCCGCAGCAGAAGAGGCGCGAGCGGAGGCCCGGGCAGGCATGCTCCAGGGGTGTTCAAAAAAATACAGGGTTAACTCGGCCAGGATGCCTGCCAGCAACGAAGCGCTGGCTGTGGGCAGGAGTCCGGTGAGTATCACAGGAGGAAGTTCTGAAAAACTGAGCCAGACAAAAAGCAGAATGTGAAGACCGGAGAGCAATGCAACGCCTGCGGTGAGCAACGCCAGGGATGCGCGCGGACGTTGATATTGTACCCAGTTTTTGAGGCTAAACTGGCCGATGCACCAACCTGTAAAAGCCCAAATGGTGATTTGCAAGGTGTGGTATAGTGCATCTGTTGAGTTGGGGGTGAGAGGGGCCGCAATGACGGTAAGGACTTGCAAAGAATCCAGGCCGCGAAAGCGTAAAAGGGTTGGGCCGAGGTCCGGGTATAAGCCGGCCAGTTTCAACCAGTCTGGGGGCAGGCCAATCAGCCCAAATAGCATTTTGCCCCATGCTGCCGCAATCAACCCGGCGAATAACCCGCCACGCGGCCCCCACCACAGCCCCCCTAGCAGGGGGACGAGCCAGGCCAGGTAGATTCCGTTCAAAAATGGGGCGCTCAGCGTCAGGGTCACCAGCCCTAAGTTGGGGATAAACCAAGGTTGACCAATCAGCGCAATTGCCAGAAATAATACCGCAAGGTAGATGGAAATGCTTCCCAGCGGATAGAGAGCCGCCAGAATCAGCACAAAATAGCCAATGGTGGGCCAGAGCAAGAGCGAAAGAAAGACCCCCGCCAAAACGACAGTATCCCAATAGATGGGGTAAACCCGTTGGGTTGTCAACAATTGTCCGAGCAGAGCGGTCAGGCCACTTGCAATCAACAGGCGTTCCAGCCAGAACAGATTGCGGCGGATGACTGCGTGCAAGAGATTAATAGTGTTCATAGTTCCATTCGGCGGAGCCCATCGAAGACTGGTTGCGTATGTGGCGGGTAGGAGGCGGGTCGGGCATGGGTGTGCGCCCATTGCCGCAGGGCTTTAATTTGGGTTTCCATGGTGCGCGCAAGAGGAACGGTTTGGCGCAGGGCCTGAACCAAGTCTGCCTGGGTCAGGTCGTGGCCGGCCTCGAAGGCGTCATACAGAGCGGCAATGACGGCGTTTTCAATTTCCGCGCCGGAGAAGTTTTCGCTCAACGTTGCCAGGGGGTCGAGGTCGAAATTTTGCGGGCTTCTTCCGCGGCGTTGGATGTGAATGCTAAAAATTTCTTTGCGTTCTGCAAAAGAAGGCAGGTCAATGAAAAAAATTTCATCGAAGCGGCCCTTTCGCAAGGCTTCGGGGGGCAGGATGCTGATGTCGTTCGCGGTGGCGACGACAAAGACCGGCGCGGTTTTTTCTTGCATCCAAGTCAGAAAGCTGCCAAAGACGCGCGCGGTTGTACCAGCATCAGACATGTGCGAACTGGCTACTCCGGCCAGACCTTTTTCCAGTTCATCCAACCAGAGCAAGCAGGGGGAAATAGATTCGGCCAGGCGCAACGCGGTTCGCATATTTTGTTCGGAGGAGCCGACCAGTTCGCTAAACAGGCGGCCTAAATCAAGCCGCAACAGTGGCAGCCGCCATTGACTGGCGATGGCTTTGGCGACCAGGCTTTTTCCGGCGCCTTGCACGCCTAATAATAGCAGGCCTTTGGGTTCTGGCAGGCCAAATTGTCGGGCGCGTTCGCTAAACGCCAGGGCGCGTTTGTTGAGCCATTCCTTAAGCAGGGGCATACCGCCTACATAGGTCATATTTTCCAGGCTCTCGAAATACTCTAGGATGTGTGACCGACGGATGATTTGCTTTTTTTCCGCGATGATGATATCTACATCTAAACTTCGGTTCATCACCAATGACTTGGCAAAGACGTTTTCGGCTTCGCTGCACGTCAGGCCCTGAGCGGCAGCCAGGATTTGCTCACGCATGGCTGGCGTCAAATCTAGCTTTACGCCGCCAATTTCGCGGGCCGAGCGCAAGACGCGCTCCAGAGAGTGTTCCATTTCTTCTCGTTCTGGCTGCGAATAGTCTAAGAGGATGATGTCTTTTTCCATTTCAGCCGGAAAACTGACCAGCGGCGAGAGCAAGATGACCGTTTTGCGGCTTTCTTTGATGTGATTAACCATATCGCGCATGCGGCGCGTGACGATGGGCTGTTCTTGCACTGGGCGGCGTTCATCCCAATAGGGGTGAAAATCTTTGAGCAGGAAAATGGCCGATTCTTGTGAAGCGGTAATCAGATCTAGGGCATGAAGCGGCAGACAGGTTTCCGGGTCGGGGCGTTGGGGGTTGGATTCATCCAACGGGCGTAAACCGTCTGTAATTGTCCAGCCGTAGAGTTTTTTGCGCAGGTTTTGCGCCACTCGGCGCAGCATTTGTTCAATGCGCCGTTCTTCCCACGACATAATGTAGAGGAGCGGATAACGCGCCCGAATTAGGATGGTAAGTTCTTCTTCCCGGTTGCAAGATGGTAATGTCATGCTTCTATATTATCGTAGATTTTTGTGTCTGCCAATTATTTATTTTGTTAACGAGCGACCGGAGTTTGGCGCTGTGGATGAGATGTTTTTCCAATTCAAAAAGAAGAGGGATTAGAATTCCCTCTTCTTTTTTGGGTTGTCTATCTTATGGATGAGGCTTACTTTGGCAGTTGAACATAAAAGCTCAGCCGCTTGATTTTGGCGGCAATCTTTTCCTTATCCGCTTTGTTGGTGGCGGCGAGGTATTTTGCCTTGAGTTTTGCTATCTTCGCCTTGCGATGGCGGCGGCGGTTGATTTCACGCTTTCTTTCGGTGATAAAAGCCATAGGGTCCTCCGTCAAATTTGATGGGCGCAAGTATACCAGACAAAGTAAAGGTTGCCTGGACTCTAAAGTCTCCCGATTTTGTCCGAAGTCGGGAGACTTCTGACGCCACGACTTTTTTCCGTTTACGCCAACCCTACTTCCGCATTGAATTCTTCAATCAATGCGTCAATTTCGTCGGCCTGTTTCTGGATTCCCGTCCAGTAGTCCCGCTCATACCACATGGCCTGGATTTCTTCGTAGGTTTTGCCCTGCTGCTCCACCCAGGTGTAATATTTCAGGTTGTGGACGCGGCGGCGGTCGTTGTAGCGCAGTTCGAGCAGGTTGTCGGTCGATTGTCCCAAAATCCAGCGGGCGTAATCGGCGGCGGCATTGCGCGCGGAATATTCGCCCATTTCTTCGCGCATTTCGTGGATGCGGCTATGGTACAGTTCCATCGAATCGGTCAGCACGGTCAGCACGATGTCGTTTGCGCCCATCTCATAGTATTTCGCCATCTTAATGGCGGTCAGCACATTCGAGATGCCGGAAAAGCCTAACAAATCGAGATTCGAGACCAGAGATTCTGGAACGCCTTTTTCGACCAGGTAGGCGCGGCCATCTTCTTCGTTAAACAAACGCGCAACGTTGACGACTGCATTATCGTCAATGGCGACCACCAGGTCGGTGTTTTTGACATTGTGAATCCAGGGTACGTGTTTGTCTCCGATGCCCTCGATGCGATGCGCGCCGAATCCATTTTCAAGCAAGGTGGGGCATTGCAAAGCCTCGCTGGCTGCGATTTTGCTGTTGGGGAATCGCTGCTTCATATAATCGCCGCTGGCAATTGTCCCGGCGGAGCCGGTGGCACTGGTCATGCCGCGATATTCGTCGCCGGGGCGCATGACTTGCTTGAGAACTTCTTCCATTGCATGGCCGGTGACTTCGTAATGCCACAGGTAATTGCCAAATTCCTGAAACTGGTCGAAAATCATCAAATCCTGGCCCGATTTGCGCAATTCCCAGCATTTGTCGAAAATCTCTTTGACGTTGGATTCTGACCCCGGAGTTTTAATGGTTTCCCCGGCAACCTGCGCCAGCCAGTCGAAACGTTCTTTCGACATCCCCTCGGGCAAGATGGCAATCGAATCACAGGCTAACAGGGCCGAATCATAGGCCCCGCCCCGGCAGTAGTTTCCGGTAGAGGGCCAGACAGCCTTTTGGGTGGTCGGGTCGAACTGACCGGTGACAAGGCGCGGCACCAGGCACGAAAAGGCTGCTCCCACTTTATGCGCGCCGGTGGGAAACCATTTGCCAACCAGCACGATGATGCGGGCTGGCACGCCTGTTAGCGCGGGAGGCAGTTCCAGCCAGTTGACGCCGCCGAAGCCGCCGCCGTGTGCTTTGGGTTCGTTCTTCCAGGTGATGCGGAACAGGTTGCGCGGATGGATGTCCCACAATCCGATACCGGCCAGCTCTTGCTTGATTTTGGCCGGGATTTTGGAGGGGTCTTTCATCTGCGCGTAAGTTGGGATAATAATGTTGCGCTCACGGGCGCGCTGGATGGCGCGTTTGCGCCGCTCAGGGTAGATGGTCAGGTCAATGGTGGTCATAAAAACTCCTTAGAGTGGGAGAAAGTTGTCAGACAAATTGATTATACCCCGCGCAATCACAATTTGCATTGGTTTTTCAGTCGAGGCGGAAAGGCGCTTATTTTTTGCGTTTTAACGTTGACACTTTGTCGCCCCGTAGTATAATACCCCTTCGCGCCTGCTTCTTGTTGGGAGTATTCGCGTGTTATTCCGGGCTTACCCGCAGCGCGGCGAATTGGGAAAACCCTTACGCGGCGGCTGTGGCGAAGCGAAGACCAGGAGAAAGGAACTATGAAATACGCTATTTTGGAAAGCGGCGGCAAACAATATAAGGCCGTCGAAGGCGGGGTCATCGATGTTGACCTGCTGCATGTGAAAGCCGGCGAGAGCCTGAAACTCGATTCAGTGCTGTTGCTGGTGGATGGTGACAACGTCACCGTCGGCGCGCCGGTGGTTTCGGGCGCGTCTGTTAGCGCGAAGGTTGTGGAGCATTTCAAAGGTGAGAAGACCATCAATTTCACCTACAGCCCCAAGAAGCGCATTCGCCAGAAGACCGGTCATCGCCAGTCTTACACCCGCCTTGCGATTGAGACAATCGAAAAGTAAGAGAGGTAACTATGGCTCATAAAAAAGGTGGCGGCTCCAGCCGAAATGGACGCGATAGCAATTCTCAACGCCTGGGCGTAAAGCGCTATGCCGGTGAGTTCGTCCTCTCTGGCAACATCCTCGTCCGCCAGCGTGGGACTCACATCAAACCCGGCATGGGCGTGATGGTGGGCAAGGATGACACCCTTTTCGCCGTCGTTGATGGCATTGTTGTTTACGATATTGTGCATGGGCGCAAGCGCGCCAACGTTATCCCCGCGGAAGCGTTGGAAGCAGCCGCTGCGGCTGAATAACAGAGGCTCGCAATGAAAGAAAAAATTCATCCGACGTTTTATGAAGATACCAAGGTGGTTTGCGCCTCGTGCGGCAACACCTGGACGACCGGCTCGACAAAAAAATCTATCCATGTTGAAGTTTGCTCCAAATGCCACCCGTTTTTCTCCGGTGAGCAGTCCCGCATTCTCGACGTGGAAGGGCAGGTAGACCGCTTCTATAAGAAGCTTCAGGCCCGCCAGGAGTATGTGGAGCAGGTCAAAACCCGCGAAGAAGCCAAAAAGGCCCCGGCCAAGCCAATTGCCGACCTGGAACTTGGCGCGCGCGTAACCGAGTCGCTCGCTAAAGCTGGTATTACTACGATTGCCCAGTTGATGGCAAAACTTGCTGAGGGCGATGAAGCCGCCTTGTCCATTGAGGGCTTTGGCCGCAAAGCGCTCATTGATAGCAAGAAGAAAATCCGCGCTTTGGGCTATGACCTGCCCGAAGCCGCTTAAAAATCCTGCAATCGCATTAAAATCAGGTAAACTTAACAGGCAGATGTTCAACATCTGCCTGTTATTATTTCCCCTGGGAGAGGACATGAAGCATATTCACGGTTCGATCGAAGTCATTTGTGGTTCGATGTTCAGCGGCAAGACGGATGAACTCATCCGCCGCCTGCGCCGCGCGGTGATTGCCCGCCAGAAAGTGCAGGTCTTCAAACCGGCCATCGATGTGCGCTATGCTGTCGAAAAGGTCACCTCGCACGCTGGGGCTGATTTCTCCGCTATTCCGGTCGAAAAATCGGGCGATATCCCCGCCAAAATGGAGCCGGATACTACCGTCGTCGGCATTGACGAAGCCCAGTTTTTCGACGATGGCATCCTCGAAGTCACCCGCCAACTGGCCGACCGGGGCGTGCGCGTCATCGTTGCTGGTCTCGACCAGGATTTTCGCGGCGAACCTTTCGGCCCCATGCCCGCGCTGATGTCGAAGGCCGAGCAGGTTGATAAAGTGCGCGCGATTTGCATGGTCTGCGGCGAACCTGCTTCGCGCACCCAGCGACTGGTGAATGGCAAACCCGCCCGTTACGATGACCCCGTCGTCATCGTTGGCGCGTCTGAACTCTACGAAGCCCGCTGCCGCCAGCACCACGAAGTCCCGCGTTAAGTGGGGCCAAGTCCCGCGTTGATTCTCCCTCAACCCTATTTCCTCTCCCAAAGGGGAGGGGCAAAAAAACAGCAAAAAACATGGAGACTCCATGCAAGATTATCGAGAATTCCTGGGCGAAATCCTGATAGATGAACAAACCCTGCAAAAGCGCATCAAGGAACTAGCCGACGAAATCAACCGCGATTATGCTGGTGAAGAACTGCTATTGATATGCATCCTGCGCGGCGCGCTGCCCTTCCTGGTGGATCTCATGCGTCATGTCACGGTCCCGAACGCCATCGATTGCATGGCGATTTCATCCTACGGCACAGGCGCGCGTTCGGCGACTGGCAATGTGCGCGTCACCTATGACTTGCAGACAAATATCGAGGACCGGCACGTTCTTTTGGTGGAAGACATCGTCGATAGCGGCCACACCATCGCCCATGTGTTGGAAATGCTCCAGACCCGCAAGCCAAAATCCCTGCGCGTCTGCGCCCTGCTCGACAAAGAATCCCGCCGCGAAGTGGTCGTCCCCATCCACTATCGCGGATTCGTCATCGAAAACAAATTTGTCTTTGGCTATGGCCTCGACATCGACGAATACTACCGTAACCTGCCCTTCGTGGCGGTGGTCGATTTGGACAAATACAAACCGGAGTGACCCATGCAAGATTACACCGAATTTATCGATGAAGTCCTCGTCAGCGCCGAGGAAATCAAAGCGCGCATCGTCGAGTTGGGCGCGCAAATCAGCCGCGACTATGAAGGGCAGGACTTGCTCGTCGTCTGCCTGCTGCGCGGCGCGATAACCTTCACCGCCGACCTGACCCGCCAACTCACCATCCAGCACGAACTCGACTGCATGTCGCTTTCGTCGTATGGCCGGGGGAATTACGCCTCCAGCGGCAACGTGCGCGTCAACCTCGATCTGCTGACCAACATCGAAGGCCGCCATGTCCTGCTCGTGGAAGACATCGTGGACAGCGGGCGCACCCTGGCGCATGTCCTCTCCATGCTGCGCACCCGCGAGCCGCTCAGCGTGCGGGTCTGCGTCTTGCTCGACAAGAAAATGCGCCGCGAAGTGCCGGTGCAGGTCGATTACGTCGGTTTCGACGTGCCGGATAAATACGTTTTCGGCTACGGAATCGACATCGACGAGCGTTTCCGTCACCTGCCCTTCATCGGTTCTGCTGATTTGGCAAAATATATTCAACCCGTGTAACCCTTACTACGGAATTCATTCCGCCTGCGCTGTTGATGGGAAATATCCGTGTAAATCCATCAAATCCGCGCAATCCGTGTACCACAAGCACTTGGACAAAAACGAGGCGACTCTTGTCCAGCCCAGCCGAACCCGCGCAAGAACCCCCCGAAAGCCTGCTCTACGCCGGGCGCTGGGTGGCCCTGGTGCGCGGGAAAGTGGTCGCCCAGGGCGCAACTCAGCAAGAAGCCTTGCTCGCCGCGCGCCAGGCTCGCCGCAAAGACCGTCTGGAAATCAAATATATGCCCGAAATGCCCGTCCAATCGCCCTTAATCGACCGCGTGCGCGCCCTGCTGCCCGCCGACCTGCCCGTTTACCTGGTGGGCGGCGCGGTGCGCGACGCGGTGCTGGGACGCGAAACACACGACCTCGACTTTGCCACCCCGCCCGGCGCGCTCAAACTGGCCCGCAAACTGGCCGATAAACTGCCCGGCGCATTTTTCCCGCTCGATGAACAAAACGACACCGCCCGCATCGTCCTCCAGAACTCGGATGGTTCGCGCGACAGCCTCGATTTTGCCGGTTTTCGCGGCGATTCGCTCGAAGCCGACCTGCGCGGGCGCGACTTCACCATCAACGCCGTGGCAATGGACATCCACACCGGCCAAATCCTCGACCCATTGGGCGGCATCAGCGATATCCGCGCCAAACGCATCCGTGCCTGCGCCGAGACCGCTTTCAGCGACGACCCGGCCCGCATCCTGCGCGCTGTGCGCCAGGCGGCTGCATTGGGCTTCAGCATCGACCCCGAAACCCGCAAGTTGATGAAGGTCGCCGTGCCCCTGCTGGAAAATATCAGTCCCGAACGCCAGCGCGACGAACTCTTCAAAATGCTGGAAGGCCTCAAACCCGACGCATCCATTCGCGCGCTGGAAATGCTCGGCGTGTTTCCCGCTCTCCTGCCCGAACTGCCCGCCCTGAAAGGCGTTGAACAATCTGCGCCGCATGTTCACGATGTCTGGACGCATACCCTGGCCGTCCTGCGCCATCTCGAAGGCCTCCTGGCCGCCCTCGCGCCCAACTACGACGAAAGCAAGGGCAACGCCGACCTGTTCAACGGCCTGCTGGTGCTGCGCCTGGGGCGTTATCGGGAGCAAATCGGCGCGCATCTCGGCCCCACCCTCAACCCCGACCGTTCGGCGCGCGCCCTGCTCTTTTTTGCCGCGCTCTATCACGATGTGAACAAACCCCAAACCCAGTCCAGCGAGCCGAATGGCCGCATCCGCTTCCTCGGCCACGATGAACAGGGCGCCCTCACCGCTCTCAAGCGCGGCATGGCTCTTCACCTGAGCAACGACGAACTCGACCGGCTCAAACTGCTCGTCCGTCACCACATGCGCGTCCACTTCCATACCAGCCGCAAAGCCGGGAGCGGCGCCGACCCGACCCGCAAAGCCATCTACCGCTTCTTCCGCGAAACCGGCGAAGCGGGCGTCTCGCTCATTCTGCTCGCCCTGGCCGATGTCCGCGCCACCTACGACCATACCCTGACGCAAGAGTACTGGGCTGCCAACCTGGATGTGGCCCGCGCCCTGCTGGAGGCATACTACGAAAAAACCGGGGAAATCATCCGCCCGCCGCAACTCCTCAACGGCGACGACCTCATAAACGACCTGAAAATGAAACCCGGCCCCGAAATCGGCAAACTGCTCGAAGCCATCCGCGAAACCCAGGCTGCCGGGGCCCTTTCTACCCGCGAAGAAGCCCTGGCCTTTGCGCGCGGCTGGCTGGTTGCTTGTCCCGAGAAACGAGGGAAAGGACATAAACCATGACAAAACTCGCCTATCACCGCTCTGGCCGGGGCGCGCCGCTCGTCCTGGTGCATGGCTTTCCGCTCGACCGCGCCTTCTGGAACCCGCTCCTGCCGCACCTCGAAGCCCATTTCGACTGCATCGTGCCTGATTTAAGGGGGTTCGGGGACTCTCCGGCGGCTGGAAGCGGGTACCGTCTCGACGACATGGCTGCTGACCTGAGCGCGCTCCTCGCCAGACTCGGCCTCCCCTCAGCCTTTCTCGCCGGGCATTCGATGGGCGGATACCTCGCCCTGGCCTTTGCCCGCCGCTTTGGCGCTCAACTGCTTGGCCTGGGCCTGCTCGGCACCCAGGCTGCCGCCGATACCCCGGAGAAAAAAGCCGGGCGCTATGACACCCTAGAGCAAGTCAGGCGTGAAGGCCTTCGCGCCGTCCTCGGCATGGCCGATAAACTGACCGCCGACCCGCGCCACGCTCCCGTCCTGCGGCAAATCATCCAGCGCCAGCAGCCCGCCGGGGTGATGGGTGCGCTCCAGGCCATGGCCGAACGCCCCGATTCGCGCTCCGTTCTCGCCGCCCTGACCGTGCCCGTCGTCATCGTCCACGGCCTCGAGGATACCCTCGTCCCCATCGAACGCGCCCGCGAGATGAAGGCCGCCCTGCCCGCCGCGCGGCTGACGGAATTGCCGGGCGTGGGGCATTGCCCGCCCTTCGAGGCCCCCGAGCAAACTGCCGACGCGCTGAAAATGCTGCTCTGAATCACAACCGCCTGCCATGTTGAAATGGCAGGCGGTTTCTCGTTTTTTCCACAGTTCAATTACGCAAAAACAAGCGGTTAAGGATAAATCTCGTTCAACACTGGCGCGTAATTGCAGCGGCAGCCTTGCGGGTGCGAACAGCCCTCATGGGGCAGAATCGGCACAGCATCCTTTTCAAAAGTGCCGCGCGATTCATAGCACAGCGGGCAGGCATCGTGCGCCACGCTGATTCGAATCGATGTCACGCGCGGGTTTTCGCGGAATTTCTTGAGCGCAACCGCATTCACCGAAAATTCACTCAGGTCGGCGTGGCAATTGACGCAAGATTTGGCCGTGTCAGGAGATGAAGCGTTACAGCGCGAACAGGTTTGCAAGGCCGGCTCCTCGTAAATCGAAAATAGGTGACAGTCACCTTTCAAGTGACTGTCACCTATTGTACTCTGGGCAATTAAGCCTGCAAAGGTTTTTGCTGAAGTATATGCGACTCTGTCAGCGGGCTGGTATGACGCATCAGGGCATTCTTATTTTTTTCCACCATGTGTCTGCGCGCCAGGTTGTTGATATGCGCCACCAATACCCCGCCTGGGGTGGGTTTGACCAGGTAATCATCCGCGCCAGCGTCGAGCGCGCTGGAGATGACCGCCGGGTCGTCAATAGCCGACAGAATTGCAATGGGGGTATTCGTAAACGTCCGAATGGCTTTGCAAACTTCCCAACCGTCGTGGCCGGGCATCATTAAATCAAGCAAGATAATATCGGGATTTTCGCTTTTTACCAGTTCAACACTGCGATTACTATCGTTGCAGCCGACGACTTCCATCCCATGACTGCGCAACAATAGCCCAATCAACTCCGTCATTGCAGGGTCATCGTCAATCATTAAGATTTTTATGCTCATGCGGGACTTGTCCTTTGCTAAAATTATGCCAGATTTTACCAACCGCGACTTTGCATGTGACTAACAATATTCATGCGGCGAGCATTGTGAGATTAGTCACAATTTTGATTGTCGAAAAATGTCCCCGGCAAATCCATTTGTGGTAAACTTCGCCTGATATGCCGGAGACGGCCTATCACGCTATCATACTTTCTATTTCAGGAGGCCATACATGGCAAAAAAATGGGTATATCTTTTTGAAGAAGTCGCCGAAGCCGAAAAACAGGCTGGCGATTGGGAAGGCGTGCGCTCACTCCTCGGCGGCAAGGGTGCTGGCCTGGCAGACATGACGCGCGCTGGCGTTCCAGTTCCTCCCGGCTTTACTGTAACCACTGAAGCGTGCAACGAATTCCGCAAGACCGGCGGTTTCCCCGAAGGGCAGTGGGAGCAGCAGTTGGAGGCAATGAAAGCCGTCGAAAAAGCGACAGGCAAAAAATTTGGCGACCCGTCGAACCCGCTGCTGGTGTCGTGCCGCTCTGGCGCGAAGTTCTCCATGCCGGGCATGATGAACACCATCCTCAACATCGGTTTGAATGATGAAGTGGTGGAAGGGCTGTCCAATCTGACCGGCAATCCGCGTTTTGCGTGGGATTCCTATCGCCGTCTGGTCGAAATGTTCGGCACAACCGTTTTTAATGTGGATGATGAAGTCTTCGAGCATCCAATGGCGGAGTACAAAGCCAAAAAGGGCTATAAACTCGATACCGAGATGACCGCCGAGGACTGGAAAGCCCTGGTAGCCATCTTCAAGGAAGAATACAAGAAGCACATCGGTTCCGACTTCCCGCAGGATGTTTACAAACAGCTCGAACTGGCGACTAAGGCCGTGTTCGAGTCGTGGATGGGCAAGAAAGCCATCGACTACCGCCGCGCCACCAATATCCCCGATGACCTCGGTACTGCCGTCAATATTGTGACAATGGTCTTTGGCAACATGGGCGAAGATTCTGGCACCGGCGTCGCTTTCACCCGCAACCCCTCAACGGGCGAGAAAAAGATGATGGGCGAGTACCTGCTCAACGCCCAGGGCGAAGATGTGGTGGCCGGTATCCGCAATGCCGACCCGATTGAGCATCTCGCCACCCAAATGCCTGAAGCCTATAACGAGTTCATGGAAATCACCGCCAAACTCGAAAAGCACTACAAAGACATGCAGGATGTCGAGTTCACCATTGAGCGCGGCAAACTGTGGATGCTCCAAACCCGCAACGGCAAGCGCACGGCCAAAGCAGCTATTAAGATTGCCGTCGATATGGCCAATGAAGGCCTGATTTCTAAAGAAGAAGCCATCTTGCGCGTCAGCACCGAAAATGTAGATACTCTGCTGCACCCGCAGTTCGATGACAAGGCCAAGAAGGAAGCCGAAGCGGCTGGCAAGTTCCTCGCCAAGGGCGTGAACGCCTCGCCTGGCGCGGCCGTTGGTCAGGCTTATTTCGACGCCGACACCGCCGAGAAGATGTCTAAGGAACACAAGCAGGACACCATCATGGTGCGCCCCTTCACCAAGCCGGATGACGTTCACGGCATGATTGCCTCGAAGGGCGTGCTGACCAGCGAGGGCGGCGCGACCTCTCACGCGGCAGTGGTGGCGCGTCAGTTCGGTATCCCGTGCGTGGTGGGCGCTTCTACAATCAAAATTGATATGGAAGCCCGCACAATGACCGTTGGCGAGATAACTGTCAAGGAAGGCGAGTGGATTTCGGTGGATGGGACAACCGGCCAGGTCTTCGTTGGGAAAATCCCGATGACCTCCCCGTCTCTCGAAGAACAGACCGAACTGCTCACTCTGCTCGGCTGGGCGGATGAAATTTGCGCCCGCCCCGATATCCGCACCATGCCCGATGGCAAGAAGGGACGCGGTTTGCAGGTTTGGACGAATGCGGACTATCCCAAAGACGCCCGGCGCGCCCGCTCGTATGGCGCGGTTGGAATTGGCTTGTGCCGCACCGAGCACATGTTCTTCGAGCCGGAACGTCTGCCGATTGTCCAGCGCATGATTCTCTCGAAGACCAGCGAAGAGCGGGTTGCGGCTCTTAATGAACTGCTTCCCAGCCAGCGTTCCGATTTCGACGGCCTGTTCGAGGCGATGGACGGCTATCCCGTCATTATCCGCCTGATTGACCCGCCGCTGCATGAGTTCATGCCCGACGAAGAAAAACTTCTCGAAGAAGTTATCACCATGCGCGTCAAGGGCGAGACCGATGGACTGGCGGAAAAAGAAGCCTTGCTGGCTTCCATCAAGTCCTTGCACGAATCCAACCCGATGATGGGGCTGCGCGGCGTGCGTCTCTCGATTGCCATGCCCGAAATCGTGGAGATGCAGGTGCGCGCCATCTTTGAGGCAGCCGCCGACTGCGCCCTGCGCGGCATCACCGTCAAGCCCGAAATCATGATACCGCTGACCGGGACCGTCAAGGAACTGGAGTGGATTCAGCCGCGCCTTGAGCGCATCGCCAAAACTGTGCTGGCCGAGAAGAAAGTCGCCAAACTTGATTACAAGTTCGGCACGATGATTGAAATTCCGCGCGCGGCAGTCACTGCCGGGGAAATTGCCAAACTGGCCGAATTCTTCTCCTTCGGTACCAACGACTTGACCCAAATGACCTTCGGCTATTCCCGTGACGACGCTGAACGCAACTTCCTGGTCACTTATGTTGAACAGGGCATCCTGCCAAAGAATCCCTTCCAGGAACTCGACCGCGACGGCGTCGGACGCCTGATGCAGTGGGCCATCAATGAAGGCCGCAAGACTCGTCCTGATCTGGAAGTGGGCATCTGCGGTGAACACGGTGGCGACCCCAATTCTATTGAATGGTGCCACATCATCGGCAACAACTACGTCTCCTGCTCGCCCTTCCGCGTGCCGATTGCCCGCCTGGCAGCGGCGCACTCCGCGCTTAAGCATTCTGGGGCAAAGATAAAAGAAGACAAGTAATCACGCGCAACAAAAAAATCCCCGCGCCAGCGGGGATTTTTTACCGATGCCTTCATTAATACCTTCGCCAAAAATCGCCTTTGCGGTTTCAGGCCAAATTTACCGGAGATGAACGGGGATAAACGGCGATTTTAGACGCTTTTTTGCTAGAAATCGCCGTAAGAAGGCAAAAATCTATGTTTATCTCCGTTTATCCCTGGTTAAGAAATGCAGCCCTGGAAATTGGCGAAGGTATTGTTCATCCATCAATTTCGCCAATTTCCTCGCCGTTTAGAAGCACTTTATACCGAACTGGGATAAGATTGCGTATAGGAACTTCTGCCTCGAAGGGTTGGAGAACTTGCGTGCAAAGCGCATTTGGATCAGTGACCGAATAGACTTCAATGGCAATTGTATTGGTTTGTTCGGATATAGCGATGTTGACGCGCAGGGCATGGCATGGCGTGGGCAATGAACCTTTCAGCATAAGCAGGTATTCTGGCGGCAAGGTGGATATTGTTTGGAGTTCATGGTTTTCCAGGTACGCTGGCCCGTTTTGCAACTTTGCATCGCCGGGCAGGGGCGCATACGGGTTGTTGGGGTCAACGGGCTGAGCAGGTGGGAGATAGGTTTGAACGGGTTTGCCCGAAGGATTGTAAGGCGGTTCGATGGCCTGCGGGGGTTGAATTACTTCGTTCGAGCCAGATGGATAGGATGGGTAACTGTTGGGATAGCTAGGTTGTCCATCCGTTTCCGATGTTTTGGGCGCGCACGCGCTTGCAAGCAGGAGTAGAGACAGGGCAAATAATAGAAAGGGTTTCATTTTGACCTCGTTTGTTTTTTAGTGTTGAAATCACTTGAATATTGGCGTTGAGCCCAAAAATCAGTTTATCTTTGGTAGTTGATGCGCGGACGAATTCTGCCTTATAGACGTTGATTTGTATCATATTGTTCCGGCTTCTTACTAATCGGGAAATTTTGCGCATGAAAACCCGTGTGCGTTTGCCTGCAACATCAAAAATTTTTGAAGATTGGTAATTGCCTATCCTGACCTGAAAAGGCCCAAAATGAACGGTGAATTGTGATAAGATATTCACATACAAAGGATTGGCCATGAGTCACTTACCCGTTGACCACAGCGATACCCCTATCCGCCTATTCAAATCTGATTTCCTGGAATTTTTTACCCATATCAGCCCGGTTGCGGTGGTTGTTCTTTGGCTGCCGGTGGCGGTCTTTTTCTTCGCGCGACCCATCGTTGCCGCCGGGAGGTTGGAATGGTTTGTGCCGGCTGGGTTCCTGCTCGGCCTGTTCCTGTGGACCCTGCTGGAATATCTTCTGCACCGCTTCTTGTTTCACTTCCCGGCGCGGGGCGCGCTTCAGGAGCGAATCAGTTTCCTGTTTCATGGCGTGCATCACGCCCAGCCGCAATGCAAAACCCGCCTGGTGATGCCGCCAGCCGTCAGCATCCCGATGGCAGGGATTATGTATGGCTTGCTATACTTGCTCCTGGCGGTTTTGTTCAAACTTCCGCAGTGGGTGAGCCCGTTAACTTCCGGTTTGCTGGTCGGATACCTCATTTACGACCTGACGCATTACGCGACTCATCATTTTCCGATGCGGAGCGGCTACGCCAAGTTCTTGAAGCGTTATCACATGCAGCATCATTATAAGACGCCCAACCAGCGTTTTGGAGTCAGTTCCCCGCTTTGGGATTGGGTGTTTGGCACGATGCCTTCCGAAAAATAAAGTGAAGACGCCCCGAAGGTTTCAATTACCTTCGGGGCGTTTTGTTTACCATAAGCGCAACACCTGGCCGGTGTAGATTTTGTTGGGGTCTGACAGGTTGTTGAGCAATTTCAGGCTCTCAACCGTTGTGCCGAATTTGTTGGCAATCTTTTTCAGCGTGTCGCCTTTTTGGACGGTGTAACTGTTGACCGCCTGGGGCAGGTTGATGATTTGCCCGACGTAGATTTTGTTGGCATCTTTAATCTGTGGGTTGACCTTCAGGATGTCATCAACAGTAGTGGATGTCCAGGCGGCGATTTTGCGGAGCGTATCACCTTTTTGGACGGTGTAAGTATGTCCGCTGGGAACCGGGGTGGGTGGGTTGGGATTGCCGCCGCCGTTGGCCGGATACACCAACCGCTGGCCTTCGTAGATGACATTCTCGTCTTTGATGTCCTTGTTCAGGCTCATCAGGTAGTCAACAGTGGTGGAGAAACGGGTTGCCAGCGATTTGAGGGTGTCGCCGCGCGCGATGATGTAGGTATTGAAGCCGTTGTTGCCCGTGAGGATGGCGCCAGGTAACAATAAGACCTGGCCGGGGTAAATTGTGTTACCAGAGCCGATTTCAGGGTTGGCGCGGCGCAGAGCCGAGACGGTGGTGTCACATTTGGCGGCAATCTTGTAAAGCGTGTCGCCTTTGACGATGGTGTAACTGCTTCCACAGGACGAGGCTGCTTGCGCAGTGGCGGTGGTCAGAAACGAGGCCGCGACCAGCGCCAGCAAGAGGAAGAACTGAGCAAATTTTTTGGTAGACATTTGAACCTCCAGATAAGAAACAGAACTTTGAATCAATGTTTTACGCAGTGTAGATGTCAACTTACTTTGAAAAGTTCCCCTGATATGGCAGTTTTCATTGCAGGAACATTGCAAGGAAATAAAAAAAGACCTGCAACGGTAGGTTGCAGGTCTTGGGATTAGCCTATGGCGCGGGCCAGGGGATGGTTTTGGGTTTGCTGTAGCCGTGTTTTTCCACCGTGTATATCACGCCGCCGGATGGGGCGGGACAGCCTTTTTCGTCTTTGACCGTATAACTAAGGGTGTATTGGTCTGGAAATGACACCGGCCACCACAGATATGCGCCATTTTGGCAAACGAACAGGTCGAGTTGGTAGCCCCGGTCTTTGTCTTTGGTCATCGTGACCTGACTCCATTGGATGGTCACTTTGTCGCCGTCACGCATGGCAGAGACTTCATCGGGCGGGCCGTACAGGTAAACGCCCGGCACGGGCAATTTGACTTCGGTGTAATTTATCAGGGAAATGTCGCCCACCACATTCACCACGCTCGGCGCAACCCAACAGAAGTAGTCGAGTTTATCAAATTTGATGTAGAGCCACTGGCTGTAGCGAAACCGCCCGCGTACCGTGCCGGTATCGCCAGGGTATAAATCGGCGGCGTGCAGGTGGGCTTTGGATGGCCCATAGCGGCAGTGCGCTTGCATTTTCACCGTCACCGCCGGGAAGGCGTAGGTGGGGGTGGCGCTCGGCGCGGGGGTATCGGTGATGGTAGGGGAGGGCGGGATGGGGGTTTCGGTGGCGGTCGGCGTGGAGGTGACGGTATTGGTAACGGTGGGGGTGGGTGGATTGGGCGACGGAGTTGCCGAGGGTGAGGAGACTGTTTCAGTGGGTGCGGGTAGAATCAGGCCAGGGGTCGCTTCGATAGCGGAAGGCAGGTTGCAGGCTGTGATGATGAGATTGAGCAGCAGGAAGAGATAAAGTGGTCGTCTGTTCATATCCCCATTGTACGGCTGGAAGCTTTCTGTTACATCCCCCGTTTGGGTGTAAGAAAGCTGTAAATATTGCTGTCTATTTGTTGACGTTTTTATAGCTCTCTTGTATTCTTGAAAAAATAAAATGGAGGCAGACATGGAACTTTATGAAGCAATTTTTACCCGTCAATCGGTGGGCAAAGTCAAGCCCGATGCTCTGCCCCGTCCGCTCATTGAAAAGTTGCTCTCAGCGGCGGCGCAGGCTCCCAATCACTACAAAGTACGCCCCTGGCGGTTTGTGGTGCTGACCGGTGCGGCGCGCGAACGCTTGGGCGAGGCAATGGCCGAGTCGTTCAAAGCCAAATTCCCCGCCGTGAGCGAGGATGCTCTTGCGAAGGAGCGCGCCAAACCCCTGCGCGCGCCGGTTGTAATTGCGGTGGCCGTCGATAAGCCCACTGAGGCAAAAGTGGATGAGGTGGAGAACATCTGCGCGGCGGCGGCAGCCTGCCAAAATTTGTTGTTGGCGGCGCAAGCGGAAGGGTTAGGGGCCATCTGGCGCACCGGCGATAGCGCGCGTGACCCGCGCATTAAGCAATTCCTGGGGTTTACGCCAGAGCAACATTTGATTGGTTTCATTTACGTTGGTTATCCAGAGAATCCGCCCGTTAAACCCGAACGGCCCTCTTTTGAGGACCGCACGGCGTGGTTATAACAGCGCTCTGATGTATACCTCAGGCCGCTGCCTGTGATGAAATTGCAAGAGTAGCCTTCGATTTGCCCTGCAAGGGGCAAATCGAAGACCTTTTTATGGCCCGGCAATGACCACTTTGTCTTCTCGGATGAAGAATGTGGTTTTGTCAAAATTGTAGATGCGCACAGAACCGCTGAATATTTTCTTTTCTCCCAAGAAGATAACGTAATCATACGTTCCAAAAGGTAAATCGTATTTGTGTCGACTTTCATCAAAAGTCCACCGGTAGTAATAGGGTTTTTCGCCTTGGGCGGTTGTGCCTTGAATATTCAGGTGCACTGGTCTGATTTGGGTTTCATTCTCAAACAAAACAAGCCCTCGGTTGACGCCGTTCGGCAGCCCGGCAGGAACAAATTCCCCATAAAAGGGCGGCAGGGTGGCGGTAGGTGTGGGCGTGAGTGTTTCGGTAAGCGTAGGGGTGAGGGTGAAGGTGGCCGTTGGCTGCGGGGTAAAGGTGGAAGTCGGTAGGGGTGTTTCGGTGGGCTGCGCGGTCAGGGTTCCAGCCATCATCGTGCCGGAGAGGGCGGCGATGGTGGCGTTGACATCCACTGTAGGGGCGGGCGACTGCGCCTGGCTGCTGCAGGCGGTCAGCACGGTAAGCAGGATGAGTATCAAGAAAAATCGTTTCATGTGAAAGTTTCCTTTTTCGGGTAAAAAAATCTTTCCTCTTGCTTCCTGCCGAAGCGAGGAAGCAAGAGGAAAGAGAGTATACCCGAAAAGAGGACGTCTTTAGTTTTTGCCAGCGACTTCGAGGAATTGGGTAACCGCCTCGCGCAGCATCCGTTCTGGAAGCGCGCCCACCTGGCGATGGATGACCTTTCCACCGGCAATGAACAGCATGGTCGGGATGCCCTGCACGCCGTATTTCATAGCCCATTCGGGGTTGTCATCGGTGTTCACTTTGGCAATTACCACTTTACCGGCGTATTCTTTGGCGAGTTTATCTAAAATAGGGGCAACCATTTTGCAAGGGCCGCACCAGGGGGCCCAAAAATCTACAATGACGGGGGTAGGAGATTGCAGCACGGTCTTTTCGAAGGCCGCGTCGGTTACATGGAGGGGGGTGTCAATCATCTCAAGTTATCCTTTCTCAATAGGTATATCATTTTTTAGATGATGAATGGATATAAAAGTTGCGCCGGGCGTGGAATGAATTTTGCGCTACGCGGCCTCGCCTGGTTTCAAAATCCGAAACGTAGAGTGAATGGGGCCAGACTTGACCAGCGTGCCTCCCACCGAGCAGTATTTTTCCTCCGAGAGTTGCACGGCCTGGGCAACGTCTTTTTCGACCAGGTTTTCGCCCCACAGCAGGTACTCCACCTGGTACTCGGTGAAATGGTAGGGATACTCAGTTAAGCGCTGGTTGCCGCGTACGATAACCTTGAAATCGACCGGAACCTGGCGTTTTTTACGCATGATATCAATAATATCCATCATCGTGCAGCCCGCCAGTCCGCACAAGAGCATTTCCATTGGGCCAATGCCGGGCTTGCCGTCTTTATCCTTGCCCATCAGCACAGTTGCCCCGGCAGCATTGCGCGCGATGTAACCGGCATCGCCATTCCAGGCGGCTTCGATTTCTTTCCACTGATTCTGGGGTTTTTCCTCGCTCATTTTTCTCTCCTTCGCGGCGGGAGTATAACATGATTTCTGATATAATCGCCGCGCTATGGCAGACTTTTTCAACAAATGGCGCGAAGGACTCGCGCGCACCAGCAAAGCCACCTTTGGCCGCCTGGCGGGCATGCTGGGCGCGACCGAAATCAATGCCGATACCTGGGATGACTTAGAATCGCTGCTGATTCAAGCCGATTTGGGGATTGAGACGACCCAATCGGTGTTGAAATCGCTCAAGGATGTGGTGAAACGTGATGGGCTGACAAAGGCCTCCGATTTACGAGTTGTTCTCAAGGCGGAATTGCGTTCCCGTTTAACCACCCCGCCGCCGATTGCTTTCTCCACCAAACCGGCGGTCATCCTGCTTGTAGGCGTCAACGGCTCTGGCAAGACCACCACCGCCGCAAAATTGGGCCAACGCTTCATGAAGGATGGTAAAAAAATCTTATTTGGGGCTGCCGACACCTTCCGCGCCGCAGCGGTTGACCAACTCCAGGTCTGGGGAGAGCGGCTCAAGGCTGAGGTGGTCTCGGGCGCTCCCGAGTCGGACCCCGGCGCAGTGGCGTACAGCGCCGTCCAGGCGGGAATTGCCCGGGGCGTGGACATCATCCTGGTCGATACCGCCGGTCGCCTGCATACCCGTTTCAACCTCATGGAAGAGTTGAAAAAGGTCTATCGCGTCGTCAATAAAGCCATGCCCGGCGCGCCGCACGCCGTCTGGCTGGTGCTGGATGCCACTACCGGCCAAAACGCCTTGCAACAGGCGCGGGCCTTCAAAGATGCCGTCAAAGTAACCGGCGTCATTCTTTCCAAACTCGACTCCTCGGCGCGCGGCGGCATGGCCTTTGCCATTCAGCGCGAACTGGGGCTGCCCATTTTATTTGCCGGGCTGGGCGAAAAACCCGAAGACCTGACGCCCTTCGACCCGGATGCGTTTGTGAGTGGAATTTTAGATTCGTAGCGCAAGTCGTGCTGCTTGCGCCTCAGGAGAGATTATGCAGGACCTCATCGACCGTTTACAACAAGCCGGGGAATTGACTCACCAACTTTTGGAGCGTCTTTGACCTCGCGTCAAAGGAATCCCAACTTTCTGACCTGGAACGACAAATCGGCGCGCCAGAGTTTTGGAATGACCCCCAAACGGCGCAAAAAGTGAGCAAAACCGCCGCCGCGCTGCGCAATGAAATCGAAGATTGGCGCGGCTTCGAGCGGCGAATTCATGATTCTCTTGAACTGGCCGGAATGGATGACGAATCGCTGCGGCCCGAACTCGAAGCTGAAGTGCAGGCCATTGAGCAGGAATTGGAGAAACGTTCGTTCCAGACGATGCTCTCCGGAAAGCACGATGAAGGCAATGCGATTCTCGCTATCCATGCCGGGGCGGGCGGCACCGACAGCCAGGACTGGGCCGAAATGCTCCAGCGCATGTACCTGCGCTGGGCCGAGGAGCGCGGTTTTGAGACCGAAATCCTCGACATGACCGAGGGCGAAGAAGCAGGCATTAAATCGGTGACGATTGCCGTCAGCGGGCGCTATGCCTACGGCTATTTGCGCTCTGAAAAGGGCGTTCATCGCCTGGTGCGGCTCTCGCCCTTCGATGCTGCTCATCGCCGCCACACCTCCTTTGCTCTGGTCGAAGTGTTGCCGCAGGTGGCGATGGATGATACCGAGGTGCAAATCAACCCAGCGGATATTGAAATGGAAGTCTATCGCTCCTCAAGCGCGGGCGGGCAGAATGTGCAGAAAAACTCAACCGCCGTGCGCATTCGCCACTTGCCAACCGGGATTGTCGTCACCTGCCAAAACGAACGTTCGCAGACCCAAAACCGCGAATCGGCCATGAGCGTACTGCGGGCGCGTCTGCTCGAACTGCAACAGGCCAAACAGGATGCTGAAATCGCCATCCTGCGCGGCGATTACACCAAGGCCGAGTGGGGCAGCCAGATTCGTTCGTATGTCCTGCATCCTTACCAGCTGGTCAAAGACCACCGCACCGACTACGAAATGGGCAATGCCCAGGCCGTGTTAGATGGCGCGCTGGATGGCTTCATGGAAGCCTGGCTGCGGCAGGGCGGGTAATCTTCGTTGGTCTTGCGAATTCGCTCATGCGCTTGTCTATTTCCATGTAAACTCCAGTACTCCGTCTTGGGGTAAAGTCACTGTTCGCGTTTTCGGTTCGACCGTGCCGATGTAGCCTGGCTTGTAAGTGTTGCAACTTTCATCTGCCCAGACATTGCTCTTACAGCCAACTGCGTTTTGGGTCACTGTCCACGTGCCGCTCGCGCCCGGCGGAAGGAAGGCGTAGAATTCGCCGCTGGCATCTGAAACCGCTGCCGCGCCGCTTTCGGCTCCCTCTGGTTTGATATCGAACCCAATTCCCTGGATGGGCGTCCCCAGCACATCTACCACCCGTCCCCGAATGACCACCAACCCTTCCGGCTCAACGACGGGAATCGCCTGTAAATCGACATCCGACTTGAGCAGTTCGGCGAATACCCAGCCCTGCGCGCCATCCCTGGCCTCCACCCGTATCCACTCGCCGCCGCGAGACTTACCCTGCACCGTCAACACCGCATCCACATCCAACAGGCGCAGCGCATCGAACAGGAATCCCGGGCCAAGCCGCAGTTTCAGACCATCCACTGCCGGGCTGACCTCGAAACTGACGAAAGGCGTGGGGCTGCCTGCCGGGGTCACGCTTGGCATGGGGGTGGGCGGCAAAACGAAGGGCGTGGCAGTTCCATCTGCCGTAAGTATTGGCGTGATGGTGGGCAGCGGCGCCGAGGCCGGTTTAGAACAGGCTGTAAACGCTCCGGCAATCAACAATAGAAGCAGACTATGCCTTAAGTTCATTGTCATCGCCTCCTTTTATCTCCAAAAACATTATATCCCGCATTCCCATCCGACACTTTTTTATGTCGTCATTGCGGGATAAGAATCCCTGGTTGAATTGGCGCTTTTTTCTCACCCAAAGTCGTCAATATCCCCAAGTTTGTTTATTTTAGGAACTTTCAAGTTGAATCTTTGCGCAAACAGCAAGGAATTTACCACAACGGCAACGACGGAACACGACGTAAGAGCATTCAAGATTTCCATTGTGCCACGTTGTGGCCGTTCTGGTTAAGGGGTTTCTTTTCCGGCTTGTCTGGGTTAGGACTTACGCAAACGCGCATTCTTAAGAAACACTTCCGCGCTTGTTCTCATCTTTGCAAATGCCGTGCTGGAAACAAAAAACGGCGGAATGCCGCCATCTCTTGTAAACTCACAGAATCCATTGTACAACAAAACCCCCGAAATTTTGTCCAGACAATACCTTACAGTTGTCACGGTTTATTTTAATGTATTCCCCCTGATTTTGTTGTATGCTGTGTTCAGTAACTACTTCACTTACCCGGTTACAGAAAGGAGGTCAGAATTCGAACACCAAACTATCCAGCTGGCACTCCCGGAGGTGAAATCGGGGTTTGAGTAAGTTCCTGGCAACATGGCTACCCTGCCTGCGCCAAACGTTCCCCGGCACGATAGACGGGTTCCCGGTTCACCTCGGCAAGACCAGCGAGCAAGCGTACCAGCAAAATCTTGAGCAGTTCTATGTACCAATGCTCAAACACAACTTATCTTTAGCAAAGACGGATGGGAAACCCCCATCCGTCGTTTTATTTTGTGTATGTCTCACTTTTGGGCGATGACCACGTAAAAATCATCGGCCTCGCTCTTGGCTTTGCCCGTCAAACCGGGGTGGATTTCGACCGCACTGAAACCTGCCTCCGTTAACATCGATGTGATTTCATCCTCGTCATAGCCCTTCGTGCTGGCAGCGAATCTCGTTACCTGCGCCGTTTCGGTGTCGATAATAAAATACCGCTCGGTGGCGACGGTTTGTTCCTCATCCCAGAACGATTCCATCAGGCACAGGTGCGGCTTATCGGAGAAAAGCCCGCTTTCGGAGGTGTACCAGGTGGAGGGCTGGTTGCCCATCTGTTCCACCGTATCGACGGTGTGGATTTCGAGCAGCAACTTGCCGCCGGGCCTGAGCGCAGCCTGGGCTTTTTGGAGAATCTTTTGGGCGTCGGCGGGGGTAAAAACGTTGAACTCGCCGAAGATGAACAGGATCAGGTCAAAGCCGCGCCCGAACTTCTCGGCGCGCACATCGCCCAGGGTGTAAGAGCAGGTTTCGGGGGAGTGGTCAACGGCGTATTCGATGGAGGCGGGAGAAAAGTCGATTCCACGGCACGAGTGACCCAGCCGGGCCAGTTCCGCGCAGTACAGGCCCGGGCCGCATCCCAGGTCGAGGATGGTCGAGGTGGTTTTCGCCAGGACAACTTCATGAATCCACTGCACATGCTTCTTGATTTTGGTCTTGCGGCGGCTGGCGGCGTCGTGCTTTTGGCTCAAGTGTTCCTTGAGCATCCGGCGGCTGAAATCGGGGTCGTTCCAGGGGATTTTTTCACCCTCGGCCCAGGGAGCCAGGGTTTGGCTTCGTTCAATGATGGCTTGAAGGTTCATCAGGTTACGGAATGGCAAAGATGACTTGTTCGGGATTGACGATGGCAAGCGGGACGCGCATGGCTGGCATTTGCGGCAGGACACTGTTGGTGATTTCGAGGTCATAGAGCGACAGCCAGGGGATTTTAGAGAGTTCCAGGCTGGGGCCGATGCCGCTTTGGGCCGAAACGCGGATAACTCCTTTGAACTGAAACGTGCCGACCCCGGCCAGGATGGGCAGCATGGCGCGGTTGGCTTCCTGCGGGTCGTAATCGACGCCGTCGTTGCCGGGCGGGACGAGGTGCAGGGCGATGACCATTGTGAGAGGAATGAAGACTTCGGGGCTGTTGGTGGATTTGACCGCTCCGCTGAATTGCACGGTGTTGACGCGCAACAGATGGACATAGCGCGGCGCGCCCTGCGTGCGCAGCCAGGTGCTGACGCGCACGTTTTCTTTGGTAATCACTTCGCCGCGAAAGACGCTCTCACGGGTGTAAACCATAACCGGGGTCAGTTTTTCATCGGGGGCAGGGGTGTACATATCTGGCTCCTGTTAGAAATCGTCCTGAAGGTTGGGCTTGGGTTTTTCGAGGAAATCCAGAACAAGTCTTCGGGATGGCGTAGGATTTATTTACCCAATCATAGCATTTTTAGGGCTGGTTGTCGATTTGCAGCCGCCTTGCGTGACAAAATCAGGATGGATGTCATCTCAGCGCTTTTTTCATCCGCTCCAGGGCCTGCTCCAGCGTAGCGCGCGGGCAGCCGAAGTTCAAGCGGACGAAATTCTTTCCACCCGTGCCAAAGGTCGCGCCGTCGTTCAGTGCTACTTTGGCGTTTTTCAGGAAGAATTTGTAAGGGCTGCCGCTGATTTTCCCGCTCTCGACCAGTCTGCTGCAATCGAGCCAGGCCAGGTAGGTGGCTGCAGGGCGGGTGGTGCGGATTCCGGGCAGTTCGCTTTCTACGAAGTCCACCAGGAAATCGCGGTTGGCGCGCAGGTAAGCCCGCAGTTCCAGCAGCCAATCGTCACATGCGCCAGAGAAAGCCGCCTGCGCCGCTATGTAGCCTAATCCGTTGACATGCAGGGTCATACGTTCCACCTGTTCTTTGTATCGCTCGCGCAGTTCCCGGTTTGGGATGATGGCGAACCCGCAGAACAGCCCGGCGATATTGAAGGTTTTGGAGGGGGCGACCAGCGTGATGGTTTTTTCCGCAATTTCGGGCGAGAGCGACGCGACTGGAACATGCTTCTGTTCCTCCAGCAGCAACTCGCTGTGAATTTCATCCGAGACGATGACCACGTCGTGTTTCAGGCAGGTTTCGGCCATCTGGGAGAGTTCCTGCGCGCTGTAAATTTGTCCCGTTGGGTTGTGCGGGTTGCACAACAGGAACATTTTCGTCTGGCTGCCGCCGCGGTGGAAGGCGTTCTCGAACGAATCCCAATTGATTTGGTAACGCAAGATATTATCTTGCGCTGCATAGTCCAGTTTCGCTTCCTGGCGGATGACGCCCTGGTGTTTCTGGATGTCGTTGAAGGGCATATAGACCGGCGGCTGGATGAGATACCCATCGCCAGGGCGGCACAGGGCTTGGGCAGCGGCATAGAACCCGCTCACCAGCCCGGTGATTGCGACCACGCTTTCGGGGGCAACATCCCAATGGTAGAGGGTCTTCATCCGCGCGGCCACCGATTCGAGCAGGGCTTTGCCGGGCACTTCATAGCCGAAAATGCCATGTTCGACGGCTTTCTGCAAGGCTTTGGTGATGGATTCTGGCGCGGCGAAATCCATATCCGCCACCCACAGGGGCAGAACGTCTGCGGGATAGGCGTTCCATTTGATGCTGTTGGTGCTGCGGCGGTCGATGATTTGGTCAAAGTTGTAGGGCATGGGGATTTTCCTTTTGTTACTTCAGATAGGCGTCGAAGAATTCCACCAGCGCTTGCCCATATTCGGCGGGGTGGGTATAAGGCGCGGCGCAGTGGCTGGAATCGGGCAGGTTGAAGTGGGTTTTGGGGCCGCTGGCGGCCTGGTAATACGATTGGACGCGCGCTTTTTCCGCGCCCTGGCCGGTGGAGATGAACAAGATGGGGCGCGGCGAAACCGCCCGGATGGCTTCGAGGGTGCTTATGGGGGCGTAAGTGCCTGCTTTGAGAGCGACGATATGGAAGTAGGCCGTCACCGTCAGGGCGTGAAAGGGGTCGGTCTGGAAGTCTGGCTTGTTCTCCTCCCAACTAAGCGGGCTGGGGGCGTCGACAGCCACCGCGCCGATTTGGGGCGAGAGCGCGGCCCCGCCCAGGGCAATTGCCCCGCCCGAAGAACAGCCAGAGATGCCGATTTTGGTGTCTTTTTGGCGTGTAGCCACGAATTTAACGGCTTGCTGCACATCGGGGATGTCGAGCCAGCCGAGCGAGCGCACCGTGCCGTCGCTTTCGCCGCTGGCGCGCTGGTCGTACATCAGGAGGCCGTAGCCCTGCTGGTAGAGCATTTCGGCAGGGCGCATGACGGCCATCCGGTCGCCGTAGTAGGGATGCAGCAGGATGATGACCGCGCCGTTTTGGGGCGGGATGTACCAGCCGCGCAGGGTGAGGCCATCGGCGGTGCGGAAACTGATTTTCTCGAACTTCGCGCCAAAGCGGGTGGGCGAGTCGCAGCAGACGGGATGCTGGAGCGGGACGGTGACAGCCGTCACCAGGGCGGCCACGCTGAACAGCCAGAATCCGACGGGAGTCAGCAGCAGGATGAAAGCAAGCAGCCTGAACCAGGAGAGGAGCGGTCGGCGGGAGGGTTTGACGGGAGCGGTCATTGGTCATCGAGTTCGTCAATCAGGCGCAGGCAGGCGTCATCGGTGGGATTGGGCTGGTAGGAGGTCTCAAACCAGGCGTTTAGGATTTCACGGGCCAGGGCGTCGGTGGTCAGCCGCATGGAGAGACACAACACGTTGGCATTGTTCCACAAGCGCGCGCCGCGCGCGGTTTCAGAATCGGCGCACAGGGCGGCGCGAATGCCGCGCACTTTGTTGGCGGCTATGCTGACGCCCGTTCCCGTCCAGCACAGCAAAATGCCTTCCTCGGCTTCGCCGCGCGCCACTGTTTCGGCGGCCTGGCGCGCTACCTGCGGCCAGGGAGCGGTTTGTCCAACCGAGGGGCCAAACCAGAGAACCTGATGGCCGCGTTGCGTGAGTTCGCGTTGAATGGTTTCGACGACCGGCAGGCGTTCATCGGCAGCGAGGGCAATTTTCATAACGGCAGTCTCCTTGTTATAGAGTTACTGTCACTTTTAACGTTTGTAGGCCACAATCACCCCATCCCGCAGGGGCAGCAGGCTGACAATCCAATCGGGGTCTGTTGTAATGGCCTCGGTGAAGCGGCGCACGCCTTGCGTAGATTCGGACTGGTCGGCGGGGTCGAAGATGCGGGCGTGCCAGAGCATGTTGTCGATAATCAGGACGCCGCCGGGGCGCAGTTTTTCTTTGATAACGGGCAGAGAATCAGGATAGGCTTCTTTGTCGATGTCGTTGAAAATAATGTCGAAGGGGCCGGGCGTTTCACGCAGGGTTTGAACTGCTTCGGCGTTGTGGAAGTGGACGAGGTCGCTATAGCCGAGTTGGGCGAGGTGTTTCTGCGCCATGCGCGAGAGTTCGTCATCCCAAACGGTGTGATGTACCGAGCCGCCGCCGTTCTCTCTCACGGCTTGTGCGAACCAGGCGGTGGAGTAGCCGAAGCCGGAGCCGAGTTCGAAGATGTCCCGCGCGCCAATCATGCGCGCCACCTGGTAGCACAGTTGCCCGACCACCGGGCCGATGATGGGGAAGTTATGTTTTTCGGCATAGGCTTCCATTGCGAGCAGTTCGGCGGGCCGGGGCGGGATGAGGCCGGTCAGGTAATCCTGAATGAGATGATAATCGAAAGGGTCTTTCATGGGCGATTCCTTTGGAAACAAGGGTATGGCAGGTTGGAGATGCGCCTTACAAGGTTACTTGAGGGCTTCGAGCGCAACGGGTAGGATACGCTCCACCCAACCGGCGTACATTTTGCCAGAGGGGTGCAGGCCGTCGGGGGCGATGAGGGCCGGGTCAGAGACGGCGGTTCGGGAGTAGGGGGTGATATCCACATAGGCGGCGCCCGCTGCTTGGGCTTCCTCGCGGTTGATGGCGTTGAAGGCGTCGATTTCAGCGGCGATTTGCGCGCTGTTCCGTCCTGCTGCGAATGGGGTAATTCCCCAATCGGGAATTGAGACGACGAAAACATTTTTGGGGTCGTTCCCGGCGTATTCGATGGCTTTGCCGAGCAGGAAGCGGAATTGTTCGCGGTATTCCTGGAGCGGGCGGCCGCGATATTGGTTGTTGACCCCAATCAGCAAGGAAACCAGATCGTAGGGTGGGGCGATGCCGGTTTGTTCAATACCCTTCCAGAGTTCATCGGTGGTCCAACCGGTGCGGGCGATGAGGGTCAGTTCGATGCTGCCCAATTGGGATGATGCTTCGATTTGACGGGTCAGTTGAACCGGCCAGCGTTCATTTTCGGGGACGCTTTCGCCAATGGTGTACGAATCGCCCAGGGCCAGGTAGCGGACAGTTTGACGGGAGATAGGCGTCGGGGAGTCTGTTCCGCGCGCGGCGCAGGCTGAAAGCAGGAAAAGGCCGATGGTGAGAATCAGGAAGAAGTCACGCATAGCCATCTTTTATCCCTGGGCTGATTCGGGAGACCCTGGTTTCAGATGCTTGAACTCGAATCCCAGCATTTCGAGTCCTTGCAAAAGCAAACCGATTTGGGTCAGGCCGAGCCAAAGGAAGACAATGGTGATGAACCAGGCGGCCCGGTCGAGCGTGAGTGGCGCGTTGTTGCGGGCCGTGACCACTTTCTGTTGCAAAGTTGCGACGACGCTTTGGTATTGAGCGGTGACCTGGAGGGCCTGGCCCAGGCTGGCGCGGATGTCGGTGAGGTCTTGGGCCATCTCGCTGGTGGATTTGCCAATGGCAGCCAGGCTGTCTTTGGAGGTGGCAAGGGGTTCTTCGATGGAGGCCAGCGAGCTGGCGATTGGGTCGAGGCTGCGCGAAAGTTCGGCGAGCGAGCCGCTGAGTGGGCGGGTGCTATCGTAGCCGCGCAGGCCGATGAGGGGGATGGAGGCCAGCGCAGAAAGGGTGGAATCGATGATTTTGGCGCTGTTCTGCGCCGATTGAATGGCTTGCTGAGATTTAGAGATGGTTTGGGGGAGTTCTTGGGTGGTGACTTCGCTCAGCGTATCGAGCAGGGGGAGAGTTTCTTCGACCGAGCCTTGCGCGGCTTGCAAGGCGATATGCAGGGAAGCCAGGGCGCTATCGGCTTGTTCGAGGGAGCGCGAGGCCACAGACAGCCCATCGGATGTGGTTTGCAGAGTGGTATCGAGCAGCGCCAGGGTTTCGTCAATCCTGGTTTTGAGGTTTGCCTCGACGCGCCACAGGCCAATGACACCGAAGATGCTGATTGCCATGCCTGAAATGGCAGACACGATAAGTAGAAAGCCGATGGAAGACAAGATTGCGCGTTTCACTATATGCTCCTCACTGATAATTGTTAGGAACTTTCAAGTCGAATCCTTGCACAAACAGCAAGGAAGTTACCACAAAGGCAACGACGGAACACGACGTAAGAGCATTTAAGATTTTCCGTTGTGCCACGTTGTGGCCGTCGTGGTTAAGGGGTTTCTTTTCCGGCTTATCCAGGTTAGGGTGTAAAAGATGGGTATTGTAGCAAGGCAGGAATATTATAGACTATCCCAGGCATAATTTTCTGATTGAGAATGAGTATTGTTATCAGAATGGATTTCAAAATGTGGAGTAGAATCGACTTGGAGTAGAATAGATTTTATGGAAGCGCAGATTGCGGTTGCAAAGACGAATAAGTATGCTGTCTCTGAGAGCGGCGATACGCTGGAGGTCGTGGAGCGGCCCGGCGGCGGGCTGTCGGTGGTTCTGGCCGACGGGCAGTCATCGGGGCGTGGGGCCAAGGTCATCTCAATGATGGTAGTGCGCAAGGTCATTGGGCTGCTGGCCGAGGGCGTGCGGGATGGCGCGGCGGCGCGGGCGGCTTCCGATTATTTGTTTAGCGAACGGGGCGGCAAGGTCTCCAGCACGCTCAATATCCTTTCGATTGATTTGCATACCAAAACGGTGGTGTTGGCGCGCAACAACGAATCGCCGATGTACCTGGCGCGTGGAGAGAATATCGAGCGTATTGATGAGCCGAGCCAGTCAATTGGGGTGGGACGCAGTATTAAGCCAAAAATCACCGAAATCCCGCTCGAAATAGGGCTGACGGTGGTGATGTATACCGACGGGCTGGTTCACGCCGGGACGCGGCGTGGCGAGCTGATGGACGTGGGTATTACCCTGCGCGGCCTGCTCGAAGATGGCGACCCCAGCGCCCAGGTAATTGCTGATGCGCTGCTGGCCCAGGCCATGCGGTTAGATGAAGGCCGCCCGGCGGATGATATGAGCGTGGTGGTGATGCGCGTCATGCCGCGCAACGAAGAAAACGTGCGCCGGATGTCGGTGCGCTTGCCGTTGACCATATGAGAGTGAATCTGCGAAAACTTAAAGCATCATGGCGCGATACCACGCTGCTGTTGCGGGAGTTCCGCCAGCCATTGATTCTGTTTTCGCTGGCGCTGCTGGTAGGCGCAAGTTTATATTACCAACTGGCGCAGGCCTACGGTGAGCCAATTGAGACTTTCAGCGAGGCTGTTTACCTGATGCTGACGCTGACGTTTTTGCAGGCGGGCGGGGAATTTCCAACACAACCTTTGTTACAGGTGTTTTACTTCGTCATGCCGCTGCTTGGGCTGGTCATCCTGGCGCAAGGGCTGGCAGATTTTGGCTATCTCTTGTTCAATCGGCGCGCCCGCAGCAAGGAGTGGGAAATGGCTGTTGCTTCGACATTTGAGAATCACACCATCCTGGTCGGGTTAGGACATTTGGGATACAGGGTGGTGCAAAATTTGTTCAAGATGGAAGAGCCGGTCGTGGTCATCGAACTCAATCCAAATACCGACCTGGTAGGAACGATACAGGCCATGAACATCCCGGTTATCCAGGATGACGCGGCGCGGCAGACGGTGCTGGAGGCGGCTGGAATTCGGCGCGCCAAGACGATTGTGCTGTGTTCGCAGAATGACTCGATGAACCTGCAAATTGCGGTGAAGGCGCGCAACTTGAACCCCAATATTCGGGTTGTGATTCGGATTTTCGATGACGATTTCGCCGAGTCGCTGCAACAACAGTTCGGTTTCGTGGCTTTGAGCGCCACCAGCATGGCCGCCCCGGCCTTTGCCGCCTCAGCCGCCGGGGCGGATGTAACCCGCCCAATTACGGTAGAGGGACAATCGCTCAGTCTGGGGCGTCTGACCATCAAAGAGAACAGCAAATTACACTGGCGCTCTGTTACGGAGGTGCAATCTCGTTACGATGTGAGCGTTGTTCTGCTCAAAAAACAGGAAAAAACCGACCTGCACCCCGCCGGAAATCAGATTCTTCGGTCGGGCGATGTAATTGCTATTTTGGGCAGTCCTGACCAATTAAATGCGATTGTGCATGATAACCAATGAGAGAGACAGATAAACAGGTAGACGGGGAAAGACAGGGAAGCAGGAAGGCATGAAAGAACTGCTGATTGGGTTGGTAGGGCCGTGCGGCGCGGGGAAGTCGACCCTGGCGGGGCGGCTGCGAGCGCGCGGCTACCGGGTCAAGCACATTGCGCAGGAACATTCCTTCGTTAAGGACATGTGGAAGCGTATCGCCAACCCAGATGTGCTGGTCTTTCTCGACGCATCGTATCTCGTCACCAACGCACGGCGCGACTTGGGCTGGGCCGAATCGGATTACCAGGAGCAGCATCGCCGCCTGGCGCACGCCCGGCAGCACGCCGACTTGTATATTTTTACCGACTCGCTGAGCGTGGATGAAGTGGAGCAAGAAATCATCGCATTCCTGCAAAACTACAACTGATTTCTCGCAAACGGGAGTATAATTTGCCCTCGCAATCAGGCCAGCCAATGGCTGGTATTTTTTGTGCATGGAGATGTCCGTACATGATTCGCAACCTCACTACAAGGCTGGTTATTATCCTCGCCATTGCCGCTCTGGCAATTTGGATTGACGCCAGCAACACATTTATCATCCGCAACCCCATCAACCAGGCTGTCATTTATCAGCGGGATGTCAGCCCACGTCTGGGACTGGACCTGCGCGGCGGCTTGCAGGTGCTGATGGAAGCTGACCTGCCCGAAGATGCAGCCGTCACCGCCGAGTCGATGGAAGTCGCCCGAACTATCCTGGAAAACCGCACAAACGCCCTGGGCGTTGCCGAAAATACTATCCAGGTAGCTGGCGACCGCCGCATCGTAGGTGAATTTCCTGGCGTGCAGGATTCAGACGCTGTGCTGGCAACCATCCAGCAAACCGGCCTGCTCGAATTTATTGATACCGGCGACGTTTCGCTGCCTGAAGGTCTGGAAGTTTTGACCGACTTCAGCCCCACTGGTGAGCCTGCGCCTGCCCCGCAACCTTTAGAAGATGGCACGCTTCCAACAGTGTACCACACCATCATGACCGGCGCGGACTTGAAAACCGTCAGCGTTGTTTCAGGACAATTGGCTGGCTCGTACCAAATCGCTTTTACACTGAGCGATGAAGGGGCCAGAATTTTCGGTGAACATACCGCTGCCAACGTTGGAAAATATCTGACGATTGTCCTGGATAAAAAGGTCATTTCCAGCCCGCGCATCGAGAGCGCCATCACTGGCGGCGAAGGTGTGATTACCGGCAATTACACTGCGGAATCGGCCAATGCATTCGCCGTGCAGCTGCGCTACGGCTCGCTGCCCATCCCGTTGAAAATTGTTGAAACACGCTACATCGGCGCTACCCTGGGCGAGGATTCGCTGCAAAAGAGCCTGGTGGCAGGCCTGGTCGGCATGACAATCGTCATCCTGTTCATGGGGCTGTACTACCGCCTGCCCGGCATCGTGGCCGATATTGCCATCCTGTTCTTTGCGGCAATCGCCTTTGCTCTGTTCAAGTGGCTTCCGGTCACATTGACCCTGCCGGGCATTGCCGGGTTCTTACTCTCCACCGGCTCGGCGCTCGACGCCAATATCCTGATTTTCGAGCGAATCAAGGAAGAACTTCGCTCGGGGCGCACGCTCGAACAGGCCATTGACTTGGGCTGGGTGCGGGCCCGTTCGTCAATTTTCGACTCGAACATGGCGACTGTCATCACCTCGCTCATCTTGTTCTGGTTTGGGTCTTCGTTTGGCGCCACCATCGTCAAAGGCTTCTCGCTGACCCTGATGTTGGGCGTGGCAATTTCGCTTTTCACCGCCATTTTTGTCACCCGCAGCCTGCTGGCGCTGGCACTCAAAGCATTCAAACCAAAGAACCTGGCGTTCTGGTTCGGCATTTAACCGGAGGCGGATATGAATATCATCGGAAAACGCTACATCTTCTTTTTTGTCTCGCTGCTGGTGATTGTCCCCGGCTTGCTGGTGCTGACCATTGGCGGAATGCCGCTGGCGCTCGACTTTACCGGCGGCTCGCTGCTCGAAGTCAGTTTCCCTGACGCCGCGCAGCAGCCACAGCCCGCGGAAATTATCGCCCTGTATAACGAGCTAGGGGTCAAAGATACCCAGGTGCAAACTACTGATACGGGCAGCCTGGTCATCCGCTCTACCTTCTTAGATGACGCGGCCCGCGAACAGGTGCTGGCTGCTCTTCAGGAGAAATTCGGCTCAAAACCGACGATGATTCGCTTCGACAGCGTCGGCCCCACCATCGGCGCGCAAGTCACCTCCCGCGCTGCCCTGGCCGTCGCCGTTGCCGCCCTGGTCGTTGTGTTGTACATCACCATCACCTTTCGCGGGATTGCCAACTCCTTCCGCTATGGCGTGTGCGCCATTCTGGCGATGGTGCATGACGTAGCAGTCGTATTCAGCGTGGCCGGGTTGGGCGCGCTCTTCCTGGGCTGGGAAATGGACTCGCTCTTCCTGACCGCCCTGCTGACCGTCATCGGCTTCTCGGTGCAGGACAAAATCGTGGTCTTCGACCGCATTCGTGAAAACTCGAACATCCTGCGCCGCCTGGACTTCGAGACGCTGGTCAATCACTCGGTCGTACAAACCCTGCAACGTTCCATCAATACCCAGTTGATGACCGTCGAGTTCCTCTTGCTTGCGTTGGCCCTGTTTGGCGGCGTAACCTTGCAGGAGTTCTCGGTGTTGATGTTGGTCGGCCTGTTCAGCGGTACTTACTCCTCCATCTTCATCGCAGCCCCGGTGCTGGTGGTGTGGGAAAAGCAGGAGTGGAAAACCTGGTTCAGGCGCAACAAGGCCGAAACGGCTGCGTAAACACAAACTCGTCTGGCAAACAAAGCGCGCGGGATTTTACGCGCGCTTTGTTTGTTCAACCAATTTCCCCTCTCTCCTTGGGAGAGGCCCGGGGTGAGGGTCTCCCTCTCCCGAAGG
>CAYRBO010000001.1:144760-352652 GCA_964422545.1 uncultured Anaerolinea sp. | reverse complement strand
GAGAGAGCCGGGGTGAGGGCCTCCCTCTCCCTTCGGGAGAGAGCCGGGGTGAGGGCCTCCCTCTCCCTTCGGGAGAGAGCCGGGGTGAGGGTCTCCCTCTCCCCTTGGGAGAGGGCCGGGGTGAGGGTAGGTAATTGCACGCAAAAAAGGTAAAATTAACCTATCAGAAAGGACAACGCCATGCAACTCCTTACCGAAGAAGCCCTCAAACTGGGACTCGCTATCCTGGTCGGCGGGCTGATTGGGGCCGAGCGCGAGTTCCGCGACAAATCGGCCGGGCTGCGCACCATCATTTTTATTACCCTCGGCTCCACCCTGTTTACCATTCTGTCACCCAAATTGGGAAATGACGTTCACACCGCGCGGGTGGCCGCCAACATCGTAACTGGTATCGGCTTTCTGGGCGCAGGCGCTATCCTCCGCGAGGGGACGAAAATCGCTGGGCTGACCACTGCCTCCACCATTTGGCTGGCCGCTTCGCTGGGCATGGGTATTGGCATTGGGCAGTACGCGCTGGCGCTGCTTTCCACGCTGGTCATCCTGCTTATCTTATGGCTGTTTCCCTGGTTCGAGCGCGGAATCAACCATCTGCGCGAGGCCCGCACCTACGAAATCCTGCTGCCGCTCGAAAGCCAACGCGCCGCCGAAATAGCGCAAACATTTCGACAAGTCGGCCTGCATGTCATCCATCACAAAGAACAGAAGACCAGAGATGGCCTGCTGCTCATCGTCTCTACGCTGGGGCGGCCCAAAAACCATGCCCGGCTGACCCAAATGTTATTGCCCGATAGCGAAGTCTTAGAATTCCGCTCCTGACCATGCCGCTCACCACCCTCAGTCAATCCTCCCTGCAAGATTACGCCGACTGCGCCCGGCGCTTCCAACTGCGTTACCTCGACCGGCTGGTGTATCCCGCCGTCGAGACCGAACCCGCGCTCGAAAACGAGCAGCACCAGCAGGAAGGGGAAGATTTTCATCGCCTTGTACAGCAGCACCTGCTTGGCATCCCGGCCAAGAAGGTCGGAAACCTGGCGAACACGCCCAATTTACAGCGTTGGTGGGAAAATTATCTTTCCTTTTTCCACTTTCCTCTTGCGCCCCAGGTCCTCTACCCCGAACTGACCCTCTCGGCTCCGCTGCCGCCCTTTCGCCTGCTGGCAAAATTCGACCTGGTGGCGCTGCTTCCAGACGGCAAAGCCATTATCTACGATTGGAAAACATCCCGTAAACGTCCTAAAAACGAGACCCTGGCCTCTCGCTGGCAAACGCGAGTTTACCGCGCCATGCTCGTTCGGGCCGGGAATCAATTAAACGGCGGCCAGCCCCTCGCGCCCGAACAAATCGAAATGATTTACTGGTTTCCCGATTTCCCCACCGAACCAGCGCGCTTCCCCTACAACGCCGGACAATACAAACGCGACTGGGACGAACTTGAAAAACTTGCCGCCGAAATTGCCAACCGCGTCGAATTTCCTCCCGTCGAGCCGGAAAAAGCCGATTCAACCTGCCCCTGGTGCAGTTACCGCTCCTACTGTAATCGCGGCATTCGGGCTGGGGAAGGCGAGGCAGCCGAAAGCGAAACCAGCCCTGAAATCAACATCGAGCAAATCGGGGAAATCGAACTCTAATGCGCTGGATAGACGCTCCCAAGACATCGCTTTCTTTTCCGGGATATTCTGACCTGGTCTCTGCCGCCCTGCTTCGGCGTGGAATCCAGACTCTTGACGATGCCTGGGCCTTTCTCCGCGCGGAATCCTACACGCCCACTCCTGCTTCCGCGCTGCCGGGCATGGATTCGGCCCTCGAGCGAATTTCGTCCGCCATTCGCCGCCGGGAACGCATCTGCATCTGGGGCGATTTCGACGTGGACGGGCAGACCGCGACTGCGATACTCGTCGAAACCCTGCGCAGCCTCGGCGCCGATGTGACCTACTACATCCCCGTCCGCGCCCGTGAGAGTCATGGGGTTCACATCCCGCGCCTTAAGGAAATTATTGATTATGGCGCGCAACTGATTATCACCTGCGATACCGGCATCACCGCCCACGAAGCCGTCAACTATGCCGCCTCGCGCGGCGTGGATGTGGTCATCACTGACCACCATGACCTGGGCGAAACGCTGCCCCCCGCCGTTGCTGTCACCAATCCCAAACTTCTGCCGCCGGAACATCCCCTCGCCCACCTGCCCGGCGCAGGCGTGGCCTACAAACTGGTAGAAGCGCTGCTAGAAGCCAATCCCCAATCCCCAATTACCAATCACCAATTACTCGATTTAGTCGCCCTCGGCACCGTCGCCGACCTTGCCATTTTACGCGGCGATACACGCTACCTGGTTCAAAAAGGGTTGGATGCGCTGCGGAATACAAAGCGGTTGGGGTTGAAAGTCATGCTCGAACTGGCTGAATTACGCCCTGAAAATATCACCGAATCTCACATCGGCTTCACGTTGGGGCCGCGTCTGAACGCCCTCGGGCGGCTGGAGGACGCCAACCCGGCCGTTGATTTGCTGACCACCCAAGACCCCATGCGCGCGCGGGTGCTGGCGACCCACCTGGAAGGCCTGAACGCGCAGCGCAAACTGCTCTGCGACCAGGTGACAATGGCCGCCGAAGCCCAACTGCGCGCCGACCCATCCCTGCTGGCTGCGCCAGTCCTCCTGCTGGCCGGGAAGGATTGGCCGGGCGGCGTGGTCGGCATTGTGGCGGCGCGCATGGTCGAACGCTATGGCAAACCGGCCATCCTGATGAGCATCGGGGCAGACGGCCTGACGCGCGGCTCGGCGCGCTCCATCACCGGCCTGCACATCACCGAGGCAATTGCCGCCCAAAAAGACATCCTGCGCAACTATGGCGGCCACCCAATGGCGGCTGGCTTGGGCCTGGAAACCGAAAAACTGCCCGAATTCCGCAGGCGGCTCTCTCAAACGGTGGAACGGATGTTGCAGGCAGCCCAAATCGAGGAAGCGACCCTGGAAATTGACGGCTGGCTGGGGCTGGAGCAAATCTCGCTCGAACTGGCCGCCGATATTGAGCAGTTGGCGCCCTTTGGGCCGGGCAACGAACGTCTCACCCTGGCGACCCGCGACCTGACGCTCGAATCCGCCGCGCCGGTCGGCAAGGGCGGCGAGCATGTGCGTTTAACGGTCTCCGATGAGGCCGGGAACAAACTTCCCGTGTTGTGGTGGAACGGGGGCAGCCAGGAACTGCCTCAGGGCCGCTTCGACCTGGCTTACACCATCCGCACCAGCGACTATAAGGGACAGAAACAAGTCACGGTGGAGTTGGTAGATTTTCGGGAGTCAGAAAATGCGCCGGTGGCGGTGAAACGCCCAAAGGTGGAAATTGTCGATTTTAGGAAAGATGAAAGAGGAAAGAGAGAAATTCTTTCGTCTCTCCTCTTTCCTTGCCAAATTTGGGCTGAGGGCGAACACAAAAAAGCGGTCAACGGCCAGGGGCGGCATGAACTACAACCTGCCGAAACGCTGGTGATTTGGACGACTCCGCCTTACGGAGATGTGTTGCGCGAGGCGATGGAAAAGGTCAAGCCAAACAAGGTCATCCTGGTTGGGCAGGAGCCAGAGTGGGATTTCCTGACGCGGCTGGCGGGCCTGGTCAAGTTCGTGCTAAACCAGCGCGGCGGGCGGGTTTCGCTGGACGAGTTGGCGTCGGGGACTGGGGAACGGCTGGCAACCGTCCGCCTGGGGCTGGAATATCTCTCGAAACGGGGACAGGTGACAGTGGAGTCTGAATCTGGCGGGGAAATTGTCCTCGCCGCCTCGAATGCCCGGGCGGACCAATCCGCTGCGGCGCAGTTAAAAATCCAAATCGAAAAAATGACGGCTGAGTCGGCGGCCTATCGCCGATTGTTCAGTAGAAATCCAAACCCAATCGAGGGACTATGAGACAACTTCCGGGACACGGCGCATGTTTTGTGTGTGGGGCAGGCAACCCCCGCAGCATTGGGCTGACGTGGTTCGAGGCCGACGGCGAGATTTTCGCCGAGTTCACCTTCGACGAGGGTCAGCAGGGGCCGCCCGCGCACCTGCACGGCGGGGCTTCGGCGGCGGTGTTGGACGAGGCAATGGGCGCGGCGGTCTGGACGGCAGGGCTGCGCGTGGTGGCGGTCAACCTGGAAATCAATTACAAACAGCCGGTGCCGCTCGGCCAGAAAGTGACTATTCGGGCGCGGGTGCAGGAAAAGCAAGAGCGCAAGGTGCTGACGACGAGCGAACTGCTGCTGCCGGATGGCGCGATAGCGGTGACAGGGCGCGGGATTTATGTGCCAGCCCCGCATTTGGTGGGGGTGGAGAAGGTCAAGTTTGAGTGACCAGTATAGCACCACATCATTTAACACAAATCCCTCATCTTTTTGACAAATCTCTTATACCCCGGTGATACAATACTCCCATGCTGCCCGATTTCCGCGTCCGCCAGCGCGATTACCTGCTCGAAATCACCCGCACCATCACCCAGGAACTCGACCTGCAAAAGGTGCTTAAACGCATCTTGCGCATCTCGATTGAGATGTTGGCTGGTCAGGCCGGGCTGATTGCCCTGCGGGAGGCCAAATCGTGGAAGGTGGCCGCCGCGCAGGGCATCCCGCCCGCGTTTTTGCGCTACCTTGAACCGCTGCTCGAGGAAGAGCATGTAGCCGAACTGAATGTGGCCGAACTCAACCGCATGTTGCAAGAGTTGACCTACACCGCCAGCATGGGCCTGCTCAACGGCACGGCCTTACCCCTTATGACGCATGGCGCGGTGATTGGCGTCATCTTTATTTTCCGCTCCTATCCCGATTTATTCTCAGCCAACGATAAGCAGTTGCTGCAATCCTTTGCCGACCAGGCCGCCATTGCGGTTTTTAATGCCAAACTGTATGGGCAGATTACGGTCGAAAAGCAGCGGCTCGACGCGCTGATTGACTCAGCCGCCGACGGAATCCTGATTCTGAACGCCGACCACAGCATTGAGCGCGTCAACGACGCCTTTGAGCGCATCTATGGTAAAACCGACGATGAATTGCGTGGCCTGCGGCACGAGGAAGTCATCCGCTGGGCGCGCAAACCGGACGGCCTGACGCTGGAAGAAGCCGAAAAAGACGGCTGGCCGCCAACCCCCAACGCGCATCTCTACGTGGAGGGCGACTTGCAGCGCGCTGATGAGCAAATGCCATTCATCCCGGTTGGCATCACATACGCGCCACTAATGACCGCCGAGGGCGAACTGCAAAACATCATCGTGACAGTGCGCGATATTACGCACTTTCGCACTGCCGAGGAAATCAAGGCAACTTTCATTTCCATCGTAAGCCACGAATTGAAAACGCCGGTCGCGCTCATCAAGGGTTATGCCTCCACCCTGCGGCGTGATGACGCCCGCTGGGACAAGCACATCATTCAGGATTCGCTCGCGGTTATCGAAGAAGAAGCCGACCGCCTGACCAGAATGATTGAAGACCTGTTAGACGCTTCGCGTTTGCAGGCTGGCGGCCTGACCCTCAAGCGGACGGATATTTCCCTGCCAACCCTGGCCGGACGCCTGGCAGAACGCTTCCAGACTCAGACCAAAAAACACACCCTGAAAGTCGATTTTCCCGCCGATTTTCCCGTCATATTGGCCGACGAGACCCGCATCGAGCAGGTGCTTTCCAATCTCATCTCGAACGCCATCAAATACGCCCCCAAAGGCAACATCTGCATCAGCGGGCAGGCGCGCCCAGAGCAAGTCATCCTGTGCGTCAGCGACGAAGGCCCCGGCATTGACCCGCACGATATGCCGCACATCTTCGACCGTTTTTATCGTTCTGAGGGCGCTGTCCGCAAGACGAAGGGCGCCGGGCTGGGGCTGTACCTGGCGCGCGCCATCGTCGAAGCCCACGGCGGGCGAATGTGGGTGGACCCAAAACCCGGCGCAGGAGCGCGAATCTGCTTTTCGCTGCCGAGATAACCGCCTATGGGTGGTAAAATAAATACCTTGCGGAACGCGCTCAATGTTTGGCGGCGTGTTCCGTTTCAAATTGCCAATTGTAAATCCAAAATCGCAAATCCAAAATCAGAAATCGGAAATCAACATGCCCCAAACTCAAATTGCCTGTCCCCGCTGCCGCCAGCTGATCCCTGCCCAGGTTGAGCAGTTGTTCGATGTGACCGCTGACCCAGCCGCCAAGCAGCGCCTGCTCGGCAGGGTCTCTAACTATGCTCGCTGCCCATTTTGCGGCTTCGAGGGGCCATTAGCCACCCCCATCGTCTACCACGACAATGATAAAGAACTGCTCCTGACCTACTTCCCACCCGAACTGGGGCTGCCGGTCAACGAGCAGGAAAAACTGGTCGGGCCGATGATTACTCAGGTCACGAACAAACTGCCCGCCGAAAAGCGCAAAGGCTACCTGTTGCGCCCGCAGAGCTTCCTGACCTACCAGAGCATGATTGAAAAAATCCTGGAAAAAGACGGCGTGACCAAAGAAATGCTCGACGACCAGCAGAAACGCGTCGGACTCATCCAACGTCTGATGGAAGCGGCCTCGCCTGAGGTGCGCACCGCCATCATCAAGGAAAACACCGCCCTGCTCGATGAAACCTTCTTTGCCCTGTTCAACCGCTTGCTCGAAGCCGCGCTCCAATCGGGACAGCAGTCTGCCGCCCAGGCCATGGCCGCCTTGCAGGAGGAACTGCTCGAAAACTCGGAATATGGCCGCAAAGTCCGCGCCCAGATGGGCGAGTTGGAAGCCGCCGTCAAGACTCTTCAGGAAGCCGGGCAGGGTCTCACCCGCGAAAAACTGCTCGATATTTTCCTGGCTGCTCCCACCGAAGCGCGCCTGCAAGCCCTGGTCAGCATGACCCGCAACGGGCTAGATTATTCGTTCTTCCAGATTCTAACCGAGCGCATCGACAAATCGCGCGGCGAAGAACGCGCCCGGCTGGAAGACCTGCGCACTAAAATTCTGGAATACACCAATCAGATTGACAAGGCCGTCGAACAGCAAATGAAACAGGCCGACCAGATGATTGAATCGCTGCTAGCCGCGCCAGACATCGTTCAGGCGACCGTCCAAAATTTGGCAGCCTTCCAGAGCGACGTGGTGGTGCAAGTGTTGGAAACGAAACTGCAAGAAGCCAGCCGCAAAAAAGACAACGACCGGATTCAGAAACTCCAGCAAATAGTGGCCGTGTTACAGCAGGCCAGCACCCCGCCCGAACTGGTGCTCATCAACGAACTGCTCGAAGTTGCCGACGATGAAACCGTCTTGGCGCATAAACTGAAGGAACACGAAGCCGAACTCAGCGAGGAATTGAGCGGCATGATTGCCGGGCTGATGAACCAGGTCGAACAACAGGCCGCCAAAGACCCCAACGCGGGTGAAATCCTGAAGCGGCTCGAAACGCTGTATCGAGCAATCTTGAAAAAATCCATGCAGAAGAACCTGCGGCAGTAGCCCCAAACAAAAAGACCGGAGAACTTCCGGTCTTTTTGTTCCTGTGCGCTGGAGAGGACTTGAACCTCCACGGCTTGCGCCACACGCCCCTCAAACGTGCCTGTCTGCCAATTCCAGCACCAGCGCAGGCAAGGACGTATTATAATCACGTTCTCTTGCCTGTCAAGCAATACTGCTTTTCAATTTCCTTGCCATGCAACTGCAAACCCGTTCCATCCTCATCATCTTCCTGCTTGCCCTGTGTGGGGTGTGCATTGCGCTGGTCTTCATTGCCCGGCTCTTTTACACCTCGCAGTGGGGCGTAAAAAACTACCTGCGCTCCCACCCTGAAGATGTCGCCATTGCCTGCCTCGACCCACGCAGCCCAGAACAAGGCTTCTACCACAATGCAGATGAAGCCTACCCGCTGGCCTCGACCTTCAAAATCGTGCTGCTGGCTGCTTATGCCCAGGAAGTTGCCGCCGGGCGGCTGGATTCGGGGGAAACCGTTCCGCTCAGCGACCTGGAGACCTGGTACCTGCCCGGCACCGATGGCGGCGCGCATCCCGAATTCCTGAAATCGCTCGGCGAGGGCCGCGCGACCGCCACGCTGGACGAAGTTGTAGATGGCATGATTATCTACAGTTCCAATGCTGCAACCGACTACCTGCTCTCGCGGTTGAACGGCGTGGATTTCGCTGACTTGTACCGGCGGCTCGAACTGGAAGAGACCAACCTGCCGTTTTCCATCCTCGGCTTATACCTGGCGATGAACAATCACGAGCGGGGTTCCGTTAAAGTAAATGAAATCGCACCCCAAAGCCTGCCCGCCGCCCAGGCAGGTTACGAAAAAGCCTTCACAACGGACCCGGCCTGGAGGCGGGCGGAACTCGCCTACGTTGCCGACATCAAAAACTATGCCCCGCTCAACACCCAAAAATGGTTTCTCGGCCTGTATGGCATGGGCGGCAGCGCGCGCGACATGGCGAAGGTCATGCAGGCGGCCTACGGTCACACAGACACCCTCTCGCCCGAAGCGCAGGCCATTATGCGGCAGCATCTCGAATGGCCGCTGCGCCTCAACCCGGCGAACGGAGACAATTTCAAAATTCTTGCCACCAAAGGCGGGGCCTGGCCAGCCGTTCTGACCTCGGCCTGGTATGCCGAAACCCTGCAAGGCGAACCGCGCGTGCTGGTCGTCCTATATGCCAACCTGCGCGATGATTACTGGAACACCTGGCTGGTTACGTTTGCCCACCAGGAATTCGAAGCCGACCTGTTGAAAAACGCCGATTGTTCGGCATTTATAGAAATTTTCAAATAAGGAGCCGTTTTATGACCAAAATCGTTCTCGACGCAATGGGCAGTGACAATTACCCGATCCCCGATGTGATTGGCGCGGTGCAGGCGGCGCGTGAATACGGCGTGGAAGTAATCCTCGTCGGCGATGAAGCCAAAATCAGGCCGGTGCTGGAGGCCCAAAACCCGGGCAATTTACCCATCCGCGTTGTCCACGCTCCCGAAATGCTAACGATGGAAGACAAAGGCATGGCCCTGGCTCTCAAAGCCCGCCGCCCCAATGCCAAAAACTCAATGGCCGTCGGCATTGACCTGGTAAAAAACGGCGAAGCAGATGCTTTCGTCACCGCCGGCAATACCGGCGCGGCAATGGCAACCGCCTACTTCCGGCTGGGAACAATTGAAGGCGTAGATTTACCTGCTCTGGCCCCGGTCTTTCCTACCGCCACTGGCTTCTGTGTGGTATTAGACATCGGTGCCAACCCAGAAGTGAAGCCCGAAAATCTGTATCAGTTTGCCATCCTGGGCAGCATCTACGCCGAGAAAGTGCGCGGGGTCAAAAACCCCAAAGTTGGGCTGATTTCCAACGGTGAAGAAGAAGGCAAAGGCAACCATAACGTAAAGGAAGCCACGCCTCTACTGAAAAATTCAGGATTGAACTTTGTGGGCAACGTAGAGGGCAAAGAAGTCATTGGCGGCAAGGTGGATGTGGCCGTGATTGATGGCTTTGCGGGCAACATCATGCTCAAAACTGCCGAGGCAGTTGCCAAGTTAATTGTAGATAAAATCAAAGAGGCCATCAAAACCGGCGGCCCGCTCGCCATGTTGGGCGGCATCCTGGTCAAACCGGCTCTTGGCAAAATCAAGAAAATGCTCGACCCAAGCGAGGAAGGCGCGGCCCCCCTGCTCGGCGTCAACGGCCTGGTTTTCATCGGGCATGGCCGCTCCGATGAAATTGCCATCAAGAACGCCATCCGTGTTGCAAAAAACGCCGCCGAAGCGAATGTCGTCGAGGCCATGCGAGACGGAATCCGCGAACGTCTGCCCCGCTAAACTGGAAATCCGACCATGAATCAGCAAATGCCAAATTCCAATTCACGCCCTCGGGTTGTCATCACCGGTATGGGCGTGGTCAGCGTCATAGGCACGGGTCTGCAAGCCTATTGGGAAAATCTCAAAGCCGGGAAATCCGGCATCCGCCGCATTACGCAATTCGACGCCAGCAAATTCCCCTGCCAGATTGCCGGGGAAGTGCCTGAGTTCGACCCGACTCTCTACATGGACCGCAAAGAAGCCCGCCGCGTGCCGCGCTCGGCCCAATTCGGCTTTGCCGCCGCCAAACTGGCCGTAGAAGACGCCGGGCTGCCCAGCCCGCTCCCCAACCCGGAACGCAGCGGCGTGGCCTTTGGAACGGCCATCGGCGGCCTGGACCGCGCCAGCGAGGGGATTGACATCATCCGCGCGCAGGGCTACGACCGACTCAATCCATTCGTCGTGCCGACTTCACTGGTCAACACCAGCGCCTACCTCGTCTCGCAAGGCTTTCAGGCCCTGGGGCCTTCCACCACCATCGGAACGGCCTGCGCCACCGGAACCCAGGCCGTTGGTGAGGGGCTGGAGATGATTCGGCGCGGCGCAGCAGACCTGGTGCTGGCGGGCGGCACCGAGGGCCTGATTGCCGATTTCGCCATCGGCGGGTTCTGCGCCATGCGCGCCCTGCCCACCTCGTTCAACGACAATCCCGAAAAAGCCTCACGCCCCTTCGACAAAGACCGAGAGGGATTCGTCTATTCGGAGGGCGCGGCAGTGCTGGTGCTAGAATCGCTCGAACACGCCCTGGCGCGCGGCGCGCGGATTTACGCCGAAGTGGCCGGGCAGGCCTCCTCCGCCGACGGTTTCCACATGGCTCAGCCCGACCCCGAAGCCGCCGGGCCGGCCCGCGCCATGAAGTGGGCTATCGCCGACGCCGGGCTGACCCCCGCTGATGTGGACTACATCAACGCGCACGGCACATCCACCCCGCTCAACGACCTGACCGAAACCCGCGCCATCAAGGCTGTCTTTGGCGAACATGCCTACAAATTGGCCATCAGTTCGGTCAAGTCTATGCTGGGGCACGCCATGGGCGCCTCCGGCGCGCTGGAAGCCATTGCCTGCGCCATGACGCTCTACGAGGGCGTCATCCCGCCAACCATCAACTACACCACCCCCGACCCTGAACTCGACCTGGATTACGTCCCCAACGCCGCACGCAAAGCCGATGTCAAGGTAACACTCTCCAACTCCTTCGGCCTGGGCGGGCAAAATGCTTGTGTGGTGCTAAAAAAGTATGCATAACTCGTTTATAATTGCCGTATTACGCTTTTGAATTCGATAGGAAAACAGTATGAATTCTGTCACTGTCTCTCCAAAATACCAGATTGTCATTCCGCAAAAAGTGCGTGAAATGCTTGGCATCAAACAAGGCCAAAAAATGCACATCATTGCCTACGACAATCGCATCGTTCTCGTTCCCGACCGCCCCATCCAGCAAGCGCGCGGCTCGCTCAAAGGCATGAATACCGATAATTTTCGTGAAGAAGTCGATGAGGAACGCTGATGAACGTCGTCGATTCTTCCGGCTGGCTCGAATATTTTGCCGATGGCCCGAATGCCGCTTTCTTTGCCCCGGCCATCGAAGATACTGAAAACCTGCTTGTCCCGGTCATTTGCATCTACGAGGTTTTCAAACGTATTTACCAGACCCAGGGTCAGGCGCTTGCGGAAATTCACGCCGCTGATATGCAAAAAGGGGTCCTGATTGACCTGACTCCATCACTTTCGATGAGCGCCGCAAAAATTTCTGCTGACCAGAAACTTCCAATGGCCGACAGCCTGATTCTTGCCATCGCCCGCGAATATAGCGCAACGCTCTGGACGCAGGATAAGCATTTTCAAGGCATGGCAGGCGTACAACACGTTACAAAATCCTGAACGGCATCGCACCACATTGAGGTACTCATGAAAGTCTTATCGAACGAAAAAATAATCAAGCGCAACACCCAAATTGGCAAATATGCCAGCCTTGTGGCATTGCTCATCCTGGCGGGCGGCATGGTCGTCTCTTTCACCATGCAGGAACAGGCGTTCATCGCCTTTGGCGCGCTGATGGTTGGTTTTATCCTCTCCCAATTCGGCATCTATTTTGGCAACCGCTTTGGCCGCCGCCCGCGCGTTGATGAGCGCATTACCGCCGCGCTCAAAGGCCTGACCAAAGACTATACGCTCTATCATTATCTCACCCCAGTTAACCACCTGCTGGTCGGCCCGGCGGGAGTTTGGATTCTCGAACCTTATTACCAGCGCGGTATCATCACCTACGAAAAGAACCGCTGGCGGCAAAAAGGCGGCGGACTGCTGCTCGGTTATCTCAAAATCTTTGCCCAGGAAGGCTTGGGACGCCCAGACCTCGAAGTACAGGCTGATTTGGACGCGCTGCGCAATGCCTTGAAAAAATCCCTCGGCGACGACTTGCCCCCGCTCAACGCTGCATTATTGTTCTACGACCCCAGGGCCGAAATCCAAGCCGACGAAGCCCCCCTTCCGACGCTAAAAATCGAACAGTTGAAAGATTTCTTGCGAAAGCGCGCCAAAGAGAACCCCTTCCCGCCCGAACAGGTCAAACGTATTACCGACCTGCTGCCCAAAGAAAGTGTTGAGTAGGGCAATTTGGCAAATGGCCCTGCCACTGAAAACACGCTCCTGGAATTCACCAGGAGCGTGTTTTTTATGGAGTTTTCGCCACCTGCTTCGTGACAAAATTCACTTTCAAGCCGTTGCCGCCTGTGCTACAAAAGAGTTATCCACTCAACAAAAGGAGACTCCATGTTCAAAACCTTCCTCGAAGCGCGAAAGTACCTCGAAAGTCACGACATACAAATGGTTGACATCAAATTTGCCGATCTATGGGGGCGCTGGCATCACCTGACCATCCCCTCCAGCCAGTTTACGCCCGATTTGATGGAACAAGGCATCGGCTTCGACGGCTCGGCCGTCGGGTTGAAATCGGTCAAATCCGGCGATATGGTGCTGGTCCCCGACCTTTCGACCGGCTTCGTTGACCCCTTCTGGGAAGTCCCCACTCTTTCGTTCATCTCCTACACGCTCGAAGCCGACACGCACGCCGTATTCGGCAACGACCCGCGCAACATCGCCACCCGCGCCGAAGAATTCATGAAAGAAACTGGCATCGCCGACGAGAGCCGTTGGGGGCCAGAATTCGAGTTTTATATTTTCGACAGCGTCAGTTACGAATACGGCATCAACCGCGCCAGTTACTGCCTCGAAAGCAAGGAAGCCGACTGGAACAGCGCCACCGGCGGACACGGTCACTACATCCCTCTTCACGGCGGCTATCACGCCATCCCGCCCAAAGACCAACTCTACAATCTGCGCGCCGAGATGACCATGCACCTGGAAAAGATGGGCATCCCGGTCAAATATCATCATCACGAAGTCGGCGGGCCGGGGCAGTGCGAAATCGAAACCCCGATGATGACTCTGCTGAAAGCCTGCGACGCGACCATGCAGATTAAATACGTCACCAAAATGACCGCCCACAAGCGCGGGCAAACCGCTACCTTCATGCCCAAGCCGCTCTATGGCGAGGCCGGCAGCGGGATGCACTTCCACCAGCATTTGTTCAAGGAAGGCGTGAATGTGTTTTACGACCCCGACGGCTACGGGGCGTTGAGCGAGACGGCGCGTTACTACATCGGTGGACTGCTAGAGCATGGCGCGGCAATCCTGGCCTTCACCAACCCATCCACCAACTCCTACCGACGGCTGGTTCCCGGCTTCGAAGCTCCGGTCAATGCCTTTTATTCGCTCGGCAACCGCTCGGCGGCCATTCGCATTCCGAAATATGCCAACCAGCCCGAGACGGCGCGTTTTGAGTTCCGCCCGCCCGATGCCACTTGCAACATCTACCTTGCCCTGGCCGCCCAACTGATGGCGGGCATGGACGGCATTCTCAACAAAATCGACCCGACCGAACGCGGCTACGGGCCGTTCGACAAGAATATCTTCGCTATGAGTGACAAAGAACGCGCCCAAATCAAAGCCCTGCCGACCTCGCTCGACGAAGCCCTCGACGCGCTGGAAGCCGACCACGCCTTTTTGACAGCGGGCGGCGTCTTCAGCGAGGAGATGATTGCGCAGTGGATTGATTACAAACGCAAGCACGAAGCCATCGAAATGCGGATGCGCCCCCATCCCTACGAAATGAGCCTGTATTTCGACGCATAACGAAAACGTCCCGAAGGCTTTCAGACACCTTCGGGACGTTTTTTATCTTTTCTTCCACTCTGGCTCATAGAATGGCGTTTTGACCACCCTGGCTGGGGCAAATTTGCGCTGGTGTTCCACCGTCACTTCGAGCAGCAGGCTTGTGCCAATCTCGAAATAAGGCCGCTGAAGGTGCGCCAGCGCAATATATTTTTTTAACACCGGTGACCAGGCGCTCGACGAGGCATACCCCACCTGCACGCCGCCGCTGAAGACCGGCAGGCTGGCCCGCACGGTGAACGGTGAAATTTGGGGCGGCAGGCCAACTTCTCGGTATAAACGCTCCATCCCAACCCAATCCACTTCCAGGCCAACCAACATCCACGCCGGCCCGCGCGCTTTTTCTGTCGCCAGGGCCTGTTTGCCGTTGAAATGCTCTTTTTCCAGGTTGACTGCCCAGCCGAGTCCCAACTCGAAAGGCGAAGATTTCTGCGATTCGATGAGGGCGTGATGGGCGGCGGTGTAATCCGTCTCGATGAGAATCAGCCCGGCCTCCACCCGCGCCACATCCAGCGCGAGAATTCCGGCTGGGGCCAGGCCGAAATCCTGCCCGGCGGCGGTCAGCGCGTCCCAGACCGGCAGGGCATGTTCAGTGGACATCCAGATTTCGTAGCCCAGGTCGCCGGTGTAGCCGGTACGCGAAATGGTGAGCGGACTCCCGGCGATGGCGTTGTCCATCACCCGAAAATATTTTAGGTCGTCGAGCGGCTGTTCGGCGCAGCGATTCAGCACCAGCCGCGATTTCGGCCCCTGCAAACTAAGCGCGGCCACCGCGTGGCTGATGTCGGTAATCAAAACATCCATCCCCACCGCGTTCATCTCCAGCCAGCGCAGGTTTGGCTCGGCGGCAGTCAGGCGGAAGGTCGTTTCGCCCAGGCGCGAAACCGTGCCATCGTCCAGCACTTTGCCCTCGGCGTCGCACCAGGGCGTGTAAATCACCTGGCCAATGCGCATGTTCTGCACGCTGCGGGTTACCACCCGGTCGAGCAACCTGGCGGCATCGGGGCCTTCGATAAGGTATTTCACCAGCGGCGAGATATCGAACAGCGCGGCGGCGTTGCGAATGGCCCAGTATTCGCGCTCATGCGTCATCTCATAGAGACCGGCAGCGGCATAGCCAGACCAGCGCCGCCAGTTTTGGGACTGGTTGAGGGGGGCGGTGCGAGAGTGAAAGGGAGTGGGATGGAGCATAGGGTCTCGTGATAAGTGATTATGCGCGGCGGCTGTTCGCTATCGGGTTTCGGTTTTTACCGGGTTACTCAGTTTCCCCAGGCCTTCAATCTCGCAGACCACTTCATCCCCGTCCTTGAGAATTCCCACGCCTGCCGGGGTTCCGGTGAAGAGCAGGTCGCCGGGTTCGAGGGTCATGACCGAAGAGACGAAGGCAATCAAGGTATTGACGCTGAAGACCATGTCGCGGGTGGAGGCCATCTGGCGCGGCTGCCCGCTGACCCGGCAGGTGACGAGCGCATCTGATGGGTCGAAGTCGGTATCAATCCAGGGGCCAAAGGAGCAAAAGGTATCGAACCCTTTGGCGCGCGTCCACTGACCGTCTGATTTTTGCAGGTCGCGGGCGGTGACATCGTTGCCGATAGTGTAGCCCAGAATCATCTCGCGGGCTGATTCGGCGGTGATATGTCGTCCACGCTTGCCGATGACAACCACGAGCTCCGCTTCATGTTCGACCTGTTTAGATTGTGGCGGCAGGAGGATGGTTTCGCCGGGGCCAATCACGCTGGAAGGCGGCTTGAGGAAAATGAGCGGCACTTTTGGTACTTCGGCATCGTGTTCGCGGGCATGTTCGGCGTAATTACGTCCCACGCATATAATTTTGGAGGGTTGACAGGGTGCCAGCAGGCGCACGTCTTCGAGCGGTATATCCGCTTTCAGGCGGCGATATTCGCCGAAGGGATTGCCCTCCATCGGGCCGACGTTTTCATCCAGCACCCAGCCGTATTGCGGAGTTGCGTTTTTTACCTGGTAGCGAACGATGCGCATTTTGCCTCCTTGAAGTTCAAATCAGACGAAGTTTAGCACAAATACATCAAAGTAATGCAAGATATTATCTTGCGCTATAAAGTCAGCATTGCAAATCGATTGTTAATCGGACTTTTACAAAATACCTATTGACTTTGGGGCTGAAATTGGGCAAGATAGGAGAAACTATTTATGCCCGCGCGAAACACGGGATATTCAGAGCGACGCATTGCACACCGACCACCTAGCAGCGCATTCGCGCAGCCAACCATCTTCAGGCAGACCTGTAAAACGGTCTCTCTCGACTTCTCTCAAAAATCGGCAGTCTTTCTGGCTGCCGATTTGCATTTAACCTTTCTAAGGAGCCTTGTATGTTTCGACTGGAATTCGATGGCCTGTTCCGCAATGCCGACGATGAGCATCCTGCTTCGGCGGGAATTATGTGCTACGGATGGCGCATCCTGCGTGGAAAACAGGTTATCGCTCAGGGGCATGGGACATTTGCCCGGGGACGCAACGCCAATTCCAACATCGCCGAGTACCTGGCGTTGGTGGAAGGCCTGGAAGCCTTGCTCGATATGGGAGCAACGGATGAGCGTGTTCTGGTATGCGGCGATGCCAAAAGCGTTATCAACCAGATGGAGGGGCTGGCGGGCGTCTCCAGCCCGGCGGTGCGACCACTGCACGAACGCGCCCGACGGTTGGCTGGACATTTCCCAAACCTGCGCTGGGAGTGGCTGCCGCGCCGCCACAACCGAGCCGCTGATGCCTTGTCGCGCCACGCTCTTAAGCGGTTGCGTCACGACCCCGCCCTGTATGAATCTATCCTGGAAAACCTGCGCGCCAAAGCAAAAACCCGCCTGGCCGGGCGGCTGTTGGATATTGGCGGATTGCGCATTTACCAACCAGCCTGAAATTTCGAGTATAATTCGGCGCATGGGCGCATAGCTCAGTTGGTCAGAGCGCCTCGCTTACACCGAGGAGGTCAGGGGTTCGAGTCCCTTTGCGCCCACAAAATCCCCACTCTGGGGATTTCTCTTTTCTACCGACGCCCCATCAAAACAACCATCCCGAAGGTTTTGCGCAGCGGCCTGTGCTTGTCTTATGAAAACCTTCGGGGTGGTTTCGATTTCTAGATGTAAAACCTTTCCCGGTCAATTTCCTCGCGCAGCAGGCGCAGTTCCTCAGCGCCAGGCGGGTCGTTGACGCCAACATTTGCTGGGATGAGCAGCTCGAAGCCGGTGTTGGCCCTGACCTCGCCCATCGTCACGCCGGGGTGCAGGGCTTTCAGCCGCATTCGGCAGGTGGCCGGGTCATAGTCCATCAATGCCAGGGTCGAGACAACCGCTATCGGCCCGCTGCCGCGCGGCAGCCCGGCGGCCTCGCGCGCGCCGGGGCCGGTCAGGTAGCCGGGCGTAGTCAAAAAATCCAACTTGGGGACAAATCGGCGGACATCGTGCTGCATAATGGCAATGGTCTGCCAGCACAGGCTGCCCACGTCGTTGCCGCCGCCGCTGCCCGGCAAGCGCGCTTTGGGATGGTCATGCTCGCCGATGACAACAGTGTTCAGGTTGCCATACGGGTCGATTTGCGCGCCGCCCAAGAAGCCGTAATCGATGAAGCCGCGCTGGGCGGTTTCCATCGTATCGCAAATACCCTGGGCAGAGATGGCTTTGTGGAAGGTGCGCGCCTCGCCCACGGCGCGGGGCAGTTCTTCCAAAATTGCGCCAGTGCCGCCAAACTCAAAGACGGGAACGATATTCGGAGCAGTGGTCTTCGAGGCCAGCATGGCCGCCAACATGGGGATGCCGGTGCCAATGAAGCAGGTTGCTCCATCCTCGAACAGGCGGGCGGCTACGCAAATCATCAGTTCGGTTTTGGAGTAGGTTGGTTCGCTCATGCCTGCCTCCGCTCGCGCAGCGCAACGCACCCCTCCAGCCGCTCCCTGCCGACCTGTTCCAGGTAGGCCGCATGGTTGGGCAAACCGTAAACGGTTTTTTGCAGGTATTCTTGCGCGCCTTCAGGGGTTTTGCTCATTTCAACCCATTCGCGGATGCCCGGCTCATCGCGCCCGTACAGGTAAGCCATTTCGCCAGGATGCGAGCCATAAGGCGCATGGACAACCGCGTCCACCAGGTAATAGGGGATGACCGTCCGATCGGGAAAGCGGCGGATTTCCTCGGTGGGGATGATTTGTTCGGTGCTGATAATCAACCGCTTGCAGGCGCGCGCCATCTCCAGCGCAAAACCGCTGATCCCCTCTATCTGACAGTTGCCGAATTTGTCGGCCCGGTGAACGTGGATGAGGGCCACATCCAGCACCAGGGCGGGCAGCAGGACGACCTTGATGCCGGTGAAGGGATCTTCGACCACTTTGGCGGCGCTATATTTCAGCAGGTCGGTGCCGAGCATGGAGCGGGTCGGCAGGAAAGGCACGCCCATTGCCGCGGCTTTCATGCGCCACGAAATGGCTGCGTTCGACCATTCCACGCAGGTTTCAACCTGACCCGATTCGACCGCCCGCCGCAGGCAGGCCGTTGTGCCGTACACTTCCAGGCCGATATAAGTAATGTCCAGTTTCTTGACGAGACCGGCAGCCAGCCACAGGTCGAGTTCCAGCACGCCCTGCCCGCAGACGCGCAAGTCCTTGCGTCCCTGGCGGACGACCTCCCGCGCCAGCGACATGGGGCAGCGCACCGAACCATATAACTCGGTGCCGATGTAGCAGCCATCATAAACGAATTGGGCGATGGCTTCCTGTTCGGTCATCACTTTGTCGACCAGTTTGCGCGTTTTCCTGGCGCGATTCCACTCCCGGAATTCGTCCAGGTCGAATGGCTGGATAATTTCCCCTCGGCCAGAGTCCAAAATCTGCATCGTCCTCCTCCTTTGGCGTTGAGAGTTGGTTGGATGTCTTTTGGATATGATTTCCGCTGCCTTTTTGGAAGCGGAGGGTGTTAATACGAGATATTTATAGGTGGATGGGCACCTCCGTGAAGACTGTCCCAAAGGTTTACCCACCTTCGGGATGGTCTTTATGCAGACAACACTTGCCGGGCAATTACCAGGCGTTGGATTTCGCTGGTTCCCTCGCCGATGGTCATCAGGCGCGCATCGCGGTACATGCGCTCGACCGGGTACTCGCGGCTGTAGCCGTACCCGCCAAAGACCTGGATGGCGTTGCGGCAGACGCGCTCTCCCATTTCGCTGGCGAACAGTTTCGCCATGGCTGCTTCTTGGGTATAGGGCATGCCCTGCTGTTTGCGCCAGGCGGCGTAATAGAGCAGGTTGCGGGCTGCGGCAATCTCGGTGGCGGCGTCAGCCAGCATCCACTGGATGGCTTGCAGGTTGGCAATCGGCGCGCCGAAGGCGCGCCGCTCTTTGGCATAGGCAACCGCATTTTCGAAAGCCGCCCGCGCCAGGCCCAGCGAAATCGCGCCGATGCTGATTCGCCCGCCGTCGAGCGTGGTCAGAGTTTGTTTCAGCCCGCCGCCCTCCGCGCCGACCAGGTTGGCAAGTGGAACGCGCACATTGTCATAGGTCACTGCGCTGGTGGGAGAGCCTTTCAGTCCCATTTTCTTTTCGGGCGGGCCAATCCGCAAGCCGGGGGCATCGGTCGGGACCAGAATCATGCTCAGGGAGCGCGAGCCGCCTGCCGGGTCGGTGCGGGCCAGGGTAATGATGTACTCGGCAATCGTCGCGTTGGTGCACCACATCTTCGCGCCGTTGATGACCCAATCGCCGCCATCTTTTACGGCTTTGGTCTGGATACCCTGTAAATCGGAGCCTGCGCCCGGTTCGGTGAGAGCCAGCGCGCCCAATTTGCCCTTTCCGCTGGCAACCAGCGGCAGCCATTTCCGCTTCAACTCTTCCGAACCAAACAAGACGATGGGAGTCGTCCCCAGGCCGTTGTGGGCGGCAATCGCCAGGGCGGTCGAACCGCAGGCCCAGCCCAATTCCTCGATGGCAATCGCCGCGCTGATGGCGTCTACCCCTGCGCCGCCATATTCCTCCGGGATGTTCAGCCCCAATATGCCCAGCGGGCCCATTTTGCGGACGGCAGGCCAGTTGAATTCCCCTGTTTCGTCGGTTTCACGTGCCCTGGGCTGCACTTCCGCTGCCACGAAATCGTGGACGGTTTTTTGCCACAAGCGCTGCTCCTCGTTGAGACCGAAATCCATAACGCTCCTCCTGTGGGATGGCGAAGAACCCTGTGTAATTAGTATACAACAATCTCCCGTTCATGATTCATGTCGTATAATAATTGTGAGGAACAAGCCAGAATGGACGAAACCACCTTCGAATGGGATGATGACAAAGCCCGCGCCAATCTGAAAAAGCATGGTGTGAGCTTCGACGAAGGCGCAACGGTTTTCAGCGACCCGCTGATTGCTACCTTGCCTGACAAAGCCCATTCAGACCAGGAAAATCGTTTCATTGCCATCGGTATGTCTGCCAACGGACGTTTATTGGTCGTCATATTTACTGAACGTGGTGACAAAACCCGCCTGATTAGTTGCCGCAAGGCTACCAAAGCAGAAACAGAAGCTTATGAAAACATCTAAAACCACCGAGCCAGACGATGAAATGCTCCCTGAATATGATTTTTCCAAGGCAGAACGGGGCAAATTTTACAAACCCATGAACAAGGGATACTCCACGCACGTCCACCAGGCCGACGGGACAACGGTCATCAATCATTACACCCTGGCCGAAGGGACGGTCCTGCTCGAGCCGGACGTGCGCGCAGTTTTTCCAGATTCCGAATCGGTGAATGCCGCCCTGCGCTCCCTGATTGACCTGATGGGCCACCTGCCGAAAACGAAATCCTACCCACGCAGGCCAGCCAGTTCGAGACAGGTGGCCGAGAAAAAATAACCAAACCGCCCTGCGGACTTGCGACCCGCAGGGCGGTTTCCTCCGTTTTTATCCGCTTCTCCGACCTGCCCCGCGCTTCCCAGCGGGGTTCATCCGTTGTCAACCCATCCCCGCCCCACAGATTTTTGATCAGTTGAGCGTAATGATTTCATTCTTCAGAGTAGAACGAATGACAACTGCTTGGTAAAAATAAAATTTTATCAAAGGTATCTTGTCGGTTGCTAATTCTGGTTAAATTTTGGCACTCTATTAACAACTTCCATGCCTTAAGGGGTAATGCCCAACTTGGGAAGTGCTGCTCAAATACGTTGCGGTCAATTACATCACCTTGCACTTCTTGATAATCGGCTTCATCATCCCAGGCCACTGCGCCGGGAATATGCCCTGCCGTATAAACATGCCAACCGTAGGCCTTTTGCGATCTTCAATATTACTTCCACAATTCGGATATTCGGGTCATCAAGGTGGTTAGCCAGCCATTGTGTGCTTACGAGAGTCGTGTAGTGAACGTAAGCGGGCATGGTATTTTCCTTATCATGGCCGGAGGGTAACTTTTGAATATGCGGCGATAGGCCGCCCAACGAGACTGTCGAAAAACCATCCCTGCAGAAACTCCCTGCCCGAAAGTGGGAGAAAACCATCAAAAATCACCTGTTTTCGGCAATCCAGTCCTAAATTTCGGCCATTTTTGACCCTGAAGTGGGAGATTTTTTGTGCTTTTTCCGTCGAAAGGGTTTTTCGACAGTTTCAACGTCTGGGTAAGCGACCCCGCCCGCCTGCGCGCAGGTTGCTTGTGACCGCGCCCAGGAGCAGGCCGGAACGCAGCAAATTGGGTTGTTCTTAATCTTCGAGCCGTTCGACCAACGGGCGGGTATAATTGCCCCGCAACCCATCCCAACCCCTGGAACCGGAACCCCGTGTCACTGCTCACTGTCAGCGCCCTCACCAAATCCTACGGTCACATCGATATTTTCAGCGGCCTGAGCTTCGGCGTCGCCAAAGGCGCGCGCCTGGGCATTGTCGGCCCCAACGGGGTCGGCAAAACCACCCTGCTGCGTATCCTGGCCGGGGTGGATGAAGCCTCGTCAGGAACAGTCCACCGCGCCCGGGGCGTCCGCATCGGCTACCTGCCGCAAGAAGCCGACTTTCAGATGACAGGAACGCTCTGGGCGGCCTGCGAATCCGTCTTTGCCGAATTAATCGAACAGCAGGTCGAACTCTCCCGGCTCGAAGCGCAAATGGCCGGGGGCGAGGAAGCGATTCTCGAACGCTATGGCCGGCTCCAGCACGAGTTTGAGCGGCGCGGCGGGTACACCTACCCCACCCGCATCCGCCAGGTACTGACCGGCCTCGGGTTCGACGAATCCGACTACAGCCTGAGTCTCGACCATCTTTCCGGCGGGCAGCGCACCCGCGCCTTCCTGGCTCAACTGCTGCTCTCCGACCCGGATGTGCTGCTGCTCGACGAACCGACCAACCACCTCGACATGAAAGCCGTCGAATGGCTGGAAGGCTATCTCTCGCAGTGGGAGGGCGCGGCGGTCATCGTCTCGCATGACCGCTATTTCCTCGACAAAGCCGCCAACGGCATCTTAGAAATGACCGCAGCGGGGGTAGAGGAATATCGCGGCAATTACAGTCACTATCTCACCCAGCGCCAGGAGCGATGGCAGCGCCGCCAGGAAGTATTCGAGAGCGAAAAAGAAAAACTGCTCAAAGAAGTAGAGTACATCAAGAAAAACATCTCCGGGCAGAACACGCTGCAAGCCAAAGGCAAACTCAAGCGATTGACACGCATCGTGCAGGCCATCGAACAGGTTGGCATGGAAGCAGTTCTCAACGCCAACTGGTCGCAGTTGGATGTGGAGACAAGCACCAGCCCCTTCAGCGTGGAGGAAGCCGAAAAGCGGGTGCGCGCCCTGCGGCTGCCCGATATCCGCCCGCCTCAGCTGCACCTGCGCCTGAACGCCCAAAAACGCTCCGGCGAACTGGTCATCCGCACTCGCGACATCCTGGTCGGCTGGCCCGACAAAACCCTGTTCCGCGCCCCCGATATCGAACTGCGCCGGACCGACTGCGCCGCGCTGATTGGCCCCAACGGCGCGGGAAAATCGACCTTCCTGAAGACCATTTTGGGCCAAATTCCGCCGCTCGAAGGTGAAGTGATTCTCGGCGCAAGCCTGCATATTGGCTATTTTGCCCAGGCGCACGAAGGTCTCAACCCGGCCAACACCCTCATTCAGGAAATCCAGACCGCCGCCCCGCACATGCTGCCCGCCGAAGCGCGCCAGTACCTCGGCAAATTCCTGTTCAGCGGCGATGACGCCTTCAAAAAGGTGGAGGTTCTCTCCGGCGGCGAGCGCGGACGCCTGGCCCTGGCAAAACTGGCCCTCGCGGATACCAACCTGCTGCTGCTCGACGAACCGACCAACCACCTCGACATCCCCTCGCAAGAAATCCTGGAGGAAGTGCTGGAGGCCTACCAGGGGACGATTTTACTCGTCACCCACGACCGCTACCTGGTCGACGCGCTCGCCACCCAAATTTGGGAAATTGACCCGGACGAAAATCAACTCTCCGTGTTCAAAGGCACCTACAGCCAAATGAAAGAGGAAAGGGAGCGGCTGGCAGCGCTGACGCTCCTCGAGGCGCAGGAACGGGAAACGAATACTCGAACCTCGAATACTCGAATATCGAATACTCGAATATCGAATACTCGAACCTCGAATGACAAAGAAGAAAGACGAAAGAAAGCCCAGTTACAAGAATTAGAAAACGCCATCGCCGCCCTCGAGGCCGACCTGGCCGAACTGGGCCGCAAGCTGGAAAACCCGCCCGCCGACCCGGTCAAGGTGGCGCAGTTGGGCAAGGAATATGAGCGTATCCAGAAGCAGATGGATGAGAAGCTGGCGATGTGGGAGCAGTTGCAGGCGTGATTTTTCGCGGAAGAATCTTTTGCCTCCACTGCAAAAAAGCCATTTCAGGAACTTTTCACGCAGAGCGCGCAAAGAGCGCAGATGTTTTTTATAGTATTGAGGCGCAGGATTTGCGCGATTAGCGCAAATCAAAGCAGTCTTTGGCTGCGGCCCGCGAAACGGCTGCGCTATGACTTTAAGAGTGGGGAGATATTGAAGGTGGTTCCAAAGGCGGAGTATGAGGTGTTGTTTGGGTTGGCTGGCCTGCCGTAGTGCTATTTTTATTGTCGGTTTGGATAAAGAAAAGTTTGCAGATTCGTAGAGTGCTAAATATTGAAAAAATGTCGTAAAATACTTTACAGAACAATCGTGGGAATTAAGTATTGTGGGTGGTTGCACTCATGGAGGCTGACATGGTTGACATTCTTGTTCGTCCAGCAGAATTGCGACAGGTTTCACAAACTTTGCGCGGGCAGGCGCAGAAAATTGCCCAGGCTATCGAGGCAGTGGATGCAATCTTGCGCGCCCTGAAGGGCCAGAAGTTCCTGGGCAACCGGGCCAATGCGTTACAGGTCCGTTATGAAGCCAGGCGCGAGGCCTTGCTGGCAACCAAGAACCTGATTCTGCACTTTGCGGCGGAACTCGAACGCGCCGCATCTACTTTCGAGCAAGCGGATAAGGGCAGCAGCGCTGGAGGTGGTCATCCTGGAGGCGGAACATCGCCCGGAGGCGCAACCCCCTCACAGCCAGGCGCGAAAAAACTACCCAAAGTTTCTGACGTCGCTATCAATATGTGGGATAAGCGATGGAAGAATATCGATATGAACAATAAAACAGGGGAGGATATCGGTCAGTATGGCTGTCTGTTGACCGTCCTGGCAATGATTTGCAAAGCCAATGGCGTTGATATGGACCCCCAGCGGGTGGATGCCTGGATGGATGCCAATGGCGGTTATCAGCCGGGCGGCTCTCTTGCTTATTTGGGAAAACAGGAAGCATTTTTGGAAGCCCACTTGGGGCACGATGTTACAAGGACCCAAATCTATGCGCGCGGCAATTCAGACCATTTGCCCAACATCCAAAAGAATTTGAATTCGGGCGTGCCGGTAGTTTTGCACATCGACAGCGCATCTAACCCGAAGGACGGCCATTTCGTGCTGGCGGTCGGCATGGACGATAAGGGGAATTATATTTGCGCTGACCCCAACGGCGGCAAACAAATTACCGTCTCTTCGAAGACCATTCGAAGCGCCAGGGTTTTCAACTAAAGGCGCGCCAATGACTGATATTCTCGTAAAACCACAGGAGTTACGCCAGACGGCTGAACAGTTGCACGCCAGCGCGAAAAAGATTTCAGGCGCAACCGGCAGTATTGGCAAAATTGTACTTGGTTCTGCGTTACGATTGGTTTTTACAGGCAATCGCGCTTCGGCGTTGATGAAACGGTATTTGTCCAAAGCAGGCGAGTTGGCGGCGTTTGATGATTTGGTGGTGAAGTTTGCCAGTGATTTGGAGCAGGCGGCAAATCGGTTTGAGCAGATGGATAAGACAACAGATAGCCGTACAGATAGGCGAGTTGACCGGCGAATTGAGTCTGATAGACGATGGCGTCGCTCTGAGGGTGGAGATGGTAATGGTCATTTGAGTTATGATTGGGCAGGTGGGGCAATACTTGAGCGGTACTTAACAGGTGGCGATGATTTGTACATCAATAATGACGAGCGATGGACGCAATACATGCAAAATAACAGTACGTTGACGAATGATCTGTTAAATCGCGCTAAAAATACCGCTGCTTCAATGTATTCTGAAGGAAGATTTCACGTAAAAATTGATGAAAGTTATTCAATGGCTCTAGAAAATGGTGAAGGCATTGTTGGGTATCAATATTTACACGGTACAAATGCAAATGTTGGTGGTTTTCAACGGGTTGGAGATGCAACTATGTCATCAGACGATAATGGCGGGTACACGGTTACTCTAAAGATGACATACACATGGAACGATATCATTGATCCTAATCCAGACTATAGTACCGATATTATCAAGGGTGGGTTCGCGGAATTTATCACGCTTGGAAAGGCCGATCCTTATTCGATTCATATCAGTTGGGATGAGACAACTGTTATTAAGTTAGATAAAAATGGTAATGTCATTTCTGTCGCAAATTCCTAACGAGAGTCATGTGAGTGATATGAAACGAGTGAGATTGGCACTTGTAATGATGGTGATACTTGCAAATTTCTTAGTATCCTGTAGTGAAAGGAATACAAAAATGGAATATCCACAAGAAGTTGCTTTGGTTGGACAACCGGCAAACTCACCTTCGGGCTTATATGTGCTTCATGTCGTTGAAGTTGAGATGGAAAACGGTCTCTACCAAACTTTTCAGATTTATGGAGCCGATAATGAATTGCTTTATGAACCTGAAGAATATTTTTCTGTTCAAAGCACCAATTTCTTTTTGTGGGGTGATTCTGATCGGGTTTGGGTGTATTCAGGCGATTTAGGTACTTTTTTTTGGGAATATGATGATATGTCACAGAAATGGACTAAATTTACTTATGCCGACTCAGAAGTGCCGGCTCCAGATTTCCTTAAATTAGTTCGTCCACGCTGGCATCAAAAATAGCGCAACAATCTTTTGGGAGTTTAGAAAATGACAGATATCTTAGTCAAACCCCGCGAATTGCGTCAGACTGCAGAAGATATTCGCGCTCGCGCGAAGAAAATCGAACAGGCGACAGATGCGGTCAGTGGAGTTGTGTTGGGAGCAGGTTTCCGGTTGGTTTTGTCTGGCAACCGGGCTGATAAATTGTTTAGCCGCTTCCGTCAAACCAAAGGGACTCTTGAAACTTTTGATGATTTGCTCATTCGCTTTGCCGAAGAGTTGCGTGAAATTGCAGATAAATTTGCGCTGGCGGACCAGGTCAAGAAAAAAATTGTTTACTTGATTAATGGGATAAATTATGACGGAAGTAAAAGTTCTTTTGAAAAATTAACCGCAGAAATCAAAAAAATATATGGCGCGGAAGTCGATGTGCGTGTGGTAGACGCTCATCCTTATGACTCTAATCTTTTGCAATATAAAACAAATTTGAAAGGCACTGATTATGGTGGATTATTAACACCCCTGGATTGGATTACAGGGGCCGGTGCTTCGACAATTAATAAAGGTTCAGAAGTTATCCTTAGTGGCGTTAATACAATCTATGGTATCGGGCAAGTAGCTAATGAATATATTACAGGTGGCTCTGCCCAATCAGAGAAAGTTTATAAATGGATTCAGCAAGATTTAGAAGATTTGAGAAAACAGGGCCTGATTAATCAAAATGACGTCGATATCGTTTTATTTGGACATAGTGGCGGGGGCGCCATTGCAACCAACATTGTTGATGATATAGAAGAAAAACTTGGCTATAACGTGAGCGGTATTATCACCGCTGGTTCGCCCATGGCAAATTATGACCATGCGCTAAATTATGCTGAGACGATTATAGATATGCGCGCTGAAGGGGATTGGTTTGCGACATTAGGCCCGCTTGGCCCGGTACGTTCCGACGAAACTCGCAATTCAATCGGCATCGGAATGAATGTTGGAGGATTGCTCGGCGGTCCAAGTGGAAAAATTGTGGGAGGCATAGGCGCAGTAACAATTGACGATGTCTGGCAAGACCAATCAGATCGAATTATTTACGCCCCCATTGCTGGAGATCGCGCCAGGGGTGTTTTTGATGACCATGGCTATTACTGGGTTAGCTCTGAGGCGGCTGGCTATATCGGCCAGGCGTTTGGAGAAGGTGCGTTGTGACCAGAGTGTCAATTTTTCTTGTCTTGTTTCTATCTACAGGATTTATGATGTCATGTGCCTGGTTCGCTAATTTGGGACAGCCTCGCGTGCCTGGTGATGCACTGGCAGGCGTCGATAGTTCAAGCGTAAAAATTTTAGGCCACTTTAGGTTGTCTGATTGGGCGTCCAATATACCCGCTAATTCATACTTGACTGTTTTTGAAGCAACGTCTAGCACGACAAATTCTAAAGAAATCCGTGTTTTTTATAACGATGATACGCGGTCTTTCTATGTGGGAGCATTATCAGATTATTTTGGTATGGCAGAAGTGCGTGTACTTTTTATTGACCTTGGAACCGAGCGTTGCATTATTGGTTGGGTATCTTCGAGCATTCCCGGAACATTAAGTGATATTCATTTTGAACGTTTTCGTGAACCTGGTTCATATTGGGCTGATGCGCAAAAAGAAAGCACTATTGAGAAAAATTTATTTATCGTTCCGATTACCACTGATGTTCAACTATGGAATTCCGTAACAATGGTTGCTGTGCAAACTCGCGAATCGCTAAAACGTGGATTTGATGGCAATGGAAGTTACTATCAAGTCGAAAAGACCTTTGAGCCTCCTTTGGATGTTTCATCTCACTATATAAACATCTCTGTTCAACCATAGCGCAGCCGCTTCGCGGGCCGCAGCCAAAGGCTGTTCTGATTTGCGCTCATCGCGCAAATCCTGCGCCATAATACTATACTGCTATAGGATTTTCGCAATGTTAAATCTTGTCAACACTCCTGCCGTTACCTTGTCTCGTGAAGAGTTCCGCTTCCTGCTTTTTTTGTTGAAATCAGGTCCTATTATGGGGTTCGATGTTGACCCGTTGGAAAAATTGACAGAACAGCAGCGGGCCTTATCGTTTGCCTATGCAGAGCGTTCGTTGCGAGCGCGTGATCTGGCAAGTTTGAACGAAGAAGGAAAACTTGTTGTGCGTGAGGCAATTTTACTTATGGTAGGCACTTGTGCTTACCCTGAGTTTCTTCTTTCTCTTCATGTTTTTCCGTCAACTGGCAATCCCAAGCGGGTGTATTGGAACGGACAAAATGGCGTTATCGTGGCTCACGAGCGTCCTGAAGCGCCTTTACATCGCCTTTCTTTTGTCAAAAGTCGTGACGAACTGCTTCAGCAATTCCTGGCAATGAGCAATGTACAAGTCTTTGAAAAATTCGCCGGAGAAGGCTTCACAACGACCAACCCAATGCTCAAGGATGTGCGTGATACATTAAAAAAATCTCTACCTGCCGCCATTGAGATGTTAGAAAATGAAGGCGCATCTGGGCAAGTTGCTCAGGAATTGGTCAATATTTTGGCTCGTGAACACATTGTAGCGGTGGTTTATTCGCTGGCAGCCAAAGGAGCAGGTGAAGAGCCGGAAAAAAGTTCTGTTACCGTTCTTTCTGGAAAAACATCCACCTGGCTCTCTGTAGCCGGCGAAGATGATACTGTCACGATGAAACCAATTGGCAAAGATGAAATTCAGGAATTATTTGCAAGTTGGACCGCCCCGGCTGATGACTGGGTCCAACTTCCGCAAGCATAGAAGCAACTTATGAAAGAAAGCGTCAAAAAAGCAAATGAAGCCATGCTGGAAGGTGACCGCGATGCAGTCTTGCGGCACTTACAGGATGATTCCAGTTACGACCATGAAATCATCTGGCTGCGCGCCCATGCCGCCGCCAATGATGAAGAACGGCTGAACCTGCTGCGGGCTTTGAGCCAGCGCAGTCCCTCGGTGTATCAGGAGTTGGCTTATCAAATCATTGAGCGCGAAGACCAGTTCGAAGCGCAGTTGAACGAACCGCCCGATTATAAGTTCTGGAAGTTGCCCACCTGGCAGGAGCGAAAGCAAAGACTGAAGCAGTATAGCGCCTGGGTTGCAGGCGGATTGTTATTGATTATCATGATTGTTTTTGCCATCGCAACCACCATCAACCAGGAGCGGCAAAAAGAGCAGGTTGTGCTGGAGCAGCGACAGATCATGCTCATGACCCAGACAGCGGTCGCTTACACAACCCAAAAAGTTGCCAATTATCCAGAAGGGTCTTTGATTATCCGAAGCCTGGATTTCCCCACCAACCGCCCCGTAACGTTTGGCGACCAGGATAACAACCAGTATCTCCCGGCCACGCCCGCTGTGGGTTCCCGCTTTGGGGCCGTCCAGGTTCGTTTTACCTGCAAAAAGGCGATTTGTACCTCCCCGCCAGAAGCGCAGGTTTCCCTGCTGTTGACCGGCGGTCAGGAGGTTCGCTATTCGTCCCGCGCGCCGTTTTTGATTGACCAGCAGCCCATCGAGCGGATTTCCAACCGTGAAAGCGTCGATATCTGGCTGGTTTTTGAAGTGCCAATTGGCGCATCACCCGATGCCCTGTTGGTGTATGTAAATGGTCAAGAGGCCCCGCTATATGTGGATTGGCCTTAATCGTAACCTGGTTTATTTATTCTCACCCCTGTAACCATAAAGGAGAAAAACATGGCTGAAATTCTTGTAAAACCGGTCGAACTAAAAAGCATTTCCAACGACCTGCGCAAAAACGCGGCGGATATCCAGAAAGCGGTGGATGCTGTGGACGCGATTATCAAGTCGTTGGGCCCGTCCCGCTTCGAGGGCGCGCGCGCCGATGCTCTACGAGGTCGCTACAGCAAAATTCGGGAGCAAATCTATAGTTTCAAGCCCCTGGTGACCAAGTTTGCTGTCGAACTCGACCAGGCTGCGGCAAAGTTCTCTGCTGCTGACAAAGTTTAACCCTTTCATACCTTTAATCACTTCTCAAAAAAGGAACCCATACCATGTCGTACACCATTCGCTTAACCCCTCCCGAACTTCGTCAAAAAGCTGAAGAAATTGACCGCAACGCCAAAATTGTTGAGAAGGAAGTTGCCGAAATTGAAGCACTGGTCAACCGCCTGCGCAGCACTTTCCTGGGTGAAACCGCATCACTTTTCTTCAAAGAGTTTGATTCCGCCCGCCAGAATATGACCCAGTGGGATGATATCGTGCGCTCGTTTGCCACCGAGATTCGTGACGCTGCCAACAAACTCGAAAAGGCTGACAAAAGCCGTTAATCTGACCAGTGGCTGCGCAAAAGGGAAGCCGGTTGTCGGTTTACTAACCGGCTTCCCAAGCAATGCACACCATCATAAAGGACAACATGGCAGAGCAAATTAAAAACAACCCTTTTAACCGCCCGCCTCGCATTCAGGATGCTTTCCGCCCGGTTGAAATTGAGGTTCCTGCCCCTCCCGCTCCACCCGATGAGCCTGCGCGTAATTTACTGCTCATGATTCTGCCAATGGGCAGTTTTATGGTTATGGGGTTGTTTTATGCGCTCGCTTTTCGCGGCGGCGCCGGGACTTCAGGCTGGTTGTACGCCCTGCCCATGATAGCCATGTCCGTTTTTACATTCATCTCTGCCTTTGTCATGTTTGGTGAACAAAAACATCAGCAAAAGCAGAAAACGCTCAAACAGTTGCGTGATTACCATCGTACGCTCGACAAAAAAGAATCCCGGCTGATTGCCGGGCGAACTTTGCAAACAGAACTACTTTATGAGCGCTTTCCATCTCCAGAAGAAATCATTCGCCGGGTAAAAAACCTGGAAGTTTCGCTTTGGCAGAGAAGAAAAGAAGATCCAGATTTCCTGGCCTTTCGACTTGGACTTGGCGAAACGCAATCCCAGGTCAAAATCAAACATCCAGACCCCGATATTATCAACGACCAGATTCGGCGCGCTTTTGGTATTTATACAAAATATAGAGTTTTACCGGAAACGCCAGTCAGTATTGATTTGGCTGCCTTGAGTTCCATTGCCATTGTCGGCAGGAGGAACAATACAGTTCCATTTGCCCGGGCTTTACTCACCCAGGTAGCCGCTCTCAATTCTCCAGATGATGTGCATGTTTACCTTTTTTCATCGGAGCAATACTACCGCATTTGGCAATGGTTACGCTGGCTGCCCCATACCAGCGCCTCGCATGTTGGCGGCCAGCCTAATTTCCTGGCATTCAAACGCGAGGATAACAAAAATTTGCTGGCACAGATATCCAAAGAGATAGATGATGTCTTGCAAACATCTGAAGACAAAACGAATCCGGTGTTGCCAGCAATTTCTTATTTGATGGTTTTTGACGATGAATACGGCGTGCGCGACGAGCCATTTTTCGACCAGATGATGAAGCGAGGCAAAGAATATAACGCATTCTCCATCATTCTCTGTGAAAATCTTGAAGATGTGCCAAGCGATTGCCAGGCGGTGATCGAACTGAGCAAAAACACTTTTGAATTCTCAAAAGTGGGCAGCGATGGGATTAAGTCATCTGGAATATTTGACAGAGTTGAATTTGTCGAAGCCGATAACCTTGCTCATCGGCTAATCCCACTTTCGATTCGTTCTCTGGGGCAGGATGCGCGCATTCCAACTAAAGTGAACCTGTTGCAGGTTTATCAAATCAACGCCATTGAAAAAATAGGAGTTTTCGAGAAGTGGCAAAGAATCCCTGAAAAAGATGGATTATTGCCCTTTCCCATTCCACTCGGCAGCGAAACTTATGCCAGCCCCATGGTGATACATTTAGCTGAAAATAAAGATGGACCACATGGGTTAATAGCCGGCACCACAGGCTCAGGGAAAAGTGAATTATTGCAAATGTTGGTGAGTTCGCTCGCCATTGAGCACCATCCTTATCTACTTAACTTCCTGCTTGTAGATTTTAAGGGTGCCAGCACCTTTGGCGTTTTTGAAAAGCTCCCCCATACTGTTGGGCTGGTATCAAACCTGGATAAACTATCTGCCCTGCGCGCCCTGGAAGCAATTAAAGCGGAAAACAGAAGACGCCAGTTCTTTTTGCGTGAACATGGGGTGGAAGATATCGGTGAATACCATGAGAAATTGTACCGGTTAGGCGCATTGTCCAAAGACTGGCAGCCATTGCCCCATTTATTCATTATCGTAGACGAATTTGCCCAGATGGCGCAGGATATGCCAACATTTTTGCCCGAATTGGTTGCAACTGTACGCGTGGGGCGGTCGCTTGGCTTGCACTTAATTCTGGCAACGCAGCGGCCAGCGGGGGTTGTGAATGATGAGATGAGGGCAAATTTAAATTTTCGGATTAGTTTGCGTGTGCAGACAATTGATGACAGCCGCGATATGCTTCGCCGTCCCGATGCGGCTTTTCTGCCTCCCAATCTGCCGGGCCGCGCTTATTTTCAGCTAGGAGATGGTGGTACTCCGCGGCAATTCCAGGTTGCGCGCGCAGGCGTTCCGTATGAAGATTTATCCGAGCAGGCGGCAATTGACGCAAATCAAATATTTATCATCGAATATGAGAAAAAGACCCCCATTCCTGATAGTAAGCGTCAAACAGCAAATATAGAAACTGATGGCGAATATGAAAAACGAGATGAAAAACAGAAGGATAAGCCTTCTATTGCGAAGGCGATATCTGAATATATGCAAGTGTACTACGCCCAAACAGGCTATAAGAACATGCATCCCATCTTATTGCCTCCTCTTCCGATGCCGGGTGATCCAGACGAAGAATTGAAAGTAAAAACACTTCTGGAAAGGGCTGATGAGGCAACCCTGGCTGGTTCTGGCAGGAAGTTCACTCGCTGGGATACGGAAACGAATGAGTGGCTGGCGCGAGAAGAACACAGAGACTTTAAAGCCCCTATTGGCATTATCGACTCTCTGGCAACGCGTTCCCAGCCTGCCCACTGGATTGATTTCCTGGATTATGGCGGCCACGTTATGGCTGTGGGTGGGCCGCAGTCTGGAAAAACATTTTTCCTGCAAACACTGGCTTATAGCCTGGCTTGTGGATATGACCCATCGGAAGTAAATATTTATGTCCTTAGCTTTGCCGGGCGCGAGATGGAAATCATTCAAGAATTGCCTCATGTGGGTAGTGTAATCCAGGGAAACGAGACTGAAAAATTAAACCGGTTGTTACGTTACATTCAGCACCAGGTAATCGAAATCCGCAAACGCGATTTTCAGCATGCTAAAGATTTGCAAGAGTACAACTTATCAGTTGTTCCAGAAAAACGACTGCCTTATGTCTGTGTGATGATTGATAATTTTGGCGAATTGCGAAATCCAGAGTATGACGACCAGCTTACTGAAATTGAAAAACTGATCCAGGTGGGGCGCATTTACGGCGTGCATTTTGTGATTACCGCTTTGCAGGGCAATGACATTCCTTACAAAATTTCTAACCTGATTCAGCAACGATTGGCGTTCAACATGGCGGACCACAATGAGTATCTCTTATTGGTGGGAAGGCCTGAATCAATGGATTTTGACGCCTTACCTAAAGGCCGAGCCTTTATTTCAGGTTCGCCCCCAATGCAATGCCAGATAGCCTGTCCACCGAGCAAAGAGGAGTGGGACGTATTAAAAACAAGCATGAAATCGGCATGGGAGAAAGTTCATGGAGCGCACCCACGCGAAATTAAGGAGTTGGAAACCAGGGTATCTCTCTCAGACCTGTGGAAAATGGCTAACTCGATGGATAATAAAGATTTGGCGGCCATTGTGGGGATTGATGGCGATAGCCTTGAGCCGTTTGTGTTGAACTGGAATCGATTCGGGCCTCATTTCCTGTTAGGAGGTCCTTCGCAATCTGGCAGAACGTCGGTTTTGCACGCGGCGGTACTTGGCCTGGCTAATCGATATTCGCCTGATGAGTTGTGGGTTGTCTTAATGGATGGCGCAAATGGTAGTTTACGCTCTCTTAAATCTTTGCCTCATGTCATTGATTGGGTAACTGAAGAGGAAGGCCTGGCTCGGAATATTGCCTGTTTGCAGGCAGAACTGACTGCGCGCAGGGAAAAGGCAACCTGGGCTCAGGAACAGGGTATCGAGTTACAACCTTTTCCTGAAATTATTTTTGTAATTGATGACTATGACTTAACTTGTGAAGCATTGGATATTAACGAGATTATTTTGACCAAGTTGGGCAAACACCTTCGGCAAGATTCTGATTTAGGGTTTCACATAATAATCTCGGTTTTAGCCGATAATCTCCAGGGGGCTGGTGACCCTCTCATTAAGCAATTACGTCTTGCAAGAGCCGGCATTTCATTGAGCAATGTGGATACGTTGGAATATCTTGGCGGGCGTTCAACTCATGCAATGCGGCGCGAAGAGTTAAATGAAGGGCGAGGCTATCTCGTTACTCGTTCTGGTTCGCGATTAGTACAGTTCGGCTTACCAGATAACAAGCAAGGCGAACTTCCCATTTATGAACGGGTGGCCGCCAAGTGGGGAAAAGTTGCGCGAGCAAAATGGGCAAATCCAGCCAGCGCAGAACAGATAGAACAGGTTCGCCAAGATAGCGCGCCTGTTCCCAAGCAAAAGCCAGCCGCCCCTGCTTCGACAGGAAAGACATTGATAGATATGGACGAGGCGCTAAAGCGCTATATTGAACAGCAGCAGCGTCTAAAATCTGGAGGTAAGTAAAAGATGAGCAACATATCATTCGCCGTACAAGTGATTCCTGATAAATTTCAACTCTTTGAATCCAATAGTGATGCATCTTTGGAGCAGGTCTTGCCAAAAATTTTACAAGCGTGCGTTGGGAAATCTGTCCAAGAAGAAGTAGATTTGAAGCACTACCGAGTTTTAATCGCCTATCAATTGACTACTCCAGAGACAAGTGTTCGAACTGTGGCGGTCGACGCAACTGCGCCAATTTCAACCCAGGGTTTTACTATCCGTGACTTAAAACTTAAGAATGGTTTTTTCTTGATTTTTGTGAAAGTGCCGGTAAGCACAACAAAATTGGAGCTAGTGGTCCAGCGGCAAAGGATTGCTTTGTTGGATGCGCAGGATGAATTTTTGCTTGGACGTACCGATGAGGAGCGAGGTATTTTCCCAGCCATCGATGTTACCCAGTTCTTGCGCCTTGAGAATGAGAACAAGATTTCGCGCCAGCAGGCAATTATTTTTGGTGATGATTCTAAGTGGTTTATTAAGTTGCATGATGAAGCGCGCACCTCTGTCTTTATTAATCATGAGCAGCTGGAACGAGGTCGCACTTATGAAATCAAAGATGATGTAGCCATTAATCTTGGTTCTGACCCTGAAAACCCCATACTTCGTATCCTAACTCGCTTGCTTGCCGAGTAAAAACTTTGAATTTTAATTTTGAAGGAGATTTTTCAACTTATGAATCGACGCTCATTGGTTTTTGTCACCATGTTATCTATAGTTTTGTTTTCGCTAGCTCCGTTTGGGCGCGGTTATGCTGCGTCTTTGCGGCCTGTTGAATTTCAAGCTTCCAAAGGCCCTTTGCTTTGCTCATTGGCAAACCCAAATTTTTCTACGTTTCCGGTCATTAATTTGAATTTTAGGATGTTGGATGCCAATCTGATGCCAGTCGTCCCTTCGGATGGAGATTTACGATTTTCCGAAAATGGAAATGTTCCTGTGCCAATCTCTGGAGGCATACAGCGCAACCTAACCACTATCGGTATTAATTTTTATGTTGCCGCCGATAAGGGTAACCGCTCTCCGCAAGAAAGCGTGCGAAAGGTATTGCAAGATTTAGCAGGCTATTACAACGAGCAAAACGATACAATTGTAGTTTACAACAATCCCAGAAATATTCCCACTATTTCATATCCTGGAACGAATGCAAGGTCATTTGCGCAGTTTGTGGCAGACTACCCAATTGACAAAGACAGCCAGCCCAGGCAGATCAAGGATACATTGAATGAAATTCTCACTGCGGCTGAAAAGTCATCTGACCCATGCCAAAATCCCAGAGTAATAATCATGATAGCAGGTGACGATGCTCTGGAAAAAAAGTGGATACTTGATTATGGAAAACGTATTAAAGATAGTGGCTCAAAATTGATAATCTTCCACCTTCAAAGCGAGCGTGGAGAATTCGCATCACGGGATGTTTATGCCGAGTTCGCAAATTATGCTGGAGGGATTTACAAGCAAGTTCTTTCTGCTGAAACAGATATTCGTTCAGTTCTTGACCAGATTGTTTTGTACCGGCAGTCATTCTCAGTGTCTTATCGAACAAATTACGGCAAGACAGGCATACATAATATTGCTGTTTTTTATCAAGGCGGTAACATTCCTGTGCAAGGTTCCAGTGCTTATCAAATCGATATTCGACCGCCTCGTATCTCCTTGATGGGACCGACCTGGATAGAGAGATTGCGCACAGATGATTTTAAAACGCAAACAGCCACTTATTCCACTGATAGTGAAACATATACCGTAAGCATCACTTGGGATGATGCATATCCTAGAGATATTAATAACATGGCGAAACTAATTATCACTGAAGATGGGAAACCCGCGCAAGAATTTGAAATCCTTTTACAAAGACAGGGAGATGGTACTTATGCTTTTACTTGGAATTTTTCAGACAGGACAGAGATTCAACGCGCAAAAATTGGTTTATCTGTTATAGCGGCTGATGAATTTGGAAATATTGGCACTTCAGATTCGATAGGTATTGACTTCCATGTGATATCAGAAACTATCATGATTGAGCCGGGGTGGAAGTATTTAGTTTACGGCTTGGGCGCAACAGTGTTTTTACTGGTTGTCCTGATGGTGGTTAGTTGGATTTTCTTCCGCACCCAAATGCGTTCCATCGCAACCAAGGGCGGCGCAATGGTTGGAAAAATTGCAGGTGAAATCCGCAAAACGTTGGTTGGCGGCGGGCAGCGTGGAAAACCGCTGGCAACTCTAAAGGTTTTGGAAGGGCCTCCTACAATGATTGGGCAAGAGCTGAAAGTTTTTGCGGAGAGCGTAAAACTTGGCCGCAATCCCCAGCTGGCAGATATGACTTTCTACGGCCCCGATATCCTCACTTCGGTAAGTGGTTTGCATGCAAAATTAGAAAAAGTAAATGGCGGTTGGCGAATAGTTGCGCTTTCTGAAAGTCGGAGCGAGACTTTTATAGATGACCAGCCGCTAAATTTTCACGAACCATCACCTATTGTTAATGGTCAAAAAATTCGCATGGGGTATCCGGCCCAACAGCCAGTGATTCTGATGTTTTCGTCTGCGCCCAATGATTCTCCGCGAAAAACCCTGGTTGGCAGCGACGACCCACGTAGAACTGATGTCTCAATACCAGATGTAAGTGAAAAAACAAACCCCGGCTTATATAAGCCGGTGAGCAAAAAATCGACAAGCAAAGACAGCGATTCTGTTTTTGATGAATTTCGTAATTAACTAGCGAGGAATAGCGATGAGAGCAGGCGTTAAATTAAATCGTTATGTAATAGAAAAATTAATTTCTGACCATGGAGGCACTGCTGGCGTTTATCTAGCCCATCTTGATTCAGATGAGAAATATAAGGTCGCAATCAAGGTGGCAAAAGCCGATGAAAATGGCAAGTCACACGAAGGGGTGTTGCTGGACAATGAAATCAATCTTTTGCAGCAGCCAGATTGGCGGCACCCGGGGATTGTGCGTGTCTATCCATCTCCCATTGATGGACAAAAACCACACTTTGTTGTTCGCGCCGTAGAGTTATCTCATGCTCCCAATTACATGGTCATGGAATACTTACGGGGAGATTCTCTTGAAAACAAGCTAAAAGACATTCAAAAATATTCGCTAGGTTGGAGACTAGAGCTATTCTATCAAATCTTACAGTCTGTTTCATTCATTCACGGAAAAGGGTATGCTCACCGTGATTTAAAGCCAGGAAACATTGTTTTTCGAGAACCTATCTCTCCATATCTGACGCCGCAGCCAGTCTTAATCGATTTTGCGCTTGCGACCAATGGGATTGAAAACCATGATGTTGTTGAAAAAACGCTTACAATTGATTACTCGCCCCCGGAACGAATTGCTAAATCAATGGGAATGTCGGTTGAGTGTGATGCGCAAAGCGAAGATATTTGGAGCCTGGGCATGATTTTCTATGAAATTCTTACAGGGAGTTTTATGATAAAAGGGAACAAAGACCAGGTAAAGACCACTATTATTCGTGAAAGATTAGAACCCAGGCTTCCAGATTCTCCCGATTTTCATATTCTGGCAGCATTTATCCGTGAGATGATTAACCCGAACTTGGTTGAACGCCCCGATATTAATCTGATTATAAAAGCCCTGGAAAACAAATTTCTTCCCCCGCGCATTCCGGCCGCTTAAGGAGCAATTATTATGTCAACGGAATCCATTATTCAAGGTAAATATGTTATTGGCAGCAAAAGCGTCGTTGGCGACCCTCGGCGTAAATGGGAAGATCGAGTTTACGTAGGCGAAATTTCGCGAGCAGGAGGTGAATCCTTAATCGTAGGTATTGTAGCTGATGGTGTTGGCAGCGCCGATTTTGGCGCTCGTGGCGCGCAGCTTGCAATAGACGTGGTTGTTGAGTACATGAAAACCAGCCAAGACGCTGATATTCCATCACTCATAGAAAATGCAATAACGCAGGCCAATACAGCAGTTTATAATGACAATCAGAAAAATGACGGAGATGGCCTGACCACTTTGGTTGTTGCCGTTGTTTATAAGGAGCGTTGCTACGTAGGTAATGTCGGAGATAGCCGGGCTTATTGGGCACAGATTTCATCCAAGGGTAAACCAGGGCGCGTTTTGCAATTAACCCGCGACCATACTTACTATAATATCTATGGCGGCGATGAACATAGCCAGGAAGCAGGAATTGTTGTCAATGCAATTGGTAAAAAAGCGAAAGTTGATGTGGATTGTGGGTTTTATCTTAGAAAAAGTGAAACAGAGCCTTTCGATTTAGAAAAGGCATATCAACTTGGGCTTGCAGGTTTGCCGCTTCAGCCAGGGGATTCGATAGTGCTTTGTTCGGATGGTTTGATTAAAGACAGTCCAGAAGGAAATCCATATACTAAGCCTGAAGAAATCCTTGATGCTTTGCAAAGCGAATATCTTCCAGAACGAGCAGCCATCAAGCTCGTCAGCCAGGCGGAAGGGCGCAGGCCTGATGATAATGTTTCTGTTGTAACTATACAATATCTTTCGCGGCAACTCATCAACGAAATGCAAGCCCGTTCTGACCAAGCGAAAATCAGGGGAGTGTTATTGAGGGGGGGGGTGGCTGCATTAGCATTGATTGCGCTTGGGGTAATATATATGCTTGGTTCTCGTGTTGTAACCTTGTCAAATCAACCAACGGCCACCCCGATCTTCATTACCAACACACCGATTCCTTCCCCTACAATCACTCCGACCATTGCTCCTGGGCAAGCCAGTGTTCATGAGGTTAATGGAGGCTCTGCGAATGTATTGGTGGGGCAAGCATTGTCCCCAGGAACAAGCCTGTTTGCTAACGAAGCAGGGATTCGCATTGCAGTCGGAGAAGAAAGTGGTAAAGCCGGTATCATGTACTGGTTTCCAGGAAGTGCTGGAGTATTAGATTTTGATGCTTTCATGATGCGCCCAAAACTTGATAATGGAGCGTTATATATCCAACCAGGTTCAGGCAGCGCAGAAGTGCATTTTTCTCAAGATGAGATTGTGGCCTCAGTCAGTGGCAGCCGAATGATAGTAAGCGTAAAGGGTAATGAAATTACGGTTTATTGTTTTGAAGGTAAATGCCGCCTGGATGTTGGATTAGATGGAAAAACGATACCTGTGGGAAGTTTTATCTCATACAATACCTTAACGCAGCAGTGGAATCCTTTGAGTGGGGCATCCACAATGACTTACGACCAGATGTGGGAATGGAATATTGGTTGTAATAAATGTATTCAGAGTTTGGCAACTCCTACCCCAACCATCACTCCTACTAGCACAGTAGGATCTGTGTCGATGCCTACAAAAACAAAAACGAAAGAAGAGTCTGATAAACCACCGACGGTACCACCAACTGCGCCGCCGCCGACGGTACCACCAACTGCGCCGCCACCAACGGTACCACCAACTGATCCGCCACCAACGGTACCACCAACTGATCCGCCGCCACCAACGGTACCACCAACTGATCCGCCACCACCAACGGTACCATCATATCCATAAAGGAAACCTGTCATGGAAAATGGACGCGGTACACTAATAGTCTTGCTATTTGGCTGGCAACTTTAAATCTGGGACATTTGTAGTATTATGGCGCAGGATTTGCGCGATTGTCGTGCCTCCACTGCAAAAAGGCCATTTCAGGAACTTTTCACGCAGAGCGCGCAAAGAACGCAGAGGTTTTTGTAGATTTTGCGCAGAGAAAGTAACTACTTTGACAATGTCACATTTCGGCAGCGCGACAAAAACCTTTCACCACAACGGCGACAAAGTGCAAATATGGTGGCGTTGCGCAGAATTGACGCAAATTTTTCATAGATACGGCTAGCAGATGTGAACGCATGTCGAGAATTCGGCCTGTTTTGCCACATATAGCGGTTTTTACCAATTTACCTTGATATTTCGACTTTTTCCGCCACGACCACCAGTACCGTGCTATGTAAGATTTCTACCTCCATGCAGGCCGCGCTGAATCCGTGTTCCGCCAAAAAAGCTGTGATTCTCTCCTCCACGCCCTCCCCGCCCTGGCCCGTTATCTCGAACAACCATTGCGCCCCTCGCTCGAGTAGCGACTTCCCGCCCAGCCAGGCAACCGGGACAATGACAAACCGTCCATCCTCCTTCAGCACTCGCCGCACCTCGGCCAGGGTGCGCGGGTCAGCGATATACTCGCTGGGAAAGGTCGAGACCACATTATCGAACGAGCCGGATTCAAAGGGGAGATGCTGCGCGTAGCCGCGAGATAGGGTTGCAGGTAGTTTATTTCGCGCAAGATTTCGTTTGGCTTGCCGAATCATCTGGGGGCTTTCATCTAACCCAACAGCCTGGAATTCGCCCCGATTCATCTCCGCCAGCAAGTGTCCCGGCCCGAAGCCGAGTTCGAGCACGCGCTTTCCGCGTAAGTGGGGCAGGGCGGCGCGTCCCCAGGTTTTCCAGCGCCCAATCGAGACAACAGCCGCTACGAAATCATACGTCCATGCCAGGGCATGGTAAAAATGATAAAAGAAAAATTGCATAAATTTGCGCATAGTAAAACAGGCAGCGTAACTCAGGTTGCGCAGGAAAATAGGATAGGCAAGCCAACGATTTGCCCCATGCCGAAACAAGAAAAGGCCTGATGCAAATCAGGCCTTTAATAGTTCACATGCAGGTTAAGCCGCTTCAGCAGGGGCTTCGATTTCGCCCTTCTTGACGCGGGCAGTGGCCTTTTTGACGGTCTCTTTGGTGGTATCTACCAACTCTTTACTTTTGGCCTTGGTGGTTTCGACCAGTTCCTGACCCTTTTCACGCGCCTTGAGGGTGATTTCCTCGCCCTGGGCCTGGGCCTGCTTCAGCAAGTCTTCGGCCTTTTGGCGCGCTTCAATGGCGGCTTCTTCGGCGCGCTTCCAAGCCGCTTCGGCTTCCTCAGCGGCTTTGTCGCGCAGTTCGATGGAGCGTTCTTTGATGACCGCTCGGGTTTCTTCACCCGATTGCGGGGCGAATAGCAGGGCAACGACCGCGCCGGTCAGCCCGCCGACAATAAAGCCGACCAGGAAAGCACCAAATTCATCACGTTCAGACATAAGAGTTCTCCTTTCTCTTTGTTGGCGAAATCATTTTTTCTTCAAGCCGACCATTTCCAACATGCGCTGGAGGCCGGCAAGATAGCTGTTGAGTTTCATCACCGGCTCCACCAGGTTTTGCCCCAGGAATTCCGTCGTGCCGCGCAGGGTGTTGATGGTCTCATTCGTGGCATCCAGGATAGGCTTGATTTCGTTGTTGAGCAGGTTGATGAGGCTGGCAAGTTGGATGATGAGAATAACCAGCGCCGCGCCGATGATGAGCGATTCGAGCGCCAGGAAGATGATGAAAATATCGCGGATATTTTCGGTCACGCTGGCATCGCGAGTCAGGCCGAAGACTGCCAGGGCAATCAGCGCAATAAAAATAATTGCCGAGACGACAATGGCGACGGTGGTCTGGCGGTTGCGGCGCTCGGCTTCTTTTTCTGCATCCTGCGAAGTGGGCAGGGTGGGAGCGGGAGTCAGGGGTTGTGTCTCTGCCATAAAATGATTATAGCATAGCATATAACCAAACGTTACGGTCTGTCGCGCGAATTTTTTTGTTTCAGTTTCGCGCAATCCAGGTGGGATAAATATCAAGCAGATTTGATGAAGCGCAGTTGCGGCAACACATCTGGCCCTAGTTTCTCAGGGCCATGGTCTGTGCTGCCGGGAGCGTAAAGGCGCAGGTTGATGACTAAAAATACCAGAGCTAGCAAGGCGGCGGTTAGTCGTCGAAAAGCAGACTTGCTCATGGTTTGTAGGGCGTTGCCGTTGGAGGAACGAAGGTAGGCTGCGGCGGGCTGGTGGGCAGGGGCGTGGGCGGCGCTGCCAGCACCGGTACGCCGCTCAGGTCTGTGTCAGATGGCGCAGCAGAGGACACAATCCAACACTCGACTTTGAACTTGGTCCAGTACACGAACAGCCAAAAGCCATCCTGGCTGATGCCGCGCACTTCGGCGCTGTCGCCAACTGCCAGAGCGGTGATTTCACGATAAACCTGCCCCGGCCCGGCGCGGCAGAAGGAATTTTTGACCAGCACAATGCGCAGCGGGGCGGTGGGGGTGGCTGTTGGGCTGGGGAGCGGTGTTTCGGTTGAGGTGATGGCGGGTGTGGGGGAGGTCGTTGCGGTAGGAGCAGAATCCAAAATCGTCAGCGTGATGTTGGCAGGCGCGCTCCATTCGCCGTTGGTGTTTTGGGCGCGCACGCTCACCTGGTATGTTCCGCCCGCGCGCGGCAGCCAGGTTTGGCGCACCAGGTTGAGCGTTTCGCTGGGTGAGGGGTTGGGGTCGGTGCGAATCACCGCGCCGTTCACGCTCAGTTCCACCTGGGCAATCCCGCCCAAACTGGCGGCATGAGAGATAACTTCAATTTCGCCGAACGGCAGGGTTGCACCGTCGAGGGGGGAATCAATCCAGGCGCGGGGCGATTGGCTTATAGGCGGGTTAGCGGCGGCGGGCGGGGTGGGCGATGCGCTGCCGCAGGCAGAAATCAGGATGCCGAAGAGGGCAAGCAGGAGAAGGGTTCGTTTCATGGCAGGCTCACTTGTCGGCGGGGATTTGCTCTACCCAGGTATCGGTCACAGTGCTGGAGGAGGGTGCCAGGGTTTGCGCGCTGTTGGGCGTGGTGACGCAATAGGCGCTGGCGTTGACGGTCAGTTGCGCGCCCAGGTAGTAGTATTCCCAGTCGTCGTAGGCGCGCCAGTTGGATGAGACCCCGGTGTTGGTCAGGTACTCCTGATACAGTTGGAGCCGCCCCGGCAGCCAGAATGTGCCGCCACCGGAGAGGGGAGGCAAGACTCCGCGGTTGGGTTCGAGCGCAAAGTGGAAGTCCTGGCTTGCGCCGGGGGCAAATTCGTTCAATTTCAGCCCGATTCCATCGGTTTTGAATAGATAGTCGGCGGTCAGCGGTGCTCCCTGCCAGTAGAGCGGTTTGCCAGTCAGGTAATCTGTCCCGATGAAGATGTTTTGTCCCATATAGGCGTTGTTTTCGGCAAAGGTAGTGATGTTCACCCGGCAGCTGGTTTGGAACAGGAGCGGGTTGGGCAAGGCGGAATCGGGGACGTCGGCGCGGCGCGTGACACGCACCTGCACGGTGGCGGGCTGCAGCAGGGTTTCCGGCACCGGCGCGGTCTTGACAATGCCCGGCAGGCAAAGCGGTTCGAAGCCCTGGTTGTGCGCATCTTTGGCGTCTATGCAGGCGGGCTGCTGATTGCTCAACAACTCTTCGCCTGCAGCCCAAATCTCATCTACTCGTTCTCGAATGAAGTCCTGGCAAATTTCAATGCAAGGCAGCCCGGTTTGTTCTTCCAGCTGTTGCACAGCCAGTTCGGTGAGCTTGCCTTTGGCGGTATCCTTGAGCTGCTCGTAGTTGGGAATGCTGGGCGGCAGCCCGACGTAGGTCATGGCGGCTTGCACAATCACCTCAGCGGCAGCGTTGCAGACTGAGTCAATTTCGTCTTTGTATGCCTCGATAAATTCACCTGCATAGCAGTAGGGGATGGCTTTGACCACCAGTTTGACCGCCAGCGCCTTGAGAATTTCATAGGCTTTCGAGATGGTATTCAGCGCATCTATCAGGAATTGCCCGGCTTGTTCGATAAAAGGCGGCTCCTGATAGACATATGGCTGCGGACACAGGATGGAACCGGGCGGAATGTCTTTGAGCATCATCACCTGCCCGGCAACGCCATAGGGTCCGCTCAGCCAGTTTTCCACCACATCGGCTTTTTTCTCGAAGAAGGGATTCTCGACGATTTGCACGCAGTTGAGGTAGGTGTAATCGGGGAAGTGAATCGGCTTGAATTCCACAATCTGGATGTCGAACAGTTCTGGCGGCGCGGGGGCGGCAGGCGCCGGGGTGGGTGTTTGCACTGTTACTTCCGGGCGATTGGGGTCCACCGTGAGAATCACGGCGTTGGAGGGGGCGCATTTCACCACGCCATCAAAGACCGGCAGCACGCGGACGTAATAGGGCTGCGGCGCCCAGGTACTAGGCAGGTACTGCGTTCCGCCGCCCGGCAGCGGGATGGGGATGCTGTACAGGTCTGCCCCCGGCGCGGGGAACGAGACGTTGAAGATTTTAGGTGACGAATTTGCGCTCACACTGCCCGATTGGAACACGCCGCCCGGCTCCGGCGTGCAGACCTCGCCAAACGGGAAGCGCGAGACCTGCCACAGCCCGCCGCTGGCTCCGGCGGGAGGAGTCCACTGTAATTCACGCGTCGTGCCTTCGTGACTGACTGCCGATTCGCCAAACTGACCGAAGCCCTGCTGGCACGCGGGAGCAGAACCGTCGCAGATTTGCAGCTTGCCGGGCAAAATCGCAAACGGCTCGCCACCGGGCTCGGCGGTGAAGACTTTTTCGAAGCGCCCAATATAAATCAGCGCGCCGCCGCTCCAGCCCCAGGCGTCTACTTCGGCGCGCAGCGTCCCTTCGGAGGGCGCGCTGACCACGCCTTGCAGGGCTTCTTCCAGGTTGAAGAATCCCGCCGAAGGGGTAAGAAATTCTCCCTCGCGCGGCACGCGGCTCCAGGGACCGTTGTTGAGCGAGAGGTAGTAATAGATTTTCTCGAAGACCGGCGGCGTTTTCAGGTCGAACACGGGGGCGGCGGATGGCGAGAAAGGCGGCAGGGCAGCAGCCGATGACGCACTGCCGCTTTCGGCTGCAGGCTGGGTCAGCAAATCGGGCGGCAGCGCCGGGCGGAAGGGAATCCGCAACAAGATTCCCGCCGGCAGAGGCGCATCCGGCTCGGCGGAAAGACCGGGGTTGTTGGCGAGGATTTCTTCTGGCGCGCGTCCAAATTGCGCTGCCAGGCTGTTCAGCGTCTCACCTGCGGCGAGACTGTGCATCAGGTCAAACCCGGCAGGCTGGGCTGTGATGACAATTTCCACCGCTTCAGAGAGCAGGGTTTGTCCGGTTTCGGTTTGAGCGCGCAGTTGCAAGCGTTTTGTGCCGGGCATTTCAGCCACCCAGTACAGCCGGGAGGAAATTTCCTCTCCGCGCTGCGTTTCCACCACTTCGCCGTTGACCAGGAGTTCTTGCATGGTCAGGGGGGAATCGCTGATGGTGACTACCATCACTGGCAAGGTGGCAAGCAGCGGATAGGTTTCGCCGTTGGTTGGGCTGACAATGGATACCATGCGCAGGGCAATTGACGTTTCTTCCAATTCTTGCGATTCCTGGCTGGCTGGAATATCTGGCAAAATTGGGGTTGGGCGCGGCAGGTTGCACGAGGCAAGCAGCACCGAAAACAATAAAAACGCGAGAGTAATTTTTTTTATCATGATACTCCGAGCCTGGGCAGCATTTTTTAAGGTGGTTCTCCTCTTTGGCGGGATGTCTTCTAACGATTTCGCAGATGCCCCAGATGACTTCACCGCAAACAATTTTTCCTGCCCTGCGGCTCTGCGTTGAATGGTTCTTGCAATTGCGTTAATTGTAATTTGACTATTTTTGCTCATAAATACCCAATTTGGGGGAGATGCTTTTTTCTTCTTGACGTTTGACCCTTCCTGATGTATCATAATCCTACCGACCGTTCGGTAGGGAGAGCCGATGACCCGTGACGACATCCTACAATCCGCCGCGCAGGTGTTCCGCCAGAAGGGCTTTCATGGCGCTTCGATGGCCGATATTGCCGAGGCGGTGCAACTGCAAAAAGCCAGTCTCTATCACCATTTTGGCAGCAAGCAGGAAATCCTGCTCGAATTGCTCGACCGGGCGCTAGAAATGGTCACAGTGCGCATGGCCGATGTGATGGCGCAGCCTATTCCGCCCGCTGAAAAATTGCGCCAGGCGATGCGCGTCTATCTCAAGACCCTCAGCGAGCAGGGCGACCTGGTGTCGGTCTTGCTGCTTGAATTTCGCTCGCTGGAGCCTGAATTTTTCGCCCGCCACACCCCGAACCGCGACCGGTTCGAGCGCATGTGGCGGGATTTGATTCAGCAAGGCGTGGACGAGGGCGCGTTCCGCTGCGAGAGCGTCTCGATGGCCTCGCGCGGGCTGCTGGGCGCCATGAACTGGACTGTCACCTGGTACCGCCGCGATGGGCCGATGACGATGGAACAAATTGCAGATTATTTTGCGGATTTATTCCTTCAGGGAATATCGGTTGTTGGTAAATCGTAATTACCAATCTCCAGTTACCACTCTCCAGTTACCACTCTCCAGTTACCACTCTCCAGTTACCACTCATAAGGAGGAACAATGTACGGTTTCACACCCACAGAGGAGCAGAAAATGCTCATCGACACGGTGGCGCGCTATGCCAGGAACGACCTGCGCGCCGCCGGTCACGATGCTGACGAGGCAAAATCACTACCCAAAAAACTAGTCAGCAGAGGCTGGGAAGTCGGCGTGTTGCAAGCCTCGGTGCCTGAGGCCTACGGCGGGTTTGGCGAGCGCTCGGCAGTGACGGGCGTGCTTGCCGCGGAGGAACTCGCTTTTGGCGACCTGGCAGGAGCGCTGGCGGTCATGACCCCGGCCCTGTTCGTCACGCCGCTTCTGCTGGCCGGTTCCGAAGAGCAGAAGGCGAAGTGGATTCCACCCGTCATTGAGGCGGATTGGGTCCCTTACACTGCCGCGTTGATTGAGCCTTCTTTCGACTTCGACCCGAACGCGCTGAAAACGACCGCCGTTAAAGAGGGCGATTCCTATCTGTTGAACGGCGCCAAGACCTTCGTCCCCTATGCGGCCGAGGCCGAAGCGATGATAGTCTATGCCAATCTGGATGGTCTCACCAAAGGCTTCGTTGTCGAAAAGGGCGAGGGTGTGACTGTTTCGGGGCGGCTCAAACTGATGAGCCTGGATGCGCTTCCCTTGTACGGAGTTACGTTCGAGAACGTCAAAGTCCCCGCATCCAACCTGCTGGAAGGCGATTTCGCGCCCATCTTGGCTTCCATGCAGGTCGCTAACGCGGCTCTGGCGGTCGGCGTGGCACGTGCCTCGTTCGAATACGCCCGTGATTATGCCAAAGAGCGCGAGGCCTTCGGCGTGAAAATTGCCCAGAAACAAGCGATTGCCTTCATGCTGGCCGAAATGGCGACGGAAATCGAAGCCATCCGCCTGCTCACCTGGCAGGCCGCCTGGAAACTGGATACTGGCAAAGAAGATGCCTGGATTGACGCCTACCTGGCCTCGACCGGCGCCGCCGATATGGTGATGATGGTCACCGACCGCGGCGTGCAAATTTTGGGCGGGCATGGCTACATCCGCGACCATCCCGTTGAGAAGTTCATGCGCGAAGGGCGTGGATTTGCTGCGTTTACCGGATTGGCAATTGTGTAGGAGGAGAACATGACCATCGAATTTGAAACCCCAAAACCCGTAGAAAATGCGCGCTTCCTGTTGCAAACCGTCGCCGATAACATGATGCGGCCGGTCTCGCGTCAGTTCGACGAAGAAGAACACACCATTCCATTCAGTTACATCGAATTCATGCACACTGCTATGAAGGCCATGGGCGGCGGCTCGGCGGGTTCGCTGGCTCCCAGCGATGAGAAAAAGTCTGAAGACCCCAACAAGCCCAAACGCGCCCCAATTGCCTACCAGGTGCTTGCTAATCAGTTAGAGATGCTCTCGTGGGGCGATGTAGGTATGTACCTCGTTACGCCGGGCGGAGGGTTGGGCGCGGCGGCAGTCCAGGCGGCTGGCTCGCCAGAACAGAAAGCCAAATTCCTGGCGCGTTTCAACGAAGAGAAGCCAACTTTTGCCGCGATGTGCATGACCGAAGCAGGGGCTGGCTCCGATACATCTGCCATTCGCACGCGGGCGGTGCTGGATGAAAAGACCAACGAATGGGTCATCAACGGCGAAAAGATTTTTGTGACAGCAGGCGATAAGTCGTTTACCGAACGGCCAGAATTTGGCAAGGGCTTCCTGGTTGTTTGGGCTTCCATTGACCCCTCGGCAGGCCGTGCCGGGATGCGCTCCTTTGTGGTCGAGGCCGGAACGCCGGGCGTCAAAATTACCAAGCTCGAACACAAAATGGGCATTCGGGTTAGCGATACGGCTTCGATTTCGTTTGACAATGTGCGCGTGCCCTTTGAGAACATTTTGGGCAGCCCGACGGTCGAGAAAACGACCACCGGCTTCAAAGGCGCAATGGCAACCTTCGACGCCACCCGCCCGCTCGTTGCGGCCACCGGCGTAGGCGTAGCACGCGCCGCGCTGGAGGAAGTCAAGAAGATGCTGGCCGAGCAGGGCGTTACCATCCGCTATGGTCTGCCGCGCCAAAAACTGACCGCCGTCGAACGCGATGTGATTGACATGGAAATTATGCTCAAAAGCGCCTGGTTGATGGTGCTGAAAGCCGTGTGGATGGCCGACAACAAACAGCCCAACGCGCTCGAATCTTCGATGAGCAAGGTCAAAGCGGGCGACATCGTTACCAAAATCACCCAGAAGGCAGTCGAACTGATGGGGCCGCTTGGCTACAGCCGCGAATACCTGCTCGAAAAGTGGATGCGCGACGCCAAAATTACCGACATCTACGAAGGCACCGGTCAGATTAACCGTCTGGTGGTGGCGAGGCAGGTGTTGGGGTATTCGGGCGCGGAGTTGCGGTAATTGGTAATTGGTCATTGGAGAAATAGAGATGGTGACGTTTGACGATTTGGATATTTTAAAATCTGCCGAAGCGATTGCTGATTCGATTTGGAAGCAAGTCGGTCTGTGGGATGATTTTGCCAGGGATGTGGTTGGCAAGCAGTTGACACGGGCGGCAGATTCGGTCGGGGCGAATATCGCCGAATCGTTTGGTCGCTACAACTTCGGCGAGAAATTGCAGTTCCTGTATTACGCGCGTGGCAGCCTGTTCGAGACCAAGTACTGGCTCAACCGGGTTCAGCAACGTGGGCTGATGAAATCCAACGAGGTTAGCCAGTATGTGGAAAACCTGACCACACTGGCGCGTCAATTGAATGCCTTTGCCAGTGGCCTGAAAACTGTCCGGGCGGAACAAACTGCGAAAAAAGCCGTTCGTGAACCTGCTGCTGAATATGTTACCTCAGCCAGCAAAACCCTTTTCACGGAAGCTGACCTTCTCTTTATCGCGGCCTAATTACCAATCGCCAATTACCATTTACCCAAAGGAGAGACTATGAAATACAAGATACATACCGCCGTTGTCATTGGCGCTGGCACGATGGGCGCGGCGATAGCGGCGCATTTGGCAAACGCAGGCGTGCCAGTGACGCTGCTCGATATTGTTCCAAAAGACGCTGGAACTGATAAAGCGTCTCGGAATAAGATTGTGAATAATGGTCTGGAAGCCGCCAAAAAGTCGCGCCCGGCTTCGTTTTTCTCATCAGACCAGCACGCCCTGGTGAGAACCGGCAACCTGGAGGATGATTTCGAGGCCGCCGTCAGCCAGGCCGACTGGATTATCGAGGTCATCGTCGAGAACCTGAAAATCAAACAAGGGCTGATGGAGCGCATTGATGGGGCGCGCAAGCCGGGCAGTATTGTTTCATCGAACACGTCCGGTATTCCGCTGAAAGACATTGCCGCCGGGCGCAGCGAGGATTTCAGGAAACATTTTCTCGGCACGCACTTCTTTAACCCGCCGCGTTATCTCAAACTGCTCGAAATCATCCCCACCGCCGATACGCTGCCCGAAGTGGTCGAATTTATCAGCCATTTTGGCGAATATCGCCTGGGCAAGGGCATTGTCTTGTGCAAAGATACGCCCAACTTCATCGGCAACCGGGTGGCCTTTGGCACGGGCGCGTTTGCGCTGGATTTCATCCTGAACAACGGCTACACCGTAGATGAAGTGGATGCCCTGACCGGGCCGCTGATGGGCCGACCCAAGACGGCCACTTTCCGCTTGATTGACCTGGTGGGGATTGATGTTTGGGACCATGTGGGCCGCAACCTGGCCCCGTTAATCCAGCACGATACATACGCTCTTCCATACCTGACTGCCGAAAAGCCGAACGCGCTCATCAAAACGATGATTGAACGCGGCTGGCTGGGCAACAAGACAAAAATCGGGTTTTATAAGGAAGTACGCGGCGAGGATGGCAAGAAGGAATTCTGGTCGCTGAATTTACAAACCCTCGAACACGAAGCGCCGACCAAGCCGAGATTTGATTCTGTCAAAGCGGCCAAAGATGTGGAAGGGCTGGCTGACCGGCTCAAGGTCTTTCTCAAAGCCGACGACAAAGCCGCCAAACTGGTGCAGGCCCTCACTTATCAGGGCTTCCAATATGCTTCGGCGCTGCTGCCCGAAGTGGCCGATACCGGCAAGCCGATTGACGATGCCATTCGCTGGGGATTTGGTCATGATTACGGGCCGTTCGAGACCTGGGATATGCTCGGCGTGCGCGAAACGGTCGCGCAGATGAAAGCCGCAGGGTTTGCTCCTGCCCCTTGGGTAGATGACATGCTCCAGCGGGGTGTGGAGTCCTTCTATCAGGTCGAAGGTGGGAACAAGGTCGGGGTGTATGATGTCGTCAAAGGTCAGTACGTCGCCATCTCTCGCCCGAAAGGGATGGTTTTGCTCAAAGAGCAGAAGGTGGTTACTCAGAACGCCGGGGCGACGCTCTATGACATCGGCGATGGCGTGGGATTGGTGGAATTTCATACCAAGATGAACGCCCTCGACGATGACATTTTCGAAATTGTCAACGAAGCCCTGAACCGCGCCGAAACCGAGTTCGATGGCCTGGTAATTGGCTCGGAGGCCGAAAACTTTAGCGCGGGCGCGAACCTGTTCATGGTGGTTGTGGCAGCCCAGCAAGGGATGTGGGATACGCTCGATGCGGCGGTGCGTAAACTACAAGGGCTGAATATGCGGATGCGCTACTCCCCGAAGCCGATTGTGGTGGCTCCGGCGGGGCTGGCGCTGGGCGGCGGCTGCGAAGTGACCATGCACGCCTCGCGCGTGGTGGCGGCTGGCGAGTTGTACATTGGCCTGGTGGAATTGGGCGCGGGAGTCATCCCGGCTGGCGCGGGGACGAAGGAAATCATGCGGCGCGTCATCAACCCGGCCATGCGAACCGAAAACGCCGAGGTGCTGCCCTTCCTGCAGCGAGCTTTCTTGCAAATTGGGCAAGCCAAAGTTGCCACCAGTGCCGAAGAAGCGCGGCAGATGGGCATTTTGGGACCAGCCGACCGGGTGGTGATGAACCGAACTCACCTGCTGACCGAGGCCAAGAAGGAAGTGCTGCACATGGTCGCCACGGGCTACGCCCCGCCCCCGCCAGAGAAAATCTACGCCGCCGGGCGTGATATGCTTGGCGCGGTGCAGGTCGGCGCGTTCTCGTTCATGGCGGGCGGCTACATCACCGAGTATGACAACCACATCGCCCGCAAACTGGCGCACATCTTAACCGGCGGTGGGCTAAGCAGGCCGCAGTGGGTTAGCGAGCAATACATCCTCGACCTGGAGCGCGAGGCGTTCTTGAGCCTGTGTGGCGAGGAAAAAACGCAGGCGCGGATGTGGAGCCTGTTGCAGACGGGTAAACCGTTGCGTAATTGAACTCATTGGACACGGAATACACGGAAAACGCGGATGAACACGGAGTTTTTATGGAAAAACCGGGTTATGGCTTTCGACAGGCAAGGCCAAAATTTGAAGGTAAGCACGCTGAGTTAAGCGAGAAAATCATCAACGTGTTTTTCAAGGTGCATTTTGAACTGGGTTATGGTTTCAGTGAAAAGGTGTACCAGAAAGCCTTGGGGATTGCCCTGCGCGAAAACGATTTCGTTGTCGAAGAACAAAAAGCCATTCACGTTTATTTCCATGGGCAGGTTGTTGGCGAGTACATCGCAGACATGGTTATTAATGATTTAATCATCCTTGAACTCAAGGCCGCTTCACAAATACTCAGTGAACATGAAGCCCAACTCTTAAATTATCTCAAAGCGACGAAGTATGAAGTGGGTTATGTGATTAACTTTGGCGTTGCGCCCAAATTCAAGCGCGTGGTTTACGATAATGACCGCAAAGGCTCATTGAAATGGATACAGAAATAACTCGCCTTTTCCGTGTTCTTCCGTGCGTTCCGTGTTTTCCGTGTCCTGCTTTGGAAGGAGACTGATTTATGAATAATCGAGATGCTGTACTCGTTGCCGCCGCCCGCACGCCGGTTGGGAAAGCGAAGCGTGGGTCGCTGGCGACTGTCCGCCCGGATGACCTGATGGCGCTGGTCATTCAAGATTTGCTCAAACGCGTCCCCGGCCTCGACCCCGCCGAAATAGACGATGTGGTCATCGGCTGCGCCTTTCCCGAAGGGGAGCAGGGCATGAACATGGCGCGCATGATTGCCCTGCGGGCCGGGCTGCCCATTACCGTCCCTGGTGAAACCATCAACCGCTACTGCTCGTCGGGCGTTCAGTCCATTGCCCACGCCGCCTATGCCATCCTGGCGGGCGATATAGATGTGGCAATCGCGGGCGGCACGGAGTCGATGACGATGGTGCCGATGGCAGGCTACAAGTTCTCGCCCAACCCGTACTTTGCTCAGGATTTGCCACACTACTACACCAACATGGGCCTGACTGCTGAAAACGTGGCCGTCCGCTACGGAATCAGCCGCGAGGCGATGGACGAATTCGCCCTGCGCTCGAACTTGCTGGCCGCCAAAGCGGTTGATTCTGGCCTGTTCGACCCAGAACTTGTGCCGGTGGAGGTGGAAATCCGCGAACTCGACGCCGACGAGAAACCCGTTACCCGCAAATTTACCTTTCAGCGCGATGAAGGCCCACGCGCCGACACCTCGCTGGAAGCGCTTGCCAAACTTAAACCGGCCTTCAAAGAGGGTGGTACAGTTACGGCGGGCAATTCCTCGCAAATGTCAGATGGCGCGGCGGGCGTGGTGGTGATGTCGGCGGAAAAGGCTGGTAAACTTGGGCTGAAACCGCTCGCCAGGTTTGTCTCGTTCGCGGTCGGCGGCGTCGAACCCGATTACATGGGCATTGGCCCGGTAGCGGCCATCCCCAAAGCCTTGCAAAAAGCCGGGCTGAAGTTATCGGAGATTGACCTGATTGAACTCAACGAAGCCTTCGCTGCTCAGGGCCTGGCTGTGATGAAGGAACTCGGCCTGAACCCGGAGATTACCAACGTCAACGGCGGCGCAATCGCCCTCGGACATCCGCTCGGCTGCACGGGCGCGAAACTGACCACTCAACTCGTGTACGAAATGGCGCGGCGCAAATCCAAATATGGCATGGTCACCATGTGCATTGGCGGCGGCATGGGCGCGGCGGCCATTTTTGAAAACCTTCAGTAAATTACCAACCACAAGGAGAATCTTATGCCACTCACAATTGCAGACCTGATGTCTAAAATGCCCGGCGCGTTCGTCCCCGAAAAAGCCCAGGGTCTCGATACCGTTCTCCAATTCAAGTTCAGCGGCAACGAACCCGGCGAATGGTATGCCGAAATCAAGGATGGCACGGTCAAGGTTGAGCAGGGCGCGCACCCGGCTCCCAAGATGACGCTTTCTGCCGATTCGGACGATTACATTGCTTTGTTCACCGGCAAACTCGACCCCATGCAGGCCTTCATGGCGGGCAAACTCAAACTGACCGGCGACTTGAACCTGGCGATGAAGATGACCCAGTTCTTCAAAATGCGCGGGTAGTTCAGTAATCAGTAACCAGCGAATCAAGAAGACGCCCGTCGGAATTGACGGGCGTCTTTGGTGTTTGAGGCGCAAACTGGTTTAACTTTGGTTGATGAAAACGCCAATCACTGCCAGGAACAACCAGCTTGTCAGGCAAAAGGTGATGAGGGCCGCCAGCGAGGTGATGATTCCGGTCACTTTGGAGCGCAGCCAGCCGGTCAGCCCCACGCCGAGCAGGAACAGGTCGAGGCCGAGCAGCGAGCTGATGAACGCAAAAGCAACCCATCCGCTCAATTCAGGAATTTCTCGGTTGAGTTCGGCGATTACGGCGGATCCCATCACGAAACTAAACAGGGTAAACAAGAACATGGCCGCTGAAACCGAAAAGATGATGAGCACAGCAGTCATCAGCCGCCCCGGTTTATCCACTGAAAGTAACTGGATGACCGCCGAAAAGGCAAAGCCTGCCAGGATGCCCGCCAGCGTCGCAATCTGATTGTATTCTTGCAAAAGGTTTTCAATCGGCATGGTCAGGTTCCCCAATCGAAGAGAGGGTCGGAAGTTCCGGCCCTCTCTTGTTGTGTTTATTAGCTTTTCAGGAATTCTTCCAGCGCGGCTTTGCTGATGCGATAGGCGTTGCCAAGCTTCTTGGCTTTCAGGTCGCCAGCGGTGATGGCGGCGATGACATCTTCCTCAGAGACGCGCAAGACGGTTGCTGCTTCGGAGGGGGTCATCACTTCGGGCATCCCGCCGCCCGCCGCGGCAGGAGTTGCGCTGGCAGCCGGCTGGGCGGTTGGCTGCTGGGCCTGGTTAGCCATGCCGCCGGCCAGAGCCTGGTTCATGATGTTGCCGATTCCCATCCCCGCGCCGATGCCCGCCGTGAGACCTGCGCCGCCGCTGGGGTTTTGGGCGGCATCACGCATGGCGTCGGCAGCCTGGAGTTGGGTATAGACGTTCATATCCAGCATGCCCATATCGCGCAGTTCCTGGGCCGATTTTTCGGAAGGTTTCAGGTTGCCGATGTAGAAGGATTTCAGGGTCAGCCCAAGCGCGGCGAAGTCATCCTGCGCTTTGGCGCGCACGCCTGCGCCGAGTTCTTCAGTCAGACCAATTAGCTCGACGACGCTCTTCTTCGCGCCGGTCTCGCCGAGCAGGTCCTGGAATTTGGAGAGCAGCATGGTGCGCAAGCGTTCTTCGATTTCTGACGTGTGGAATTTGGCCTGCTTGCCAACAATGTTGGTGACGAACAACTGCGGGTCGCTGACCTGGAAGGAGTAGGTGCCGAAGCCCTGCAAGAGCGCTACGCCTAACCCCATGCCGGGGTTGCGGACGATAATTGGTTGCGGGGTGCCCCATTTTCGATTGGCAAATTCCTTCATCGAGACGAAATACACTTCCGCTGGGAAGGGGGTGCGGTCGTTGAAGGCTTTTCCGATGAAGTCAATCAGTTTGGGGATGTTGGCGGTTGCCAGGACGTGACGCCCTGGCCCAAAGACATCCAGCGCCAGGCCGTCGCGGAAGAAAACCGCCGCTTGTCCATCGCGGACGATGACGTTCGAGCCGAGCCGGTAATCGCCGATGCTGCTGTCGTCAGGAAAACGGTGGACGATTTCATCCACCATCTCGTTGCGATATTCGATAATATCAAAAATACGCGCCATGCTTCTCTCCTTTTGAGTGCTGTCAATCAACAGGTTTATTGTAGCCGATGGAATCGCCAAATTCAAGATGATTCATGGGGAATATACGCGGCCTGGGGAGAAAAGTTGTTATTCTTTTTTCCCTTTCATCGGCTTTCCATCTCCGCCGTGCTTGAGCATGAGTATCTCGGCCATCATGCTGACGGCGATTTCTTCGGGGGTTTCGGCATTTAACTCCAGTCCCATCGGGGAGTGGACGCGGGCGATGGCGTCATCGCTGAGGCCTTTTTCTTTGAGTCCCTTGACGGTGGCGGCCCAGCGCCGTTTAGAGCCAATCACGCCGATGTAGCGGGCCTTGCTCTCCAGCAGAGCGGGCAGACCGGCAACATCAACCGCCGAGCCGCGCGTGGTCAGGAGCAGGTAAGTGCTGCGGTTGATGTTCAGGTGTTTGGGCAGTTCTTCCATCGGAACGGGAAAGAATTCGTCGGCATCCGGGTTCATCTCTGGGGCGCAGAATTCTGCCCGGTCGTCGCAGATTGCAACCCAAAATCCCAGCCACTTGGCGAGGTGGGCCACTGCCTTGCCAACATGCCCGCCGCCGATGACGACGATTTTTTCCTTTGGCAGGATGGGTTCCACGAATACCTCCACCTGGCCGCCGCACACGCCGGGGTCGCCGCGCGCCGGGTCGGTCATCGAGTAGTTGAGCTTGGTTGGCTTGCCCTCGTAAATCGCAATCATGGCCTCGTCCAGCACGCGATGTTCCAGTTCTCCGCCGCCGACCGTGCCAACAAAGCGGCCATCTTCGTATACCAGCATTTTGCTGCCAGCGTGGCGCGGGGTTGAGCCGCGCGCTTCGGTGATGGTGCAAAGCGCCATGCTTTCACCGCGTTCCTGTGCTTCGGCAATCAGTTTGTAAATAATGTCATTCATTATCTTACATACTTTCTGGCGGGGCGGTTAGCGTGCCGGTCGAAATTTTTGCTGAACTAAGCGCGTTTTTCTCGTGTTCGAGTGCCATGCTCTGGAAAGCCGGGTCTGTTTTTGCGCGCAGCCAGTCGGCCACGGCTTTGTGATAGAGCGCGCGGCTGCGATTGGGAATCAGGCTGTAGGCCACATCGCGCAGGTAAGAATTTTTGAAAATGTACTCCTGTTCCTGCGAAAAGCGCGAGCCGCTGCGTGGGAAAGCCAGCTCGGCCCGCACCAGTTGGCGTAAGCCTTCTTGAATGAAGCGGTCGATGACGGCCTCGGGCGCGTTGAAAGTGGGGTTTGCGCCAGGTAGCGTCGTGGCGCGCGCCTCGGCCATCACTGCGCCCACCCAGAATACCCGTCCCACCACCGATGCCAGCAGGGCAACTGCGCGCGCTTCGCGCGATAAGTTATCGAGCCGGGCTTGCAGGGTGGCGCGCAGCGATTCGGGAATTTGCGCCAGGATGCGGGTGTGCATCTCTTCAGGAGTCGCCCCATTGGCCAATAGTCCGGCTTTGACCAGGCTCTTGACGATTTCTTCGAGGAAGTATGGGTTTCCTTCGGCGCGTTGAGCAATTTCGCACAACGTCGAATCGGGCAGGTTTTTCAGGTCGGGGTAGGCCTGTTTGACCATCTCAGGGGAAAGTTCTAGCGGGTTGAGCGTCATCACCCGCGCCAGGTTGTGCCATTGTGGTTGGGCTTTGATGAGTTCTGGCCGCGCCACGCCAACGATGAGCATTCGCAAAGGCGGCGTTTCTGTGGTAAGCAGGTAGGCGAGCAGCTGCATCGATTCGCGGTCGGCCCATTGCAGGTCATCGAGCATAAGAATCAATCGTTTACGTTTGCCCATCTGGCGCATCAGTTCGCGCGTCAGGTAGAAAATGCGTTTCAATTGTTCGGGGCTAATGCTGGGCTGCCCTGCTAACCCAATCATTTCACCCAATACCTGTGTGGTTTCCACTTTCGAAGCAGGTTGCTCGCTGTCCCAAACTGATTCGATACCTTGCTGCCATTTTTGGGTGGCCACAGAGGCTGAATCTTCATCCCAGACGCCAAATCGGTTGCGGAGCAGCGCGCGCCACAGGTAGAAAGGGACTTTCGAGGCCTGCGCCAGTCCCCGGGTTGATAGAATGTGAATGTCCTCGCCGAGCGACTCGAGATAGTTGCTGAATTCCATCAGCAGGCGCGATTTCCCAATCCCCACCTCCCCAATCAACAGCGTCATCACCGGTTTGTCGGTCTCGAAAACGCGGTCGTACATAAATCGCAATTTTTCGAGTTCGTTGTCACGCCCAACCATGTTTGTCACCAGACTGTCAGCACTCTGGTAGCGAATGCGGCCCGGATTTGCCAGACGCCCTTCAACGCAGTATGGTTGGACAAGTTCGACTTTGCCTTTGATATGGGTTGGCTCCAACGCTTTGACCCGAAAACTGCCTCGCACCATTCGCAGCGTGTTCTCTCCGATTACAATCGTGCCTGGTTCGGCAATCTGCTCTAACCGCGCGGCAACGTTGACCGTATCGCCGAGGACGGTGTATTCGTTGCGGCTGCCAATATACCCGGCAAAGACTGGCCCGCTGTTGATTCCTACCCGTAGATTGAGATGTTCTGCGCCAGGGATGCGGGTTGTTTTACAGTATTCTTCGAGCGCTCGTGCCAGGTCTAGCCCGGCAGAGACCGCCTGCACGGCGTCATCATCCCCGGCGAACGGCGCACCCCACACAGCCATGATGCCATCTCCCAGATGTTTGTCTATGTAGCCGTTGTGCAGCTCGATGACTTTATCCAGGTTTAGCCAGATGCCTTTCACCAGGTCAGAGACAGTTTCGTAGTCTAGCTGTTCGGCCAGTGGCGTAAATCCATGCACGTCGGCGAACAGGACGGTGGCAATGCGGCGTTCTTCAGGGTAGCGGTTCAGTGTGTCGGTGGGCATATCTACAGCGATTGTAACCAGAAAAGGGTGTGGTTACGTTAAGGGGTTGTTACAAATGGTCGTTTTATTTTTCCAGTAATCCCAGCAGGGCCGGGAGCAGTTGTTTTTTGCGCGAGACAACGCCCGGGGCATCGCGCGTGCCATCGGCCAGTTTGGGATAGGGCAGGTCGTCTAAGATGGGGTGCGGATTGGCAATGATGAGGCGGCTGGAGTTGCGCACCACGTCGGTAATCAATAACATCGAGAAGTCAAGCGCGTGCGTCTCGCGGTATTGTTCGAGTGCCTTTTGCAGGCTTTCGAGGTGTTCGCCGATGGTCATCAGGTCGGTTACTTCTGCTTGAGCGACGGCGAATTTGAATCCACCCGCTTCGTAGGGTTTGATATCCGTGCTGACGATTTCTTTGGGGTCGCGGTTGGAGAGCCCTGCTCCAGCAGAAAGGACTTGCTGCCCAAACGATTGGATGGTCTCGCCTGCCAGCGGCCCGTTGCCCACGAAAGCCCAGCGCGCCAGGCGACTGGCGGCATGTTTATCGCGCTCGGTGACGGTTGGGGAAGTGAGAATCAGCGTGTCGGCCAGCAGCCCAGCGAGAAGCAGCCCAGCCAGCGGGGCGGGCATGAGCAGCCCGGCTTCGGCGGTCAGTTCAGAGACCAGGGTGGAGGTCGAACCGACGATATCGACCGTAAACTTGATGGGTTGATGCGTATGTGGATTGCCGAGGCGGTGATGGTCGAGGATTTCAAGCAGTTCGGCTTCTTCGAGCGCGGCGATGGCCTGGCGTGGTTCGTTGTGGTCTACCAGAACGATTTTCAGGCGCGGAGGATTCAGTACTCCACGCTGGTGACAGACTCCCAGATAGTGGCCGTTTTCATCCACCACAAAAAAGTCGTTGTATTCCTCGCGCAAGATGCGGTTGAGCATGTCGCGGATGCGAGCGTTGACCGGGAACTTTGGCACGCCGGTATCTGCGGCGTCTCTGCAGGGAGCCGACATGATATCGGTGATGCGTTGATCGCTGGTATCGAGGCGCGGGCCAACCACCTGGCGAAAGAAGTTGAACAGGCTGAAGCCGTCTATAATGCCGTAGGGTTTCCCATCTTCAGATACAAGCGGCGCAATACCGCCTGTGCGGCTGGCGAGTGACCAGGCCTCGGTCAGTGGGGCGTCGGGGGGCAGGGTGTCTAACTGGCGGGTGACGGACTCGAAGCGCGGCGATGCGTCGGTTAGCAGGGTGGGCGGCTCCAGACCCAATTTTTTCAAAATCCATCCGGTTTGCTGGTTGATGGCCCCAGCGCGCGCGGCGACAGTATCCAGTCCATCGCGCTGGCGCAGCAACCAGGCATAACCCATTGCTGAAGCAATTGAATCAGTATCTGGGTTGACGTGTCCGGTGACATAAACACGGTCGCTCATCTGCGTTTTTTCCTCGTTTCTCTCGAAATGGGCCACTTTAGCGTGGCTGGGGCTAATAGTAGCACAAAGGACAATTCCTTTCCATAGTTTGATATAATCCCCGCGTTCAAAGCGAACCTAAAGGCAGAGCGCCTTTAGGTTTTCGTATTTGTTTATTCTGCCTATTACGCGATAAAATACCGTTACATGCCTCAACCGTTTTGCCGCTTACGCTCTCGAAAAAGGAAAGACGATGAGTCGCTTCAAAAAAAATCTGGTCTTTTTCGTTCTCTACATTTTGTTGGTGAGTAGTTTTATTCAGTTTGGACTGAACGCGCGCGTATTGAATTTCAGTCCTTATTTTTTCGCGGTGCTGACAACCGCCGTTATCCTGGTCATCCTGACTCCCACCTTGAAACGATGGTTGCTGCTGGCCGCGCTGAGTTTGGCGGTGACTATATATGTTGCCCTGTGGTTTGTTCTAGGCGGCAGACTTACGGGCGAGGCGTTCTCCATTCTGGCTTTGGAACTGGTCTTGCTCGTAACAGGCATCATGCTGGCGCGTGAAATAACCGTTTCTTTCGGTGAGACAGAGCAGACCATCGATAAACTGATTTTTGCCACGTTTTCAGGGCGCGCGCTCCTGTTTGATGAAGCCTCCAAAGTTATCCAGACCGAACTCGCGCGCAGCCGCCGTTACAACCGACCGCTCTCACTGGTTATTATCGAACCAGACCCCGACGCAGTGGGAGCCGACATCCAATCCGCGATGCTTTTCTCAGGCTCTGCTGCCGGGAAAGAACTCCAGAAGCAGTTAGCGCGCCGCTATGTAATGGCCCAAATCGCGGAAATTCTCGATAAAGAAGCCCGCAACTCCGACCTCATCGTCAAACAAGACAATCCCGACCGCTTTATCATCCTTTGCCCTGAAACGCAGACCTCGAACACAAACACCCTTATCCGGCGGGTGGTCGAAAAAACCCGCGCTCAGGTTGGCGCGCAGGTCGGGTTTGGGGTGGCGGCCTTTCCTGAAGAAGCGATGACTTTTGAGGAACTGCTCCAAAAGGCCGAGGCAAAAATGGTCAAGCCAGGCGCATTTTCAGTCGGAAAGTGAAAAATGAATTTCATCTTCAACGTATTTCGTAAATCCTTGCAACAGGAAAGCTTGTCTCAACGCGGCGAGCGGATGCTGCCCGCCGCGCTCTATGGCGCGTTGGCTGCCTTCGCTTTCGTCTTGGCGAACTCATTGGTCAATGTCTATTCTTTCCCCAACCTGCCGCTGGGCTTAGATTGGGCGCATGTCTTTGGAATGTGCGCTGGATTCTGCGCCGCGTTTGCTCTCGCTGGGGTGATTTCGGGCTGGTTCACGGAGGAGTATCAGGGGATTGTGGCGGGCGGCGCGATTATCACCTCGCTTCTTGCCATTGCCTTTTTCTTTCAGATGGGCGCGGAGGGCGGCGCCCCGATCTTGCAGTCCATCCTGATGGCCCTGCCGCTGGTTGGGGTCAGCATGTTGGCAGCGGGAGCCTTGCGCTGGACTGCCCGGCGGCACGGCCAACTCATCCACAAAGAATCCGCCGAGGCGCGTCCCAGGCGGCTGGCTGGGCATATTCTGGTGATTGTGCTGGCTGGGGTATTTGTTGGAATCTTGGGTCGGCTCGATTTACCTGCTGAACAAACCCTGACCAAGTTTCACGCTTACCTGCAGGCCGCGCCAAATGACCCTTCGGTTTGGGTGCAGTTACCCGTGAAGCAAGTTCCCGCCTTGCCGGAGCATTTTGGCGTCGATTATCGATTTTACGCGCGCCGCTCGGCCTTCGCCCTCGGCGCGCTCGACCTGACCGTGCGCTTCGCGGATGGTTTTGTGTTGGAATGCGCGCTGCCAGTGGGCAGCATGAATTTTTTTACCGATTGTTGGGAAGGGCAATAAAAAAACGGCCTGAAGATACCCTTCAGGCCGTTTTGATTCACAACCCCAACTCCTTAAGTTTTTCGGGCCGGGGCGCGCCGGTTTCGGGGTTCCAGCCGCGCGCCGCATAATAGGCGGACATCATCTCCTCAAACGGGATGACGTAGCCCGCCGCGCCGCCGTCTTCGTAGGCGCGCAGGAGCGGCTTTGGCAGCGCGTCGCAGGCGCGAGTCAGGCCAAGTTTCAGGTTGATGAGTCGCTTCAGGTTCCAGGCGCGTTCGCCGCAGCGCATCAGGTCTTCTAGAGTCCAGTCGTAGCCGCAAGCAGCATTGACCAAATCAACCATCGTTTCGGGCGGGACGTTGGCGAACATGCACAAGACCAGCGCGTTGTTGACCGTGCGAAAATCCTGGTGGCGGGCCACATTGGCGGCTTTCTCCGCGCCAGCGTGCCGGTCGTAAAATTCCAGTCCCAGGCTGGCATCCACCTGCCCAATATCAGCCAGGAAATAATCGGATTGGTTGTGGCAGGCCCCGCGCGGCGAGGTGGCGTAAACAATCGCCATGCCCGAAGCCCCGCGCGGGTCGTGATAGGCCACCTCCAGCCCGTTGACTTGCGCTGCTTCGTCGGGCGCGCCGAAGTGTTCGGCTAGTTTTTTGGCGCCCAGAGCCAGAAACTTTCCAAAGCCTTGCCGTTTGACCGCCAGGTGGATACATTGTTCAGCGGCTTCGGCATTGCCCCAGACGAGTTCTAGCCCGCCTGCGTCCTTTGTTCCGATAAAACCAAGTTCGTACAGACGAAAGGCAAGTCCAATCGTGCCGCTCATTGAGATGGAATCCACCCCGTAGCGGTCGCACAATTCTCCAAGCCGGGTAGCAATGGCTGCATCGGTCAGCCCCAGGTTTGGCCCAAACCCGACCAGAGTTTCGTATTCTGGCCCTTTGCGTTTTTCTCCGTCTGCGAGTTGGACCACCCGGCCGCAAGCGATGACGCAGGCATGACAGGCCGACTTGCCCGCCAGGATGGTCTCGGCTATGCTTGCCCCGGAGATGTTATCCGCGCCTTCAAGCGTCCCGGCGCTGAAATATTTCTTGGGCTGCTCGCCGAGGTAGTTGAAATAATCTGCCGCGCCTGCTGTTCCGAGAGCATTCAGCACGCTGGTCATGGCATCGGCTTTGAGTGCCAGGTTGGCCGCCGAGCGGCGCGGGGCGTATTGCTCCGGGTCAAAAACCGGGACTTTGCCCGTGCCTTTGACGGAAATCGCCTTGAGATTTTTGCTGCCCATCACCGCGCCGAGTCCCGTCCGCCCGGCCACCCGGCCATGGTCGCAGAGCAGCAAGGCGTAAGGAATTTGTGCTTCACCGGCAATGCCAATGCCCAAAGTGCGTAATCCAGTTATTCGGTTTTTCTGTCTGATGACTTCCTGTGTTTCGTAAGTATCTAACCCCCAAAGCGAATCTGCCGGGCGAATTTCGACTTGCGAATCTCGGATGAGCAGATAGACCGGTTTTTCGGCTTTTCCGGTCAGCCAGATTCCATCCCAGCCGGCCATGCGCAGCTCCGGGCCGAAGAAGCCGCCGCAGTTCGACTCGGCCCACAGCCCGGTGGCAGGACTCTTGCCGCAGACCACAAACCGCCCCACAGTTGGCCCCGCTGTGCCGGAGAGTGGGCCGTTGAGTATCAGAAGGGGCGACTCTGGTGATAGGGGGTCGAGTTCAGGAGTCAGCGAGTCATAGAGCAGGCGCGCTGCCAGTGATGCGCCTCCTAAAAAATCCCGCTTGAATTCAGCCGGGATGGAAACATTTTCGATGGTGTTGGTGGTGAGGTTGATTTTGAGAATGGGTTGCATAAAATGGCTCGAAATATCAAATTTATCAGGGGAATCAGTGACATTCGTCATGGTTAGAACCCTGATTTTTGACTATGCTAATATTTTAAATTAGCATATACTAATAGCGAAACATTTAATTCATTATATCACTGAAGAAATCCCGAACAGGGATTTGAACGAGGAGAATCATGTCCCCTGAATCTGTTTTGATGTCCAACTTAACTGCTGGCGAACATGCCACCGTTTTGTCGTTTGGCGGCGGGCGGGCAGCGCAAAACCGCCTGGCCTCGCTCGGATTCACCCCCGGTGTAGATGTAGACATCACCCAAAATTACGGCTTCGGCCCGCTCATTGTCACCGTGCGCGGCACGCGCGTGGCCCTGGGGCGCGGCGAGGCCGCAAAAATCCTGGTGCGTCGGAGTGGACAATGAGCGAATGTCATGATATCGCGACACCTGTCGCGCAAATTACAGCTGGAACGCCATTAATTGCCCTGGCCGGGCAGCCCAACATGGGCAAATCGACCTTATTTAATATGTTGACCGGGCTGAACCAGCACGTTGGCAATTGGACTGGCAAGACGGTCGAGCGCCGCGAAGGCACCTTCCGCCACAACGGGCGCGAGTTTTGCCTGGTCGATTTGCCGGGAACCTACTCTTTAACCGCCAACTCGCCCGAGGAAGTGGTGGCGCGTGAGTTTATCGTCCGCGAACGCCCGCAAGTGGTGGTGGCAGTAGTCAGCGCCGCCAACCTGGAGCGCAGCCTGTACCTGGTCGCCGAACTGATTTCGCTTTCTGCCCCGGTGGTAATTGCTCTCAATATGATGGATGTCGCTGCGCAAGAAGGGATTGTCGTCCAGCCCGAAGTGCTGGCCGCTGCGCTGGGCATTCCGGTCGTTCCCATGACGGCCAGCAAAGCGATTGGGGTTAGGGAACTGTTGCAGGTGGTTGAGGATGTTCTGGCTGGCAAAATCATCTGTTCTCCCAAGTTGCCCGAAGTTCGCTCTGACCATCGTGAAATTCTCAAAAAAATTGAATCGCTCACGGCGCAATATGTCCCGGCGCCCTACCCGCCCGATTGGGTGGCGCTCAAACTGTTCGAAGGCGATGCCGAAGTGACCCGCATGATGGAGTCCGAACTGCCCGCCGAGAACCTGGCAGCCATCAGCGCCATTCTGCGCGAACATGATGACGCCTTCCTGGCGGTTGCCTCGGGCCGCTATGAATGGATTGGCCGCATGGTGCGCGCCGCCATCACCCAGCCTAAAATGGGACAAATCGGCCTGACCGAGCGGCTCGACCGCTGGGCCGCGCACCCCATCTGGGGTCTGTTCATCCTGGCCGGAATGCTCGGCCTGGTCTTTTGGGTTACGTTTACCCTGGCTGCCCCAGTGCAAGATTGGATGGACGAAAGCCTGATTGCCCCCTTTGCCGAATGGGTCAGCGGTTTGCTGCAAGGCGCGCCAGACTGGGTACAGGGCATGGTCGTCGATGGCGCGATTGGCGGAGTTGGCTCAGTTCTTACCTTCCTGCCCATTCTGGTCGTGTTCTTCGCCGCCTTCGCCCTGCTTGAGGACGTGGGCTACATGGCGCGCGCTGCCTATGTGATGGACAACCTGATGCACCTCATGGGCCTGCACGGCAAGTCTTTCCTGCCGCTCTTCCTGGGCTTTGGCTGTAACGTCCCGGCCATTATGGGGACGCGCGTTATTGACTCATGGCCGGCCCGCCTGTTGACCATCTTAATTGCCCCGCTCGTCCCCTGCACCGCGCGCATGGTGGTGGTGGCCTTCATTGCCCCGGTTTTCTTTGGCGCCAATGCCATTTGGGTCTCGTGGGGGTTGGTGTTGCTGACTCTGGCAACCCTGGTCGGGAGCGGTATCCTGCTCAACCAGGTCTTATTCAAGGGCCAGCGCTCGGCCTTCATCATGGAAATGCCGCTTTACCACATCCCCAACGCCCGCACCATCGGCCTGCTGGTCTGGCAGCGCTCCATGTCTTTCGTCAAAAAGGCTGGCACGGCCATCCTGGGCATGTCGCTGGTGGTGTGGGTTCTCTCTTACCTGCCGAATGGCGAGCTGAATACCAGTTACCTGGCGCAGTTTGGGCAGGCCATCGAACCAGTGGGCAGGTGGATGGGATTCGACTGGCGATTGACGGTTGCGCTGATTACCAGTTTCCCGGCCAAAGAGAATGCGATTGCCACGCTGGGAGTCTTGTTTGGGAATTCTCCCGAAGCGGGCCTGGCTCAAGCGCTGGCCGCCACCTTCTCAACTGCCTCCGCGCTCTCCTTCCTGGTCGTGACGATGTTCTTTATCCCCTGCATGGCGACGGTTGCCGTTGTCAAACAAGAAACCAACTCTTGGCGCTGGGCTGGCCTGAGCGTGACCCTGTTCCTGGCGCTTTCGATGGCGGCTGGGGCGCTAACCTACCACCTCGCCGTTCTCTTCGGAATGGGATAGCCGCCATGCTCGAACAACTCCTGGCTGAAATCCGCTCTGGCGGCACGCTCGAAGTGGGCGCGCTCTCCAAAAAACTCGGAACCACCCCGCAGATGGTGGAAGTCATGCTCGAACATCTCCAACGCAGGGGCTACATCCGTCCCTACGAAACCTGCGGCGATGGCTGCGGCAGTTGCAGCCTGAAAACCGACTGCAATCATGCCGGCCGCGTCGATTTGCTCAAAATGTGGCAGGGATAAAAAAGGTGACAGTCACTTCTAAAGTGACTGTCACCTGCCATTTCGGTAAAAACGCTATCAGTGACCGCCGCAGCCGCACGAACCGCCGCCACAGCCACAAGAATCACCCTCAGACGATTCGCTCTTTGAGCCGCAGCCGCACGAACCGCCCATGCTGGCGAGCGGGCTATCAACCACGAACCCGGCTCCGCGCTGCGGGTCGTTGACAAAGTCGATTTTTGCGCCACGCAGATACTCGATGGACATCTCGTCCACTACCAACTGGACACCCTCAACCTGGAAAGACTGGTCGCTGGCGCGGATGTTGTTATCCAGCGCCATGCCAAATTGCACGCCGCTGCAACCGCTGCCCGCCACATAGACCCGCAGGGCATACCCCTCCAGTTTGCGCTCCGCGAGGATGTTTTTGACCGCATCTGCCGCCGCAGTGGAGACATGGATGGTTTCACTTTCGATACCGATATTCGATTCAACTTCCTGAAGCATAGGTTTCTCCTTTGGTCGTATCCGCTAATTCAGACAAATCATATCAAGAATAGACTTGCTTGTCAACAGAAAAACCCCGCCGTGTTGCAGGCGAGGTTTTTTGCTCTCTGTGTGCTTACGCCGTCGGCATGCGATTCTTGAGGGTGCGTTCGAGCAGGTCTTCCTGGTCGCGCTTATCGACTTTGAGTTTGCGGGACTTTTCGGCTTTCTCGGCCTTGGAGCGTTCGAGAGCCTGTTTCCAGGCCAGTTCGAAGGCGGTCGGCTCAAGTTCGGCGGAGGAGTCAGTAAATGATTCCACTTTTTCACCGCGAGGCTGCCGCTCGCCTCTCTTGCCGCCACTGCTGCGCTTGCGTTCGCCGCGCTCTGGGCGTTCCCGGCGTTCAGCGCGTTCGGGACGTTCAGGTCGTTCAGCGCGTTCAGGCCGTTCGGGTTTTTCTTCTGGCTCAGGCTGGGTGGCTTTCATGCTCAGGCGGATTTGCTTCTTCTTGCGGTCGACTTCGAGAACCATTACATCGACTTCATCGCCTTCTTTGACCACATCACCAGGGGTCTTGACATAGCCATGCGCCATTTCGCTAATATGCACCAGCCCAGGGCGCTCAGCGCCGATTTCGACGAATGCGCCGTAGGTTTCAAGCCGGATAACCTTTCCTTTGAAAGTCATTTCTGGTTTGAGCTCGCGCCAGTCCACACCGAGCGGCTCAATCATGGTCAGTTCGACGCGGTCGGCTTTGGCTTTGCGTACCCACACCGGTACTTCCTGCCCAACCTGCAACACGTCTTCGACGCGCTTGACCGGGGTTTCGGACATCTGCGAGATGTGGACGATGCCGGGGATGTCCATCCCGATATCGAGCAGGGCTCCTGCCAGGGTGGTTTTAACAACTTTCCCCGTCAGCCTGGTTTTGGGTTTCAGTTCGCTGGCGGGGGAAAGGGTTTCTGCAGCGGGTGTTGTCATACGTTTGCTCCTGAATCACGGGGATAATGCCGAAGTTTGATTATACTCCGCTTTATCGATATGTCAACCGGCGCGGGAAATTTTCGTGACATTTGTCACGAAAATTGCTTAACTGGTTGACTTTACGGCAACAAAAGTGTAATATTTTGTAAGAATCGGAAGAAAACAGGGATTATTATGTATAAAATCGACAAAACAGATTTGAAAATTATTGAACTTCTTATGGAAGACGGGCGGATACATGCCGCTGAAATTGCACGCCGCATTGGTAACATCACCGAACGAGCCGTTCGCTACCGAATCGAACGAATGCTGGACAATGACATTATCCAGATTACTGCGGTGGTCAACCCCAAAGCAGTCGGGATGGGTGTGGTGGCAGATGTCTGGCTTTTGTGCGATTCCGATTCTATTCAGGAGGTCGCTCACAAAATGGCTGAGTTCGAAAACGTCAGTTACGTCGCCTGTTCCATCGGCGAGACGGATGTCAGCGTTCAGGTGTTGGCGCGCGATACGGCGGAGGTATACCGTTTTGTAACGGAGGTGATAGGGAAGGTTCCGGGTGTCCGCAAGACGACGACATCCATTGTGCCGCTGGTGCTAAAAGATGTGTATCAGTGGAAAATTCCTTCCGGCATTGTCGAGCAAGATTAGGCGGCAGCCAACGCCAGCGGCCTGTGGCTGGCGGCCAAATTTCCATTCGAGAAGCACCATTCTGTGTCAAACGGAGAATCCAAATGAAAAACTTTACCAAGAACGCCGAAGTCCAGCAGCGCGCCCAAAAAGTGTTGCCGCTGGGGGTTAATTCCAATTTCCGTTATTGGGGCGAGGGCATCACCCCGTATGTCAAAAAAGCGAAAGGCTCGCATCTGTGGGATGTGGGCGGAAACGAATACATTGACTATCGCATGGCCTTCGGGCCGATTATCCTGGGACATGCTTACGATGAAGTGGACGAAAAAGTCATTGAAGAAGTGAAAAACGGCGTCTTGTTCGCCATGACCGGCGAACTGGAACTGGACGTGGCCGAGATGATCGTGGAGATGTGTCCGGGCGTGGAAATGGTGCGCACCGCCTGCTCTGGCACTGAGGCGACCATGCACGCCATTCGGGTCGCGCGCGCTTACACGGGCCGCGAAATCATCCTGAAATTCGAGGGGAATTATCATGGCTTTCAGGATTACACCCTTTGGAGCACTTACGCCCCCGCCGAGGCCTACGGCAACCGACGCAGTCCCATTCCGGTCCCGGCTTCTTCGGGCATCCCGCGCGCGCTCGGCGAGAAAATCATCACCCTGCCGTTCAACGACTTTGAAGGCTTTGAGCGGATGATGAAATCCTATGGTGAGCAGATTGCCGCCGTGATTACCGAGCCGTGCCAGGGCAACTGCGCGGCCATCCTGCCCCAGCCGGGCTTTTTGGAACTGATTCGCCAGAAAACCGCCGAATATGGGGCAGTTTTCATCCTTGACGAGGTCAAAACCGGCTTCCGCATCGCCAAAGGCGGCGCGCAGGAATATTACAACCTGAAACCCGACCTGGCGACCTACGCCAAGGCGCTCGGCAACGGTTACCCGGTGGCGGCCTTCGGCGGCAAAAAAGAAATCATGAGCATCATCGGTCACGGCGTTTCGCAGGGCGGGACGTACACCAACAACAAGCCGGGCATTGCCGGGGCCTGGGCTACGCTCAAAATTATGCAACGCGAACCGGTGCATGAGACGCTTGAGAAACGTGGTCGCCGGCTGATGAACGGCTTGAAGGAAATTTTTGACGAAAACGGCATTCAGGCCGTGGTGAGCGGTTACCCGCCCATGTTTTCTTTTGCCATCGGCATCAATTCTATGACCTGCCAGCGTGACTGGGCCGAGAGTGACAGGTCCCTCTACCTGCGCTGGGCCGAAGCCGCCATGGAGCGCGGCGTAATGCCCGATTACGACCCACGCGAACCCTGGTTCCTGTGCTACTCGCACTCTGACGCAGATATTGACCGGACGCTGGAAGTGTATGCGGAAGTCGTCAAAACCGTGAAGTAATGTTGTTCGGTTATCCGGTTGACCAGTTATCCAGTTTTTTGTAACCGGATAACTGGAAAATCAGAAAACGGAGAAGCCATGAAATTAACTTCGCAAGAAATCGTTGACCTGAGCCGCGAATACACCTTCTTTTCCTGGTCGGTGCAGGGTCAGGTCAATCCCATCCCGGTCGGTAAGGCGGAGGGGGTGTATTTTTGGGATACAGATGGGAAGCGGTATATTGATTTCTCGTCGCAATTGATGAATACCAACATCGGCCACCAGCACCCAAAGGTAGTTAAAGCCATCCAAGAGCAAGCGGCGCAAATTTGTTTTGTCCACCCCGGCAACACTACCGAAGCCCGCGCCCTGCTCGGCAAGAAACTGGCCGAAGTGACCCCCGGAAACTTAAAGAAAACTTTTTTCGCCCTGGGCGGCGCGGAAGCCAACGAAAACGCCATCAAAATTGCCCGCTTTTACACCGGGCGCCACAAGATTCTGGCCCGCTACCGCTCGTATCACGGCGCCACGCACGGCTCAATTGCCCTGACCGGCGATTACCGCCGCCTCGCCGTCGAACCGGCCATGCCGGGCGGCGTGCATTTCCTCGACCCGTTCTGCTACCGCTGCCCCTTCGGCCAGAAAAAGGAAACCTGCGCCCGCGAGTGCATCAAGCACCTCGAAGAAGTCATCCGCTACGAGGGGCCCGATAAAATCGCCGCCATTATCATGGAAGGCGTGGTCGGTTCGAACGGGCTGATTGTGCCGCCGGATGATTACTGGCCGCGCGTGCGCGAAATTTGCGACAAATACGGCATCCTGCTCATCTCCGACGAAGTGATGAGCGGCTGGGGCCGCACCGGGCAGTGGTTCGCGGTGGATAACTGGGGCGTCGTTCCCGACATCATCACCACCGCCAAAGGCATCACCAGCGGCTACGCTCCGCTCGGCGCGGTCATCGTCAGCGAGGAAATTGCCAGATTCTTTGACGACAAATATCTCTACGCCGGGCTGACCTACAACGGCCACGCCCTCTCCTGCGCCGCCGCGCTGGCGACCATCCAGGTTTATGAAGATGAAAACCTGCTGGAAAACGCCCGCGAAGTTGGCAAATACCTTGGCGAGCGGCTGGAGGCCCTCAAAGCGGCGCACCCCTCGGTCGGCGACGTGCGCTATATCGGCCTGTTTTCTACCATCGAGCTCGTCCAAAACCGCGAGAGCAAAGAAGTCATGCCCGCCAGCGTGATGGGCCAGGTCGGCAAGTACCTGCGCGACAACGGCCTGTTCACCTTCATCATGGCCAACAACCTGGGCAGCATGGTTTTTGTCGTCCCGCCGCTGTGCATTACCAAAGAGCAGTTGGATGAGGGGCTGGCGATTGTGGATAAGGCGTTGGACGTGGCGGATAAAGCGGTAATTGGTGAATAGTAATTGGTGATTGGTAAATGGTAATTACCAATCGCCAATTACCAATTTTGGAGAAAATATGCAGAAAATTTTGAACTACATCAACGGCGAATGGATTGAACCCGCCGTTTCGGACTATGTGGATGTCATCAACCCGGCGACGGGCGAGGGGCTTGCGCGGACTCCCCTCAGCCGGGCTTCCGATGTCGAAGCGGCGGCCCAGGCTGCGGCCGAGGCGCTTCCGGCCTGGCGGCGCACTCCGGCCAATGAGCGGGTGCAGTATCTATTCAAACTGCGCGAGCTGCTCAAATCCAACATGGACGAAATCGCCCGCACCATCACCAATGAGTGCGGCAAAACCTTTGAAGAATCAAAAGCCGAGATGGTGCGCGCCATCGAAAACGTGGAAGTGGCCTGCGGCATCCCGATGCTCTCCAAAGGTGAAATCGCTGAGGACATCGCCCCCGGCATTGATGAACTGATGATTCGCCAGCCGGTGGGCGTGTGCGCCACCATTGCGCCGTTCAACTTCCCGGGCATGATTCCGTTCTGGTATTTGCCCTACGCCCTGGCGACCGGTAATACCTACATCATTAAGCCCTCCGAAAAAGTGCCGATGACCATGCAGTTGATTTTCAAACTCATCGAGCAGGTCGGCTTCCCGAAGGGCGTCATCAACATGGTGAACGGCTCGAAGGAAGCGGTGGATGCAATTTTAGACCATCCGGTCATCCGCGCGATTACGTTTGTCGGCTCGTCCAACGTGGCGAAATACATTTACAGCCGCGCCGCCGCCAACGGCAAGAGAGTCCAGGCTCAGGGTGGGGCCAAAAACCCGGTGGTGGTGCTGCCCGATGCGGATATGGAGATGGCCGTCAAAATCATCGCCGATTCGGCCTTTGGCTGCGCCGGGCAGCGCTGCCTGGCGGTTTCGTGGGCGGTGACGGTCGGCGAGGCGCGCAACGAGTTCAACGAGGCGATTTGTGACGCGGCGGCCAGCCGAAAGGTTGGCTACGGCCTGGATAGCGGAGTCCAGATGGGGGCGTTGATTAATCAGGCCAGTAAAATGCGCGTCGAGCAGTTAATCGGCTTGGGCGCGTCCGAAGGCGCTTCGGTGCCGGTGGATGGCCGGGGGACGGTCATTCCTGGTTATGAAAAAGGCAGTTTCGTGCGTCCGACCATCCTGATGGATATGAAACCGCACAGCGAAATTTGGAAAACCGAGATTTTTGGGCCGGTGCTGGGCGTGATGCACGTCAACACGATTGACGAGGCGATTGCGCTGGCGAATGCCCAGGCCTACGGCAACCAGGCCAGCCTGTTCACCAGTAGCGGCTCGGCGGCGCGCAAGTTCCGCTACGAGGTGGAGGCCGGGAACATCGGCATTAATATCGGCGTGGCGGCCCCGATGGCGTTCTTCCCCTTCTCAGGCTGGAAAGAGTCGTTCTTTGGCGATAATCACGGCCAGGGGATGGACGCGGTCGAGTTCTTCACCCAGAAGAAGGTGGTGGTAGAGCGCTGGCCGAAGGAGTGGACGAGGAAGTTTTAGTTTGGTTATTCGGTTATCCGGTTATTCGGTTATCCGGTTATTCGGTTGTTCAGTTTGGCCGGTATGATGCCCGGCAGGCAGCTGAAAAATCGAAAAACTCTCATTCACCCGCCTGAGGGGGCGGGACATCACCCAAAGGAGAATGCTGTATGGAACTGGAAGGCTATCCGTATGTTTGGTTGATTGTGACGTTCATTGTGGGCTTTTTCCTGGTCCGCATGGGCGTTGGCATTTGGGCCTCGCGCAAGGTCTCAGATGCCGCTGATTACATTGTAGCCGGGCGCAGTCTGCCAATTTACATGGTCGGCGCGTCGGTTATGGCAACCTGGTTTGCCGCCGAGACGTTGATGGGGGCATCTTCGACCGGCTACCAATATGGTTTTCAGGGCGTAATTTTCGACCCGTTTGGAGCGGCGGCCTGCCTGTTCCTTTCGGGCTTTTTCTTCACCCGCTTAATGCGCCGCGCCCGCTACCTGACGGTGGTGGATTTCTTTGAGCGCCGCTACGGCAGCGGGATGACTGTTTTTGCATCAATTGCGCAGTTGATGACCTATTTTGTTTGGACGGCTGCGCAGTTCGTGGCCGCCGGGACGATTGTGAACGCCCTCTTTCCCGATGTGCCGGTGACTTTGGGCGTCTTGCTGGTTGCTGTATGGGTAACCGGCTACACCATGCTGGGCGGCATGTTGGCCGATACCCTGCTCGACTTCATCCAGATGTTCTTTACGGCTGGCGGCATGGCACTGATTTTTGGTTTCGTTCTCTATCAGGTAGGTGGCTGGGAAGGCCTGATGAGCATTGACGCAACCCTGTATAACCCCAAGCCGTTTACCTTGCTGCCTGATATGGCTGGTGAGGCGGGTTATTTGGGCTATTTTGGCGCAAGCGGCTGGATGTATTGGGGCGCGGCCTGGATGGCAATCGGTCTTGGCTCGGTGCCAACCCAGGATTTGTTCCAGCGCTCGATGTCAGCCCGCAACGAGTCTACGGCGGTCTGGGGCACTTACCTGGCAGGCGTTTTATACCTGTTCTTCGGCATCATGTCGCCCCTGATCGGAATCATGATGTTCAAACTCGACCCCAATCTGGCCAATCCCGATGGCGTGCTGGTTCATGCTGCCATTATGTATGTCCCGCCGGTTCTGACGGCGCTCTTTATGGCGGCACTGGCTTCGGCGCTGATGAGCACCTCAGATAGTTCCTTGCTGGCAGGCGCCTCGGTTGTGACTCAGAACTTGTTCCCGCTTTTCGGAAAGAAACTAGATGCCGTTAGCGAAGTCAAGTGGACGCGCATTATGGTCTTGATTAACGGCATTGTCGGCGTGCTGCTGGCAGTTGCCGCGCAGGTTATCTATGAACTCGGTGTAGTCGCCTGGACCCTCCTGTTGGTGGGGTTGTTCGTACCGTTTGCCTTTGGCATGTATTGGAAAAAAGCCAATCAATGGGGCGGCATTGCAGCAGTGGCAGGCGGGTGGGTCAGTTGGGCCATCCTGACCTGGGTTACTTACCAGTTCGGCTTGTTCGGAGAGCAATCTACGGGCCTGGTCTGCTCTGGCGGTGACCTGAGCCTGCTGGTCATTTTCTCGGAGGAGTGGTGGTGCGGCTTCTGGGATGCGGTTTACATTGCCTCTTTCCCGGCCTTTTTCCTGTCGCTGCTGTTCATGGTTGTTGTCTCTCTGGCAACTCAAAAACAGGATGCGCCCAAGCCAATTACCGATGTGGACGGCAAGCCCCTGGATACCAATCCCTTCCATTACCTGGGAATTATTCCCATCAAAGACGCCCTGCGCAAACTGCGCCCGGAAGAGTACGACGATTAATCAGTGATCCAGTTTTCCGATTATTCAGTCATCCAGTTAGCCGGTGATTCATTTTGACGATAACCGGCTAACTGGGAAACCAGAAAACTGGAAAACCTAACCTGAAGGAGAAACTATGCCGCAAAATTTAAGTTCAGCGCAAGAATATGCCCAGAAGTGGCTGGGAATCATCGAAAAACCCGAACGCCCGCCCGAAGACCTGGGAAAATGGATTATCACCGAATCGATGCACAACTTTGCTGAACATTTCAACAAAGGCTGGCTTGATTATCGCAAGTCTGTTACGCAGGCCGGGCAATGGGCCGCTACCGAGTGGACCGGGCGCGGCGCGACCTTCGAAGACGTGCTTGGCCGCAAGTATATTGACTTTTTGGGCGGCTTTGGCATGATGGATTTGGGCTGGGGACACCCGGAAGTAGTGGCCGCCGTGCAGGCGCAACTGTTGCGTACCCCCATGCCCAGCCAGGAATTGATTGACCCGCTGCGCGGCGTGCTGGCGCGTATTTTGGCCGAAATCACCCCCGGCGATCTGAAATATGCCTGGTTTGCGGCCAGCGGCACCGAGTCTATTGAGGCGGCGATTAAATTAGCCAAAGTGTATACCCAAAAACCGGCTTTTATCGTCGCTGTCAAGGCGTTTCACGGCAAGACAATGGGCGCGCTCTCGATGATGGGCAAAGCCGATTATCGCCAGCCAGCGGGGGTGCTGTATGGCGGGCCGGTGTATCACGTTCCGTTTGGCGATGCCGATGCGGTGGAGAGGCAGTTAGAAATTTGCGACAAGATTGGCGTGGGCGTGGCTGGGGTGCTGATGGAGCCAATTCAGGGCGAGGCGGGCGGCATCGTCCCGCCAGATGATTTCTGGCCCAGAATCCGCGCGGCGACGAAAAAATATGGAACCCTGCTGATTGCCGACGAAGTGCAAACCGGCTTGGGCCGCACTGGTAAGCTGTGGGGCGTGGAACACTGGAACGTCGTCCCCGACATTATCGCGGTCGCCAAGTCGCTGGGCGGCGGCGTAATGCCCATTTCGGCGGTCATCACCACCGAGGAGATTTTCCAGCCCTTCATGTACCCCAACCCCTTCCTGCAAACCACCACCACCGGCGGCGGAGCGCTGGCCTGCGCGGCGGCCATTGCGGCTATCAACGTCACCATCCGTGATAGGTTATGGGAGGCAGCAGAAGAAAAGGGCAACTACATCATGCCCAGGGTGCAGGAATTGGCTGCCCAATACCCGAAGGTTTATTCAAAAGTAACGGGCAAGGGTTTGCTCATCGGCCAGCACTTCCAGACCCCCGAAATTGGCGGGGCAGTGGCCGCGGCCCTCTTCAAGCGCGGCGTGCTGGTGGCCGGAACGCTGACCAGCGCCCAGACCATCCGCATCGAGCCGCCGCTGGTCATCACCTACGATGAAATTAATCAGGGGTTGGATGCGCTCAAGGAAGCAGTGGCGGAAGTAGCCGGAACACTGTAAACCTGCTCTAAACCGTTCCCCGGCGTTCCCCGCGCGCCGGGGGTTTTTATCGAAATAAAGATTACAAAAATCACCTTATTTGTAATAAAATATTAAAATCACCCATACGTGTTATATGGCAGCAGAGTATTGAGACGTACAATAACTTGCATTTGCCGGTTTTTTTCTATTACTGGCAGAAAATCGGAGGAAACAAGGGAATGAACGAGTTTGCAGTCGAATTGCGCGATGTTGTCAAAACGTTTACCACGCCGGAGGGAGGTTCGGTAAACGCAGTCGACCATGTCGATATGCAAATTAAAAATGGCGAGTTTTTCTCAATGCTGGGGTCATCGGGCTGCGGCAAAACCACCTCGCTGCGCATGATTGCCGGGTTTGAGTGGCCAACCAGCGGGGAAGTTTACATCGAAGGGAAACCGCAAGGGCGCAAGCCGCCCTTCCAGCGTCAGGTCAACACCGTTTTCCAGAGTTATGCCCTGTTCCAGCACATGACCGTCTTCCAGAATGTGGCTTTTGGGTTGGAAATGGATAAAGTCTCCCCCGAAGAGATTAAGCGCCGGGTGAGCGAGGCCCTGGCAATGGTCAAACTGACCGGCATGGAAAAACGCTATCCGCGTCAACTCTCCGGCGGGCAGCAGCAGCGGGTAGCGCTGGCACGCGCGCTGGTTAAACGCCCTAAAGTGTTATTGCTCGACGAGCCGCTCGGCGCGTTGGATTTGAAGCTGCGCAAGGAGATGCAACTTGAGCTGAAAAGCCTCCAGCGTGAAGTGGGGATTACCTTTGTGTTTGTCACGCACGACCAGGAGGAAGCCTTGACCATGAGCGACCGGATTGCCGTGATGAGTCACGGCAAGGTGATGCAGATTGGTACGCCAGTTGAAATCTACGAACGCCCGCAAAACAAGTTCGTGGCCGATTTTATTGGCGATACCAATTTCCTTGAGGGGGTCATCCGGCGCATTGATGGGGAGAAAGCCTGGGTATATGTGGATGTGCTGCAAGCAGAGGTCGCTGGGACTGTGAGCGGGGTACGGAGGCTGAGCGTCGGGGAAAAAGCCGTCATCTCGATTCGCCCAGAGAAAATTCGTTTGTCAGAAAAGTCTCTGCTGTCTGAGAACTGCTTCCCTGTCACCATCCAAAACTCAGCCTATATCGGCTCCGATACCCGCCTGGAAGTGCTGGCCGGTGGAGCGAGGCTGAAAGTTTGGGAGCAGAATCATATCTCCACGCTCGACCCACGCGCTTATCATCAGAAGGAACAACAAGCTTGGGTGATTCTGCTGCCCGAAAATGCGCTCGTTTTGCCAGCCTAGGAGGCCAGGATGTTGCGTAAGTTGAGAGAAAACAAGTCTCTGCAAGGCACGCTGCTGATTGCTCCCACCCTGTTGTGGATGATTGTATTATTGATACTCCCGCTGCTCCTGACGCTAGTGATTAGTTTTGGCAGGCGCGCTGCTGATGGGGGCGTAATTTATACCTTCACGCTCGATAACTACATCCGGCTGGTTGGCCTGCGCCCCGATTGTCTAAACCCGCTGACCTGTTTTGACCCGCTCTATGTGGAGATTTTGGGGCGGTCGCTGTCGCTGGCCTTCGAAACCACCATCCTGGTCATTTTGCTGGCTTACCCGTTGTCCTACTTCATCGCCCGTTCCCCGGCCAAACGTCGCAATACTTTCCTGTTCATGGTGCTGGTGCCGCTCTGGACGAATTTTGTCATCCGCGTCTATGCCTGGATGATGCTTTTGCGCACCCAGGGCGTGATTAATGGTATTTTGGGCTGGCTGGCCGGGTTGGTTGGGATTCCGTTTACGCCGCTTGAAATGCTCTACACGCCCGGCGCGGTGCTGGTCGGCATGGTGTACGAATTTCTGCCTTTCATGATTCTGCCCATTTACACCTCGCTTGAAAAAATTGAACCGGCCCTTTATGAAGCCGCTGCAGACCTGGGCGCAAACTCGCTGAAAACTTTCTTGCGGGTCACGCTGCCGCTGTCTATGCCGGGGGTTGTGGCAGGAACCATCCTGGTCTTCATCCCCGTCATGGGGACGTTTATTGTCTCTGACTTGCTGGGCGGACGGCAGGTCATCCTGGTCGGCAACCTCATCCAACGCCAGTTTCTTGACGCACGCGACCCAACCTTTGGCAGCGCAGCATCGCTGATTCTGATGGCGATGACCCTGATTGTGACTTATTTTTACACGCGCAAATTTGGTTTCGGAGAGGAGATTGTTGTCGGATGAACCCACACCGCCGCTCTCCGCTCGTCCTGATGATGACCGTCCTGGTGTACCTGTTCCTGTACGCGCCGATTTTCGTGCTGATTACCTATTCGTTCAACGCATCGCGCACCAACATTCTGTTCGAGGGCGTCATTAGTAACTTTGGCCCATTGCGCATGGAGGGCAGCCTCGTCGTTCAAAGCCCGTGCGGCCCCTTTCATTGGTTCTGTGAATTGGCAAAAAACCAGGAAGTAATGAATGCGACTCGCAATACGCTCACCATCGCATTCGTCTCTACATTCGTATCGACCATCATTGGTACTATGGCAGCCGTGGCGCTGCAACGCTATGATTTCCGGCTGAAACCGTTTTCCCAGTTATCGCTCTACATTCCCATCGTCATTCCCGAAATTGTGATGGGCATTGGCATTCTGACGCTTTTCAGCCAGTTATTTACTTTCATCAACGAGTCGCTTGCGCTCAGCGGCGCCGCGCGCCTGACGCTGGGCATCGGTACTGTGATTGTTTCTCACATTGCCTTCAGCGTGCCTTTTGTTACGTTGGTCGTTCAGGCGCGCTTGCAAGGTTTCGACAAGTCCTTCGAAGAAGCCGCTATGGACCTGGGCGCGAACGAACTGGTTACGTTCTGGCGCGTGACGCTGCCCATGCTGCTGCCTGGCGTGCTTTCGGGGGCGCTGTTGGCCTTTACGCTTTCCCTCGATGATTTCGTCATCACCTTCTTCACCAATGGGCCGGGTTCCACCACGCTGCCCATCTATGTCTATGGATTGCTGCGGCGCATCATCACGCCACAGGTCAACGCATTATCAACGGTCTGGATCTTAACCGTTTTCGTAGCGGTTTTTCTGCTCCAACGCTTGCAAAACCGCGAAGTCAAGTAGTGGATATGCGCGGGAAATACTTGCGCCGCCAAATTTTTACCAAAGGAGAGAGAAAATGAACAAACCGCTTGCTTGGAAGTTACTGGTATTCGCCACGCTCTTGAGCCTGTTGCTGGCTGCCTGCGGAGGTGGCGGAGCCAGCACAGCCGGGGACAAAGAAATTGTCACGTCCTCGGGCTTTGTCTGCCCGCTGCCCGACCAGGAATTTGAGGTAACCTCGAAAGAACTCAATCTGTTCGTTTGGACGGAATACATCCCCGCTGAATGGAAAGAGTGCTTCACGTTGGTCTATGGCGTCAAAATCAACCACGATGAATATTCAGCCAATGAAGAGATGTATGCCAAACTCTCGGCTGGCGGCACAAACTATGACCTGGTGCAGCCCACCGATTACATCGTCAGCCTGATGGTCAGCAAAGGATTAATCCAGCAATTGGACAAAACCAAACTACAAACCGTCTTGGCGAACCTGGACCCAAACTATCTGGGGCTGGAATTCGACCCGAACAACGATTACACCCTGCCCTACCAGGCCGGCACCGACGCCTTGATTTATAACGCCGACAAAGTGCAAAATCCCCCCAAAAAGTGGTCTGACCTGTGGAACCCGGAATATGCCGGGCGCATGGTCTTTTTGGACGACTCGCGCGTGATTATCGGCATGACGCTCATTTCGTTGGGCTACGACCCTAACACCACCGACCCGGCGCAATTGAACGAGGCCAAAGCCAGGTTGGCAGAACTCGTTCCGAATGTCAAACTGTTCGACAGCGATTCGCCCAAAACCGCGCTCATCGCCGGAGATGTCGATTTGGGCGTCACCTGGACCGGCGAGGCGTTCACTGCCCAACAGGAAAACCCGGCCTTTGTCTATGTTTACCCTGAGGAAGGTGCCATCCTGTGGCAGGATAACTGGGCAATTGTCGCCAACGCTCCCCATCTGGATGCAGCCTACGCCTGGATAAATTACACCATGCAGCCCAACATGTTCTGGCTGATGCTGCGCGACTTCCCTTATATCAACCCCAATAAGGGCGCGCTGGAGTTTGCCAAAACCAACCACCCCGACTTGTATGAACCTTACATGGCATCCTCAATTACCAACGTTCCGCAAGAAGTCATTGAAAAAGGTCACCGTATTGAGGATGTTGGAGACGCGCTTCCGCTGTACGACCAGATTTGGACGGAAGTCAAGGGCGGGCAATAATCCATTTGTCCATCCGTACCAGCCTCAACCGGCTCCAGGTCTGGAGCCGGTTTTTGCGTAATAATGCCGGAAGTATGTTTTTTTGTGCGTATTCTTCAATAAATTGTTGACTTTCGTGCTAAAAAGTTATAAAATGTCGATATGGAAAACTCAATTAGTAACCAACGACAGGAAGGCCTGGACGAAGTTGACCAGTACATTATTGAGGCCATGCGTCAGGATGGCCGGATTGCCTTTGCGCAAATCGCCCAGCAGTTGAACGTTTCACCCGGCATGATTCGGGTGCGTTACAATCGGCTGGTTGAGATGGGCATTCTCAAAGTTGTGGCCGTGACCAACCCGCTGCGCATGGGCTATAAGACGATGGCGATGATAGGCATCCGAACCGAGGGCGAGAAGATGCTCCAGGTGGCCGAGCAGGTGTCAGCCTTCGAGGAAGTCATCTACCTGATTGTCGTCAGCGGCCGCTACGACATCATTGCCGAAGTCGTCTGCCGCGACCATGCCCACCTGTTGCGATTCCTGACCGAGAAGTTATACAAAGTCGAAGGCGTGCGCGAATCCGAATCCTTCATGCACCTCAAAATCCAAAAAGAAGTGTATTTCTAGCGTAGGACAAATTACAAATTTGTCCTACTTTTTTGGAATCTACCGGCAAAGCCGGTATAAAACCATAAGGAGAAATATTGGATGAAAGTACTACTCGTTGGTGTTGGCGGCGTGGGCGAGGCGATTGCGCAAATGGCAAAGCGCCGCCCCTGGGTCGAGCAGATGGTGCTTTGCGACTACAACGTCAAACGCGCCGAAGAAGTCCAGGACAAACTGGGCGATAAGGCGCGGTTCCCGGTCGAGTTTATCGACGCCAGTAAACAGGAGATGATTGAAGAACTGGCGCGCAAGTACGGGGTTCACCTCATCATGAATGCGGTGGACCCGGTTTTCAATAAAGAAATCTTCGATGCGGCCTTCGAGGTGGGTGCTACCTACATGGATATGGCAATGACGCTTTCCGAACCGCACCCTGAACGTCCTTACGAACTGCCCGGCGTAAAATTGGGCGATTACCAGTTCGAGCGCGCCAAGGCCTGGGAGGAAAAAGGCTTGCTGGCGCTGGTTGGTATTGGCGTCGAGCCAGGCATGGCCGATGTCTTTGCTCGTTATGCGCAGGAGCATCTCTTCGACGAGATAGAGGAGATTGGCATTCGGGATGGCGGAAACCTCGAAATTGAAGGCTATGAATTTGCGCCAAGTTTCTCCATCTGGACGACCATCGAGGAATGCCTGAATCCGCCTATCATCTGGGAACACGACAGGGGCTGGTTCACCACTGCGCCGTTTTCTGAGCCAGAAGTCTTCGACTTTCCCGAAGGAATTGGCCCGGTGGAAGTCGTCAATGTCGAACACGAAGAAGTCCTGCTTGTGCCGCGCTGGGTGAAGGCCAAGCGCGTGACCTTCAAATATGGCCTGGGCGATAAATTTATCAGCATCTTGAAAACGCTGCACATGCTGGGGTTGGATAACAAAGAAAAAATCAACGTCAAAGGCGTCATGGTCGCCCCACGTGATGTAGTGGCGGCCTGCCTGCCCGACCCAGCCCACCTGGGCGATAAGATGAAGGGCAAAACCTGTGCCGGGACATGGGTAAAAGGCATTAAAAATGGTCAGCCGCGCGAGGTTTACCTGTACCAGGTAGCCGATAACGAAGCCTGCATGAAAGAATGGGGCTGCCAGGCGGTCGTTGCCCAAACCGCTTTCAGCGCGGTGATTGCAATGGACTTGCTCGAACACGGCCAATGGAAGGGTGTTGGCGTGCTAGGCCCGGAAGCGTTTCCTCCCGACCCGTTCATGGAGAAAATGGCCGAATATGGCTTCCCCTACGGCATCAAAGAAATGACATCGGAAGCCGTCTAATTGTGAATACTCATCCCCCTTCTGCCGCCTGGAGGAAGGGGGATGCTCGTTAGTTGCCTTGTCGCGCAACGAACTTGATTTTCTATGCCTTGGGAGGGCACCGATATGCAACAATATGAATACTCTGGTCTGATTGTGGGAGGGATTGTCGTTATCCTTTTCGTTCGCCTGGCCATTGGTTATTGGGCTTCCAAGAGAGTGGAAACCACCAACGACTATGTGCTGGCTGGCCGCCGCCTGCCTATCTGGATGGCCGCGCCGTCCATCATGGCGACCTGGTTCGCCGCTGAAACGCTCATGGGTTCCAGTTCCGAAGCCTACAAATACGGCTTGCAGGGCGTCATTTTCGACCCGTTTGGCGCAACGCTATGCCTGGTGCTTTCGGGCTTGCTTATTGTGCGCCTGGCGCGCCGCGCCCAATACATGACCATCATGGACTTTTTCCAACACCGTTACGGCACATTTATGTCGGTTGTTGGCTCAATTGCCCAAATCATCGGCTACTTTGGCTGGACGGCGGCCCAAATTGTGGCGGGTGGCGCAATTTTGCAGGCCCTGCTCGGCTGGGATTTGTCGGTTGGCATGATTCTGGTAGCAGGCGTGGTCACCATCTATACGATGGCAGGCGGCCTGTGGGCCGATACCGCGCTCGACTTCATGCAGATGTTCCTGACAATGGGCGGTCTCTTACTTATTTTTGGCGGCATTCTTTGGGCCGTTGGTGGGCTGGATGCCTTCATCGGCATGGCCGGAGCGCAGAACACTGAGTACCCGTTTGCCATGACGCCCACCGCGGAAGAAGGCTACCTGGGCTATCAGGGCTACATGGGCTGGTTCTATTACCTGGCGGCTTGGATGGCAATCGGCCTCGGTTCCATCCCGGCCCAGGACTATCTCCAGCGCACCTGCGCGGCCAAAAACGAAAACGTGGCCGTCAAATCCACATACCTTGCGGCGTTCCTGTATATCACCTTCGGCGTGCTTTCTCCCTTCATCGGCATGGCAGCCTATACGGCGATTGGGCCAGAAATTGAAGGCGAAGCCACCCAGTTTGTCCTGATTATGATGGCAATGAAATACCTGCATCCCATTCTGGTGGCGCTCTTCGTGGCTGCGCTGGCTTCAGCGCTGATGTCCACCTCCGACTCATCTATGCTGGCCGGGGCGACGATGTTCACCGAGAACATTGTCAAAGTCTTCAAGCCTGACCTGAGCGACAAGTCGCAACTGTTCCTGACGCGCGCCGCGCTGGTGATCAGCGGCCTGCTCAGCCTGGCGATTGCGCTGTGGGCCGAAACGATTTATCAGTTGGCAGTATTAGCCAACACCTGCATTCTGGTCGGCATGGTCGCACCCTACATCATAGGCATGTATTGGAAGAAAGCCAATCACATCGGGGCGCTGACCTCGTTCTTTTCTGGCACGCTTTCCTGGATTTTCCTATCCATGTTCTACTATCAGGAAACCATCATTGCCAATGAAGGCTATGTGCAGGATGCCGTCTGGGATGCGGTTTACATCGGCTCAACGCCCGCCTTCTTTATCTCGGTGCTTGCCTTCATCGTGGTTTCGCTCGCCACTGGCAAGATTGACCCGCCCAAGATTTTAACCAACATCTATGGCAAGCCGGTTAGCATGAAGAATGCCCTCGGCTGGAGTAAGTTGAACGAAGAACCGGTGGAAGCCTCTGCCGGAGACGACTAACCCAGTGTATATTACTCGCCTCCTTTCCAGACAGGGAAGGAGGCTTTTTTGTAGAAAAGTTTCACAATTTTTGAAAATTGCGTCGTTTTCGGCAAAAACAATTTGCCCAGCGAGTGTCTCGCCCGTATAATAGAAGTATAAGCCCAATTTGAACCCGACCTTTCGTTAGAAGGAGAAGTCCTATGCCACACGGTTACAACGGAAAGATACTGCATGTTGACTTGACCACCGGCACGCTGACGGTGGAAACGCCCTCTGAATCGTTCTACCGTACCTATATGGGCGGCTCGGCGATGGGGCTGTACTACATCCTGAAAGAGATGCCCGCCGGGGTTGACCCGCTTGCCCCCGAAAACGTGTTGACCATTTTCACCGGCGTCACCACCGGGGCCAGCGTGAGCGGGCAGAGCCGCGTCAACATCAACGCCAAATCGCCCATCAGCGGCGCGATAGGCGATTCTCAGGGCGGCGGCTTTTTCCCAGCAGAGATGAAGTTTGCCGGGTTCGACGGTATCGTCGTCAAGGGCAAGTCTCCGAAGCCGGTTTACCTGTGGATTAAGGACGGCGTGGCAGCCTTGAAAGATGCTGCTCATCTTTCTGGCAAAGTGACCGGCGAGGCCGAAGCGGCCCTGAAACAAGAATTGGGCGACGAAAAAATCGAAGTCCTGCAGCACGGCCCGGCGGCTGAAAAAGGCGTCCTTTTCTCCAGCGCGGTCAGCATGTCGAACCGCAATAATGGACGCACCGGCATGGGCCTGGTGATGGCCTCTAAAAACCTGCGCGCGGTGGTGGTGCGCGGCACGCAAAAGCCAACCGTCGCCGACCAAAAGGCGTTGGCGGCCATTAACCGCCTGGGGCCAAAATGGATGCCCGAAAATCCCGATATGGATGGGCTGGGAAAATATGGCACGGCCAGCGTGGTTATGCCTCAGCATTCAATGGGTACGCTGCCCACGCGCAACTACAACGAAGGCGCGTTTGAATTTGCTGAAGAGATTAGCGGCGAGCGGCTGTATGATGTTTACCTGAAGGGCGCGGCCGAAGGCAAACAAGACAAACTGGGGCGCGATACCTGCTACGCCTGCGTGGTGCGTTGCAAGCGCGTGGTTGAGTTGGAAGGCAAATATCCGGTGGACGAAAAATACGGCGGCCCGGAATACGAAACCATCGGCACGTTCGGCTCGTACTGTGGTGTGAAAGATTTGGCCGCCATCTCGCGCGCCAACCAGATTGCCAATATGTACGGCGTGGACAGCATTGCCTGCGGCGCGACGATTGCCTGGGCGATGGAATGCTACGAAAAGGGTATCTTGACCAAAGAAGACACCGGCGGCATCGAACTGAAGTTCGGCGATGCCGACGCGATGCTCGAAGCCCTCGAGCAAATCGTCACCGGCAGCAGCGACTTTGGCCGCCTGCTGGGACAAGGCTCAGAACGTGCCGCCAAAGCGATTGGACGGGGCGCGGACGAATGTCTCATCACCGTCAAGGGCGCGGAAGCCCCCGCCCACATGCCGCAGGCCAAGCGTTCGCTGGCGCTCATTTACGCCGTCAACCCCTTTGGCGCCGACCATCAATCGAGCGAACATGACTGGATGATAGAAGAAGGCATTGCCTCAGACCTGTATTTGGGACGCATGAAACTGCTTGGCCTGGAACATCCCCTGCCGCCCATGAGTCTGGGGCCTGAAAAAGTCAAATTTGCTTACCTGACCGAAGCCTTTTATTCGATGATGGACTCGGTTGAACTCTGTCAGTTTGTTTGGGGACCCGGTTGGACGCTCTACGGCCCGAAAGAAACCGCCGAGATGGTCAGCGCCGTCACCGGCTGGGATGTGACCGTTGAGGAGCTGGTGCGGGTTGGCGAGCGCCGCCTGAACCTGATGCGCGTCTTCAACGCCCGCGAAGGGTTCGACCGGTCGCAAGACAAACTGCCCAAGAAGTTCTTCAAGGCCCTGCAAGGTGAAGGTCCCACCGCTGGCATTGCGCTCACGCACGAAGAAGTTGAGTCGGCGCTGGATGAGTATTACCGACTGGCAGGCTGGACGAATGACGGCAAGCCGACACCCTCTACGCTTGAGAAACTGGACTTAGCCTGGGCAAGCGCTTTAATATAAAAAACCTTTGGTACACGGATTACACGGAAAACGCGGATGAACACGGAATTTCTAAAAATACTCCGGTCTATCCGTCAAATCTGCGTAATCCGTGTACGCTTTTAGGATATCCAAAATGACCGAACTCTACGAAGCAAACTTTCCCCACATGTCCCCCGTCTGGTCGCGGATATTTCCCATCGAAGCGGAACGCGCCGAGGGGAGTTACATCTACGCCACCAATGGCCGCAAATACCTCGACTTCACCTGCGGCATCGGCGTCACCAACACCGGCCACTGCCACCCGATGGTGGTCGAGGCTATCCGTGAGCAGGCTGGGCTCTTTTTGCACGCGCAGGCCAACATCGTTGTTCACCAGCCCATGCTGCGAATGATAGAAGAACTGCGGACAATCGTCCATCCCTCGATTGACGGGTTCTTTTTCAGCAACTCTGGCGCCGAGGCGGTGGAGGGCGCGATTAAACTGGCGCGCGCGGCCACCGGGCGGCAGGCGATTATCGTTTTTACGGGCAGTTTTCATGGCCGCACTGGGCAAACCATGATTTTGACGACATCTAAAACGGCATACAAGGGCAATTCGCAATTATTCCCCTCCGGTGTGTATGTCGCTCCATATCCGTATGCCTATAAACTGGGCATGACCGAGGCTGAAGCCAGTGATTACGCCCTCGAATCGCTCGAGGAATTGCTCGTCAGCCAGGTTGCCCCGCACGATGTGGCCGCGATTCTGATCGAGCCGGTGCTGGGAGAGGGTGGCTATGTCCCGCCGCCTGCCTCCTTTATGAAAGGATTGCGTGATCTGTGTGACCGTACCGGCATTTTGCTGATTTTCGATGAAGTGCAGAGTGGCTTTGGGCGCACCGGCAAATGGTTTGCGCAGGAACATTACGGCGTTGTCCCCGACATCATGACCGTCGCCAAAGGCATCGCCAGCGGCCTGCCGCTTTCGGGCGTCTTCAGCCGTCTCGACCTGATGAAAAAATGGCCAGCCGGTTCGCACGGCGGCACGTATGGCGGCAACGCAGTTGCGATGGCAGCCGGGGTTGCCACAATTAAGGCGATGAAGGAAGAACGGATGCTCGAAAACGCCACCGCGCGCGGAATCCAACTTCTGACCGGTTTGCGCAAACTCCAAGAAGAGTATCCCCAAATTGGCGATGTGCGCGGCCTGGGGTTGATGATTGGCTCTGAGTTCGAGGTGGATGGCAAATACAAAAAGGCCAAAGACCTGGTGAAGAAGGTCATTAAAGCGGCTGAAAACAAGGGCCTGCTCCTGCTTTCGTGCGGTACGTATGACAGCACCATCCGCTGGATTCCGCCGCTGAATGTGACGGAGGGGCAGGTGAATGAGGCGCTGCAAATTTTTGAGACAGCGCTGGCAGAGTCGGCGGGATAAATCCCTGCCTCAGCACAAAGAAGTCCGCTTAAGCGGACTTCCGTGACATGAGCAAGGGCTTCAGCCCGCGCCGAGGAGAACGAGATGACCTACTGGCGGTTGCACTACCACCTCGTCTTTAGCACGCTCGACCGTCAGCCGACCCTGACTCCAGAGCGTGAAAAACTCTTTTACACCATCCTCTATCGCAAAGCCAAAGAACTCGAAGTGATTATTCACGCCGCCGGGAATGTCGAAGACCACGTTCATATTGTGCTTTCCATTCCGCCCAAACTTTCTGTCGCAGATTGCGTCCGACACCTGAAAGGCGCAAGCGCCCATGCCATTAACCTGATGCCCGGAAATACCGAGAAATTCGAATGGCAGCGTGGATATGGCGCTTTGAGTATCGGTGATCGCTCCCTTTCAACCGTGATGGAGTATGCCGCAAAGCAAAAAGAGCATCATCGTGAAAATCGATTGGTGCAGGTTTATGAGCGTTTTGAAGATGAAAAATAAAATGACCCTGCCTGATTCCAGTCGGGCTGGAAGCCCTTCCTTCAAGGCGTGGAAGTCCGCTTAAGCGGACTTCGCTGAACTGAGGCAGGGCTTTAGCCCGCCCCGTCCTCCCGAAAAAAGGAACTCTCCCATGATTAACCGCATCCATCTCGCCACCCTCCTTCAAGCCGAAGAATCTCTCTTCCACAAAAACCACCCCAAATCTTACGAACTCTATCAGCGCGCCCGCAAATCCTTGCAGGGCGGCGTGCCAATGTTGTGGATGATTCGCTGGGCCGGGTCGTTCCCGGTTTTTGTCAAAGAGGCCAAAGGCGCGCATTTCACCGATGTTGACGGCAACGACTACATTGATTTCTGCCTGGGCGACACCGGCGCGATGACCGGTCATGCCCCGGCTGCCACGCTCAAAGCCATCAGTGAACAGGCCGCCCGGGGCATCACGCTCATGCTGCCCTACGAGGATGTCATCAGCGTTGGCGAGGAACTCCAGCGTCGCTTTGGGCTGCCGCTCTGGCAGTTCGCCCTGACCGCCACTGACGCCAACCGCCACGTCCTGCGCATGGCGCGCATGATTACCGGACGTCCTAAAGTGCTGGTCTTCAACTACTGCTATCACGGCACCGTGGACGAAACCTTCATCGTCCTCGACGAAGAAGGCACGCCCATCTCGCGCCCCAACAACATGGGGCCGCAAATTGACCCAACCTACACGACCAAAGTGATTGAATTTAACGATGTTGCCGCGCTGGAGATTTCACTCTCCGCTGGGGATGTGGCCGCCGTTTTGGCAGAACCCGTAATGACCAATATCGGCATCATCCACCCGCAGCCGGGTTTCCACGACGAACTGCGCAGGTTGACGCGGAAATATGGAACCTACCTCATCATTGATGAGACTCACACCATCTGCGCCGGCCCGGGCGGATACACCGCTCTGCACGGCCTGGAGCCGGATTTTCTCACCATCGGCAAACCAATTGCGGGAGGAGTCCCTGCGGCTGTGTATGGGTTCACCCATGAAGTTTCAGAGCGCTTCAGCGCCAAACTAAACGTGGACGACTCTGATGTTGGCGGCATTGGCGGCACGCTGGCCGGAAACGCGCTCTCCATCGCAGCCATGAAAGCCACGCTGGAGCAGGTTCTCACGCCCGAATTTTACGAAAAAGCCATCGCCTTGCAGGAAAAATTCACCGAGGGCGTCGAATCGGTCATCAAGGAATACAACCTGCCCTGGATTGTCAAACGCCTGGGCAACCGCTCCGAATACTGGTTCCGTCCCACCCCGCCCAAAAACGGCGGCGAAGCGGCGGCGGCCATTGACCACGAACTCGACCGCTACATGCACCTTTACATGCTCAATCGTGGCATCCTGATGACCCCCTTCCATAACATGGCCCTGATTTCGCCCGACACGACCGAAGAGGATGTGGACTATCACACCCAGATGTTCCGCGAGGCGGTGAAAACGCTTATGCGCTGACAACAGCCAGATAAAATATGAAAACGAGGGCGAAAGACACCTGTCTTTCGCCCTCGCTTCGTCTGTGTAATTTCGTCAGGGTGAGTCAATCGAGATGTCGATATATGGCTTGTTGGCTGCGCCTGACATCACCTGATATCCCAGGAATAAATACCGGTCAGCAAAAGTAATTTGCGTTTGTCCAAAGTGGGTATCATTGACATAGGCCTTGACCTGGGCGCCGCTAAACTTCAAAGTTAGGCGCAATTTTCCATTCCACATTGTAAGTTCAGTTATCTCCGAAACACCTGAATCAACTCCATTGGCATCATATCGTACTAATTGAATCAACCTCTTGTTTCCCTCGGGCGCTACCCGAAAACCAAGGGAAGACTGATAGCCTTGTTCTTGTTGGCTTACCAACACCAGGAATCGGATAGCGGTCAAGGTCTTTATCGAAATATCGACGCTAAATTCATTTCCTGTTTCCACTTTTTGGCTAATTCCGAAAACGCCGATGTTCATGCCGATTCGCGGTAAAAGAGAATCTTCTCGGCAGTTTGTGAAATTCCCAGGCTCAACAAATCGTTCAGGCAGTTTTTTCCGATTTTTAGGGCCGGGTTGAGCGTGGAATATGGAAGCCAGGGGCAGATTGCGCCTGCGGTTGGGATGGGCACCGGCGTTTCTGTTGCGGTTGGCGTCGGTGTAAGCGTTTCGGTTGGGGTGAGAGTTGATGTTGGAGAAGGCGTATCGGTCGGGATCAGAGTAACTGTCAAGGTGGAAGTAGGGGTAAAAGATGCTGTGGGCGTTGGGCTGGCCGAGAATGAAATCAGCCCGGCCTGATTGAGCGCAACCAAGACACCAGCCAATGCGGTCAACAAAGTTGCAATTGCGCCAATAATGGCAGGCAGCTGTTTGATAATTTCACTGCTGTCTTGTTTAGGCTTGTCTTCTGATTTTGTCTCGACCGGCTTTGATTTACTCTTTTCTCTTCTCATATAGCCTCCTCACTGTTTAGGTAGCAAGTTGCCCCTTGGGTATGTTGGCAAGAATTTGAAAAATCCCTAAAGATTAGTATACATTAAATACCCCCATCAAGCGAAATGATTTTTTTCATCAATTGGCCGATATGTGTCATAAATTGCCGCTTTGATTTCTTTCCCTATTTTGCTATACTTACTCCAATATCAAATTCAGAGAGGAGAGTGCGTTATGATAGGTTTCGGCTTAGGCTTGGTGATGGGCTTCCTGGCCTGGTTTTTCTTGCGCTATGTCCTGACCTCGTTCTACACGGTCGACCAGAATGAGCGCGCAGTCAAAACCATTTTTGGACGCGCCGAGCGGGTGGGCAAGGCCACCACCGCCAACTCGCCACTGGGTGAAACGTTGAGCGAGGAGCACAAACAGCGCTACAACTATCCCCAGGTGCGCGTCATTCAGCCGGGCGGGCCATACTTCAAATGGCCCTGGGAGAAAATCCACAAGGTCTCCATTGCCACCCAAACGATGAATATGGCTCAGGACCTGGAAGACCCGCGCGCGAATTCGGGCGGCATGTTGTTGGAAGCGGTCACCAAAGACCAGTTGAACACCGGTCTGACTGGCCAGATTCGCTATCGCGTTGCAGAGAACAATTTGTACGCCTACCTGTTTGGCGTCAAACGCCCCATCCTACACATCATGGGCTACTTTGTCTCGGTGCTGCGCGAACGGATTGCCGGTTTCGAGGCTCCCAAATCCAGCGAGGAAGGACTTGGCGGCCTGAGCGGCGTTTCGGGCGTTTCCATCAACGACTTGCGCAAGAACCTGCGCGACCTGAACGAACACATGGAACGGGAATGCGCCTCGTCTGCGGCGCGGTATGGAATCATCCTCGACGCCTCCTTGATTACCGGAATTGACCCGCCCGCCGAGGTGGAGTCGGCCCTGGCGGCGATTAACACTGCTCACAACCAGGTTTCCTCCGACATTAGCCTGGCCCAAGCAGCCGCCGACCAGAAAATCGTCCAGTCGAAGCGGGCGGTCGAAATTGAGACCCTCAATGCCCAGGCGGAAGTTGAGCCGCTGATAGCGCTGTCCGAGCAGTTGACTGCGCTCCAGAAGAGCGGGCCGGGTGCTCTGCAATCGTACCTGCGCAATGTGCGGCTCAAACTTTACAGCCGCGCCCAGCAAATTGTACGGGAGGTGGAATAATGGAACTTGAATTGATTAGTTTCCTGGCAGGAGCCGCGATTTCTTTTTTTGGAATGTGGTTTGTCATGCCGATTTCGTTGTGGTTTTTGCGGCAACTTGGCTTTTACACCACCGTCGATGAAGGCACTTGCCAGGTTTATATCCTGTTTGGCCGCGTGGTTGGGATATTAAAAGAGCCAGGACTGGTATTCTTGCCGCTCAAACTTGGTCCGAGCGCTTTCCTGGTCAACTGGCTGGGCAGCCGCAAAGTCCTTGATATGCGCATCGACCAGCAATACCTGCGCAGCGTACCGGTCAACTCGGAGGAAGGCGCGCCAATGGGCGTGGGCATTTGGTACGAGATGTACATCAGCGACCCGGTGGCTTACCTGTTCAAGAACGCCGACCCGCGTGGTTCGCTGGCGGCCAACGTCAGCAATGCAGTGGTGCGCTCGTTGAGCAACATGCCCCTCGAAGAAATGCTGATTAACCGGCACGGCATGAGCCGCACCGTGCGCGAAGAAGTCTCACCACGCTCGAGTGAGTGGGGTTACAAGTTGGGTTCGGTCTATATCCGCAAAGTGCATTTCCGCGATATTGGCATGATTCAGCAAATTGAGGCCAAGGTGGTCAACCGTTTGCGCCAGGTGACTTCGGCTATTAAGCAAGATGGCGCTAATCAGGTCAATATCATCACCGGAACGGCGGAGCGCCAGGCGGCGGTCGAATTTGCCAAAGCCGCGGCCATCCGCCCGCGCATTGTAGGCGAGGCCATGCAGAAGATATCGGCTAACCCTGAAGTGGCTTCCGCCATGTTCGAGATTTTAGAGACTCATAACATCCTCGATAGCAAGGGCAATCTCACGCTCATCCCGCCGAACAAGGAACTGCTCAAAGAATTGTTGGCGGCAGGCTAATCTGGGCGCGCGTTCGAAAAAAGAGCCAGCAGATTTTCGCTGGCTCTTTCGCTTATCACTCGTTACGATTTACTTCGTTCGCGCCTCCACATAGCCCTTGACCGCCTCGCGCATGAACTCTGCCAGCTGCGGGTGCATCGCGTCGAAGTTGGCGCGGAAGCGTGGGTCATTGACGTAGCCGTCCGCCAGCCCGAGCAGTTGCTCCAGGCTGGGCGTCCAGAAGTAGTTCATGTGCGCCCGCCAGCGTTCGACAATCGCCTGGGCCTCGGCGGACGTTGCGCCCTTCGGTAGAACGGCAATCATATCAAGATAAATCTGGTTGCCCTCGGCCAGGATGACCTGCTGTTTTTCCTTGCCGTAAGCCTTCCATTGGCGGTTCGATTCGCGCACCGTTTCGGGATCGTACATTCGCTCGGCCTCTGCGGCCAGTTTTTCCTGTTCTGCTTCGCTAAACGCCGCGAAGAGTTGTTTTTTGCTCATCTCTTTTTGTCCTTTCATGTATAAAATCGTGTTGTCCACCGTCTCCACCAGGCGCAGCAGGCGCTTGATGCGCTTTTCCAGTTCCAGTTTGTGGTTTTCCAGCGTCGCCAGCGCGTCGAAATCACGGCGTCCCATGATTTTGCGAATCTCATCGAGCGGCAAACCCAGTTCGCGGTAGAACAGGATTTGCTGCAAACGCAGCAAGGACTCCTCCCCGTAGTAGCGATAGCCGTTCTCGCCCAATCGGGACGGCTTGAGCAGCCCAATCTGGTCATAGTGGCGCAGGGTGCGGGGCGTAACCCCCGCCAAACTGGATAACTGTTTGACAGTAAACATGCCCCCAATATAAACCCTGACGTAACGTTAATGTCAAGGGAAGGCGCGCTGTGATTCTCGAATTCATTTCAAACCGCCCCGAAGGTTTCTCAGAATCATATCAATTGCGCCCCGAAAACTTTCGGGACGTAACTTGTGAGATAATTGGGAAAACCATTCAAGGCAACAGCAAACCATGCCCTGCAAACTCGCCATCGACTTCGGTACCACCAATTCCGTCATCGCCCGTTGGGATGAAAACGCCGCCATTGGGCATACTCTCGACCTTCCGCCCCTTAGCCTGGCAACCGGCTCCGGGGCATTTCTTATTCCCACGCTGTTATATGTCAAAAACGGCCAGACCGGTGAGATTGTCGTGGGGCAGGCGGTACGCGCCGAAGGGTTTGACCTGCAACCGGGCAATCGCTTGTTTCGCAATTTCAAGCGCACCATTGGAGCCGATTCGCTGCTGGAGTCGCGCATCATCGATGGTGCGCCCTGGACCGAGGAACAGGCCGGGAAAGCCTTCCTGCGCAGGCTGCTGACCTCGCTGCCTTATCGCGCCGAGGAGATTGAGCAACTGGTTATCACTGTTCCGGTGGCGGCCTTTGAGGGCTATACCGCCTGGCTCAGTCGCTCGTTGGAAGGTTTGCCCCCTGAAAAAATCCGCATTATCGATGAATCGACCGCCGCGGCGCTGGGCTATGCGGTTACCGAGCCTGGCGCGATTGTGCTGGTGATTGATTTCGGCGGCGGGACGCTCGACCTGTCGCTGGTGCGCCTGCCCGAAAGCCGCGAGAAGACCGGCAAAGTGTTATTTACTGATGTCAAGGAATATGGCGGCGAAAAGGCGCGCGTGATTGCCAAGGCCGGAGTCTCGCTCGGTGGGTCGGATATCGACCAATGGATTTTGCAGGAAGTTCTCCAGCGTGAAAATCTCTCGCTTGAAGCGCTCGGCGCGGGGTATCCGGGGCTGCTTTCGGCCTGCGAAAAAGCCAAAATCGAATTATCCAATGCCGAATATTCGAATATCGAATACTCGAATATTCGTACTTTGCTGACCCGCGCCGAATTCGAATCTTTAATGGCCGCCAACGGTTTTTATGTTGCTCTGAAGCAGTCCCTCGAAAAAGTGATGGGTTTGGCGCACCAGAAGGGCGTTTACCGTGAGGATGTTCGGCATGTTTTGCTGGTGGGCGGCACCTCGCTGATTCCCTCCGTCCAGCAGGCGCTCGATGAGTTTTTCCGCGCCATTACCCAGCGCAAACGCAAATCCATCACCCAGATGCCGACCTGGCCCGCCGCCACCTGGAACATCGAAAATACTTCCATCCGTGTCGATAAGCCGTTTACCGCGGTGGTCGAAGGCGCGTTGCAAGTTTCCGCGGGTTTTGGCCTCGACGACCAATTGACGCATGGCTATGGTCTTCGTATCCTTGACGAAACCGGCCAGCCGCGCTTCGATGAAATCATCCCAATGGGCAGCAAGTATCCGAGCGAGAAACCTGTCAGCGTGATGTTAAGCGCCTCGCGCCCGAAGCAGGAGGCAGCCGAATTTGTCATTGGGCAAATCGACACCGACGCGGTCGCCTCGGTCGAAGTCAAATACGAGGGCGGGCAGGCAGTTTTCATCGCCCAGGCCGGCGCGAATGCCCAAAAAATTGTCCCGCTCAATGCGGCTGAACCCATCATCGTCAATCTGGACCCGCCCGGCCAGCCAGGCCAGGAACGATTGCGCGCTGATTTTCGCGTCGACGCCATGCGCCAGTTGCGCCTGACGGTTACCGACCTGAAAACACGCAAAATCCTGCTATCTGATGCGCTGGCGGCTAATTTGCGGGCTGAAAAATCTGAATTCGATAGCGGCCAGTCGCTCACAGGGCGCGAACCCTCGATCCCGAAGCGCGAAAAGACCGGTTTCCGGCTATCCCTGAAGGGGGTGGCTTCCATGCTCAATCTCCTGCCGCCGGAGCAGATTTCGGTCGAGGCGTATGCCGCCGCGCTGCGCTCCGACGACTGCATGGTGCGTTTCAACGCCGCCGACATCCTGGCTCGCCGGGCCGACCGGGAAGCACGTCTGGCTTTCGAGGATGTGCTTAACTCTGGTACGCCGCATCAGCGCGCCAGCGCCGCCGGGCACCTGTATCGTTTCTCGTGGTTTGCCGCCGAGCCGCTTTATCAGCGCGCCCTGACCGATGACGACCCCCGTGTACGCGAAGCCGCCGTTTTTGCGCTCTGTAAAATGCGCTTGCCGGAAGCCTACGTCCTTGTCACCAACATTTTGCGCGACGGTTCAGATTCCATGCGTCTTTCGGCTGTCTGGGGGTTGTACAGCCGCCCCGACCCTGCCGCTGTGCCGGTGCTTGAGGTCGCGTTGCGCGCCGAGAATCCCGAAATCCGTGAGTTGGCGTTGGAAGTGCTCGGCGCAACCGAAAATCCTGCCGCCATCCCGGTGGTCAAGGATGCTCTGCGCGACCCGCGCCCCGAAGTGCAGTACGCCGCCACCCTCTCGTGGGTTGAACTGGCCCGCGAAAGTTGTCTCGCCGAACTGGCGGAATTAATTGAGCGGACTCGCGGCATCGAGCGGCGCGCCATTCTGCGCGGATTTTTCCACGCTACGAATTATATGGGAATAGAAATCGGCTTCGCGCCCGGCGCCGTCGCCCTGATTAATGCGCTGGATTCTGCCCTGGGCGATGCCCTGCCCGAAACCCGCCTGAGCGCTTACCTGCCCCTATGCTGGATTCGGCATCCCGAGGCGGAAGCCGCCCTGCTCGATGGTTTTCGCCGTGAACCGAACAGCGATGTCAAAGCCCACCTGCTGACGGTCGCCACACATCTCATGTCGCCGGTGGCGGGGAGGCTGCTCGAAGAATCCCTCACCAGCTCCGACCCACTGCTGCGTCAAACGGCTGAATATCTGTTCAAAGCGAAATAGGATTTCTTTCAATTTTGCTGGGTCTCTGGCTGTGCCTCGCCTGGCTGCGATTTGTAGCGCAAGCTGTGGCATAATCGGGGAAACTCTCTACAGGAAGAAAAAATGCCTTTACTGTTGCTCATACGTCACGGCGAAAACGATTTTGTCAAAACCGGCAAACTGGCTGGGCGTTTACCAGAAGTCCACCTGAATGAAAAGGGCCGCCAACAGGCGGAAGAACTGGCTCAGTCGCTGGGCAGCCTGCCAATTCAGGCAATTTATTCTTCCCCACTGGAGCGGGCGCGCGAAACCGCTGCCCCGCTGGCCGAAAAACTGGGGCTGGAAGTACAAATTCGCCCCGGATTGATTGAAACTGGCATTGGCGAGTGGGCCGGGCAGGAACTCAAGACGCTGCGCAAATTGCCGGAATGGAAGACGGTGCAGGCTGCCCCGTCACGCTTCCGTTTCCCTGGCGGTGAATCGTTTGTGGAGTGCCAGGCTCGCCTGGTAGGCGAAATCGAATCGATTGTCAAAGCCCACAAACCGGATGAAATCATCGCCTGCGTCTCGCACTCCGACCCGATTAAGTTGATTACCGCCTACTACCTGGGGATGCCGCTCGACCACTTCCAGCGCCTGGGCTGTGACACCGCTTCGGTGACGGTCTTCCTGCTGGGGGAGAAGGGCGTCTTGCTCTCGAAATTGAACCAGAGACCGCCGTTCAGTTTTCCTGTGCGAGAGAAGCCGAAGAAGAGTAAGAATTAATGTAACTGCTCAGCCATTGTGGTTTCGCGGGGATGAATCCCCTGCTCATGGCATAAAAGTCCGCTGAAGCGGACTAGCCCGAATGGATTTTTTGTCGTGATGCAGGGCTGTTTTATGCCACCTGGCAAACTTCCATCCGGTTGCCGTCGAGGTCGTAGAAGCCGAACCAGCGCAGGCCGTTGTTCTCTGTGACTGGTTCGGTTTTGACGCGTTGGGCTGCCAGGGTTTCGTGGGCAGCCTGGATGTCTTCGGCCAGGAAGATGGGGTAGGTGCTGGAGGCTGTCAGCTTTTCTTTTTCTTTCAGTTGCCAGAGGGTCAGGCTGGTCGTCCCTTGCAGGTCGAGGACGACCAGCTTTTCGTCGTCATCGCTGTAGGTGGGGCGGAAGCCAAGTTTTTGCTGGTACCAGGCGCGGGCTTTTTTGATGTCTCTGACGCGCAGGATCACCGTGTCGAGGCGCAGAAAGGGGCGGCGGGGTTTGGGCATGACGGCCTCCGATTAGTAGCGGGCGTTTCCGCTGGAATCTTTGGGTTTGGCGGTCATCCCTGCCGGGTGGTAGGTCGGTTCGGGGCGGGAGATGCCCCCGTTTGACGGCGAGAAAGGCTGAGGCCGGGTCGGTCGCGCCGCGAGCGTGTTGGGGCGGAGAATCTGCCCGGGGCGGCTGGGGGTGGTTTGGGGCCGGTAGCCGCTTCGATTTTCATCCAGCGTGAACAGCCTTTCGCCCGCCAGCGAGAAGGTGCCGATAATGAGAATGCGGATGACCCAGACCAGGACGGCGACGAAGACCGGGACGACGTTGGTGAGGGTGGCGCGTTCTATGATGGCGGCGCTGGCTGGGGTATGGTTGGCGAGGGCGAGCGAGATGCCCCACCAGGTGAGGGTGGCGTTCATGGCGGCGGCCAGGACCCACGCGCCGAAGAGATACCAGACTTCGGCGGGTTCGTCGCGGCCCTGTTCGGGGGTGAACAGGCGGGCGATGCCGGCGAAGTCAATGCCGCAGAAGGCCAGCGAGAGCAGGGTGGCCCAGCGGATGCCCATGAACTTCAGGTTGCCGAGCAGGTCGCTCAGGGCGTAGTCGGTGGTGGAGTAGTTGAAGACTTCGAAGGCCAGCAGCGCGCCGAACAGGATGAAGGCGAAGGCGGCGCCGCGCTGTTTGCTGGCGCGTTTGAGCGCAGGAAAAAGTTGGAGTGGGTTACGATTCATCATTTGAGCCTCCCGTTGAATGGGATAAGGGGTGACGGGATGCTCAAATTATAGAACAAAAGTTCTAAAAGTCAAGATGATTCACGAAATTGCAATTAATCCCCTATGAATTCCATAAAAACCTGGTTGCCGAGCAGGCGGCCATGCGGCGTGAGTCGGAGGCGGCCCTCACCCCGGGACTCGGCGGCCCATTCAAGCAAATTAAGTTTGACGAGCCGCTCTATTTTTCCCCCGTAGATGTCGGTCAATTCGACGCCGAAGCGCGCGCGGAAAGTCTCGGCGGAGATGCCCTCGACCGTCAGGCGCAGGCCGGTCATCATGGTTTCGTCCATGTCTTCGCGGACGGTGTTTTGGTGGGCGTTGACTGTTGCCGGGGTGCGAGGAAAGGCGAAAGAGGAAAGAGGCGGCTTCAGGCGTTCGATGTAGGTTTTGATGCGCAGGACGTTGGAGTAGCGCACCCCAGCGGCGTAGCCATGCGCGCCCGCGCCCAGGCCGAGGTAGGGCAGGTTGCGCCAGTATTGCAGGTTGTGACGGCATTGGAAGGATGGGTGATGCGTGATGCGTGATGAATCTGCATTCATCATTTTGCATTCTACTGTTTTTGCCCAATTGGAAATCTCGTACTGCGCGTAGTCATTATGAAATAAATATTCATCCAGCCATTCGTACATTTCAGCGGCCAGGTCGGGATTGGGGAGCGGAAGCAGGCCTTTGCGCGCCCAGCGGCCAAAGGGCGTGCCGTGTTCGAGGGTAAGGGCGTAGGCAGAGATGTGTTCGGGGCACAGGCCAAGTACCAGTTCGACAGTGCGCTGCCAGGAGGCCAGGCTTTGTTCGGGGAGGCCGTAAATCAGGTCGAGGTTGAGGTTTTCGAACCCGGCGCTGCGCGACCAACGCACAGCGTTCACGACATCGCTGTACGTGTGAATCCGCTCTAACATGCGGAGTTCTAACGGGTTGGCGCTTTGCACGCCATAACTGATGCGGTTGAAGCCGATTTCACGCAGTTCGTGCAGATATTGCTGGGAAACTGTGCCGGGGTTGGCTTCCAGGCTGATTTCGGCGTCGGGGAGAACGTCGAAATGGCGGTGAATGGCCTGGAAGATGTTCCGATAGTGAGCGGATGTCAGCAGGGAGGGCGTGCCGCCGCCGAAGAAGATGGTTCCTATCTCCAGCCGGTTGGGCGCGGACTCACCGACAGCCTGTATCTCGCTGCAAAGGGCCTGGACATAGGCCGGGATAGCGTCTTCCTGCCCGGCGTATGTGTTGAAATCGCAGTAGGCGCAGCGGTGGGCGCAGAAGGGGATGTGGAGGTAGAGGCTGATGGGCAAGGTTATCTCTTTTTCAAGACGACAGTTTGTTTGCTGTCGTATATCATTTCAAAATTGCCAGATTCAAGCAGTTCGTTCAGCAGTGGAATGGTTTGCCCCAGAGCCGGGTGATTGGCGCGGATGAGGGCTTTGCTGAGATAGAGATAGTCGTATTCGCGCCCGTCGCCCCGCTGCCATTCTTGCAGGCAATCCGCTTCGCGGATGACGCACTGCTGCAACGTGTATGAAGCGCGCAAGACTCGGTCGAAATCAGAATCGAGTTGCCACTCATGGCCCTGGACAGTTGCCAGGCTGGCGTGTCGGGTGAGGGCTGGGAACCACTCGGAAACCGGGTCGCCTAGCGGTTGGTCGCCGGTCAGGAGGAGGAAACGCGCTCCGGTTGGGATGTTCTCATCGACCCATTCGTCATTGACCGGGGAATCGCTCATTAACGCCGGGAAAAGCCGGATATACCCGCCCAGCAGGGACAGGAATCCGACGAAAAACAACAGGAATGGGTCAATGCGGCGAGGTTTTTCGTGATTGGTGGTCATGGTTTCTCGAGGTTCGCGGCAACCCAACCAGCAGCGGTCAGGGCCAGCGAAAGGATGAACAGCAGTTCACCGCCGAGCAGCAGGGTGCGGCGCTTCCAGACATCGCCCAGGATGAACAGGAACGGTTCTATCAGGCTGCCGATGAGTCCCGCGGCAGGCTGAGGGCCAGGCCAATTTGAATGTAATTCAACGCCAGGTCGTCGCGTATCAGCGGCCAGGCGGCGGCCTCGACGCCGAAGACCAGTTCGTCGATGAATTCGATGAGGAGGTAGAGTAGGGGCATGGGGCAGGTATCGGCTGTCAGGTGTCAGGCGGCGCAGATGGATGCAATTTAACCACACTTTACTGGGGAAAGCGGTAACTTTATGCCTGGCAGGTGTTTTTAATCCAGGAATTCTTTACACGTTCTTTATACTCACCTGACAGAATCACTTCATTCCATTTTTACGAGGCACTCATGACAACCATCACCAAAGACCGAAGTCGCGCGCAGTGGGGCTGGTACTGGTTCGATTTCGGCAATTCGGCTTACGCCGCGGTCATTCTGCTGGCGGTCTATTCGGCTTATTTCCAGGGCAAAGTAGTCGGCGGGGCCGAAGGCTCGCGTCTGTGGGGACTTTCGCTGGGGATTGCGATGATTTTCGTGGCGCTGCTGACGCCCATCCTGGGGACGGTGGCCGATTACACGGCCTCCAAAAAACGCTTCCTGCTCTTTTTCTCGGCGCTTTCGTGGATTTCGACCGGCCTGTTGTTCTTCGTCCAGGCCGGTGACATTTTCCTGGGGATGTTGTTTTTCATCCTGGCCGAAATCGGCTACCGGGGCGGGCAGGTTTTTTATAACGCTTTGTTGATGGATGTCGCCAAGCCCGACGAAATGGGACACGTTTCAGGCAATGGCTGGGCTTTCGGCTCGGTAGGTGGGATTATCTGCCTCCTTTTCATCCTGCCGCCGATTGTCTTGAGCAAGAGCGACCCGCTCGTGATTCGCGGCTCGTTCGTCTTTACGGCCCTGTTTTTCGCCCTGTCAACCATCCCGCTGTTTTTGTGGGTGAAGGAACATCACCAGCCGCGTCAACTTGCGCCGGGCGACAATTACCTGTCGCTGGCCTACCGCCGCATTCGCTCGACCTTTCTGGCGGTGCGGCAGTTCAGCGGATTCCTGCGCTTTATGGTCGCTTTCCTGATTTACAACGATGGCATCCTGATGGCGCTCAACTTCGCGGCCATCATCGGCGCGGTCTTGTTTGGCATGACCCAAACCCAGTTGATCATCTTCATGATTATCGTGCAGGTGACGAGCGCGCTTGGCGCGTATGTTTTTGGCATTTGGGGCGAGAAGTATGGGTTCAAACAAACCCTGATAGCCGCCATCCTGCTAATGACCGGGGCAGTGACCTGGATGATTTTCAACCAGACGCTCACCGGCTACTTCATCATTGGCGCGCTGGCCGGGTTCGCCCTGACCGGGGTGCAATCGCTCAGCAGAACGATGGCCGGCCTGTTCGCTCCCGAAAGCAAAAGCGCTGAATTCTTCTCGTTTTTTGCGATTGCCGGGAAATCAACCTCCTTCATCGGCCCGACCCTGTTCGGCGCGCTAGCCTTCCGCATGTCGAACTGGTTCCAGGCCCAGGGATTTGCCGCCGAGACCGCCGAGCAGTTGGGTCTGCGGGCCAGCATCGTCTCGATGGCGGTTTTCCTGATGGCGGGTTTGTTGGTTCTGGTTGCTGTCAATGAGAAACGCGCGCGCCAGGCCGCGCTCGAATATGCCAGCGCGGATTAGGGATTGCCTGCAAATTCCTATTCTTATTTCGTTATGACCACTGCTGACGAATACACCAACCCCGGGCGGAAACTTACCCGCCGAATTTTACAAGCCCTTTCCGTTCCGGCCTTTGCTCTGCTGACCGACCTGGAAATTACCGGGCAGGAGAATTTGCCTTCATTCGGGCCGCTGATAATTGTTGGCAATCATTTCAGTTTCATTGACCCGGTTTGCTTTGTGCGTCTGGCGCCCTGGCCGATAGAATTCATCGGCGGCGCGCGCATGCCCCATGCTCCGCTGTGGGCAAAAGTCATTCCCTTCCTATGGGGCTATCACCCGCTCTATCGCGGCACGGGGGCAACCGATTCTTTGAAGACCTCGGTCGAAATTTTGAAAAAGGGCGGCATTCTGGGGATTTTCCCCGAAGGCGGCAACTGGGCGACGGTGCTGCGCCCGGCGCGTCCCGGCACAGCCTTCATTGCCACGCTGAGCGGCGCGCCGCTCTTGCCGGTGGGCCTGGTGGGGTTGAACGATGTCTTCCCGTCGCTGTTCAAGGGCCGCCGCGCGAAAATCCGCTTTGTGATTGGGAAACCGTTTGGGCCCTTCCGCGTCACCGGGCGCGGGCGTGAGAAACGCGAGCAGTTGGATGAAATCGGCCACGAAATTATGCGCCGCATTGCCGAACTGCTCCCGCCTGAACGGCGCGGCCACTACTCCGACGATCCCGCCATTCGCGAGGCTGCGCGGGGGACAGAAATTTACCCCTGGGCCGAGAAGGTCGAGGGGCAGGTGGTAGGCCAGGTACGTTGATGGGCATATCTGCATGATATAATTTTCAAATCAGACCCAAATTGCCATGTTTAGGATAGGAAAAATAACCGCTATGTCTTCATCCCAGCATACCAAACTATCGCGTCGTGACGCCCTGAAAATTCTTGCTGCCTCCACCGGCGCCGCTGCTTTGGCGAATTTGCCCCCCAAGTGGAGCAAACCTGGCGTGGAGGTTGGCGTCTTGCCGGCCCATGCTCAGACTTCCATCGGATATGTGCTTCAAAACCCGCTGCCAGCCGAATTTCTTGATTCTCCTGATGCCTGCTATGATGGGCTGAATGTTCGCTTAACCGCCATCATTACACCCCCCATGGCCGGTATTTTGCTCCAATATGCTTTGACTTACACTGTTTCAGGCGCGGGCGGGTCTATTACCGTGCCAAGCCCAACGACGGGTACGGTAACGACCAATGGCAGCGGGCAGGCGACTGTGGATGTTACGATTGTGCCTGATAGCCCCTTTTTCGGAACAACCGGTACGCTCACTGTGGTTTGGAGTTTCGTCAATCCTGCCGACGGTACTAACACCGTCTCGCAAGATGTGGATATCGAAATTGCTTGTTAGAAGCAGATATGCCGATGACTTTGTATCCGTTTCCGGCTTTGGGCTTTCAGGTGGAAGACCTGGATGGGGAAGTTGTTCTGCTTCATCCGACTCGTAACATCATCATTCACACCAATCAGAGCGGCGCGCTCATCTGGAGATTGTGCAATGGGCAACGCTCGGTAGATGAAGTTGTGGAAGTTTTGACAGCGATTTATCCCGAATCGGCAGAAGAGATTCTTCAAGATGTGCCACAAACCATCCAAACGCTGGTGTCTTGCGGAGCGTTGATTGTGGCGTGAGAAGCAGCCTGTTCATTCAATTCGGCGGGAATGCTGTTTGTTTGAGCACCGATAGTCAGGCCGTTTTAGACGCCTGTGCAGTTCACTTCAGACACTGCCTGGTTGAGTCCTTTTTCGGTTGTTCGTCTCATTTCCACATCACTGCTGTTTCTGAGACAATGTTTCAGGTCTCGTTGGATGGCGGTGTTCTGTATTCCCACCTGGAGATGTGGCAGGTTTTACAGGTGCTGATGCAGGAAGGACTTGCTCGTTTGAATGGCGCATGTGTTCGCGGCGCGGTCTTTCACGCCGCGGCGTTGGCAGATGAGCAGGGTGGTATCATCTTGTGTGGGCAAAGTGGCAGTGGTAAATCTACGTTAGCAGCCTGGATGCTCGCCTCGGGCGGGTTTCGCTATTTAACCGACGAAGTCATTCTCTGTGCCCAGGATAGTAGGCAAATCAGCGGTTTTGCGCGTTCTCTGGTGCTAAAACGAGGCTCTGCGTTCATCTGGAAGCGTTTTCTTGGCGATGAGCGCCATGGTTTGTTGCGCTTCCCCGATGGAAGCGCCTGGATTGAGCCGCTTCTGTTTCACCAGGATGCGGTTTGCGCTCAATCTGCGCCGCGTTTACTGCTTTTTCCGCGTTATTCGCCGGCTCTCTCTTTTCGCGTAACGCCATTGACGCCTGCTCAGAGTCTTTTTCGTTTAATGCAAACTCTGGTTAATGCCCGCAACTTGCCTGGTTGGGGATTGAGTGATGCTGCGCTTCTGGCTCGCCGGGTGCCGGCCTACGATTTGGAATATTCGAATATTGAAAGCGCGGCGGCATGGATTCGACAATCTTGAGTCAGATATACCGCTTGATGGCTTTATGCGCGCGGGCTGAGCGGCATGTACGCTTTGAAGAAGAATTGGCTGTTCTCCTGCGCGTTTTTTCTGCCTGGGATGCGCTGCCTGAACAGGCTGAGCGGCATGGGATGGGGCCGTTGCTCTGGCATCATTTGCGGCAGGCCGATATTCCACGAAGCACTCGCCGTGCTTTGCAAGGATTGTACCTGCGCAACCGCGCGCTCAACCAGATTCACGCAAAAGCGCTATTTGACCTGCTGGATTTGTTGGCGAAAAATGGCATTCGTCCGCTCGTGCTGAAAGGGTTGACGCTGGCCTGGCAGGTTTACCCCGACCCGGCTCTGCGCCCGGTGAGTGACCTTGATTTGTTTTTATCGAAGGATGAGATACGGCCTGCTGTGGAAGCAATGCGCCAGGCCGGATACCATCTTGAAAACTTTCCTGCCAATCAGGGGGGGGTGCCAAAAGGAGTGAATGCCGATTCTCCCCTCCACGATGGGTTTTCAACGCACATCGAACTGCATCACTACGACTCGGCGCACCGCACCATCAACGACAACGCACCCGATGATGAGTTTCGAGATATCAGCGAACCGCCCCAGTGCATTGCGATTGATGGGGTTGATGTTTATACCACTTCTCTGCTTGATACGCTGCATTATTTGATGCGGCATCTAACGCGGCACATCTTTTATGCTCGTGCCGACCGGCCCATTTCGTTCAAGTGGATAGCAGATATTATCAGTCTGGTGGAAAAACAAGGCCGCCATTTGGATTGGCAGACTCTTGCACGGCGTGACCCGCTTTTTCTAAAGCGGCTTTCGGTTCTTTATAGCCTTACGCCCCCACCAGAAGGCGTTGAAGCTTTGCTTCCTCTTGAACCGCCTGTGCCAATGAGCGGCTTGGGGCAATATCCAGGCGGCTGGCCGCAATGGCCTTTTCCAAATTGGGTGCAGGTGGGTTTCTGGCGCTATGTCTGGTTGACTTTTACACCCCCTCCAGAATGGTGGCTGCGATTGATTTACGGCCTGGATTCTGGGTCAGTAGCCTGGCATGGGCAGGTTCTGTATCGTGGGCGACTGCTCCACCTAATGGGCTGGGCATTAGCGCGCCGTTTGCTGCGCTACTCGGGCATCTTCGGCGCGCGCGAAGACGTGGACGGCACCGGTTTTCTTTTATGAATCTTAGTAAGAATCACACAGGGCTGTCCGGTTATCCAGACAGCCCTGTGCGGTTTCAACGAAATATACTGATTTCAGTTTATTGTGCCGCCAACGCTCGGCCTAAATTTATAGCCATACACAATCACGCCGCGTTCATCGCCGTCATTCCGCATTTTGCGCGTGACCATCTCTACCGGCATCCCAATTTCGATGGGCTGGTCGCCCAGGTCGGTCAGTTGGGCAGTGACCATTGGGCCTTCATCGAGTTTGACAATCGCCACGGTGTAGGGCGCGGTGCTGTCGAACCCGGTCGGCGCTTCGTAGATGGTGGTATACGAGAACACCTCGCCCTTGCCGCTAAAGGTGTAAAGGGTTTTGGCCTCGTCGCCGCAGTTGGGGCAAACATCGCGGGGCGGGAAGATTTTGTAATCACAGTGCGGGCAAACTTCGCCCACCAAGCCATATCGTTGTTTTTTCAGTCGCCAGTGGCGCGGGATTTCCATAGTGTTACTCCTTTGTTGTTGACTATGCCTTATTGTAATGAGCGTCACTATCAGGAACTATCAGGGATGGTTCCTTACAAGAGCGTAAGATTTGTGAGAGATGTTGAGAGTCTGGGCCGATTTAGGGGGTCATTTTTTCGAGGATGTGGACGACGGCAGTAGATGCCGGGCCGCCGAGCGATTGAATCATGCCAAAGGTTGCCCCCGCCACCTGGCAGGGACCGGCCTGGCCGCGTAACTGGGTCGCCGCTTCGACGGCCTGATACACGCCTGTTGCCCCGCCGGGGAAGCCGCGCGCCTTCAGCCCGCCCATTGTGGCGCAAGGGATGCTGCCGTTAAGCGCAATCGCGCCTTCGGCGGCCAGTTTCCAGCCCGCGCCGCGCGGGGCAAAACCGGCTGCTTCGAGCGAGAGCGCGGCGTAAATGCTGTACGAGTCGTGATACTCGAAGAAATCAACCTGCTCCAGCGTAATTCCGGCTTTATGGCGCGCCGCCTCCACCGATTCGCGCGCCGCCCAAAAGCCGAGCGGGTCATGCCGGTCGTGCAGCGCCAGAGTGTCCGTCGAGACCGCTGAAGCGGCAATCTTGACCAGCGGGTGTGAAAATTCTTTCGGCAATAGGTCGCTGCGGGTCAGGACAACGGCTGCCGCGCCGTCGGCATTAGGCGCTGCGTCGAACATATTAATCGGGTCGCTGACCATTTCTGCTTTACCATATACCTCGGCTTTGATGGCTTTGCGGAACATAGCGTGGGGGTTGCCCGCCCCGTTGGCGTGCGCCACCAGCGCGAAGCCGGCTAACCCGTCAGCGGGGACGCCGTACTCGTGCAGGTATCGGCGCATCAACAGCGCGGCTTGCCCGCTGGCGGTGAGGCCTTGCACGGCTTCGAAGTCGCTATCGGAGGTGGTGGCCAGGGCAGTATCTACCCCTGCGCCTACCTGGTCGGTGAATTTTTCCACCCCAACCACCAGAGCCACATCCACGAACCCGCTTTTGACGGCCATGTACCCCTGGCGCAGGGCCGCGCCGCCCGAAGCGCCTGCCGCTTCGACGGTCACAGCCTCGATGCCGCGCAAGCCGCAATGGTCGGTCAATAGCACGCCCAGGTGAGCCTGGTTAGAAAGATTGGGGGCCAACATATTCCCAACGAATAAAGCTTGGGGTTGCAGCCCGCCGCTATCGGCAATCGCCTCTTTAACAGCCGCGTATGCCAAATCGCGCAGGGCAATGCCCCAGTGTTCGCCGACTTCGGTTTGTCCAATTCCTGCAATGATGACATCGGTCATAAAAAATCCGTTCCTATCCGTAATTCGTTGTGCAAACCATCTCAAGAAATCCGTTTTCTATCCGCTTATCCGTTTTGCGAAGCCATCCGCTGCCTACTTCATTGTAATTTTGTCGCGGAAGCGCGCGTAGGTTGCGTAGTCAATTTCGGTGCGGCGGGCAATATATTCCTGGGTTTTGGTGGCGCGTCCGGCGCGTTCGACGATTTTGTCGGTGACGGTGATGTCGAAGGCATCAGACCCAGCCCCAGAGCCAAAAGATGCTAACAGGATTCGGTCGCCGGGTTTCGCAATATCGAGGATGGCGGTCAGCCCAATAATCGAAGCGCCCGAATAGGTGTTGCCGATGACTGGCACCAGCAGCCCCGGCGCAATTTGTTCGGGCGTAAAACCGAGCATTTGCGCGGCGCGCTGCGGAAATTTGGTGTTGGGCTGGTGGAAGACGGCCCAGGTGTAATCTTTGGCCGTTGTGCCGAGTTCCTGCATCAGCGTTTTAGAGGATGAAGTGATGTGATTGAAATAGGCCGGTTCGCCGGTAAAGCGCACGCCATGTTCGGGATATTTTTGGTACTCTCGCCGCCAGAAGTCGGGCGTATCGGTGACGTAAGAGTACGAGGCGTTGATAGTGGCGAGCGAATTTTCTGCTGGGCCAATCACAAAGGCCGCGCCGCCTGCCGCTGCCGTATATTCCAGCGCGTCGCCGGGCTTGCCCTGGGCGGTATCCATGCCAATTGCCAGCGCGTACTCGGCCATGCCTGAGCCGACGAATCCCATCGCGGCCACCATCGCTTCGGTGCCGGCTTTACAGGCGAATTCCCAGTCACCGGCCTGGATGTGCGGCACGGCCCCAATCGCCTCGCCGACGACGGTTGAGGTCGGTTTCACCGCATAGGGGTGCGATTCCGAGCCAACCCAAATGGCGCGCAGCTGCGAGGGTTCAATTTGCGCCCGCGCCATCGCATTGCGCGCCGCCTCGATGGACATAGTGATGACATCTTCATCCAGGCCTGGAACGGCTTTTTCTTTGACGGGTAATCCGCCCGCCTTGCCGCCAGCCCATACGCGGGCAATCTCGCGTGCTGGGATGCGGTAGCGGGGAACATAGGCCCCGTAGCCGACTATGCCGACGGGGCGGGTGGGTTTGAGGAGAGTGTTGTTGGGCATGAAAGTTCCTTCCGCGTTAATCTAGAGGGGTACATTTGGTAAGCAGGTGCACAAGTACACAAGTACACAGGTACACAAGAAGAGATGTGTTTACCTGTCTACGTGTTTACGTGTCTCCGTATTTGCTCCAATATTTCTTCTGCGCGGTCGATTCGAACCGTTTTTTCGGCCACCATCTGCGCCGCGACTTTTTCAATCAGTTCGCCGCTCGCTCCTGCTGCAATTGCCACCTGCCGGGCATGGAGCGACATGTGGCCGCGCTGAATGCCTTCGGTTGCCAGCGCGCGCAGAGCGGCCAGGTTTTGCGCCAGGCCAACCGCCACAATAATTTCAGCCAGTTCCGAGGCGGTCTTGACGCCCATCAACCGGATGGCTGCTTTGGCCGCCGGATGGACTTTGGTTGCGCCTCCGATGATTCCGACGGCCATCGGCATTTCCAGCGTTCCGACCAGGTTCCCGGCAGAATCTTTGCCCCATGTGCTCAGGCTGGTATAGCGGCCCGAACGCGCCGCGTAGGCGTGCGCCCCGGCTTCGATGGCTCGCCAGTCGTTGCCGGTGGCGATGACCACCGCATCCACGCCGTTCATAATCCCTTTGTTGTGCGTGGCGGCGCGGTACGGGTCTGCCGCGGCGAAGGCATAAGCGGCGATGATGCCATCACGTACAGTTTCGCCGCTGTAGGACAAGCTATTATCTTGTCCTACCATGTCTAATTCCCTGACTGGAATGGTGCATCGCGCCCGCGCAATCCGCCGGTCGGCCAGGTTGGAGAGAATCCGCAGGTGGACTTTACCGCCGGTAATTTGCTCCACTTGTGGGGCCAGGCGCTCACAAGCGGTGTTGATGGCGTTCGCGCCCATTGCATCACGCACGTCGTAAACCAAGTGGATGACGATGAAACTGCCGATGGGAGAATCTTCGATGATGCGTACTTCCAAATCGCGCGCCCCGCCGCCAAATTTTTTCAAAATCGGGTCGATTTCATCGGCGGCTGCTAGAAGTTCGGCTTTCTTCTCGTAGATTTTGAGTTTTGCTTCGTGCAGGTTTGCGATTTCTATGACTTGCATCTGACCAATCATGAGCGGCTCGCTGCTGGTCGTCTGAAATCCGCCCCCGGCGCGGGCCAGTTTTGCCATGAAAGACGCCCCGGCCACGACCGATGGCTCTTCGACCGCCATCGGCACCAGCACATCGCGGCCATTGATTTGGAAATTGAGTCCGATTCCGAGCGGCAGGCTGTGCAGGCCGATGACATTCTCAATCATGTGGTCGGCGGCTTCAAGGGTGAGGCCGCCTGTCGCCCAGCAGGCAAGTTCCAGCGGGGTCAGTTCTGCCGAGGCAGCAGTTTGGGCCAGGCGTTCTTCCAGGGTCAGGTTGTAAAATCTGGGGATGCGTGAAGTTCCCATTATTCATCCTTCAGTGACCATCCCAAAGGTTTTTTTAACCATCAGGACAATTTTTAGTTTACAACTATTCTACAGCCTCCGTCTGGCAAAACCTATCAACTTGAATAAATTGGATGACCGGGGTAGAATATCGCCAAGAGGAGACCCCCCATGCTCTTGACACGTCAGCAACTGGAAGAGCGCTTAATAGCGTTGCACCAGGCCAGTTTGCAGCTTGTGGAGGACATTTCGCTGGAGACGTTATTGGAGCGCATCGCGACTGTGGCTTGCGAGCAGGCCCAGGCGCGTTATGCGGCGCTTGGCGTACTTGGGGAAGACGGCCAACTCAAACAGTTTATCTCTGTAGGCATGACAGACGATGAAATCCGGCGCATTCCGCACCCTCCCAAGGGTCTGGGTTTGATTCGGGCGTTGATGAATACGACCGATTCCATTCGCCTGGCCGAAATCCAACGCGACCCGCGCAGCGTGGGCTTTCCGCGCAATCATCCGCGCATGCGTTCGTTCTTGGGCGTTCCCATTCGGCTAGGTGAAGACCAATACGGCCAGATTTACCTGACCGAGAAGATAGGCTATCCCGAATTTACTGCCGATGATGAGCGTATCATCCAGATGCTGGCAGCTTACGCGGCAGTTGCCATCCACAATGCTAGCCTGTACGATGAATTGCGCAAGCGCGACCAGGCCCTTACTCGCCGCAACCAGGATTTGGCCCTGCTCAACAGTATTGCCGAGGCGCTCACTTCCTCGCTGAAGCTGGACGAAATCCTGCAAAAAACCCTCTCGCTGGTGATGGATTACATGGAAGTGGAATCGGGCGAGATTTTCCTGCTCGAGGAAGATAAACAGACCTTGCGCTTGGTTCTGCATCGGGGACAGGCCGCCGAAGCCTTCTGGACCCGCAACCGGTTTTCGGTTGGCGAAGGGCTGGTGGGGCTGGTGGCACAAAGCAGCGACCCGATTGTCAGCCACGACCTGGCGAATGACATACGCTATCTGCGTGATGCGGTTGTTAAGGCAGGGTTTCGGCAGATGGCTTGTTTCCCGCTTACTTCGAGCGGACACTTGGTGGGGGTGTTGAGCGCCGTCACGCGCAGCGCCACCCCGCTCGATGACCATGATATCCAGGTAATCACTGCGATTGGTAGTTGGGCCGGGCTGGCGATTGAAAATGCCCGCCTGCACAACGACGCCCGCCGTCTGGCTGTGCTGGAAGAGCGAGACCGCATCGGCATGGATTTGCACGATGGCATTATCCAGTCGATTTATGGGGTAGGGCTGGTGTTGGAGCATGCCCGCCTTCTTGCGGTGGAAGACCCACAAAAGAGCCAGGAACGCATCCAGCAGGCTATCGACAGCCTGAACCATACTATTCGTGATATTCGTTCATACATTCTGGATTTGCGCCCCCGTCAGTTTGGGAACGAAAACCTGCTGGATGCCCTGAAACGCTTGGCCTTGGAATTCCGCGCCAATACCCTGGCCGATGCCACCCTTGCGGGCGATCCGGACGAAATCAAAGACATCTCGCAAGCCCAAGCGCTGGTCTTGTTTCACATCTGCCAGGAAGCCCTGGCCAACGCTGCCAAACATGCCCATGCAAAAAAAGTGGATATTCGCGTTTGGGCGACGCCGGAGCGTTTTATGCTCGAAGTCCGCGACAATGGCCGGGGTTTTGATATGAGTAAAATGAATATGACGCTGGGGCATGGTCTCTCGAACATGCACACCCGCGCGCAGCATGTCGGGGGCGATGTGGAAGTCTGCTCAGTGGTCGCTGAAGGAACATCGATCTTAGCCTGGGTGCCAAGAGATAGAAGCCAGTAAACAGCGTAGCGAGCAGTTTCCAGCGGCGGAAGCCGCTTTTTTGTTTCCGGGTTACAATTGGCATCCCGTTCAGGCGAATTTATCATGCCCCTTGCCGCCATTCTGCTTCTTTTCTTCTCCGCCATTCTTCATACCGCCTGGAACCTGCTACTTAAGCAGTCGGGGCGAAAGTATATTGCCACCTGGTGGGCTATTTTGCTCGGCGCGGGGCTTCTGTTGCCCGTTCTGTTTTTTACCGGGCTGCCTGTCCGAGAAACCTGGCCGTTGTTATTTGCCAGCGTACTGGTAGAAACAGCCTACTTCGTGGTTCTGTCATTGGCCTACCGCGAGGCTGATTTTTCGCTCGTTTATCCATTGGCGCGCGGCGCGGCGCCGTTGATGATAGCCGTGTGGTCAGCATGGTTTCTCGGAGAACGCTTAACGTTCGGCGGGATAGCCGGGCTGGGTATCGTCATCGCTGGTCTGCTGGTGGTGAGCGGCTCGAACGTGTGGGCAGGGGCGCGCGCACCACGCCGAAAGGGAATCCTGCTTGCGCTCTTTTTGTCTCTGCTTATCTCGATTTACTCCACCATCGACGGCGCGGCGGTTAAGCAGACTTCTGCTTTTTCCTATACCGTGCTCGTTTTCTTCCTTTCGCCAGTACTTGCGGCGCCTTTGGTGCTGAAACGATATGGCTGGCGAACATTGAGAAGTGAACTGACGCAGAATACAGCCCGTATCCTCGCCATTGGCATATTGACCGTCAGCGCCTATCTGTTAACGCTGGCCGCCTATGCGATGGCTAAAGTCAGTTACAGTGGGGCAGTGCGCGAAGTGAGCGTTGTCTTGGGCGCGCTGGCAGGCTGGTTCTTCCTGAGAGAAAAACTGGGATGTTTGCGCGTATTGGGTGCCCTGGTTATCTTTGCAGGTATCCTGCTTATCGCGTTGGCGGGTTAAGCAAGCCTGCGTCTGTTAGATTCTTTAACATTTGTTCAGATTTTGATAATTCAGGAGAGTCAGGCTTATTTTGCCAAACGAGTGATTTTCAGACGCATTACAATCGTGTGACTCTGCGTAGCTTCATCGATTGAGTTCCTTAAGATAGATATACGACAGATGGCTGTTTTTAGATATAAAACCCCATATATGGGGGATATTTTGTAAACTGAGACGTTTTTGGCTGAAACAAACGTTCGATAATTTGGAAAGGAATGACTTGGGTTGCGATAGTTTCTTTAAGGTTTGCCTGCCTTAAAAAAGTAGAAGTTTTTAAGGAAGCGTAGGTTTTTCGTGTGGCGGGTTTGAGTTCTTTTTGCTAGAATGGGGGCAATTGATTGAGTGGATGCGCGCCGGAGACTGCATCCAACCCCCTGAAAATAGAGACAATTGAGTACACTCTCCGTCCCTCTGTAAAAACTTGCAGAGGGCTTACTTACCCCTATCCCAACTGGTGGAGTAGACCATGAATGCAACACAAGCCTGGCAATCGGTGCTGGGGCAACTCCAAATGGAAATGCCGCGAGCATCCTTTGACACTTGGGTGCGCGATACCCGCCCCGTCTCTTATGAAGATGGCGTAATGACCATTGCAGTTCGAAATGCCTATGCCCGAGACTGGCTGGAGAATCGTCTCTTGAGCAGTATTTCCCGCCTCTTGGTGGGTATTATGGAGCAGGATGTGGATGTCCGCTTTGTAGTGGCAAGCGAATACGATCTTGCAGAAGTCGAATCTGCCGCTGAAGCGGAGCGAACCAACTCGCCGGAGTCTGTTTCCGCTAAACAACGCAATGCCACCCTCAATCCGCGTTACACTTTTGAGAATTTCGTGGTGGGCGCCAATACGCGCCTGGCGCACGCCGCCGCCCTGGCCGTGGCCGAAAAACCCGCCCGCGCCTATAACCCACTTTTCCTATATGGAGGCGTGGGATTGGGAAAAACCCACCTGTTGCACGCCATCGGCAATGCCTGTCACTGCCGGGGACTGAGCGTTTTATATGTTTCTTCCGAAGAATTTACCAACGACCTGATTAACGCCATCCGTGCCCACACCACCCAGGCTTTCCGTGAAAAATACCGCTCGATTGATGTGCTTCTCATTGACGACATTCAATTCATCGCCGGAAAAGAATCGACCCAGGAAGAATTTTTCCACACCTTCAACACCCTGCACAGCCAGGACAAACAAATTATCGTCTCCTCCGATCGTCCTCCCAAATCGCTGGTGACGCTCGAAGAGCGCCTGCGCTCACGCTTCGAGTGGGGGCTGATTGCCGATATCCAACCGCCCGATTTCGAGACCCGCCTGGCCATCCTGCGCTACAAAGCAGAGCGCGCCGGCCGCGAAATCCCGAACGATGTGATGGATATGATTGCCCGCCGAGTGCAATCCAACATCCGCGAGCTGGAAGGCGCTCTCAATCGGATTGTGGCCTATGCCGAACTGGTGGGCGCGCCCATCAACCAGCAGCTGGCCGAAATGGCCCTGGCAGACCTGTTGCCGCAGCGTCACCATATTGCGCCAGAAAAAATTATCGAACTGGTGGCGCGCGAATGGCAAATTACCGTGGAGGCCATTCGCAGCCGCGACCGCTCGCAAAAAGTCGCCGAACCGCGCCAGGTGGCAATGTACCTGTTGCGCAACAAAACAGACGCCTCGCTGCCCCAAATCGGTCACGTGCTGGGCGGGCGCGATCACACTACCGTCATGTACGCCATCGAAAAAATTGCCGATTCCATTCAGCAAGATGGCAACCTGCGGCGGCGCGTCAATAACATCGAATTGCAAATGCAAAATTATAGCCAAATGGGGGCGGCTGCCTGAAAATGATAGCGAGCAAAAAGTGGGATGAAGTCCCACTTTTTGATTCAATCGGACTCTTAATACGGTAAAATCCGTACATCAAAAATCAAAAATCAAAAATCCTATGCCATCCGATACCCAAGTCATCTACTCTATGATGCGCGTCGGGCGCATCCATCCTCCCAGCAAGCAGGTGTTGCGCGATATTTCACTTGGTTTTTATTACGGCGCAAAAATTGGCGTGCTGGGCTTAAACGGCGCGGGCAAATCTACGCTGCTGCGCATCATGGCGGGCGTCGATAAAGACTACATTGGCGAAATTGCCATGAGCAAGGGCTATACGGTCGGATTCCTGCCCCAGGAACCGGAACTCGACCCTGAAAAGACGGTCATCGAAATCATCCGCGAGGCCGTGCAACCAATTGTAGATATGCTCGCGCGCTACGAAGAAGTCAACGCCAAATTCGCCGAACCAGATGCCGATTTCGATGCACTCATCGAAGAGCAGGCCAAGTTGCAAGACGCCCTCGACAAAGTGGACGCCTGGAATCTCGATTCGCACCTCGAAGTGGCGATGGACGCCCTGCGCTGCCCCCCGGCGGATACGCCCATCAAGGTTTGTTCCGGCGGCGAGAAACGGCGCGTCGCTCTCACCCGTCTCCTGCTCACCGAGCCAGATATTCTCCTGCTCGATGAGCCGACCAATCATCTCGATGCCGAATCCGTTGCCTGGCTGGAACATCATCTCCAGCAATACAAAGGCACGGTGATTGCCGTGACCCATGACCGCTACTTCCTCGACAACGTGGCGGGTTGGATTTTGGAACTCGACCGGGGCTACGGTATTCCCTGGAAGGGCAACTACTCCTCCTGGCTGGAGCAAAAACAGGAAGCCCTGCGCCAGGAAGAAAAAGCCGAAAGCAAGCGCCAAAAAACCTTGCAGCGCGAACTGGAGTGGATTCGCATGTCGCCCAAAGCGCGGCAGGCCAAAGGCCAGGCGCGCGTTACCGCTTACGAGAAATTGCTCTCGCAGGAGACCGAAAAATATCGGGGCGAGCGTGAAATCTACATCCCGCCGGGGCCAAAACTGGGCAAGACGGTTATTCAGTTCAATGGAATCAGCAAAAGCTACGAAGACCGGCTGCTGCTGGATAATTTCTCAGCAACCATTGAACCCGGCTCGATTGTGGGCATTATCGGCCCCAACGGCGCGGGAAAAACCACCCTGCTGAAAATGATTGTCGGGCAGGAACAACCCGACAGTGGTCAAATTATTATCGGCGAAACCGTCAAACTGGGCTACGCCGACCAGAGCCGCACGCTCGACCCCGAAAAGACGGTTTACGAAGAGATTACCGGCGGCGCGGAGATTTTAGAACTGGGCAGCCGCAAAATCAACGCGCGCGCTTATTGTTCCTCGTTCAATTTTGCCGGTGCCGACCAGCAGAAGAAGGTCGGGGTCTTATCAGGCGGCGAGCGCAATCGCGTTCACCTGGCGAAGATGCTCAAGGAAGGTCATAACGTCCTCTTGCTCGACGAGCCGACCAACGACCTGGATGTCAACACTCTGCGGGCGCTGGAAGACGCGTTGGAAGAATTTGCCGGGTGTGCCATCGTCGTCAGCCATGACCGCTGGTTCCTCGACCGTATTTGCACCCACATCCTGGCCTTCGAGGGTGACAGCCAGGCGCGCCTGTTCCTGGGCAACTGGAGCGACTACGAAGCCGATTACAAATCTCGCTATGGGAAAGATGCCCGGCCAACGCGAGTCAAGTATCGGACGTTGAAGCGATAAAATGTGGTAATCTAAAAATTTGCTCCAACCAGTTGGTTAAAAGGATTGTGGATACTCTTCTTCTGATGAGCAAACAGGCAAAGCCCTGTGCGCGTGCCGTCACGGGGCTTCTTTCTTGTTTACTTTTTTTGCCGGTTGTTTAACCGGCGCAGGATTGGCAGGCAGATTGCCTGATTTTGGTTTCTTGGGGCTGATTTTGGTCGTCGCTGCCGGTTTTTTGGCAGGAGCGGGCTTATTATTGGCTGCTGTGGCGGTCGCTTTCCCTGTGGCAGTCTCTTTACCTTTAGTTGCGGCTTTTGTGGCGGATGGCTTCTTCGCGCTGCTTTTCGCTTTTTTGCTTTGCGCAGGCTCTCTCATCAATTCCAATTGCCCGGTTTTGGTCGTTGGCGGCTTTATCCGCTTTTCCGTTTTGCCATCCGTTCCCGAATCCGTTTTTTCGCCCGCCATTGCCGCATATTTTTCCACCATCCAGACATCGGTTAAACCAATCACCGCGTCGCCGGGTTTGACTTCGGCCACCAGGTCGCCGCGCACGGTGGCGCGTTTTTTGAGACCGGCTTCGTCGAGCCGGGTCTGCTTGGCAGCGGCTTTGCGCAGGTGCAAGGTGACGGTGTGGTTGGGTTTTCCAATCGCCAGCCCAACCAGGCTGACGCCCAGCGGCAGTTCCCAAGCGATGACGCCCTTGCCGTAGCGACCCTGAACGGGAAACTCTTTGAGCGGCACGCGCTTGGCCTTGCCGTCGGAGCAGAGGAGGAACACATCTGCTTCCCCATCCGCTTTTTCGTGTCCAAATCCGTTCCCCAATCCGTTGACCACTTCCGCGCCTGTCACCTGGTCGCCAATCCCCAGTTTGATGCCGTTGACGCCAGCCGCCACCAGCCCCATCGGGCGGATGTCCTCTTCAGAAAAGCGGATGCCAAAACCGAGCGCGGTGACGAGCAGGAGTTCGCGTTTGCCGTTGGTCAACATCACCCAGCCGAGCGCATCGCCATCGTTGACTTTACATAGATAAAAAGTTTGCGCCGAAGGGCCGGGCAACTCGCTGACCAGCGATTTTTTCAACATCCCGCCGCGCGTGACGGTCAGGACGCAGGTCTCTTCGGGCAGTTTGGCGCGTTTGGCGGGCAGGGCAAAGGCCGCTGTAGGGCGGTCATCCGCTTTCAGGGCGCAGGCTTTGTGGAACGGGACGCCCTCGGCCAGTTTGTCGGCCTCCGGCAGGGTGTGGATGGCGACTGCTGCAGCCAGTCCGCGTTCAGAGACCAGGTACAACGTATCAGTGGAGTTGGCCCGCACGAGCAACTTCGGGGCGTCGCTGCCGCTTGGGCGCGGGGGCTTTTCGTCCCTCGTCCTCGAAATCAACCCCTCCGCGTTCATCCCCACCCAAACAATCTGTTCGGGCAGCAATTGGGTGGAGGTCAGCACGTGTTTCTTTTCCTTGCCCGCTTTCAGGTTGACAATTTGGGTGCGGCGTTTGTCGCCGTAAGCGGCTTTGACTTTGAGCAACTCTTCGGCGGCCAGGGCGCGCATCTTGGGGGGTGATTTGAGTAAACTTTCGAGTTCCTTGATGAGCGCGAGGACTTCTTTGTACTCTGTTTCTATTTTTCTGCGTTCCAACGCGGCCAGGCGGCGCAACTGCATTTCGAGAATGGCGTTGGCCTGAATTTCGGTCAGTTTGTAGCGCTTCATCAGCCGCTCGCGGGCGGTTTCGACATCCGGCGATTTTTTGATGAGTTCGATGATTTCGTCGAGATTCTTAAGCGCAACGAGATAGCCCTCCAGGATGTGCGCCCGCGCTTTGGCTTTTTCCAGGTCGTACTCGGCCCGGTGCTTGATGACCGTTAAACGGTGTTCGACATACACCCGCAGGGCTTGTTTGAGCGTCAACATGCGCGGCTCGCCATCTACCAACGCCAGCAAGATGACGCTGAACGTGGTGCGCATGGGCGTTCGTTTGTAGAGTTCAGCCAGCACTTTTTCGGGGTCAACGTTCTTGGTCAGTTCGATGACGATGCGCATGCCCTGACGGTCCGATTCGTCGCGCAGGTCGGAGAGGCCTTCGATGATTTCCTCGCGCGCCAGTTCGGCGATGCGCTCGATGAGGCTGGATTTATTGACCTGGTAGGGCAGTTCGGTGACGATAATGCGGCTCTTGCCGCGTTCCATTTCTTCGTAGTGGGCGCGCGCCTGAAGGGTGATTTTGCCCTTACCCGAACCGTAGGCCGCCTCGATGCCCTCCTCGCCCGCCTCCTGAATGATAACGCCGCCAGTGGGAAAGTCGGGACCCTGGATGAATTGCATCAGGTGGCCGAGGTCAATGTCGTCGAGTTTTTCCCAGTGCTGGAGCATGTAAACGAGCGCGTCCACCACCTCGCCCAGGTTGTGGGGCGGGATGTTGGTTGCCATGCCGACGGCGATGCCGGTCGCGCCGTTGACCAACAGGTTGGGGATGGCGGCGGGCAGGACGAGCGGCTCGCTCAGGGTATCGTCGAAGTTCGGACCGAAGTCAACGGTGTTTTTGTTCAGGTCGGCCAGCATGTCTACAGCCGCTGCCGTCAGGCGTGCTTCGGTGTAACGCATGGCGGCCGGCGGGTCGCCGTCGATCGAGCCGAAGTTGCCCTGGCCGTCCACCAGCAGCGTGCGCAGCGAGAAATCTTGCGCCATGCGTGCCATCGCATCATAGACTGCCGCGTCGCCGTGCGGGTGGTATTTGCCCAGCACTTCGCCGACGATACGGGCCGATTTTTTGTAGGCGCTATCGGCGCGCAAGCCCATATCGTACATAGCGTATAAAATGCGCCGGTGGACGGGTTTCAGTCCATCGCGCGCATCGGGCAGGGCGCGCGCAACGATGGTGGACATGGCGTAATCGAGATACGCCTGCTGCATTTCGTGGTCAATGTCGATTTTGCGGACCAGGCCAAGTTCCATAAACGTCCTTGTTGATTTTTGTAAATTTGTTCTATCTTAAGTTGAAAGACTCAAAGCGTCAAGCCTGCTTAAAGACATCTTTCCTCTTTTATCTCAATCCGTAAAGACAAAAGAGGAAAGATGAAAGATGAAAGATGTTTTTGGTGATTACTTATCTTGGAATTCCATCGTTTTTGTGACGCAAGTACCCTTAAGACCTTGCTCAGTGCAGAGCATGATGATGGCTGATTGCTTGTTGGGGCGCGGGTCCCATTTATAATAGGCGCTTTGCAAGTAGCCGGAGCCGCCAGGCAGCAACGGGGCAATATTTTTGGCGATAATGCAGCCTTCATACAAGTCGAAAGCCAGCAGTGAGTGTTCCACCGATTGCTTTTTCCTCAAATCAGTTACTTTGAGATAGGCCGAGCGAAATTGCAGACCGCCTGTGTTCACTACCTTGAATTGTGCTCGGTAAGCATCTTTGCATGTATCGAATTTCCAAAACTCAATTGTGAAGTTTGGCGAGGCAGTTGGCGTAGGAGGCGGCGTGATTTGCGGCAGGGCGGAAACGTCCCCGCTGATTCTGATATTGTTTTCAAGAATGTAGCATTGTTCTTCAGGGTTGTCCGGGTTTTGGACGAAGACAAAGCCTCCGCCCAGGTCGCGGGCAATGATGTTCAGGATTTTGCCTGGCTGGTATGTGGCAACCAGGGTGTAAGCGCCTGCCGGGCCGAGGCGGCAGTTTGACTCGCGCGCCACTTCCGCAACTGGCGGGGCTTCGGTTGGCGTGGCAGACGGTTCAGGGGTGGGCGTTTCGGTGGCTGTTGGTGCTGGCGTGGACGTTTCGGTGGGTGGCAGAGGGGTATCAGTGGGAGGCAGGGGCGTTAAAGTGGCGACATCCACGATTTCCTGGGTTGGGGTTGCTGGTTGCTCGGTTGGCGCATCGCCCGGCAGGTTGCAGCCTTGCGCCAGCAAGACAAAAAGAGTGAGCAGGCTAACCATGCGTAAATGGGTGGTTTTCATATCTTCTCCTGGAAATCAATTCGTTATAACAATACCGAAAAACATTCAAAGATGCAAGCCTGCAATCATGTCGATATTGGTCCCAATCAAAAAGGCGGCTCATATTGAGCCACCTTTTTTGATTTCAGCCAGTCTAATCGGAAGTTCGGCTCAATGAGATGAGCCGCTGCCGAGCGCTTTTTCCAGTTCAGTGAAGCGTCCGTGCTTGAAACCGGTGCCAGCCGGGATGAGTTTGCCGATGATGACGTTCTCTTTCAGGCCGTAGAGCGGGTCGGTGGTGGAAGCAATTGCCGCGCCAGCCAGGACCTTGATGGTGTGCTGGAAAGACGAAGCCGAGAGGAAGGAGTCAGTCGAGAGCGAGGCTTTGGTTACGCCGAGCAAGATTTCGCTGAAGCGAGCCGGCTGCTTGCCTTCGGCCAGCATCTGCTCATTGATGCGCTTGATTTCCAATCGGTCGACGGTATCGCCAGGCAGGAAGCGCGTATCGCCGGGGCGGGTAACTTGCACCTTGCTCAACATTTTGCGGATGATAACTTCAAAGTGCTTGTCGTGGATGTTCTGGCCTTGCGAGCGGTACACTTTCTGGATTTCGCTCATCAGGTATATCTGACAGGCGTCACGCCCTTGCAGTTTCAGAATTTGGTGCGGGTTGAGCGAACCTTCGGTGACGGGCTGCCCGGCTTTGACGTGGTCGCCATCCTTGACTAGCATGCGCAGAGTGGTCGGGATTTCGTGTTCGACTTCTTCGCGCTGCTCGTAAGAAACGATAACCTGCCGGCCCTCGATGCGTACGCGCCCGGCATGTTGGGCGGCAATGGTGGCTTCACCCAGGCTGGCGAGGGTCTCACCGGCCTTAACTTCGCCTTCGTCCCTGGCTTCAATTGTCCACTCTGCGGGGATGTCGTAGGTGTCAGAGACCATTTCCGCGTGTTCGATTTTGACCAGGCGCAGGTCGGAGTATTTATCTGACTGGATAACGCGGACAACCCCGTCAATTTCAGAGACAACAGCCTCGCCCTTCGGCGTTTTGCGGGCCTCGAACAACTCTTCTACGCGCGGGAGACCGGTTGTGATATCGCCGCCAGCCGCCACGCCGCCGGTGTGGAAGGTGCGCAGGGTCAGCTGGGTGCCAGGTTCGCCAATCGATTGGGCCGCCACGATGCCGACCGCCGAACCCATCTCCACCATACTGCCGCGTCCGAGGTCTATGCCGTAGCACTTGGCGCAGATGCCATGAGTAAGCTGGCAGGTCATGGCCGAACGAACTTTGATATCGGTCAATCCAGCATTCGTGATGCGGCGGGCATGTTCATGAGTGATGATTTCATCACGATCGACCAGTACTTCACCAGTCGTGGGATCGATGACTGGCTCGGCAGCCAGTCGCCCGTACAGGCGGCTCGAAAGGCTTTGCCCGGCCACATCGTCTGATTTGCGAATCCAGATGCCTTCTTGGGTGCCACAATCGATTTCGTTGATGATAATGTCTTGGGCAATGTCCACCAGGCGGCGGGTTAAGTAACCGGCATCTGCGGTACGTAGCGCGGTATCGGCCAGACCTTTGCGTGCGCCATGCGTCGAGATGAAGTATTCCAGCGCGGTTAAGCCTTCGCGGAAGTTGGAGCGGATGGGGAGCGGGATGATGCGTCCCGATGGGTCAGCCATTAACCCACGCATCCCAGCCAGTTGCGAAATTGGGCCGAAGCCGCCTTTGGTCGCGCCAGAATTTGCCATCGTCGCCAGGTTGCCGCTTGGGTCCATGTTGCTTTTGACCGCTTTGGCGACATCGACCGTCGTCCGCTGCCAGATTTGGATGATGCGTTCGTTTTGTTCCTGTTCGGTCAACAGGCCGCGCCGGAAATCGCGCTGGACGACTTCCACTTCTTTGAGCGCGCCAGCAATGATTTCTTCTTTGGCTGCCGGGACAGCAATATCAGAGACCGCCAGGGTGATGCCGGAGCGCATGGCATATTGAAAACCAATCTGCTTTACCGCGTCGGCAACGGTGGTGGTCACGTCTTGCCCGCAGATTTCATATACATCAGCAATCAGGTCCTTCACGCCGCCTTTTTCCAGCACTTCGTTGACAAACTGCACTTCGGGCGGCAGAACGCGGTTGAAGAGTACCCGCCCGACGGTTGTTTCAATCAAGCGGGTTTGAGGTTCAGCCATGCGGCTGCCCGTTTCGTCATACCACGTCTCTGCGCGGACTTTGATGTTGGCGTGAACATCTACCTGACCCAGCTGGTATGCCAGGTCTACTTCGTCCATGTCGGCAAACAAGCGGCCATCACCTTTATGCTTGCGGCTGTCGGTCATGGTCAGGTAATAGACGCCCAGCACCATGTCTTTTGATGGCGAAATAATCGGTTCGCCGTCGGCGGGTTTGAGCAGGTTCTTGGATGCCAGCATGAGTTTGCGGGCTTCTTGCACTGCTTTTTGCGAAAGCGGCACATGGACAGCCATTTGGTCGCCGTCGAAGTCTGCGTTGAAAGCGGTGGTGACGAGCGGGTGTAGTTGGATGGCCGAGCCTTCGATGAGAATCGGCTCGAAAGCCTGGATGCCCAGGCGGTGCAGGGTGGGCGCGCGGTTGAGCATCACCGGGCGTTCTTTGATGACCTCTTCAAGCACTTCCCACACTTCGGGGCGATTGCGTTCAATCAGGCGGCGCGCGCCCTTCACGTTGGCGGCGTAGTTGTGCAACACCAGGCGGGCAATCACGAAGGGCCGGTAGAGCTCCAGCGCCATTGTTTTCGGCAGGCCGCACTGATAGAGCTTCAATTGCGGGCCGACCACAATCACCGAGCGGCCCGAATAGTCCACGCGCTTGCCGAGCAGGTTGCGGCGGAAGCGGCCTTTCTTGCCCTTGAGCATATCGCTCAACGATTTCAGTTCACGGCGGCCGCGCCGGCTGAGGGCTTTGCCGCGCTGCGAGTTGTCAATCAGGCTGTCGACGGCTTCCTGCAACATGCGCTTTTCGTTGCGGACGATGACATCCGGCGCGCCCAGTTCAAGCAGGCGTTTGAGGCGGTTGTTGCGATTGATGACGCGGCGGTACAGGTCGTTCAGGTCGGAGGTGGCGAAGCGGCCACCGTCTAATTGCACCATCGGGCGCAAGTCGGGCGGAATGACTGGCAGGATGGTCAGAATCATCCACTCAGGGCGGTTGCCAGAGCGGCGGAAGGCTTCCACTACCTTCAGGCGGGTGGTGGCCTTCTTGCGTTTCTGCTTGCTTTTGGTGGTGCGGACTTCCTTCCACAGTTCTTCGGAGAGTTTGTCCAGGTCGAGGCGGCCCAAGATGTCGTGGAATGCCTCGGCGCCCATATCGGCCCGGAAAACCTGGCCCCAACGCGATTTTAGTTCCCGGTAACGGCTTTCGCTCAAGAACGTGAAGGGGCGCAATTCCAGCAATTCATCGCGCACGTGCGAAGACTGGTCTTTGCTGGTCGAAGCCTGGTCTTCCAGCTGGTTGCGCAGGCTTTCCATCTGTTCGGCGGCTTCGGCGCGGATGCGTTCGATTTCCAGCTTGATGTGTTCGAGTTCGCGGGCTTTCTGGTCTTTTAGTTCGTTTTCGACGGCTTCCAATTGCTCGCGCACGTTTTTCTGGACTTTCGAGATGTGCGCAGCTGATATGATTTCACCCGCCTTGACAATCACCTCGCCTGTGGCGTTGAACACGATCGCTTTCGCGGCTGCAACGCCGTTTTGCTCCTGAAGCTGGGTTTCTAGCCGTTGGCCTTCTTGGATGACCGGCTCCAGCCGGGAAGCGATTTGCTCATCGTACGAGCGCTCAATATCTGACTTGCGCTGATTGAGTTCAGCAACAGTCTGGTCGCGCTGGGTCTTGACTGCCGCAATTTTGGTGTTAATGGTTGCCGCCTGTTCGCGCTCAGAGACGGAGAGTTCATCTTCCAGCCGTTTGAGCGCTTTTTGGCGGGCTTCTTCATCAACATACGTGATGATGTATTGCGCAAAGTAAAGTACCCGGTCCAGATTGCGGCGCGAAATATCGAGCAACAGCCCCAGGTATGAGGGGATGCGGCGAGTATACCAAATGTGCGCAACCGGCGTCGCCAGGGATATGTGTCCCATGCGTTCGCGGCGCACGGCGGCGCGAGTAACTTCCACGCCGCATTTGTCGCAGGTGATACCCTTATAGCGAGGATTTTTGTACTTACCGCAATAGCATTGCCAATCGCGGGTTGGGCCGAAAATGGCTTCACAGAACAAGCCGTCTTTTTCGGGCCGCAGGCGGCGGTAATTGATGGTTTCCGGCTTGAGGACCTCGCCATACGACCAGGAACGAATGGTTTCAGGCGAAGCCAGGCTGATGCGGAGTGCGGTCAGGCCTTTGGTTTCCACGGAGTCCTCCTAGAATAAAAATTCCGGTTTTATGCCCCAATGTTCGTGTTCAGGATGTTCCCTGAGACAAAGAAAGGCAAGCGCAAGAGACTTTCCTCGTCTCAAGCGCTCGCATATATGGGCTGAGTTTTAACAATTGGACATCAATCGGAAGATTATACCGCACAGCAACAGTAGAAGCAAGTACCATTTTTGATTTTTTAAGGTTTTTCGGCTTGTACTTGGTGTCAGGCTGCAAACTTCCACTTGCACAGCCAGCGTTCCAGCCAATCGACCGAAAAGTACATCCCCAAACCAAGCAGGCTCATCGCCAGCACACCGGCGTACATGACAGGGTAATCGAGCAGGCTGCTGCCTTGATAGTAGAGATAATATCCCAGCCCTTGCCGGGTTGCAAAGGATTCGGCGATATACAACACGGCCACTGCTGTTCCCACGCTCTGACGCAAGGCTGTCAGGATGGCGGGCAGGCTGGCTGGCAAGTAAACGTAACGGAACAAAGCCCTGCGCCCCGCGCCGAGGCTGCGCACCGATTGAATTAACTCTGGGCGCAGGCTGTCGGCCTGGTCACGAACCAGCACCAGAATCTGGAAGAACAGAATGATGAAGATGATGAAAATTTTGGATGAGTCTCCAACGCCAAAGAAGAGCAGGACGATGGGCAGGAAGACCACTTTGGGAATGGGATACAGGAGATAAATCAACGGAGAAACCAGCCGGTTGAGCCGTTTCGATTGGCCGAGCGCCAGCCCAAGCGGCGCTGCCGCCAGGATGGCCAGCAGCATTCCGGCAGTGACCCGCCACAGGCTGACCAGGAAATGCCCGGCCAGCGCGCCGTCGGTCAGTTCGTGCCAGAAGACGAGCAGCACCGACCCCGGCGCGGGCAGGATGGGTCGGTTGAGCAGCCAGGCAGCAGCCTGCCAGGCTGCAACCAGAAACAGGAAAGCCAGGAAGATGTCGCGGCGGCGGGTGGGCATAGGTTTCGATTATACCTTGCCAGGCTTGACACACCCCTGCTGCCGCGTATAATCATGCCTGAAAGACAGCCCGGAGACAAGTAACCCTTTCTCCCGTTCAGAGACCTGCCGGTTGGTGCGAGGCAGGCGGTCACATGGTGAAATCCCCTCCGGCATTTACGTTGCTCTTGCAGGGATATTTTGGAATGCAAAGTCTCCCGACTTTGCGCTGAAGTCAGAGGCTTCGGACTCTGAAATATCGTAAGAGAGCCGGGGCAGCCCGTTATCGCGCAGACCGAGGCTTCGCCCTCACCCCAACTCTCCGCCTAAAAAGGGCGAGGGGGGAGGTGGAGCAAACGCAGGTGGTACCACGAGCCGCCCCTCGTCCTGCACAGGAGGGGCGGTTATTTTATTCACTGTACAGGAGGTATTTTCATGTTAGACATCAATCTCATCCGCGAGAACCCCGAACTGGTTCGCAAGGCGCTGCGGGACCGGCAGGACAACCCCGCCCCGGTCGATTCCATCCTGGAACTGGATGCCAAACGGCGCGCGATGATTGCCGAGGTCGAGTCGCTCAAGGCCGAGCGGAATGCCGTCTCGAAGGAAATTGGCAAGATGAAAGACCCGGCGGAGCGCCAGGCCAAAATTGAGGCGATGCGCGTTGTTGGGGATCAAGTCACCGCGCTCGATAAAGAATTGGCAGAAGTCGAAACCCAACTCAGCTATCTTGTCTCGACCCTGCCAAACATTCCTGACCCGCGCACGCCTTATGGGAAGGATGACAGCGAGAACGTGGTCATCAAAACCGTTGGCGAGCCAAAAGCCTTCGATTTCGCTCCCAAGCCGCACTGGGAACTTGGCCCGGCGCTGGGCATAATCGATTTCGAGCGCGGCACCAAACTGACTGGTTCGCGCTTCTACGTTCTCAGCGGAGCCGGGGCGCGTTTGCAGCGGGCGCTGATTGCCTGGATGCTCGACCTGCACATCCGCCAGGGCTACCGTGAACAATATCTGCCGTTCATGGTCAAAACGGCGACGGTGTTCGGCGCGGGGCAATTGCCCAAGTTTGCCGATAACCTCTACAAAGATCATGAGGAAGATTACTACTTTGTGCCGACGGCGGAAATCCCGCTGACCGGCTTGCACATGGACGAAATCTTAGACGAGGCCAGCCTGCCACGCCTTTACACGGCCTACACGCCTTGTTTCCGCCGCGAGAAGATGAGCGCCGGGCGCGATGTGCGCGGCATCAAGCGCGGACATCAGTTCGACAAAGTGGAAATGTACATCTACTGCAAGCCCGAAGAGTCGGAAGCCATGCACGAGAAAATGCTCGCGGATGCCGAGGAGACCTGCGCCCTGCTGGGGATTCCGTACCGCGTCAAACGGCTTTGCACCGGCGACATCGGATTCGGCGCGACGATGACCTACGACCTGGAACTGTGGGCGCCGGGCTGCGATGAGTGGCTGGAAGTCTCCTCGGTCTCGAATGTGACCGACTTCCAGGCGCGGCGCGCGAACATCAAGTATCGCCCGGCGGATGGCGGTAAAGCGCGTCTGCTGCACACCCTCAACGGTTCCGGGCTGGGCCTGCCTCGCACGATGATTGCGGTTATGGAGAATTACCAGCAGGCCGACGGCTCGATTGTGGTGCCTGAAGTGCTGAAACCCTGGATGGGCGGGGTGGATGTAATTCGATAATTCGATATTCGAGTATCGAATATCTAGTATCTAGTATCGAGGCGGAAGATGGACTTTAGTTTGTTCGGCGAAATTCTGGTGCAATCCTTGACCCTGACTTTTATGCTGGTCGGGTTGGTTGGCCTGCTCATTCCTATTTTCCCAGGGATTGCGGTCATCTGGCTGGCAGCGGTCGTATACATGTTCTACGCGGCTGTCAATGGCATGATGACCGGCTGGGATTGGTTCCTGTTCGTGCTTATTACCATCCTGGCTGCAATCGGAGGGGTGGTGGACAACATTATTATTACAGCCAAATTGCGCGAGACCGGCACGCCCTGGCGTTCGATTGGGATTGGTCTGGTGATTGGCCTGGTAGCCAGTTGTTTTTTTACGCCGCTGGCGGCGCTGGTGATTACCCCGCTGGCGTTGTATGGGGTGGAGTATTTGCGGCTGCGGGAAACGCGCGCAGCCTTCGATTCTGCCAAAGGCTGGCTGATTGGCTTCGGGTGGACCTTCCTGGCGCTGTTTGCAATCGGGTCGGTAATGATTGGGTTGTGGCTGGTCTGGGTTCTTTTGTAAGGAAACAGGGAAATAGTAGACAGGGAAATGAGTAAACAGAGAAACAGGGAAATGAGTAAACAGGTAAACAGGGAAATAGGTACACAAGGAAACAGGGAAACAGGGAAACAGGTTAAACTGCTTTCCTGTTTCCCTGTCTACCTATCTACTTGTCTACCTGTCTGCCTGTCTACGATAATTACAACTCTACCGGGTTCGCTAACAGCGCCGCGGCCAATTTGACGGCGTTTTGTACGTCGTTGGTATCGACCATTTCGCTGGGGCTGTGGACGTAACGGCAGGGGATGGAGATGCAGCCAACCGGTACCCCGGCGCGGACGAGCTGCATGGCGCGCGCGTCGGTGGTGCCGCCTAACAGGACTTCGCGCTGGTAAGGAATTTTGTTCTTTTCGGCAGTGCTGACCATCCACTGGATGATGCGCGGGTCCGATAACATGCCGCCATCCTTGATTTTGATGGCCGGGCCTTTGCCGAGCGCTATGTCGAAGTGTTTGCGCCCGGGGGTGTCGCCCCAGCCGGTAACGTCGAGGCTGAAGCCCAGGTCGGGGTCGATGCCAAAGGCGGACGTTTCCGCGCCGCGCGTGCCCACTTCCTCTTGCGTGGTGAAGACGAAATAGACTTCATTGGGCGTTGATTTCAGGGCGCGAAGGGCTTCTATAGCAACCAGGCAGCCGATGCGGTCGTCCATGCTTTTGGCGACGAGCCGGTCGCCCAGGTCGAGGAAGGGTCGCTCGAAGGCGGCCACTTCGCCGACTTTAATGGGGCAGTCTTTGCGGCTGGTGGCGCCAATATCGATAAACATTTTCTCGATGGTCGGGGTGTCGGTGGGCTTTTCGAGCGGTTCAGTGTAGATAATGCCCGGCAGGCCGCTGTAGAAGCGGACGCGCGCGCCCATCAGCATTTGCGGGTAGACGCCGCCGACGGTGGTGAAACGGATGAAGCCGTTCTCGTCGATGTGGCTGGCAATCAGGCCGATTTCGTCCATGTGAGCGGCGACCATGATTTTCTTGCCGCCCTGACCTTTGCGGGCGATTAAGTTCCCGAGGGCGTCAACGCGGATTTCATCGGCCAGGGGCTCGACTTCGGCGCGTATCACCTCGCGGATGGCGGCTTCGTAGCCGGAGGGGGAGAAGGTTTCGGTCAGTTTTTGGAGGAGTTGTTTCATGGGGTGTCCTTAATCCACAGATTACGCAGATTTCAAAGGGGCAAGATGACAATATGCCCGCCCGAATAAGACCAGGTTTCGTTTTTAGTGACGATATAGACATTTTGGCGGCCCATCACGATCCATTGTCCGCCAAGTCTACCAACCAGGGCCGTATCTTCATCGAGCCCAAGCACATACTCATCGGCGGGGAGGAGCGGCTGGAGCATGGGGATGGTGACGCTGCGCCAGGCGAGCATTCGGTCGAAGTGTGGGAAGATGTGGCTTTTGGGCAGCACGCCGAAAACGCGGTTCTGGCGCAGGCCAAAGGAGCGGAAATCGGGCAGGAATTCGCCGATGAACATGGCCCCGGCCGAGCAGCCCGCAAAAGCCGCGCCGCGCCCAGTGGCTTTTTGGACGGCTTCCCAGGCGCGTGTGCCGTTCAGGGTTTCGTACAGGTAGTGCGGCTTGCCGCCGGAGAAGTAGATTAAATCAGCCTGTTCGATTTGGGCGGCCATGTTCGGGTCATCGGCTTCGGCGCGGTTGGTGATGGGCAGGGAAATCACGTCTGCGCCCAACACTCGGAAATGTTCCTCGCCCATTTGCATCCAACGCCCAACAGAGGCTGCTCCTTCCTGTCCGGCAGCGGTTGGCAGGCAGACCACGCGCGGAGTGCGCCCGTTTGCTCCGCAATTGGTGAGCAGGAAGCGGTCGGTGTCGTTCATCACCGGCAGGTATTCACCGGAGCCGAGCAGGGCGATTAATCCGTTCATTGCGTGGCGCGAGTTGCCAACTCGCGTTACGGCCTGTTTGCTTTGAGCAATTCCGGCGTAATTCGTTTCAATGCCGCCGAAATCAGCGCCAGGGTGTTTTTCCAGTCATCGACGCGCGCCAGGCTGATGGCCGTATGGGTGTAACGATGGGGGACGGAGACCGAGACAGTCGGCACGCCGGAGCGGGAGCGGTGGATGGCTCCGGCGTCGGTCCCGCCGCCGCCGGGCTGGCGGAACTGGTAGGGGATTTTGGCTTCGTCGCCGGTTTGAGCCAGGAAGCGCACCAGGCGTGGGTCGTTGAGCGTACTGGCGTCGAAGGTGTAGATGGCTGGGCCGCCGCCTAATTTTGTGTTGTAAAAGGTGTTTTCGCTGCCATCGTGAACCGGCAGGTCATTGGCTGGGGTGGCATCAATCGCAATTGCCATATCTGGCGCAAAATGGAAGGCGGCTACTTTCGCGCCGCGCAGGCCGATTTCTTCCTGCACCGAGAAGGATAGGCAGAGATCGACATTTGAGGGCGCGGTTTTGAGCAGGTCAATCAGCAGGACGCAGCCGATTCGGTTGTCGATGGCTTTTGCCATGATGGAGGGGCCAACCCGTTTGAATTGAGTCGCAAATGTCGCCCGGTCGCCGATTTTGACCTTGCTCGCCGGGCCGATGTCGATGCGCAGCGCATCGAGCGGGATTTTTTTCTGGCGTTCTTCGGGGGTTGTCAGGTGAATGGGGCGCGCGCCAATCACGCCGGGGGTTTTATCCTTGCCGACCAGCACCTGCTTGCCTGGTAACTGACGGACATCGATGCCCCCGACTAGCTCGAAGCGGTAGAGCCCATCTCCATCGTCTGCGACCAGCATAAACCCGACTTCGTCCATGTGGCAGTCGAGCATCACTTTGACCTTGTTCTCGCCAGAGCCGTTTTTGGTGACGAGGACATTTCCCAGCGCATCGACCTTGACCGTATCGGCGTAGGGTTTCACTTCTTCGAGGATGATTTTGCGCACTTCGCCTTCATCGCCCGAAACGGCGCAGGCGTTGCAGAGTTTTTCGAGCAGTTTGAACTGTTTTTCAGTGATATTTGGCATATTCGGTTATCCGGTTGACCGGTTATCCAGTTGGCGCGGGAACCGTTGAACTGGATAACCGGATAACGCTTTAATCATCCCAAACAATCTTTTCGACAAAATCCGGCTCCAGGCTGGCAATAAATTCCGCCACCAGCCGCCCGGCGCGTTGAATGTCTTTGAGCGCAACGATTTCAACCGGGGTGTGCATGTAGCGCAGCGGAATCCCGATGACCATCGTGGGAATGCCCTCGCCGGTAATCTGAGTGGCATACGCATCGGTTCCAGACATGCGCGGCGTCACTTCGGGCTGGAAGGGAATTTCCAGTTTTTCAGCCAGTTCTTTCAGGGCTTTATAGAGATAGGGGTGCATGTTAGGGCCCATCGTCAGGGTTGGGCCTTTGCCGAGCGGCATGGTCTGCCAGTCGTTGGCCCCTGGCCCTTTGGCGAAAGTCACGTCGATGGCAATGGCAACCTGCGGGCGCAGCCCAAAGGCCGAGGTGAACGCACCCAACAGGCCGACTTCCTCTTGCGCGGTGGCGACCGCCCAAACATCCCACTGATGCGATTTTTTCTGAAGTTCTTCCAGCGTCACCGTCAGCACGGCAACCGAGGCGCGATTGTCGAGCGTGTGCCCCGAAATGACCTCGCCAGCCAGCTCTTTGGGTTCGGTGGCAAACGAGACCGGGTCGCCGGTTCGTACTTTGGCGGCAACCTCCTTCGGCAGCAGGCCCACGTCAATCAGCAGGTACTCCAATCCGACCACGCCATCCCCAATAGAGGCGGGCAGGGCGCGCGCTGGCGGCATGACCACAATCCCGGGCAGGTCCTCGCCGCTGGCGGAAGCGTGGACGATGACCGGCGTGCCGGGCAGGATGCGCGGGTCAATGCCGCCGACTTGCGTAAAGCGCAGGAAGCCATCGGCAATAGAAGTGACCATCATGCCAATCGCATCCATGTGAGTGGCAATCATGATGGAAGGGCGTGGTTCGGCGGCGCAGCCTTTTTTGAGCGCTTCGAGTGAACCGATGCGGCTCAGACGGGTTTCATCTACGAGCGGGCGCCATTTTTCTTCGATGAGCCGGGTGGCGGGAGTCTCATAAGATGAAATCCCGGCCACAGATAGGAGGGATTTCAGGAAGGGGGTAAGTTCAGGCATAGTGAAAGGTTAGGGAGTTGGGGTTTCGGTTACCGTCGGGCTGGGCGTATTGGTGGGGGTGGGCGGGACGATGGTGTTGGTAAATGTCGGCGAGGGCGGAATCGGCGTGACCGACGGCGTGAAGGTGGGCGGAACCGGCGTGACTGAGGGGGTAAAGGTAAACGTCGGCGGCAGGAAGGGCGTGACCGTTGTAGTAGGGGTGACGGTCGGCGTGCCGGTTGGGGATGGCGTTTGAGTGGGGGTAAATGTGAGGGTTGCCGTCAGGATGTCGGGCGTGGGGCTTGGCCCAAAGGTAGGGAATTCCGTCGCAGTGGGGATGAAAATGACCAGCGTGTTGGTAGGCGTCAGAGTGGTGGTGGGCGTGGGGGTTGGCGTGGGCGGTTCGGGGCGGAATCGCAACGTTACCCATCCCAGGCAGTAACACGGGATGGTGGCCAGAATGATGGCAATGAGTGTTGCGCGGCGGCGGCTGGTGGCTTCATCTCGCGTGAACATACTGCTATGATAACAGATGTAACAAAGCCGGGCAAGCGTTGCGGTAAAATCAGGCCATGATTCCCCTGCGACTCAAACTCTCTGGCTTTCTTTCTTACGGCGACCCGGTCGAAATTGATTTTACCACCTTTGACCTGGCCTGCATCTCCGGCCACAACGGGGCGGGCAAATCCTCGCTGCTCGACGCCTTCACCTGGGCCTTGTTCGGCGAGGCGCGCAGGCGCGGCGAGGAACTCATCCACGCCGCCAGCAACGCCGCCGAAGTGGTGTTGACCTTCTCCTACGAGGAAAACATCTATCGCGTCCGGCGCATTTTGGGCCGGGGCAAAAATACCGTACTTGAATTCCAGATTCAAGACGCCGAACGCTGGCGCCCGCTCACCGAAGCCACCACCCGCGCCACCCAGACCCGCATCGAAAGCATCCTGCGCCTCGATTACGACACCTTCGTCAACGCCTCGTTCTTCCTGCAAGGTAAAGCCGACCAGTTCACCCAGCAAAAAGCGGGCGAGCGCAAGCGTATTCTTGCCAGCATCTTGGGTCTGGAAGTGTGGGAAACCTACAAAACCCGCGCCGCCGAACGGCGCAAAGCAGTCGAAGCCGAACTGAACGCCTTGGATGGCCGCCTGGCTGAAATCAACGAAGAACTAGGTCAGGAAAACGCGCGCAAGGAGCGGCTCAAAGACCTCGAGGGTCAACTCAGACAACTCGAAGCGCTGCGCGCGGCCAAAGAAGCAGCGTTAAAACAGGCGGAAAAAATGCGGATTTTACTCGGCGAACAACGTAAACAGGTCGAGATTCTGGGTTCCGCGCTGGAACGTTCCCGCCACGAACGTGATCTGCTCACGAGCCGCCTCGCCGCGCGAAAAGCCGAATCTGCAGCCCAGGCCGCCCTCGTCAACCGCGCCGCCGACATCGAATCTCGTTACCACGCGTGGGAGGCCGCCCGCGCCGACCTTGCCCAATGGGAATCTGTTGCCGGGCAGTTCCGCCAAGCCGAAAAGCGCCGCCAACCCTTTTTAGATGCGATTAACGCCGAAAAAGCGCGGCTGGAGCAGGAGAGGCAGTTGCTCAGTGAGCAGTTATCAGTCATCAGCGAACAGAAAACATCGACTGTCAATTTGAAAGCAGAGATTGAACTGGCAGAAAAAGCTCTGCTCGACGCCGAAACCCGCGTGGCGCGGCGGACGGACATCGACATCAAACTGCGCGAAGAACGCGAGCGTCTCATTCAATTAGACGGCGAGAACAAACGGCTGAAAGCAGAAATGGAAGAGATTAAAGCTCGTCTCGACCAGATTGCTCAAATCGAAGCAGCCGCCTGCCCTTTGTGCGGTCAGCCCCTGAGTGATTCGCACCGCGCCTCGCTTTTGGAACAGTTGCAGGCCGAGGGGAAAGAAAAAGGCGACCGCTGGCGCGCCAATAAGAACATCATGGAAACGCTATCTGCGGAGATAAAAGACCTTGAAGCGCGCTTGAAAGGCCTCGCCGATGCCGAAAATGAACGGGTGAAACTGACGGCGCAACTTTCCTCGCTGGCTGAACGTCTCGAAACGGCGAGACAGGCCTCCGCCGCGTGGGAATCGGGCGGCGAAAAGCGACTCGCCGAAGTGGAGAGTTTGTTAAACGGCGAATCCTTCGGGCTGGAAGCGCGCTCCAATTTATCCAAAATTGATAGCGAATTGGCTGCGATGGGCTACGACCTGGCCGCTCACGAAGCCGCGCGCCTGGCCGAGCAAGAAGGGCGCGCAGCCGAAAGAGAATGGTTGGATTTGGAGAAAGCGCGCGCAGTTTTAGAGCCGCTCGAACGGGAGATGGGTGAGTTGCGCGCGCAAATCGAAAACCTGCAATCCGAAATCGAAAATCAAGAAGATGCTTATGCCCAAGCGGTGGCGGCTTTGCAGGAGGCCGAAGCGCAAGTCCCCGATTTGGAGGCCGTCGAGCGCGAGTTTTTCGACCTGAAAGAGCAGGAAAACGCACTCAACCAGCAGGTTGGCATGGCGCGCCAGATGGTGGCTGTGCTGGACAGCCGCCGGGCGCAGAAAAAACAGGTCGAGGCCGGGCGCGAGGCCTGCGCGCTGGAGATTGGGCGCTACAAAACGCTGGAACGCGCCTTTGGTAAGGACGGCGTGCCTGCGCTGCTCATTGAACAGGCTTTGCCGCAAATTGAGGAGAAGGCCAATGAACTACTCGACCGGCTCTCGAACGGGGCGATGAGCGTGCGGTTTGTAACCCAGTCCGGGTACAAAGATAAAAAACGCGAGGACTTGAAGGAAACGCTCGACATTCAGATTAGCGACGGGGCCGGGACGCGCGATTACGAGATGTTTTCGGGCGGCGAGGCCTTTCGGGTCAATTTTGCCATCCGGCTGGCGCTTTCAGAAGTGTTGGCGCGGCGCACCGGGGCGCGGCTGCAAACCCTGGTCATCGATGAGGGTTTCGGCTCGCAAGATGCGCTTGGGCGACAGCGCCTGGTGGAGGCCATCAACACCGTTCGGCGGGATTTTGCCAAAATCCTGATTATCACCCACCTGGACGAGTTGAAAGACGCCTTCCCGAACCGAATCGAAGTGGAAAAGACGCCGCGCGGGAGCAGTGTGAGGGTGATGTAAAAAGTCAGGTGACTTTCACTTTGATATATGCCGCGTTAGCGTTTTGTAGATTTCGGCCTCGCAAATCTTCACCATCCCATCCTGTTGCGATATAACCGCGCCAGGAGAAAATTGCCATGTTGGAACCATTCGAAAACCAGCAATACCTGAACCTCGAAACTTTCCGCAAGAACGGGCAGGGAGTCAAAACCCCGGTCTGGTTTGCGCGTGAAGGCGACTCGCTTTATGTCTGGACTCAGGCTAATTCGGGCAAGGCCAAACGCGCCCGCAATGTTGCCAATGCGAATATCGCCCCCTGCAAGGCCGATGGCACTCTGCTTGGCGATTGGCATCCCGTCACCGTCCTTCGGGACGATTCACCCGAGGCGGTCAAAAAAGTGCGCGGATTGTTTGTCAAAAAATATGGATTGGCGTTTCACATCTTTGCGCTGATGGGGAAATTGCGCCGCGCCCAATACACTACACTGAAACTCACTTTGCTGTAAGAAATAGCCTAACCGCTGTTGATTCGCGATGATGAATGTAAAATTAGTGGATAAAAAACGCCGCTCCAATACGGGAGCGGCGTTTCAATTACCATTTACCAATTACATCTAGAACCCCTCATGCTCCGTACGGGCAATAATCTCTTCCTGCAAGGTTTTGCTCAAATCGCAAAAATAATCGCTGTATCCGGCCACGCGCACAATCAGGCTGCGATATTCTTCCGGGTTCTGCTGGGCGGCGCGCAGGGTGGCGGCATCGACCACGTTGAATTGGATGTGATGGCCGTCTAGCTTGAAATACGTGCGCACCAACTGGACGAGTTTGTCCAGCCCCTCGTCGCTGGCGAGCACCTGGGGCGTGAACTTCTGGTTGAGCAGTGTCCCGCCGGTGCGGGCATGGTCCATCTTGGCCACCGAGCGGACGGCGGCGGTCGGGCCGTTGCGGTCCGCGCCCTGGACGGGGGAAACGCCCTCCGAAAGCGGCGTCCAGGCCTTGCGGCCATCCGGGGTCGCGCCCGTCACCGAGCCAAAGTAAACGTGGCAAGTGGTCGGCAGCAGGTTGATGTGGTATTCGCCGCCGCGCAGGTTCTTGCGTCCATCCACCGCATTGAAATAGGCCTCGAAAACGCGCGCCATCAGGTCATCGGCGGCATCGTCATCGTTGCCATAGCGCGGGGTGCGGTTCAGCAGCATTTGCCGCTCGCGCTCGTAGCCGTCGAAATCGGCGGCGAGAATCTCTAGCAGGGTGGACATGTCTAGGGTTTTGTCCTCGAAAACATGCTTCTTGATGGCCGACAACTCATCGGTGATTGTCCCCACGCCCACGCCCTGGATGTAGGTGGTGTTGTAGCGCGCCCCACCGGCGTGATAATCCTTGCCGCGCGCAATGCAGTCATCGGTCAGCAGCGACAGGAACGGGGCGGGCATGTATTTGGCGTACAGCCGCTCGATGATGTTGTTGCCGCGCACCTTGATGTCGATAAAGTGCAGCATTTGGCGCTCGAAGGCAGTAAACAACTCGTCGAACGAGCCGAAATTGCGCGGGTCGCCGGTTTCTATGCCCAGTTTGCGCCCGGTGCGCGGGTCAATTCCGTTGTGCAGGGTAATTTCCAGCACTTTGGGCAGGTTGAAATAGCCCGTCAAAATATAGGCTTCCTTGCCAAACGCGCCCACCTCCACGCAGCCGCTCGAACCGCCGCAGCGCGCGTCGGTCACGCTCTTGCCCATTCGCACCAGTTCCTGCACAATCAGGTCGGCGTTGAAAATCGACGGCTGCCCAAACCCGGTGCGGATGATTTTGGCCGCCCGGCGCACGAACCGGTCGGGGTTCTTTTTACTGACCTGCACCGACGACGAGGGCTGGAGCAGGCGCATATCCTCGATGACATCCAGCAGCAGGTAGGTTAGTTCGTTCACGCCGTCCGAACCATCGGGGCGCAGGCCGCCCAGGTTGATTTGGGCGAAATCGGTGTATGTTCCGCTCTCGGCGGCGGTCACGCCCACTTTGGGCGGCGCGGGCTGGTTGTTAAACTTAATCCAGAAGCAGTGCAGCAGTTCCTCGGCCTCGTCGCGCTTTTCAGGGTCATAAAATGGCAAAAGGTGCTGGTCGAGCTTGCCCGGGCAAAAGGCGTCCCAGGTGTTGAGTTCGGTAGTCACGCCCAGGTGCACAAACCAATAATATTGCAGCGCTTCATGGAAATCGGAAGGTTTTCTCGCCGGGACATTGCGGCAGACCCGCGAAATTTTCTCCAATTCGGCCTTTCTCCGCGGGTCCGACTCCGCCTCAGCCTGTTTCGCCGCTAAATCGGCATAACGCTCCCCGAAGCGGATTAACGCCCCGGCGGCGATGTGCATGGCCTTCAGTTCTTCCTGCTTGTCGTAGGCTTCCGGGTCATGCAGGAAGTCGAGCGCTTCCAGGCGGCGCTCAATCTCGGCCTGGAAATCGAGCATCCCTTTGTGGTAAATCTTGTCATCCAGGACGGTATGCCCCGGGGCGCGCTGCTCCATAAATTCGGTGAAAATCCCGGCTTCGTAGGCCGCCTTCCACTCTTCGGTCATCTCGTTCAGGATGAGTTCGCGCATCGACTTGCCGCGCCAATACGGGATGACGGTTTTCTCGTAGGCCTCCCGCGTCGCCGGTTCGACGCGGAAGGAGGTCTTTTCGCGGCTGTTCAGGATGTCCAGGTCTTCCAGGCTATGACAGCACAACTCCGGGAAGGTCGGGGCGGTCTTGGGGGCTGGCCCCTTCTCGCCCACAATCAACTCGCCGGGGTAAATCTCGATGTGTTTATGCTCTAAAATGTAAGCAAAGGCCTTCGCCCGGCGCACCGGCTCAGACATCAGCCCGGTTTCCTGCTGGTAAAAGGCCGTCAGCAATTCCGCCCGCTCGCTGGAAAGGGTTTCCCTGGCCTCCAGGGATTTCTGACGAAGCATTTTGACACGTTCTGTGATTGGCATAACGCCTCCAAAGGATGAATTCGGAATGATGAATCCTGAAAAATCCGTGTAGTTCCGTGTTATCCGTCTAATCCGTGTACTGAAATTCTCAAACCAAAAGACCGAAAAATCTCCTGGGCTGACAGCATGGCTTCAGTTGAAGGTGACTTCAGTCCTGTCAATTTGTATTCCATCCCCAGCGCCTGGTACTTGGCCTGGGCAATATCGTGATAACCCATCAGTTCCACGCCTTCAAGCCTGCCCAGCCCGGCCAGGAATTTCGCGCTTTCGACCAAATTCTTCTCATCATCATTAATTCCGGGAATCAACGGAATACGCACCACAATTCGATGACCGCGCTCGGAGAGTTTGCATAAGTTGCTTAGAATGACCTCGTTCCCCACCCCCGTCACTTCCCGGTGCTTTTCGCTATCCATGTGCTTCAAATCATACAGGAACAAATCCACCTCCCCGCGAATCTGCTCAAAAACCTGCCAGTTCGCAAACCCGCTGGTATCGACAACCGTGTGAATTTCCTGTTTTTTACAGGCTTTGAGTAACGCTGACAAAAATCCCGGCTGCATCAGCGGCTCCCCGCCCGAAAACGTCACCCCGCCGCCCGATTGGTCGTAAAACGGAATCTCCCGCTCCACCTGCGCCATCACCTCGCTGACGGTCATCTCTTTCCCCGAAAATTCCCGCGCGCCAGAGTAGCAGGCGGCGATACAGGTCTGGCATCTTGTACACGTTTCCTGGTCGGTCAAAATCTTTTGGACACGGGTTACACTGATTTCACGGATTTGCGCAGATTTTTCTAAAACGATTCCGTGCTCATTCGTGCTTTCCGTGTAATCTGTGTCCTGGTTTTCTACTTCAACCGAAATAGCGCCTTCCGGGCAAACCTCGGCGCACGCCCCACACCCCAGGCAGCGATTGGCGCGATAGAGCAAGACCGGCCTAAGCGACTGGCTCTCCGGGTTGTGGCACCACCAGCACGCCAGCGGGCAGCCGCTCATAAAGACCGTCGTCCGAATGCCGGGGCCGTCGTTGATGGAATATTTTTTAACATCAAACACCATGCCGCTCGCCATACACAAATCTTACTCCCGGCAGGGTGGCTTGTCAATAAAAATATCCAAATTGTATATTTATCGGATATTGATGTACAATTATTATATGCCCAAAACCCCTAACATTCCCAAATCCCGCGCCAGCGACCAGGTGGAAAGCGAACTGCGCCGCCTGATTTTAACCCTCGAACTGGAACCCGGCCTGGCCCTGAGCGAATCGGCGCTGATGAAACGCTATGGCTGGGGCCGCACCCCGCTGCGGGAGGCCTTCCAGCGCCTCTCGGAGCAGGGCTTGCTCCAGAGCATTCCCCAGCACGGGGCCATCGTCACCCCGCTCGACCTGTTCGACTTTGTCGAAGTGATGGACGCGATGAGCCTGGTCATCGGCCCGGCGGCGGCCCTGGCCTGTAAACGCTTAACCGAAACTGAACTAAACCAACTCGACGAGTTGGTTGCGCAAGGGGAAATTGCTGCCCAAAATGGGGATTTCGAACGATTAACCGAATTGGATTACGAATTCCACAGCGTTTTGGCCCAGGCGACCGGCAACCGCTACCTGTGCGACTACCTGTGCCGCCTGCACCAGGTGGCCCGGCGCTTCAACTACGCCGCCTGGAAGCGTGAACGCAACGCCACGCCCTCGCTGGAGGAACACCGCCAGCTGGCGGCCATTTTCCGCGCCAGGGAGGTCTCAGCCGCCAAAACAGCCATGCTCCAGCACATCGAAAATGCGCGGCAGCGGGTGATTGGCATAATTCAGGTGGAGGAATAGCCCTATTTTTTGTCTGGCAGCAGGGAAAATAAGCGTGAGATTTCCGCCGGGATTGCCAGAGGCCGCCCGGTTTGGACATCCACAAAGACCCAGTCGGTTTCGCCGCGTGCTATCAGTCGTCCGTCTGCTTTGCGGAGAAACTCGTAGCGGCGCAGGGAACGTACCCGGCGCACATCCGCTACCCAGGTATGCGCTTCGAGCGTTTCCCCCACGAAGGCTGGTGATAAATACTCAATGTGATGAGAGCGAACGACCCAGGTTGCGCCGAGGACGCGGGTTGGTTCCAGGCCGCCCAGAAAGGTATAGTGCTTTACAGCGGCATCCTGCATCCATTGGACGTACATGACGTTGTTGACGTGACCGTTCTCGTCGATGGCGCTGGCGGGAACGGTAAACTCAATGCGGTAGAGGGCGCGCTCTGTGGGTTGGGTCATGGGTTGTTGAACGTCTTTTCAGGGGGAATGTTTTTGAGTGAATAGACGCCATCCGAGCCAGCCTAGCCCCAGGATAACCATCATGAGCGGAAGGGCGAGCCACCAATTCTCAGGCGCGGCTGGCGTGGAGGGAACGGCGGCTGTTTCAGCGTTGGGGGTGGGCGTCAGCGTGGAGGTTGGTTGGGATGTGGGAGTCGGAGTCAGCGGGGTGGGGGTGGGCGTTTCGGTTACGGGCGGAGTCACCAGCAACAGCAATTTCTGGTTCGGGCGAATAATCGAATCGTTGTTTAATCCATTCCAGAGCATTAAACTGGCGAGCGGAACATCGTAATAAGCAGCAATCCACGAGAGCGTCTGCCCGCTTTGGACGGTGTGATAGTACCTGCCGTCGGCTTCCGGGGTCAGGCGTTGGATGGCGCTCAGGGTGGGGCTGGGGGTGACGTTGCCGGGGTCGATGAGAAGTTTTTGGCCGATTTGCAGCGGCCAGTCTTTTTGCAGGCCGTTCAGGGCCAAAATTTGGTCGATGGTGACGCCGTAGGCTTGCGCAATGGTGATGAGGGCCTGGTAGGCCTGGACTTCGTGGATGACCCGGCCATCGGCGTCGGGCGTGCTGCGCGTAATCATTCCCTTTGGGGTGGGAGTGGCGTACCCGGCGGTGTTTTTGCCGGGGATGTAGAGTTTTTGCCCGGCCTTGAGCGGGATTTCGCGGCTCAGGTTGTTCCAGGTTTCGAGGTCGGCGATGGTAATCTGGTAGGCAATCGCAATCGACCAGAAGGATTGACCGGTCTGGACGATGTGATAGACGTTGCCATCGGCATCGGGCGTAGCGATTTTGACCGGGACGATGTATTGAGGGACGTATCCTGAACCGGAGCCGGAACCTGAACCGGGCGTTCCGCCTGTGCCGGGGGTGTAACTGCCGCAGGCCTGCCCGCTGATGTAGGCGGCTTGCAAGACGTAATAGGTTTTGCCGTTGGATGATGTAGCCACGCCCGCGCCGACATGGCAATACGCGGCGGTGACTGCCGGGCGCATGTGGTCGGGGTCGGCCCAGGCGGCCATAATCTGGTCAATGCCCATTGAAGTGCCGACGGCGAAGTTTTCGGTGGCCCAAACGGTGGCCCCGCCGCCGTAACCAGCGGCGGCAAGCCGCCCGCGTACATCGCCGATGTGCCAAGACATCTGGTTATCGGCCATGACCTGGGCGGTGTATTGAGCGACGGCGTTGATGATAGGGTCTTCAATCAGCGGCGGGTTGCCATAGGCGACGCGCAGGGTGTTCATGGCGGCAATCAGTTCATAGGCGCTGACCGCGCTTTGCGCGGCAGGGCGCGGCTGGCTGGCGCGGGCTTGTTCGGGTGGAAGCAGCCATCCGCCGCCCAAAATCGCAAGCAGCAGCCAGGTAAGGAGTTGTGTGGCACGCATGAGTCAATTATACACGCGTGGAGCGAGTCCGAATCTTGACGAATGAACGCTGACAGGCTAAAATTTTGTGTCGCTGTTCCCGTCGCCTCCCTGCGCGGAGGCGCGTTTTTTCGCCCGAGGTTGCTATGCCCGAACCCGAAAATGATGAGATTGAAGTCCCACAGGTGGTCAACCTGTCGAATGTGAATGTCGAGAACGTTCGCGCGGAATTGGTGCGTGCCAGCCAGTCGGCCATTCGCAGCCTGGAGGCAGATGAGGCAGATGTAAACGGTATCATTGTCGGTGCGGCGGCGACCGGGAAGTTTAGTGGGCGTCGCGCGGTGATCGGCGCGATTAATGCGCAGCACGCCGATGTCCGCGAGGCCTATGTGGGCGGCGTACGCGGCGAGTCGCTTTCGGTCAGCGGCAAAGCGGCGATGATGGTTGCCAACACCATCAATGCGCCCGAGGCAAAGGCTGCCATTGTGGCGGGCGCGCAAATCAACGCCGAAACGATTCGGGCTGGTCTGTTGATTGGCCGTAATATTAACGGAAACGTGCACACCTTGGTCGATGCGCGTGCTGCGCTTGCGGCTGGCGCGTTGGGCGGGCTGATTGCCGGCCTGGTGATGTTGGCTGGCAAATTGTTGTTTCGGCGCAAATGATTGTCAATATGCGCGGCAATTCGGCCGCCATAATATTCTAAAAGGGCGAAGGTAACCCTGTGTACTGCAAGGGACAGGGTGAGAGGCGCCCGAGGAGAAAAGTAAGATGGAAAAAGTTGTTTTGAAAGCCACAAAACGCACCGTCACCGGTAAGCAGGTGAAGCAGCTCCGCCGCCAGGGTTTATTGCCCGGCGTTGTGTATGGTCATAATGTGGAGCCGACCCCGATTTCGTTGGATGCGCACGACGCGGGACTGGTGCTGCCTAAACTGACCTCGTCGAGCATTGTCACCATCGACCTGGAAGGCAAGCAGATTGCAGCCCTGGTGCGCGAAAAGCAGAAGAACTTCATCAAGAACTACTTCACGCATGTCGATTTCCAGGCCGTCTCGCTCACCGAGACCATCCGCACCTATGTCAGCCTGCATTTTTACGGCACGGCTCCGGCCATTAAGGAATTCCAGGCGGCGATTGTCACCAACATGGATGAAATCGAAGTAGAAGCCCTGCCGAACGACCTGCCTGAGCGCATCGAGGTAGATTTGAGCAAACTGGCTGCGCTGGGTGATGCAATTCATGTCAAAGACCTGCCTATTCCGGCTGGCGTTGAAGTGCTGACCGATGGCGATGAAGTGGTGGCTGTGGCAACTGGCACCAAGGAAGAAACCGAAGAAGCCGAAGTGGTTGAGGGCATTGAACCCGAACTCAGCGTGGAGCGCGGCAAGAAGGAAGAAGAGTAATTTCTTCAGGAAAAGCATTAAACTGGCAGAAGCCCTCTGCCAGTTTTTTTATTTGTGGCTTGTTATTTCAATCATTGTCTAACCGTCCTGGCGGTATAATCGACCAAATGAACCCCAATCCTTCTGAACAACCCTACGAAGTCAAAAAACGCAATTTCCGCAACGTGCAAATCGATGCAATTGGCGTGGCGCTCTCGACCGCCGCCGCGCCGTTTTTGCCGGTTTTCCTGACTCGCATGGGCGCAACCAACCTGCAAGTTGGTCTGCTGACTGCCATGCCGGGCGTGACGGGATTAATCCTGGCGCTCATCATTGGGCGGTTTTTACAGACGCGCCGTAACATTGTTCCCTGGTTCAGCGGCTCGCGCCTGCTGGTGCTTTCGAGTTACGCTCTGACTGGCCTGGCTTCGATGGTGATGCCAAGAGAATTTCTGGTCAATTCTGTGCTTGGAATTTGGGCGTTGGCGACTATCCCGCAGACCTCGCTGGCGGTGTGTTTCAGCGTGGTGATGAACGCCGTCGCCGGGCCGGAGGGCCGCTACGCCCTGCTCAGCCGCCGCTGGACGATTTTTGGCCTGACGAATACCATTGTGACCTTCGGCGCTACCCAGATGCTCGACCGGGTGGCTTTTCCGCTCAATTACGAGATTCTGTTCATCGCGCTTTCGCTGGGCGGCCTCATCAGTTACTATTTCTCCAGCCGAATCACCCTGCCGGACCAAACCCCGCCGCCGCTTGCGGAGGCAAAGTCTCTGGCTGAAACCCTGCAAAATTACCTCAGCCTGTTGCGCGCCAACCCGGCGTTTGTGTCGTTCGTCTCGAAGCGCTTTGTCTATCTTTCTGCAATTGCCCTGGGCGCGCCGATTTTCCCGTTGTTTTTCGTGCGCGAAGTGAATGCCACAGATGCCCAAATTGGTACGATCAACATGGTGATGAGCGCGGTGATGATGGTGGGTTACTCGTTTTGGACCTGGGCCTCGCGCAAAAAAGGAGGGCGTTTTGTGCTGCTTGCGACGACCTTCGGGCTGATGCTCTATCCGCTGGCCTCTACGCTGACCCCGCAAGTCGGGTGGATTATCTTTTACGCCGGGACGGCGGGCTTCTTTCAGGCGGGTATCGACCTGGTCTTTTTCGACGAGTTAATGAAAACCGTCCCGCCCGAATATAGCGCAACGTTTGTTTCGCTGGCTCAGAGTTTGCAATATCTCTCGGCCATGCTGGCCCCGCTGGCCGGCACCTGGCTGGCCGACCACCTCGGGCTGGGATCCGCGTTGCTGGTGAGCGCTGGGCTGCGCCTGTTGGGTTTCCTGCTTTTCCTGCGGCCTGACCGGAGGGTGGCTGGCACTTCGTAATTGGCAATTTCTGTTGCCCTGAAAAGAAAATTGCGTCTACCTTTGGCGTAGACGCAATTTTCCCTTGTTTACTGGATACTGTTCACTGCCCCAACCGGGCGCGTTCTTCTTCGATTACTTTCTCATCTAGTTTCTTGAAGAGCGGCGCGGGCTGGTTGAGTTGGGCGCCAGGTTTGAGTTCGCTTGCCCGCCATTGGTAGGACAAATTGTCAATTTGTCCTACAGGCCGGTAGCGTAAGCCGGTATGCGTGCCGAGGCTGTCGCTGATTTCTTCGGTGTATTGTTCGCCGAAGAGCGGCGTCGTGTAGCCAAAGAATGCGTGCAGTTTTTCGGATGTGAACGGCAGGACGGGCGCGAAGAGCAGTTTGAGCGAGTCGATGGCGCGCAGGGCAGTGTAAATCGTTAAGGCAGCCGAGGCGCGGTCGGTTTTGATGGCCGTCCAGGGGGCGTTGGCGTCGAGGTAGCGGTTGACTTCGGTCGCCAGGCGCAGGCACTCTTTCAGGGCGTCGCGCAGTTTCACGGCGTCGTAGAGCGCGCCGACTGATTGAAAGCCGTTTTCGATGGCGGCCAGCAGTTCCTTGTCCGAATCGCGCAAGTTGGCCAGGTCAATCTCCGGGACATGGCCTTCCCAATGCTTGTAACTGAAAGAAAGCACGCGGTTTGCCAGGTTGCCCCAGGTGGCGACCAGTTCGCCATTATTGCGGGAGACGAATTCGGCCCAATCCCAGTCGCTGTCTTTGGCTTCGGGCATGTTGATGGTCAGGTAATAGCGCAGCGCGTCGGGGTCGTAGCGGGTCAGGGCGTCGCGGCCCCACACGGCCCAGTTGCGGCTGCCGCTGATTTTTTGCCCTTCCAGGTTCATGAACTGGTTGGCCGGCACGTCATAGGGCAGGGTCAGCGGGACATTTTTCTCGCCGTTGAAGATTTCGGCAAATTGTTCGCCCACGCCCATCAGTTCGGCTGGCCAGAGCGAGGTGTGGAAGAAGATGTTGTCTTTGCCGATGAAGTAAAACTGGCGCGCATTGGGGTTCGACCACCAGCGCTTCCAGGCATCCGGCTCGCCAGAGATTTTTGCCCACTCGATGGCAGCGGAGAGATAGCCAATGACGGCCTCGAACCAGACGTAGAGACATTTGCCTTCCCAGCCTGCCACCGGGACGGGGATGCCCCAGTCCAGGTCGCGGGTGATGGGGCGCGGCTTGAGGCCCTCGGCGCTGATTTTGCCGAGCGATTCTCCCAGCACGGTCTCGCGCATGTGAGCCGAGCGCGCTTTCAGGAATTCGACAACCTTCGGCTCCAGTTTCGAGAGGTCAATGTAGAAGTGTTCGGTCTCGCGCAGTTCGGGGGTGGAGGTATCCCCAGCCCATTTCGATTTGGGGTTGACGAGTTTATCTGGCTCCAGCACGTTGCCGCATTTGTCGCATTGGTCGGAACGGGCGCCTTCGAATCCGCACAGGTAGCAGGTGCCTTCGATGTAGCGGTCGGGCAGGAATTTGCCCAGGCCGGGCGAGAACCATTGCGGCTCGACTTTGGTGAACAGGTAGCCGTTTTCTTTCAGGGCCAGGAAGATGCTCTGGGAAACTTTGAAGTGATTCTCGGTGTGGGTGCTGGTGAACAGGTCGTAGGTGATTCCGTAGCCCTGGAAGGTCTCGAGGAAGGTGGCGTGGTAGTATTTGTAGACTTCCTCGACCGGTTTCTGGAGTTTATCGGCGCTCATGGTGACGGGCGTGCCGTGCGAATCGGTGCCGGAGACGACCAGGACGTGGTTCCCTTTCAGGCGGTGGTAGCGCGCAACGATGTCACCCGGCAGGTGCGAGCCGGTGATGTTGCCGACGTGGATTTCGGCATTGGCGTAGGGCCAGGCAATGGCGATGAGGATGTGTTCGGGCATAGACGATTCCTTTGGTAATTGGTGATTTGTGAATAGTAATTGGAGATTGGTAATTGGTAATTTGTGTCTACTGTTTGATGTGTTCAATTACCATTTACCGCTTACCAAGTACCAAACAAAAAAGGACTGTCCTCGCGGTGGACAGCCCTCCGGTTTTGGCGTTGTGGCGTGCTAACGCGTTCCCTTCGACACTGTCCGGGTGAGGGTGGGCATGGACATCATGAACATCGAGTGAAACGTGGTGAACATGGGGATATTTTACTACAAAGCGCGCTTTATGAGCATGATAGCGTTTTCCGATTTTTCGCTGTCAAAAATCGCAAGTCGTTTACGCAGATTGTGAAAAATTTCTCACTCATCCTGTGTCAAATTTCTTTGCGCGAATCCTTCAAATCAACAATAATAAATATGTCACAAAAACCTTCACGCGGTAATTCCAGAATTGTTGTGCGTGTATGTCAGGAAAGGAGGCTGAAGGCAGGAGGTATGCACTTGCTGCCATTCCATGACAAGAGCGATGAAATTGGCTTTAGGAAAAGTCAGCTCAATAGTCATCTGTAGTGTTTAGTCCAGCAGTCGATGGCAACCATTGTTTTGGAGGCAATACCATGCAACATATTCAAGAAATTCCAAGGATTTCCAAGATTGTTTTTGCGTTATCTCTGGCGTTGGCGGCATTGACGATTGTCATTTTGGGAAAATCTGTGGGCTTGATAGTGGCCTGTATAGGCAGCATTGCGCTGGGAATGGCGACATTTCTCAAATCGAAAGATGCAGCCCTTAAAACCGCAGGAGCGATTCTCTTTGCCCTGGGTTTGTTGTGGCTGTTTCTCGCGCCATTTTGGCTGAGTTCCCCACCCCTCGACCCGCTGCTTACGCCAGTACCGTCTGTCATGCCGCCTGGGTAACAATTGGGCATTGCTGTCGAACATGCCGCCGTCCCAAAGAATGCGCTCTTTGGGACGGCGTGGTTGCAGAACAAATTCCGCCTTACGCTTCTTGCCTGCGGTTGGTCATTTGGGCAACGGCGCTGAAGAGGATGCTGAGGAAGTAAAGCAATGCCAGCGGCAGCATGGTAATTCCCATTGTGAGGGCGTCGGTGGTGGGGGTAATCATGGCCGAGAGGAAGGCAATCAGGACGAGCGCCAGCCGCCATTGTTCGAGCAGCATCTTCGGTTTGACAATCCCAATCGCAGAAAGGCCGTAGATGACCAGCGGGAACTCGAACGCCAGGCCAATCCAGAACAACAGGCCGGTGACGAATTTGATGTAACTATCTACTGTCCAGTTGACCGTAACCTGGATGAATCCGGTTTCAATGAAGGGGAGCGCGACCGGCAGCATGGCGTAGTAAGTAAAGGCCATGCCGCTGACGAAGAAGATGGCCGCCAGGGGAATGAAGACCAGGCTGAACTGGCGGGCGCGGGGCATTAAACCGGGAGCGACGAACAGCCAGATTTCGAAGGCGATATACGGGGAGGCGAACACCAATCCCGAAATGAGCGCAATCCGCATGAATACGCCCACTGTTTCGGTGACGGCCACTGCCTGAAGCCGCTCCAGTCCGCCAACTGGCACGGCCAGGAAGGCGGCCAGGTCGTTGGTAAAGTAAAACGAAAAGGCGGTGGTGATGATGACGGCCAACAACATACGCAGCAGGTGTTTGCGGACGGCATCTAGTTCTTCGAGGATGCTTTCTGGCTGCTGAAAGGCATCGCTAATGGCATCGAGCGCCGGGCGGTCTTCTGGCACTTCGGTCAGGAAGATATAGACCGGATTTTGTTCAAATTTCTCGACGACCGGTCGAAATAGCCAGCCCAGAAAACGAAAGGGCAGGCTAAGTATCCAAAAAAGTAGTTTGAAGGGCGCGGTGATGAGCCACCCCAAGGCGCGGCGGATGCGTTGCATGACGGTTTATTTTTCAGATGCGGGGGGAGGGTTGAGGGTAGACTCCTGCTTTTTGGGCGGCGAGGCAGGCGTCAGTGGGAGCGGTCCGGCGAGAATCTGGTTTTCGACGGATTGGATTTCGTTCAGGCTTTGCTTTGTCGCAGTCTCGACATTCCCTTTGATTCCCTTTAATTCTGCTTCCAGTTCTTCCATGCCGGCTTCGCGCATCAGTTTGGTGGGAATCTGCTGAATCTCCCTGCCGGTGGTGCGCATGGCTTGCCAGGTGGGCGACATGACGAAAGACCGCAAGGCGCGCCCAATGGTGCGCCCGGCTTTGACCATGTCTTTGGGGCCGAGCAGGATGAGCGCCAGAATGATGATAAAGAAGAGTTCGGGCAGGCCGATTCCGAGGATATCCATTAAGAGCCTTTCTTGAACTGTTGCGCGATGATGTGCTGGTGGTCGGCCAGGCTGCCCAAAACGCCGTTGATGAAGCGCGGCGCGGTATCGGAGCCGTATAGTTTTGCCAGCTCGACGGCTTCGTTGATGGCAACTTTGAGCGGGGTGATGCCGCTAATCGAAAATTCCCAAACGGCGATGCGCAAGATGTTGCGGTCTATGGCGGCTATTTGGTCGAAAGGCCATTCGGGGGCGTATTCGGCGATGACATCATCCATCTTTTGGGCGAGGGGATACACGCCAAAGATGATTTGGTGGGCAAATTCGACCAGTTCCTGGCTGAGGCTCTCTTGGCCCTGTTCGTGTTCATCCTCCAGGCGCTGCGCGAGGACATCGCCTGGGCGGTGGTCGGTCATATCTACTTCGTAAAGTACTTGCAGGGCGAGGGCGCGCGCCCTGGTGCGGGATTTCATATGCGGTTATTCGTCTGCCTTGTATTCGATGTCTTCGATGTGAATGTTGACATGGCCGACTTCCATGCCGACCATTTCAGAAATGGCGCGGGCAACTTGCGCTTGCACGTTGCGGCTGACCTCGCGCACGTTGATGTTATTTTTTAGCACCAGGTAGAGTTCGATGTACACCAGGTCGTCTTCTACGGTCAGGCGCACGCCGTCATCGGCGCCGCGCCGGAACAGGCGGTCGAACCCGCCGGGGACGGGCGCCAGGCGGGCAACGCCTTCTACGCTTAGGGCCGACATGCGCGCAATGGTCAGCAGCACATCGGGGGCCAGGGTGGTCTTGCCAGGGGAACGATATTCTTCAGTCATTGTTGTCTCCTTACATCATCGCCATACCGCCATCTACGCCCAGCACCTGACCGGTGATGTAGGCGGCCTGGTCGCTGGCGAGGAATGCCACCGCATAGGCAATTTCTTCGGGTTGGCCTTTGCGTCCCAGCGGGACGAGTTTGAGGGCGGCTTCGAGCGTTTCGGGGGGCATTGCCAGCAGGATTTCGGTATCTACAAAGCCGGGCGCCACCGCGTTGACGGTGATGTTGCGTCCGGCCACCTCGCGCGCCAGGGCTTTGGTGAAGCCAATCTGCCCGGCTTTGGAGGCCGAGTAGTTGGTTTGGCCGGGGTTGCCCATCTGCCCGGCGACCGAGGCGATGTTGATGATGCGCCCGTAGCGTTTGCGAATCATGTGCTTGACCGCCGCTTTCGAGCAGATGAAGGTGGATTTCAGGTTGGTGTCTAGCACGGCGTCCCAGTCTTCTTCGGTAATCATCATAATCAACTTATCGCGCGTGATTCCGGCATTGTTGACCAAGATGTGCAGGTCGCCAAAGGTTTCGATGGCGAATTTGATGAGATTCTGCGCGGCAGTAGAATCGGATACATCGGCCTGAAACGCAGCGGCCTGCCCGCCTAGGGTCTGAATCTCGCCGATGACGGCCTGGGCGGCATCAGGCGATTTGTGGTAGTTGACGACCACTTTTGCGCCGCGCCGGGCCAGTTCGAGCGCGATGGCGCGGCCAATGCCGCGTGAACCGCCGGTAACGATGGCAACTTTGTCTTGAAGCGATAAAAACTCACTCATTGTCTGCTCCTGTGAGGGGAATTATACACGAGGATAGAACACGGTTGGGGGGGAGGAGTGACGAGGAAACGAATGATGAGTGGTGAGTGAGGCGTATTCTCTGGTTAGCGTTTTCGATACCAAAATCCCAGCGCCAGGCCAGATAGGATGGCAAAGCTGACGATGTAAAGCACGGTATCTTGCCAAAAGCGCAAGGGGAACAGGCGAATGAGGGTATCATCGAAGCGAAACAGCCAGGAGTCGCCTTCGAAGAACAAACTGTGGAACCAGGCAAAGAACTGCCAAAATGAGACTGCCGCAAACGCGCCGAGAGCCACCAGCAAGCCGACGGTCAAGAAGCCGCCCCGGCTGAGCCCGGCTCGAAGGGAATCGAGTTGCCCGGCGCGCCAGGCCCACAGGCTTACCAGCGCTAGCAGCGCCAGGGTGATATACCAGAAATTGAGCAGCCGTTGGACGACGATTTTGACATCCAGCATGTGGCTGAGTTCGCGCTCATTGTAGATGGGCGTGCCGTCCTCGAATTTGAGCTCGGCCAGGAAGGACAGGTCGGCGTCGTTGATGAGATACTCGATGGACAACTTCGACCAGCGCAAGCGGTCTTGTAGCGTGAAGCCATACGGGTCTTCGGGGAAGCCCGGCATTCGGTATTCAATTTCTGGAAAAATCGGTGTCATGAGCAGCCGCGCGCCGAGCATGATGAGCGCGAAGGGGATGAGCAGCGCGGTGAGCCAGGGGATGATTTTAGAAGACATGGAAAACTCCGGGAGGGGGATTGGTAATTCGTAATTCGTAATTTATGCTGCGCCCAATCACCAATGACGATTTACCAATCACTTTAATTCATCCACCCCGCCCGCCAGGATGAAGTTCAGCACCAGGCTGTTCGTCACCCATTCGATGGGCGAGCGGTCGTCGGTGTAGACTATGCCGCCGGTTGGGTTGGGCTGGAGAGAAGCGTATGTAATCGTCGCGGCGGAAAGCAGCAGGCGCGGCGCGTTGGGGTTGGCTTGCAGCGCAGCCAGGTTGTAGGCCAGGTTATCGCGCGAGGTTGGCTGTTTGGTGGCAAACAGGATGGAGTTGAAGGTGTAGGGCAAATCCATCACATGCGTGGAGGGCAACACCGTGCGGATGGTGGCCGCCAGGTCATTAATCAGCCGCCGGTCGTTGGGGGCGCGGCCAATGTTGATTGCCAGCACGCCGTCTTCGGTCAGTCGTTCGGCGCAAATGGCGAAAAATTCCTGCGTGGTCAGGTGCGGCGGGATGTAGGGCGGGCGGTAGGCATCTACGACGATGATGTCATACTGGTAGGGGCTGTGTTCCAGTCCCCAGCGGCCATCGGCGGCGTAGGCGTTCAGGTTGGGCAGGGTCATGGCGAAGTATTGCCGCCCGACCTCAATAATTTTTGGGTCAATTTCCCAGCCGTCGATTTGAATCGGGCCGTAGATTTCGGTCGCCTGGCGGGCAGCAGTCCCGGCGGCCAGGCCGATGATTGCCATCCGTTCGACCTGGTTCACGTCGAAAGGCGGGTTGTTGAACAGCGGCCCCACCGAGAACTGCTCCCAGGGCCCGCCGTAGAACAACTCGGTGGGGTGATACTGCGAATGGACGCCCTGCCCTTCGTTCAGGCGCAGGTAGCGCGTGCCGTCCACCTCCAATACTTCGATGTAGTTGTAAGCCGATTCGGTCTCGAAAATTTGCCCCGGCGTGGATTTGATGCGGTAGTCATTGGCGATGGCGAGAACCGAGACGAAGAGCGGCATTAGCAGGAAGGGCGCGGCCGCCCTGGAGCCTGCCTGCCGCCACAGGCCGAGCAGCGCCACCAGCAGCATCAGTCCGCTAAAGAGCAGGAAGGAGAGAGTGACTCCGATAAGGGGAAACAAGACCAGCGTGGGCAGGAAGGCCCCGATGACGGAACCCAGGGTCGAGAGCGCGTACACATCCCCGGCCACGTTCCCGGCCCGGGCGGGGTCATCCACCAATAGCCGGATGACAAACGGCGAGGTGACCGCCAGCAGGGTGATGGGGACGCTGAACAGGATGAGCGTGGCGGCAAACGCGCCAAAGGCCACATCCAGTTTCAGGCTATCGAAGGCCAGTGCTGCGCCGCGCAAGACCGGCTGGGCAATGAACGGAACAACTCCCAGCGCAAATGCGCCCAGCGCCAGGATGGTGAAAAGCGTGCGCGGATGCGGCGAACGGTCGGCCCAGCGGCCTCCCAACTGATAGCCAATTGCAAAGTAGATGAGTATCAGCCCGATGACGCTGGCCCAGACCAGATTGCTAGAGCCATAAATGGTCTGTAACAGGCGCGAGGCCCCAAATTCGGCGGCCAGGGTGGACATTCCAGAGAAAAAAACGGTGAAGTAAAGGTAGCGGCGCATCGAAGATTCTTTTGGATGATAGGCAAAGCCAAAATGTTAATGCGTGAAGTCAAAATTTCTGGTTATAATCCAACCGCCGTATTATACAGGAAACGCCCTAAAGGTTCCTGCAAATGACTAAATTTGCTCCCGAAAGCCTTGCGGACGACGATTTTTCTGAACAAGGATAACAAATAACGATATGAAGGAACAGTTTCTTTTTGGGAAAACCTGCCTGGTGACGGGCGGGGCGCAGGGAATTGGTTGGGCCACTGCCCAGGCCCTGGCCGACTACGGCGGGGACGTTTATGTTTGCGACATCAGCCCGGAAAACATCGCCGCGGCGCAGGCCGAACTAGCAGCCAGGCCATGGAGTGGGAAAATCCACTTCCGGCAGTGCGATGTCTCTGTTCGAGCAGATGTAGAAGATTGGATGGCCGATGTTCACAAGCAAACCGGACGCTTTGACGTTCTCATCAACAATGCTGCTTTTGTGCGCTGGACTCTGGTTGCCCAAATGCCGGTCGAGGAGATGGAGCGGACGATGGAGGTCGGCTACAATGGTATGGTCTATACCATCAAAGCAGTGCTGCCGTTTATGCTCACGGCAGGGCAGGGGCATATCGTCAACCTCAGTTCATCGGCAGGCAGGCTGTTCGTCAGCAAAGGGGATGCGGCGTATGCTGCCACCAAGGCGGCCATTGATGGGTTTACTCAAACCCTAAGGCTCGAATTACAAGGGACGGGGGTTTGCACGACGGTTGTCCGCCTGGGGCCGGTTGAAGGCACGGATTTCTTCCGCAAGCAGGTTTCATCTCACAGTATGCCGCGCATGGGTGATTTTTTACCCGCCCTTAACCCGCCGCAGGTGGCTAAGGGGATTGTACGCGCTCTACGCTTGCGGAAATCGAGCCTGGATATGCCCGGCTACCTGCCTTTTATGTATTTGTTTTTTGCGCTTGCGCCTGATTTGTTGAGCAAAATGGTGGGCTTGGGCGGTCCCGGCCGCAAAGATTACGGCGCGCAGCAATGGAAATACCAATCTACTAAAGGGAGATAATCTCATGTTCAAGCAAAAATACTTCATTGACTCGCATAAAAGTTTGACTTTTCTGGCTGTGCTGGCGATGATGGCCTGGTTTGGACGCTGGGATAGCGTGACTGCCTGGGTGTACCTGGCTTTGCATGGCACTTATGGTATTCTATGGGCGCTGAAGAGCAATATTTTCCCCGATAGACAATGGGAAACCGATAAAGGCCTGGGCTATGGCCTCTTCATATTAGTTGGTTTGACCAGTTACTGGGTCGCGCCGTTCCTTATTACCTGGCTGGATGTCAGCGCGCCGCCCTGGCTGATTGCGATTGCCGTCAGCATGAACATTTTTGGCGTTTTTTGTCATTTCGTCTCTGATATGCAAAAGTACATCCAGTTGAAGTACAATCCCGGGCACCTGATTACCGACGGGATGTTTGCCCGGGCGCGTAATATGAATTATTTTGGCGAATTGCTTATTTATTTGAGTTTTGCCTTGCTTGCTATGCACTGGCTGCCACTGCTCATATTAGCGTTTTTTGTGTTTGGTTTTTGGCTTGGGTTGATGCGCAAGAAAGATAACTCACTTTCGCGGTATCCCGAGTTTGCGGAATACAAGCAGAAGAGCAAGTTGTTTCTTCCCTTCTTGTTTTGACGACGAAAATCGCGCCGCAGTTCAAATGCGGCGCGAATACTTTAAGGCTAAAATTTTAGCCCAACGCTTTTTTTGCTTCAGCAATCACTTCCTGGTAGTCGGGTTCATCTCCCAGGGAGGGCAGGTAGTTAACGTAGGTCAGTTTGCCATCTCGTCCGACGATGAAGACAGCGCGGCGCAGGTAGCGGCGTTCTTTGATGAGCAGGCCATACTTCAGACCAAATTCGGTTTCTAGCACATCGGAAACAACTTTCACTTTATCAACGCCTGCCGCGCCGCACCAGCGTTTTTGTGCCATTGGAAAATCGGTGCTGATGGTGTAAATGACAATCTCATCGCTCAGGTTGGCGGCTTCTTCGTTGAAGCGGCGCGTTTCACGGTCGCACACGCTGGTATCGAGTGAGGGGACGGCAGAGAGGATGATGACTTTGCCTTTTGATTCTTGTAAAGGATTGACGGGCGACCAATCGGCGGCGGAGACGGTAAATTCGGGGGCGGAGTCGCCCACGCGCACATCCTCTCCGAGCAGGGTGGCGAATTTATCTCCTAATTTGATGACATCGGTACGAACGGTGGTCATGGTTGGGTTTCTCCTTGAGTGGATGGGATGGGTGATTTAGCGCGCGGCAATGCCGATGACTGATTTGCCGCAAAAGACATTAAAGGTTTCGAGCGTGCCTTCTTCGCCAAAGCCGCTCAAGCCCCAGGCCGGGCGGGGGGCATCTACGTTCAGTTCGAGCAGACTGACGCCGTTGATTTTTACGCCGCCGGTGTTCATTTGACGGGCAATTTGCAGGGCGTGTTCTTCGTCTTTTGAGAAGACGTAGCCGCCCAGCCCGTAGGGAGGCTGATTGGCGAGTTCGACTGCTTGCTCGTCGCTGCGAAAGGTGTGAACAACGGCAACCGGGCCGAAGATTTCTTCCAGCGTATCCTGCGGTTGGGCGTTTGTCAAGAGGGTGGGCGAAAGGTAGAAGCCTGAAGTGGGGACGGGAGCGGTGGAATGAGCGTGCGCGCCTTTGGCCTGCAGGGCGTGGATGGCGGCCTCTACGCGCGCTTTGTGGGCCGGATTTGCCAGCGGCCCTAACTGCGTTTCCAGGCGAAGGGCGTCTCCGATGCGCAAGGCGGTCAGTTTTTGCAGGGCTGCTTCTAGTATGGTCTGGTAGATGCTTTCGTGAATGAGCAGTCTGCCAAGCGCGCGGCACCATTGTCCGTTGAGGGTGGTCAGGCCGGCCACAATCCCTTCTGCTGTTTGTTCAATATCGGCATCGTCTAGCACAATCATGGCATTGTTGCCGCCCAGTTCTAGTTGAATGGATTTGAAATCATGCGCGCAGGCCGCCGCTACGGCGCGCCCGCCTTGCAGCCCGCCAGTAAAGGAAACAGCGCGCACGCGCGGGTCACTGACCAGTCTTTGCCCGACTTCGGCGCCGCCGTTTACGATTTGAAACAGTCCCCTGGGCAGACCGGCGGCTTCTAGCCCTTCTGCCAGCAGCAGGCAGGAGTAGGGCGCCCATTCGGTTGGTTTGAGAATGACCGGGCAGCCTGCCGCCAGGGCGTTGGCGACCTTGTGCGCAGCCAGCGCGGCGGGTGAGTTCCAGGGGACGATAGCAGCGGACACGCCGAGCGGTTTGCGCAAAATTTCTACCTCCCCGTGCGGCCCTGGCACTGTGCTGCGTGTGTATCCGTTGCGCAGGACGCCCGCCGCTGCTTTGAATGCCAGCCAGACGATGGCGTTGACGAAACGGGTGGTGCTGAAGATAATCCCTGTGTTGTACGATTCGACGGCGGCAATGATTGGAACGAGTGTCATCAAATGATTGGCTGCGTTTTCGAGGATTTCGGCGCGTGCCTCAGGCGGAGTGTTGGCCCATGCCCCCGCTTGATGCAGCCGCTGGGCAGTTTGCAAGGCGCGCTCGAGGTGTTGCGGGCTGGTTGCTTTTTGTGGCGCAATGACTTCTCCGGTGCTAGGGTTGTAAACAAATGCTTCCAGGTCTTGTGTCGGAGGCAGCCGTTCGCCGTCTATGTAGTCGAACAGGGTAAAGCGTTTTTGGATTTCTTCCAGCGCAGGGGGTGTAATTTCTGGAAAGGACATGTTTTACTCCTTATGCGTCCGTTTTCGTTGGGTGAAGAAGGGCGCCTTGCGGTTCGCCTTGTTTTACCGTGAAGGATTTAGTTTCAGCCCCCTCGGTGATTGTTTTTGCCGCTTCAAGCCGTCCGCGCTCGGCGGGGAACGCCATGACCAGACTCATAGCGACATCCCGCAACATGCGGGCAATTAGCCCTCGGTTGGCCGTGCCGCTGGTGCCGGTCATTTTGAGGGCTAGCTGCGTGACCTGGAAGGCACATTCGGAAATCGTTCCTTTGGCCATGCGCCAATGCTGAACGACTTCGGTTTTGGAGGTAATTGGCGGCTCGCAGGTCTCCAGTTCGATTTGGCGGCGCAGCCACAGGCGGGCGGTTTCTAATTCGACCGTCATTTTGCCGATTAATTCCTGGTGAAACGGGCTGGTGGCAATGGGTCTGCCGGTGTCTTCAAATTTCATATTGATGGTTTTTTCGAGGGCGTAATCATAAGCGGCTTTGGCCGCGCCCAGGTAGATGGCTGAAATGGCGGGTTGATTGCCCATGAGCGAACCCCGGCTGGTTTGCATGAGTTTGACGAACGCACCGGGCAGGGTCAGCGCTTCTTCTTCTGGAACGAAGACATTTTGCAGGATGATGCCGTGCGAGGCGGTGGCGCGCATTCCCAACGCATCCCATTGTGGTCGTTCTTTTACGCCGGGCGCGTCGCGCGGCACGAAAAACATGCTCAACCCTTCTGCTGTGTCGTAATCTTTGCGTTTTGCGGCCACCAGGTAGGCATCGGCAACGCCGGTGTTGCAGCCAAACGATTTGACTCCGTTGAGCAGCCAGCCGCCTGCGACTTGTTCGGCTTCGGTGGCGATAAAAACGGCGCTTTGCGTAGATTTGGCTGTTTCGCTGGCAAAGTTTCCGAGCAGTTGTTTTTTCGTTCCCATGCGGTGCAGCACATTTTCGGCAAAGCGCTTCACAATTGGAATTTCTTGGGGGCTGAATTTTCCTTCTTCGATGGCTTCCAGGGCTAATAACCCGCGCGAGGAGGTGGAGCAGTGAAAAAAATAAGCCAGCGCGGTGGATGGACAGGCCGTTCCCATTGCAAAGGTGGCAGCGGCCAAATCGCGCAATCCGCCGCCCAAGCCGCCAAATGCTTCGGGGACGACCAGGCCGAGCAATCCGGCTTGGGCCAGGGTTTCACGATGCGGCTCGTAGAATCGCCCGGCGGCATCGGCTTCTTCGGCCTGGGCGCGTAAGGCTGGCAGGATGGCTTCTACTCGTTCGGCGCGCGCTTTTTCGGCAAGGGAGAGGTTATCGAAGAGAAATTCAGCAGTCAGTTGGGCCATGGTAAGTTCCTCGCTTGCGATTGGGTGTGTCACTTTAGGATGCAGGTTTCAATGGCGTTGGTCTTTTCAAATATTGTCCATGCGCGCCGCCAATGATGCTGCCGTTTTCGAACACTTTTTGTCCGCGCAGGAAGGTGGTTTTGACGCGCCCGGTCAGTTCATGTCCCTCGAACGGGGTGTACCCTTGCCCGGAGAAGGATTGCGCCGCGCGGACAACAAACGTTTCGTTCGGGTCGAACAGCACGATATCGGCGTCGAATCCTTCGGCCAGGTCGCCTTTCGATAACAGGCCAAAACGCTGGGCGGGATTCCAGCACACAAGTTCGGCCATGCGGTTGAGCGATAGTCCGCGTTTTTTGCCTTCGCTGTGCAGACCCGAAAGCAGATATTCCGTGCCGCCAAAGCCCGATTTTGCCATCCAAATATCTTCGGGATGTTGCGCGTTGTATTTCATCTCTGCCGAGCAGCAGGCATGGTCGCTGACCACCCAATCAATTTCTCCTTCGAGCAGTTTTTGCCACAGAAACTCTACATCTTCACGCGGGCGAATGGGCGGATTGACTTTTGCCAGCACGCCGTTGGGTTCATCTACATCGAGCAACAAATGGCCGATGGTTACTTCGCGCCTGAAGTTAATGTGTGGGAACAGGTCGCGCATCATCAGCGCGGCTTCGAGTGCTTTGCGTGAGCTGAGATGTAGAAGGTTGATGTTGGCGCAGTGCGTTTCGTGGGCCAGGTACGATGCGATGAATACGGCCAGCCCTTCACTGTGCGGCGGACGGGCGGCATGGTAGGCGCGCAATCCTTTTAATTTGCCTTCTTTTTGGACAATGGATGTGTAGGCGTTCAAGATGTCGGCGATTTCGCAGTGCAGGCTTAAACTCAAATATGGTGCTTGCTGTGGGTTTGTTGCTGTCATTTCGCTCAAGCGGCGCATGATGAACTCGAAGTGCGCGAAGTCGTAAGTTTCATCTTTTTCAAGTTTCAAAAAATTGTGCTGCTGGTCCGATTTGCCGTGCAGGCCGTGTCCGCCATAAAACATGAAAATTTTGAAGGAGGCTACGCCAAATTCTTTTAGCAGCATGGGCATTTCTTCGATGTGAATACGATTGATGGGAGCGAGGTGATAGGCGTAATCTACCCAATAGTGACCTTCGGAGCGTTTGAGTACTTCGGGGAAAAATTCTCGATAGGGGCCGCCTTTGTTCAGGTAATATTCACCTGTCCGAAAGTAGGTAATAGTGGTCGTCACTCCGCCCATAGCAGCGGCTTTCGATTCGGTGATAGCATCTATTTCCAGTTGTGAATAGATGCCAACGTGCATGTGCGCATCTACCAGGCCCGGAAATGCGAGCAGTCCTTGCGCATCGTGAACCTGATGGGCTTGATTAGCTTGGATTTCAGGGGCAATTTTTTCGATTTTTCCGTGGCGAATGGCAATATCTGCTGTGGGGAGGTCGGTTTGGTTTGGTCGCACAAGGCGGACGTTTTTGATGAGCAGGTCGTACATGTTTTCTCTCCGAATTTTGTCTTTGGTGTTGGTTGCCGTCACCTTTATCTTGTTGGCTGGGTGGGGCGCGCTGGAGGGCGCTCATTCGGCCACGCTGACGCCTGTTTTAATCAACTCTTCGATTTTCTCTTGCGATAAGCCGATATTCGCCAGGATGGCGCGTGTATGCTCGCCCAAGCGCGGGGGATTGTGCTTCAAGTTTGCGCCTGTTCCATTCACAAGAATGGGTAGGCGGGGCAGGTTGGCTTGTTCGCCGCCTGGCAGGGTGGTTGAGAGCAGGCTGCCGCTTTGGATGAGTTGTTGGTCGGTAAAGAGGTCTTCGGGCTTGGCAACCGGTGAGAAAGGCAGGTCGGCTTGTTCGCAGCGTTGGAGGACTTCGGGTTTGGGGTATTGGGCTATTAATGCTTCTATGGCTGGTAGCAGCCAGTCACGCTGGTTAATGCGTCCATTGTTGGTGGAGAGGCGTTCATCGGCCAGCCAATCGGGCTGTTCAAATGCTTCGCAGAACCGCGCCCATTGCTTATCGCTGGTCACGCCAATGAAAACCAGTTCGCCTTCGGCGGTGGCAAAGGCGCGATAAATGGCCCAGGCGCTGATTCGTTCGGGCATGGGCGGCACAGGCTGCTTGCTGATGGCGGCATAGGCCATGTGATGCCCCATGACGAAGGCAGCCGTCTCAAACAAGGCGCTGTTGACGATTTGCCCTTTGCCGGTTTGGTCTCTTTCGCGCAGGGCGGCCAACACGCCCAGGGCGCCCATCATGCCGGTTGCAATATCAATGACCGAGGCGCCGGCTCGCAGCGGCTGACCACGCGGGCCGGTCATGTAGGCCAGGCCGCTCATCATTTGGACGACCTCATCCAGCGCCAGCCGGTTGGCATACGGGCCGGGGAAAAAGCCTTTGAGCGAGCAGTAAATGAGGCGAGGAAAGGCTGCGCACAGCGTGGTACTTCCCAATTCCAGGCGTTCCATGGTGCCGGGGGCAAAATTTTCGATGAGGACATCGGTGTTTTCGAGCAATTTCAGGATAATTTGGCGGCCTGCTTCGGTCTTAATATCAAGGGCCAGGCTTTTTTTGTTGCGGTTGAAGAAGGGATAGTAGCCTGTGCCAAATCCTTTGAGGGAGCGGGTGGGGTCTCCTGCAGGAGGTTCAATTCGGATGACCTCCGCGCCGAGTTCGGCCAGGACCAGTCCGCAAGCTGGGCCAAGCACAGCGTGGGTAAACTCCAGAACGCGAATGGAGGAGAGTGTTTGGAGGGTCATAAATGGTTGTGGTTTTTAGATGAAGACCGCCGGCTGTAAATGGCGTTGCAGCCCCAGTTACACATAGTCACCATATTTGAGCAGGTAATTGACCAGCCCGCCTTCACGCAAAATGCTCATCATTTGCGGCGGCAGGGCGGCGGCGCGGTAGGTTTCATTTTTGGTGTGGTTGGTTATCAGCCCGGTTTCCAGTTCAACCGAAATGCAATCACCACGTTGAATATTGTGATTGACCTCCATGACGGGCAGGCCGATGTTGATGGCGTTTCGGTAGAAGATGCGGGCAAACGATTTGGCAATCACTACCGAAATGCCGGCTGCTTTGAGAGCCAGGGGGGCTTGTTCACGGCTTGAACCGCAGCCAAAGTTGTTTCCGGCGACGAGAAAATCGCCCGCCTGCACTTTCTTGGCAAATTCTGGGTCCAGGTCTTCCAGAACATGCGCCGCCAGGGCGGAAAGGTCGAGCGTTTTGGTGTATTTGCCGGGTATGATGCGGTCGGTATCCAGATTATCTACCAGGTAAACGTGAGCAGCGGATGGGGGAGCGGATGGTTGAAGCGGATTAGCGGATGGGGGAGCGGATGGTTGAAGCGGATTAGCGGGTGGGGGAGCGGATGGTTGAAGCGGATTAGCGGATGGGGAATTCATAGGGAGGTCTCTGTTCTCAGGCTTTCAGCGTTTTAGCAGTTGGGTTCGGCAATTTCACCGGCCAGCGCCGAGGCAGCTACAACCGCTGGGGAGGCCAGGTAAATGTATGCGCGCGGGTTTCCCATGCGGCCTGGAAAATTGCGATTGGTGGACGAGATGACCGTTTCTCCATCGCCTGGCACGCCAAGATGCGAGCCAACGCAGGGGCCGCAGCCAGAAGTGATGAAGGTCGCGCCCGCTTGGGAGAGGGTCTGAATTGTTCCATCTTGTAGGGCCTCGTCGAACACTTTTTTAGAGGCTGGCGCAATAATTAGTCGGATGCCGTTGGCAATTTTTTTGCCTTGCAGCACGCGGGCCGCTTCGCGCAGGTCTTCGATGCGAGTGTTGGTGCAAGAGCCGATGAAGGCATAGTGAATTTTTGTCCCTTGCGCTTCGTCAATTGGTACGACGTTTTCGGGCGAATGCGGCCTGGCGATTTGTGGCCGCAGCGCCGACACGTCGAAGGTTAGTTTTTTGGCGTATTCCGCGCCTGAGTCGGGGGAAACCGGTTCGAAGGGATACCATAGTTCTAATCCGGCCGGGTCTACCAGGCCGGTTTTGGCACCCATTTCTGAGCTCATGTTGGCCAGCACCATGCGGCTGGCCAGGCTCATGCCGCGCACGGTTTCGCCAGTAAATTCAATTGCCTGATAGTTTGCGCCTTCGGCACCGATTTGTTTGACCAGGAACAGGACGACATCTTTGGCAGTGACGTTTTTGCGCAGTTCTCCATGCAGGGCAATCTGAATGGTCTGTGGCACTTTGAGCCAGGTTTTGCCGGTAAGCATTGCTCCGGCCAAATCGGTCGAGCCAACGCCTGTGCCGAAGGCGTTTACAGCGCCATAAGTGGGGGTGTGCGAATCGGCGCCAAGAAACAGGTCGCCGGGGCGGACGTGCGCGTTTTCGACCATCAACTGATGGCAAATGCCTTCGCCTATATCATACAAGCGGCAGCCCATTTCGGCAGAGAAATCGCGCATCAGTTTGTGCAGGTTTGCAACCGTTTCGTTGGGGGCTGGCGAAGCATGGTCAATGACGAGAGAGACACGCTGGCTATCCCATAGGGCTTTACCGCCCATTTTGCGAAAGGCCTGAATGGCAAAGGGAGCGGTGGCGTCGGTTGCCATTACGCCATCTACGCGGACAATCGCAATATCACCGGCGCGCAGAATTTTGCCTGCGTGTTGGGAAAGGATTTTTTCGGCAAGGGTTTGTTTCATAGGCACTGTTCGGTCTGTGGTTCGTCTTGGAGCAGTTTGTGCATTTTTGCGGGGAGTTCTTTGCCCAAAAATGCTTCCATCTGGCGTGAGAGAGCAGCGACAGCGGGGAGGTTAATTCCGGTTTGGATGCCCATTTCGTGTAACATGTAGGCAGTATCTTCGGTTGGGATGTTTCCTTTGGCTGTTCGAATGAACGGGCAGCCGCCCAGCCCGCCAAAGGAGGTATCGAACATGGTAACGCCCGATTTAAGCGCTGAAAGCAGGTTGGCAAGACCTTGCCCGCGCGTATCGTGCAAGTGCAAGACAAGTGGAACGCTGCCGGTGAGCGGCAAGATTTCTTGCACTACCCGCCGTATCAGCTGCGGGTTGCCTAACCCGGCTGAATCGGCCAGGGAGAGTTCGTCCACTCCCATGGAAAGAAAACGGCGTGCCATCGCAACCACCCTGGCAGGGTCAATTTTGCCTTCGTAGGCGCAGCCAAAGGCCGATTGCACCCCCGCGCGCACGCGCACGCCATGTTCGTGGGCTATTTTGACCATTTCTGCTGTTTCTGTCATGCCTTCTTCGATGGTGGTGTTGGCATTTTTGCGGGCCAGGGTTTCGCTGGCTGGCACTCCCATTTCTAATTGTTTGACGCCGGCAGCGATAGCGCGTTCGACGCCTTTTTTGTTCAGCACCAGAGCGCTGAAGATGACATCTTTACGTTGAGGCAGACGGGTAAAGACTTCTTCGGCATCGGCCATTTGTGGCACGATTTTGGGGTTGACGAACGAGGAAACCTGAATTTGGCGCAATCCGGCCTCGGCCAGGCGTGTGGCAAACTCCACTTTCATCTCGGTTGAGATGAATTTTTCCTCGCGTTGAATGCCATCTCGCAAGCCGACTTCGACCAGCGTGGCTTCGAGCGGCACGGTTGGAACTTGAAGCGACTCGCTGCGCCGCCACAAGCGATTATGGTAGAGCAGCGGCATATCCAGGTCCGATACCGACAGGTCGCGCACTTCGCCGACGAAAATGGTGTGGTCGCCGCCGTCATAGGTGGCCCAAAGCGCGCAGTCTACCCAGGCCAACGAATCGGGCAGCAGCGGGCAGCCAGTAACGGCAGTTTGCGTTTTTAGCCCGGCAAATCGGTCTGTAATTTCTGGTTTCAGGCCTGCAAAGCGCATTCCAATTTCCAATTGCTGCGCCGAAAGCACGTTAACGGCAAAGACGCCGCTTTCGGTAATGGCCTTGTGGGTGAATAATTTTTTGTTGAGAGAAACCAGCACCAGGGGTGGTTCCAGGCTGAGGCTGGTAAACGAACTGGCCGTAACGCCCAACGGGGTTTGACCGTATAGCGTCGTGACAACGGTCACGCCTGATGCGAATTGCGACATGGCGCGTTTGAAGTCGGCGGGGTCGAAGGTCATTTCGATTTCCTATAAGTTAGTTGGTCGTTTGCTATTCAATGGTCGAAGACGTTGCGCTTGATGATTGGGGTGGTCAAAAATCGCATCATTAATTTCCAGGTGGGTTGATAGTTCAGCACGGCGCCGTTTTTGGTGTTGTTCAGGATTTGTTCTGCCAGCCAGGGGGTGACATCGGTCAGTCGGTTGGCAATGATATTGAAGATGGGCTTGACTTTTTCGAGCGCTTCGGGGGTTTGATATTGATTCATCACCAGGCCGGTAATGACCATGCCCGGTTGCAGGGTTGCGATTCTGACTGGGGTTTTTGCCAGTTCTTTTGCCAGCGTTTTGCTCAGGTAGGCAACGGCGATTTTGCTCGCGCCGTAGATGGACATTCCGGCCATCACCCGCCCGCCAGAGCCAAAGCCTTCCAGGTTATATATCCATCCACTGCCTTGTTGGAGCATGTTTTCGGCGGCTACCCGAGAGCCGTGCAAGACGCCCAGCAGGTTGACGTTGATGACCTGGTAAATGAGATCGAGCGGGAGTTCCCAAAAATTGACAGGTGGATGAGCGATTCCGGCATTGTTGACCCAAATATCTACCCGCTCGAATTTTTCTCTGGCAAATCTGAACAGCTGCTCGTGGTCTTCGTAACGTCTGACATCGCATAAGCAGCCAGCCGCTTGTTTGGGGTATTGGCTTTGGAGTATGGAGAGGGCCGCTTCAAGTCTATCGGCCTGGCTGCCGCTGATGACGACGTTTTGCCCGCGCTTGAGCAATTCGCTCGCCAGCCCATGCCCAATCCCTTTGGTCGAACCGGTGATGACAATGGTTTTACTCATAGTTTCTCTGCTGTTTAGAGTTGTTTTTCGCTCCAGCGCAACACGCCAAAGGTTGTGTATTTCATCCGGTCGGATTGGTAGAATTGCCAGACTGCGCTCAGGGTAAACTGGTCATCAATCAGAAACTCTCGCCCTTTGATTTTGAGTGCCTGGCCGTAGAAGTGCTGGCTGGTATAGAGCGCGCGCCCGTAGCCAAAACTATTGCCAAACAGGTCGGGGCCTTCGAAAAAGTGACGGTTGCCGCTGCGATAGCGGTTGAATTTATATTTTTTTTCGAATACGCCGCTTATAGAGATGGTCATTTGCGCCCGCAGCAAATCGAGCGGCTGATAGTCTATGTGCACCTGATTAATTCCCAGTTTTTTCTGCTCGGGGCCGTAGACTAGCATTTTTCCGTTCCATTCGCCGCGTTTTTTACAGGGCAAAATGTGCGGGTTGCGTCCGTTCACGCGTTCGGTTTCGCAAAAGGCGTCTATGCGCGAGCGGGTTTCGGGGTTGGTGTGATAATCATAGGCAACTTTGTAGATTCCGTTGAAGACAGTGCAGATTTTTGGGCCATCGTAGATGAGCGAGGAATACACCTGCGTTTGCATATCGGGCAAGATGTGAACCATGGTGCGCAAGTCGCCTGTCCAGGCGGGGGAGTAGTAATGGGCATCTACCAGTGTGCCGTAGGGATGTCCCGCGCCGATGAAGTCTGGCCCCAGATAAATACGGTCCTGGTCTGAATCAATCACGCCAAAAGCGAAGATATCTGAGACTTCAAAGCGGGCTGCCAATGGCCCGGCAGCATCTTGCAGGCGGGTGTTCATGGTGTAGGTGGTTTGGCCGGTTTGCGGGTCGAACACAGAGGCGCGATACACTTTGTTGTAGCCGATGTGATTGCCTTCTGAGTCGAAAATGGATGGCAGGCCGTGCCACTCGCCTTCGATGGATGTTTGCCAGTTGGAGGGGGAATTGGTCATTGCAGGTCTCTTGTTCAGGGGGTTAGGCTTCTACATCTTGGCTGCGCAGAATGGCGCGCATCGTTTCGCCGGTTTCGGCGCCAACCAGCCGTTCTACTTGCGCCCAGACTTTATCTACGCTGGGGTCGAAGATGGCGGCGCGGTTCAGGCGGTCGCGCGCGGCCAGGTCGCCGGAGGGCAGGGCTTCGGCGGGCAAACCGTTTTCTACCAGGTGAAACCAGTGTTGCAGGTAGCCATTGACCGGGGCTTGAATTTGCTCAAAGGCCGATTCGCTGGCCCGGTAGGCCAGCATCCAGGGTGACATGAGGGCGTATTGTTTTGGCCCGAGTTGCGCGGGGGTGAGGCCTTCGATTTGCTTCGCGCTCTCGAAGATGGGCGTGAGCGCATCGAAGACGGCGTTCATGTACGCCAGGTTGGCGCCCATATCGGCGCGGGGGATTAAATCTAGATGGAAGGCAAAATGCGGGCCGGCCAGGACGGAATCGAGGGTGAAGTGCGGGATGGGGCTTTCGGGCGCGGTGAAGGCGAAAATCATGTGCGAATCTAGCCCGATGGGCGGTACAACCAGGCCGATGTACACCATTTTGCGCACTTTATCTCCGCTAAATAAGCGAAGCGCGCCCACCGGAGCCGGGCTGAGGGGCGAAGACAGGCTGAGATACGGTGAGCCGATTTCCGTCAGGTGGAAGCGGGTTTGAATTTTTTCCAAGGTGTCGAGCGAAAGTTGCTGCGGCAAAGACATACACTTATCTCCAAATCAGGTTCAAAATTGTTTTTGGGCCGCGAATTGCAAATGGTGGCTGAGTCTGTTGACGGCGTTCAATCATCTGTTCTGTTTTCTTTCGGTTTTATTGTTGGCACTTCTTGTAGTACCCAGGCGCGCGCCAGTTCTGGCACTTCACGGCGGGCAGGCGAGGGGATGACAACAGCGTGTTGCCGCCCATACTCACGTTTGATGCGGTGAATATCAATTTGCCAGCCTTTATCAATATATTTTTGGCGCATTCGCCGGTAGGCAATTTGAATGCCGTCCGATTTAACCGACAATTCCGCGCCGATGTCGTAGGGCAGCAGCTCAGGCCGCTGCGAGAGTACGATGGGGTAATCTTGGTTGAAGATTTTCAACACGCGCTTGAGCGCGTCGCCATCGGCCCAATTGCCCTTAAAGAAGGTGCGCATTTGCGTCCATTTGGTAATGGTTTTGTATTCATTGATGGGCAGATGGAAGTTGAAGAGTATCATCAAACCCATCGGCAGGTTTACTTCGAGCAGGGTCATGCACGGCATCCAGAATGCCGCGCGGGTTTTTACGCCGGGGCGGTCTTCTTTGTAAAGGCGATTCCATAAGCCCTTGATGTTGCGTTTGGGTGGCTTGAGAGTGACGGTCATTTCTGCGCCGTAGGGGTGAACGATGGTTTCGTAATCGGGGATTTCTGGTTCTTCGCGGTTGCCAAACGCGCCGCCATGCACGAAGGGGGCGTGTGCGGCATCCAGGCTGTTTTCGAGTGCGCGCTCGTAATAGACATCCCATTCAAATGTGCCGCGAATGACCTTGAATTGTGGGTCACCAAAATATGGCAGGTCGGGCAGGGGTGGGCGCTCTGCTTCGGGCAGGTCGCCCAAGAAGGCCCAGATGTAGCCGTATTTTTCGATTGTTGGGTACGAATCGACCCGCGCCTTTTTTGGGGGGACTAAATCGGGGTGGGCGGGAATTTTTGCGCATGCGCCATCTGGCTTGTATTCCCAGCCGTGATAGGGGCAGACGATACAATCGCCGTTCATCCAGCCATCTGAAAGCGCGCCGCCGCGATGCACGCACAAATCACTCAACACATGCGCTGCGCCGTCGGGCGTGCGGTACAGGACGAATTCTTGCTCCAGTGCTGTTACCCGAACCGGCTTGTTTTTTACGACGTGCGAAAATTCCAGGGGCCACCAGAAGTTTTTTAACATGGCTTGTACTCCTTTTGATGAATGTACTTTTGGTTGTTTCTGGTCTCTTATTTTGTTTGAATGACCAGATGTTTGCCGCGCAAGGGCTTTTTTTGCAGGAAGGTCACAATCAGCCTGGAAATTTGGGCGCGGATTTGGGCAGGTGGACGGGTGGCTGGTTCGTCAAGAAAGGAACGTCCGGTTGTCTCATCTAGCGGATAGGAGATGGAAAAGTGATTTGCGCCTTGAATGAGGACGTCGAAGGCTTTGCTCCCGGCGGTGGTCTGGTACGCTTCGTCGAACGTTTTTGCTACCGCGTCTGGTTCATGTTCCTCCAGGCCATAGCGGGAACGGCTGCGATGAATCACGCCATCCCGGTCGCCGCGCAGAAGCAGAGTGGGCTTGCTGGCAATTTTTAGAACCGTGCCAGCCTGAAAGCCGAGCATGGTGGAAGCCAGGGTGTGACCTGCGTAGGCAAAAACGGCCCTGACCTGCTCAAAGAACTGTCCGTTTTGCAGCGCAACCGTGCCGCCCGCCGAATGCCCACCCAGGATGATGTGGTCTAGATTCAATGCCTGGTAGAGTGGGCTTGTTTCATCCTGGTTCAGTTGGGCCAGGCTGTTTAAGATGGGCTGAATGGCCGGGCAGGTGGGGACGCTGCCGTAGGTATCGGGTTTTACTTTCGATAAATCAATGCCGGGCGTTAGGCCAGGCACGCCGGGCAGCGTTTCGGCAACGTGCGTATAAAGAACCGTCACAAAATGAGCGCGCGCCAATGCCACCGCCAGCCAGTGATAACTTTCGATGCCGATGTTGATGCCGTTAAAGAAAAGGACAACCGGCATGGGCGCATGAGACAGGTCTGCCGGAATGCTGCCCGTCATGCGCTCCCTTTCGCTCTCTGTGGGCAAAGCGGGATAGTAGATTTTGATGTGGAGCGCATCGAAGGGCGGGCTGCCCTGCGGCAATTTAGCAGCGTAGTACAGGGCGCGAATCATTCCATCTCCTGATGGCCGCCTGCGGGCTGTTGTGTTGTTGCTTTTAAGGGCAGGCGGGGGTTGTCGCTGCTCAATACATATATCTGAACCTGCTGGAGTTTTTCATCTTGAAAAATTTTCCAAATCCCTGCCACTTGAGCGGTGTGCTGGTCGCTGATTTCGATGGCAGATACAATCTCTCCTGAAGGGGAGGCGGCTTCCAGCTCGATGAGCGCGCCATAGCGTTTGAAGTTGCCCGGCATGTTATTTCGTATTTCATCCAATTCCGCGCTGGTTACGGTGAGGCTGTCCACAAGTTGGCCCTCGGGTGAAAAAAACTGACATATGCCGCTGTGCTGCTCTGAAGATGATATGGCAGAAAGGGTGGGGAATCCTTCGGATTCGGGGCCGGCAACGCCCAGCAGGGTGGCAATTTGCTGGCTGGCCTGAAAGAATTTGCCGCCGGTAATTTGCCGGGTTGGGTTGAGCAAGAGCGAAAACGAAGTAAAGTTATAGCCAAAGCGCGGCCACAAGCCGCGTGCGGTGAGAACGCCCTCACGCCATAAAAATCCGCTGCCAATTACATCTGGCCCCAGGTAGTGGCGGGCTTGGCCAGATGGTTGTAAATCGAACACGAATTCACCTGCGCGCCGGTTCATGATTTCCACCACTTCCTGCGCCTGTGGTGAAAGTTTGCGCGCAGCTTGTACCGGCTGGCAGGTCTGAATGACGCGAACGACTGCTCCCTGTGGCTGTAAGCGGCGGTGTTGATGAATCACGCCGGCATATTCACCTGCCGGGGTATACAGATATTCGCTGACGAGCCAATCGCCGAGAAAAGAGGAAGGTTGCGTGCTCATAGGTGGCAGGCGGGTGGCCGCGATTTTATAGTTCTTGAAAACTTATTACGCCGAATTGAGAGCCAATGCGCTGTCCACCGCGATACCAGTGCTGGATGATGGCTTTTTGCCTGCCATCCAGCGTGGCAACTTCGCGCTGCCAGCAGCGAAGATGAGCCTGACGGTAGTAGAGTTGCCCGCTCAAGGCGCGCCCCCCGCTGAGCGAGTAACTGCCGACGAATTCCGATTGGTCTGTTGTCCAGGCCTGCCAGTGATTGGTGGTGAACGATGCGCTGCGCGGGGAGGGGGCGAATGCGCCGCCAGTGGTTTGGATGGAAAGCGTTTGAAAGCTGCTCGTTTGCAGGGTTTGGGAGTATTCGAATGTGCCCAACGATTGACCTGCTTCGTCGAGCGCAGAGAGCGTGCCGCTCCAGAGGCCGGGTCGGTGTAAGAGCAGTTCATTCCGCCCGCAGGCTGGGTCGTCATGCAGGTCGTAGTGCGTTCCGCTGACGAGAGCGGGCTGCGGGTTGGGCGAATCTTCGGGAACGCGGTCGTTTTGGCCGACAACGACGTACATCAGGTGTTCGCCACGCGACATTTGCGCCAGCGAAAGTTGCAACTGCCCTCCAATGACCAGTAGAAAAAAACGCTGGCTGAGACCAAGCGCGGGCCAATAGGCGTTGGCATCTACCAGGTTTTCGCCGAGCGTTTCAGCATAGCCAATGTTGGCTGGGCCTTCGTATAGACGGTGTTTTTCTTGACTTTGAATGAAGTAATGCCCGCTGTGTTTGAATGGCCCAACGAAGGAAACATCAATTCGCACTCGTCCGCCATCCATTGGCTGTACATGGCGATAGTCTGACCCGTTGCCGAGGAACCGTCCAAACGAATCGAATACTTCTGCATTGCCGGCCCAGCGTCCGAAACCTTTATGGAAGGGAGCGGTTTGATTGGTCATAGTCTTGGGGTTGGGTGAGTTTATGCGCGTTTTAGGATGTAAGCTTCTCGTTGTTTTGGCGTAGTCTCGAAAATCACTCTAAAGTCTGTGTTGGGTGGCTGTGGGGTGATAAAACGCCCTTCCACGAAGACTTCGAGCCTTTCTGGCTCAAACACCCAGGGCGAGAGAGTGTATGTTCCATCTGAAAGGGAGGTAATGGTGAGGGTGTGGTCTGTGCCTTTGCCGTCGGGGACGTTCATGAATTTAGCTTGCGTTCGGTCTTGGGCGTGCGTGGTGTGAAAATAGAGCGCCAGAGTGTCGAAAAATTGCAAGAGTTTATAGTTATTCAACAAAGTCTGCTCTTCTACCCAGGTTTGGCAGGCTTCATCGGCCTGGAGAACCGTTTTGAGACGGGCTTGTCGTTCCAATTCGCGGGCCAGCATGGCATCGGCGGCGGCTTTGTGTTCGGGGGGAATCTTGTCAATGAAGATGAAATCTGAAAGCCCGTATCGCCCATTGAACAGGCCGTAGGTGTGCATAGAAGAAAGTAACCCGCAAAAGGGATGGTGCTTCTCATTGAAATCGGGCGAGCCCTGGCTGGTTTGGAGGAGATAAGGCAGCGGGGTTTGGGTTAGGTGATGTGGCAGGCCGGTGACGGGTGATTGTTCGCGCAGGGCATCAATGGCTGCCCAGCCCTCGTCATGGTGTTCGACGGTGTAAATGACCAGCTCGCGAGGAATAGGCGGGTTGAACTGCTGATTGCCGAATGCGCGCGCCAGTTGGCCGCATGTGCGGGTATGGTCAATCTGTTCAATGGCAAAGCGGGGAGCATTTGGCGGGGCGGATTGAATAATCATGGCTTCACCAGGCAAAAAATTTCAGGGTTGTTGGACTCTTACGAAGTCTTGAATCTGAAAAATGTGGGTTTGACCATCTCGCAACTTGTGGGTGATGATTCGGCGGTTGTTGGGGTCGAGAAAATAGTGATTGTTGTGAACCAGCGTTTTGGAGATTTTGCTGTCAATGGTGAAGACGTAGTTAAGAGGGGCCAATTCCGCGCCGTGCAGGCTGAGCTGTTCACTGACCGCCCAGCAGTATTTTCCATCCACGAAAATATCGGAGTGAAAGACGGTTTTGCCGACTTCATACAGGTTTTCGAAGTCTTCCATAAGATGCCATGATTTGCCGACTTCGTTCCAATAGACATCCATGTGAACCGCAGCGGCTTCAATAAACTCGCCCCTGGCGCTGAAGGTTTTGCACAGGCCTTCCCAGCGCCCCATGAAGCACTGGTAGGGGATGGTTGAGCAAGGGTTGCCGTAGTTTTTGGTGGTCATGCGTTCGTTCCTCCTGGGCAGGTGGGGGGGGGACGCTCGGTCGTTCTCAATCGCCAATCTGATACTTGAATCGGTCGCCGCGATACCGCGCTTGCAAGAATTCAATTGGTTCGCTGCTGGGGCTGAACACGGTGCGTTGAATCATGAGAACCGGGCTGCCGGGCTGCATGTGGAGCAGGCGCGCGTCTATTTCGGAGGCGGCAACTGCTTCGATGCTGCGCGATGCGCGGCTGTTTTGGACCTGCGGCAGGTGGCTGATGTAATTGAGCGAGCCGCCTTCGAGCAGCACGGCTTGTTGAATTTGCCCGGCCAGCGTTTCGGGCAGAAAGGCGGTATGGTGTCCGATTGGTTCGTCATTAGCCAGGCGCAGGCGGCGAATACGATAGACGCGGCTGTTATGGGGTAGGCGGAGGCGCGCGATAATTTCTTTGGTTGCCTCAACAAAGCCTTGTTCGATGATTTGCCAGCCGGGGCGAATGCCTTTTTCGAGCATGAACTCTGTCAGGCTGTGGCGGGCTTCGGGGCTGTGGGTCATTTTCGGTGGCGCTACGAAAGTTCCACGTCCGCGTTCGCGCAAGAGCAGGCCTTCGTAAACCAGGTCGCTCAGGGCCTGCCGAACGGTGATTCGACTGAGCCCAAACATTTCTTGCAATTCCTGTTCGGAGGGAATCAGGTCGTTGGGTTTCCACTCGCCCGATTCGATTTTTTCGAGCAGGCGTTGTTTGAGCTGATAACGGAGCGGAAGCGGTGAAGTGCGGTCAAGGGATGGGGACATAGGAGAGTTCTCGGAGAAAATGTTATAACGTTATAACAATAATACCTGGCAAAGAGAATTAAGTCAAGCATTGCTGCCAATCACCATATTCAAGTTACCTGGGAACTTTGCAGTTGGTTAAGGCGGGCAAATCCCACAGGGCCAGGCCGGTTGCCTGGTGCATGGCGCGTTTGACGGGAAGGCCGTCGTAAGCCGTGAGGGTAAATTCTACGGCAAAGGCCAGGGCGCGGGCGGCGTGTCCGCCGAGCAGGGCAATGCCTTTGGGGGCGGTTTGGTCACGAAACGATACGATAAGGTGAAGGTGAACGTGAGGTTGAGAATCGAGCTGGGAGATTGTTCCGTGCCCGGCGACAATTTCTAGCGGGCGCGTGAAGACCAGGGGTGGTTTGCGGATTTTCTCAACGAAGTCGTACTCGGTGAACTCTACTTCGGTTAATCCGCCGAGCAGGTGGAAGGCGGCGGCGTGAATGTTTTGCTGCCGCGCAATGTGGGCAAAAGCGGCGTGCAGCGACTCGCCGTTTGTCAGTGTTCCCATAAAGACGCGGGTTGCCTGGGTGTTGATTTGGGCAAGGGAAATCATGAGATTACTGGCCGAGAAACTGTTTTGCGCCGTTCGTCACCAGGTTTTGGGAAATCCCTAAAATCATGGTTGCGCCGCGGGCGATTTGTTTTTTCATTTCGGCATTTGTTGTGGCGGTTATGCCTGCCGCAATGCCGGTTTGTTTGCACAGGGCAATCACCTCGTCTATTATTTGCTGCACTTCGGGGTGGTTGGGGCCATCGGTAAAGCCCATCTTGAGTGATAGGTCGCGCGGCCCAATGACGAGGGCGTCTATGTGCGGTTGTGAAATCATGGCTTTTAAGTGCGGGAGCAGGGCAGGGTCTTCAAATTGCGGAATGACTATGGTCTGCTCGTTGGCAAATTCGATGTAGCGGGGCGCTTCTTGGCTGTATGCCATGTGGCCGGAGGCTCTCGATACCCCAATTCCTCGCTTTCCGATGGGAGGGTATTTTACTGCTTCGATGAGCATTCTCACTTCGTCGGCAGTTTGCAGGTCTGGCATCATCACGCCCATCATGCCGGCATCGAGGTATTGCAGAACGAGTTTGGGGTCTTTGGGGCCAATTCGCACAATGGGTGTCATGCTGGTCAGCTCGCAGGCGCGGATGACTTCTACAACCCGGGAGGGATGGAGTAAACCGTGTTCGGCATCGAGCATGTAATAGTCAAACCCTGCCAGGCCAAACAATTCGGCTTGCTGCGGGTCGTCGGAGGTGGAGATGACACCGATAGCAGCCTGGCCGGATTTCCATTTGCGTTTGAGACGATTTTCTTGAATGAACATAAGCAGTTTGGACGGTGGAAGTTAGATGACTCCTGCTTCTTGCAGTTCTTTTATCTCATCAGCATTTTTGCCCAGTAATCCTTGGTAGATTTCTTCATTGTGCTGACCGAGCAGTGGAGGCGGCGCAAAGGTATCTTCGTAGGTTTCTGAAAGTTTGATGGGGTTGCCAGGCATTTTTGCCGTTCCACCAAGCGGATGTGCTACTTCGATGACCATATTGCGTGCCAAAATTTGCGGCTCGCACAACGCCTGGGCCAGATTGTTGACTGGCGCGCAGGGAATGCGTTTGGCTTGCAGCTGTTCAAGCCAGTATGCCTGCGTGTTGGTCGAAAAAATTTGGTTGAGACGTTCGTTGATGAGGGCTTTGTTTTTCCAACGTCCGGGTTGTCCTTTGTTTTCTTCGGTATTTAGCTCGGGCGCTTCGATGATTTCCATGAGTGCGGCCCAAAAGTTATCGGTGATGACGGCGAGGATGATATATCCATCCTGGCAGCGAAACGTATCGTAAGGGACGTGGACAAAGTGACCATTGCCGAGTTTTTCGGGGATTTCGCCGGAGAGAAAGTGCATGGTTGCCATGTAATTGAGCAGGCTGATTTGAGCATCGAGCATGGAAATATCAACGTGTTGTCCGCGTCCGGTCAGGTGACGGGCTTGCAAGGCTGCCAGTACTCCGATGGCTCCCATCAACCCGCCGCCCAAGTCGCCAATTGGGATGCCGGAACGGGTGGGTGGGTTGTTGGGCTGTCCGGTGATGCTCATGCCGCCGCCCATCGCCTGGGCTACCATATCAAAGGCGGTGTAATGCCTGGCAGGGCCGGTTTCGCCAAAGCCGGTAATGGAACAGGTGATGATGCGCGGATTGACTTGCGAAAGATGGGCGTAATCAATTTTCAGCCGTTCAGGGACTCCTGCGCTGAAGTTGTTTAGAACGACATCGGCAGTTTTTACCAGTTCGTAGAATAGTTGCAGGCCACGCTCGCTTTTCAAATCTAGCGTGATGCTTTTTTTGTTGCGGTTGAGGGTCAGGAAATATGCCCCAAAGCCGTTCAGGCTGTTTTTGGGGTCTTTTTCGAGCAGGCGGCGCGTTCCTTCGCCAGTAATGGGCGGTTCAATTTTGATGCTTTCTGCACCTAAATCGGCCAGAATCATGCCGGCATAGGGGCCGCTTAGCATGTGAGTCAGGTCCAGAATGCGGATTCCGTGAAGGGCTTTCATTGATTGGTGTTTTTCCTTGTTCTATAAGTTTTTCAGGTATTCTAATACTTCGGCCTTGCCCACGACATCGCCATATTTGGCGTTGATGTCGAACAGGTTGGCTTCGTGTGGCGCAGGGTGGCGGTCGCCTACGCATTCGCGCGGCACAATAACGTGGAAGCCGTGCTGAAGACCATCTACAGCGGTCGCGCGAATGCAGCCGGAGGTGGAACAGCCAGTGAGCAACAGGGTATCTACTTTCATACTGGTCAGGGAGGCGGCCAGTGAAGTGCCAAAGAAGGCCGAAGCATATTGTTTAATGATTATCAGGTCTTCGGCGGTGGGTAGCAGTTCTGGCACAATTTCGGCCAGCGGCTCTCCAGCCACTAGCATTTTGAGGGCTGGTATTTTGCGGACGAATAACCCGCCATCTTTGAAGTTGGGGTTGTATAGCACTTTGGTATAAACGACCGGAATTTGCTTGAGGCGGGCTGCGTAAAGCAGCGAAACGGTTTCTTGCGCGGCGGCGGCTACATCTGGCGCGTAAAGCGCAGAGCCGGGCGTGGTGTATGCACGCACGAAATCAACCAGTAACAGCGCCGGGCGCGAACCAAATCCTAGATTGCCATCGAAGACGCCTTGATAATTTTGGATGAGGGAGTTTGTCATAAAGAAGGCTTTTGTATTTGTTTGCGTGAATCAGGCTGAAACTGCTTGCGCCAGGCGTGCCGAGTCTACCCCAAAGGTGTTACGCGCGTATTGGTATACTTTTTGGGCAGCAGCCCAAAACGCCAGCCAGGAAACGGCGTTGATGGATTGTTCTACCCATTGCAGAGCGATGGTTTGTTCGGGCATGCGTGCCAGGCCATTCAGAACGAAAACTCCCACCAGGTTCAAGATGAACAACCAGCCTGCCAGCGGCATGTTTTGGCGAAACGAAAAGATAATCAGCAAAATGCCGGTTAGTGTGGTTGCTATGACCATCACGCTGAGCAGAATGCGTTCCCAGGCGGGCGAAGCAGGATTCGCCAGGTAAAGGGAAACCGAGCCTGCAAAGGTCAGGGCAATCAAGATGACCGGAGACGCCCAAGTATGGAAGGTTTTTTGCTGGCGCACCGCGCGAGTGGTTTGCCAGACGCTCCAGGCGATGAGGGTGTATCCTGGCGCCATCAGGATAAACAGGGCGTTATCGAGCAGGGTCAGATTGACCTGACTTTGGGTGAGCGCCATAATCAGTTTCCAGACTGCCTTCGAAAAGCCGCCTGCAACTGTCAGAATGACGCCCAGCGCTGCTACTTGTCCTTGACCTGGGTTGATGTGCGCTACCATTCGGGTAATGAAGTGCAGCCCAATGGCCGTAAAAAGCACAGGCAAAAAATCTACCAGCGCCAAAGAGAGGGTGTAGGTTTCCATCAGTCAACTCCTGTTTGTGTTTTTGGGTTGTTTCAGGTCAAGAATTTTTGCGCCGTCAGGACGTTCGCCACGCTGAGCAAGATTTCACCCAGGTTGCCGATGTAAAATGCGTTGCCCATTCCCAACCCGGCGGCAAGGAACATCAGCAGCGCCCCCCCTGCCAGCCATGCCCAGCCGGTTTTGCGCCAAAGCAGGATGCCCGATGTAATCAGCAGGATAATCGTCAGCATGGACGGGATGGGCGGGCCTTTTAAGCCACCTTCGTTGACATAGCGCAGTGTATCCATCACTGCGCGGGGGTGCAGGTCGAGTGCCAAGACATCTTCGTAAATTCCAAGACCAATTAACAGGGTAGTCAAAATGCAAATCAGGATATGGGCTGTCCGGTTTTTGGCCCAGCCGATTTCGGCCCGGCGCAGCAAGCCAAAGCCGAAGATAATCATAAACGGCGTGGCAATGCCATGAACCAGGAATCGGCCGGCGTTGAGCGTTTGTAAAACCGCGCCTTCTCCTAAAAAGCGACCCAGGAAAATGACCAGCGTATCGTAAGCCAGCCCGGCCAGGACGATGGTCAATAGCAGAGCATACGAAGACCGTCCCTGACGGTAGATTTGCGCTGCTTTCCAGGTGAAAAGGACAAAAACTGCCGTTATAACGAAGTATAGGGCGGTTAACATCTCGCTCTCCTTGTGGTCATGAGTTTAATTTGCCTCTAATTTTGGCTCGTCTGTTTTGCTAATCAGAAATTCACGAAGGATTTGGGCAACTTCCGAAGCGTTTTGCTCGCACAGGTAAGGGCCTGCGTTGGGAAGGATACGGATGCGCCCATTTTTCAGCCGGGAATGGGCAGGTTCTGCCGAAGCGCGCAAGGTATCGCGTTCGCCGCTCAAAATCAGGGTGGGCTGTGATAGGGAGGTCAGTTGCTGCTCGAAAGGCTGCTCAAAGACTGCCTGATACGCTTGCGGGGCAGTTTGGCGCGCCATTTGGGTTAGAAGTACCTCGCGCTGAACGATTTCCAATGGCAGGGCAGGGTCGCGCTGCCGAATCCGTTTCCAAACCGCTGTCAGATGCGCGCCGTCTTCGGTAAGTTCAATCTGCTTCAGGCTTGCTTTCAACTGATTTTTTTGTGCTTCGTCCAGCAGCGGCGGGCCCGAAAGCACGAGTCTTTGAACGAAGCCGGGCTGTTCATAGGCCATCTGAACAGCAATGGCTGCCCCAGTATGATGCCCAAACAGATGACAGGAGTGGATTCCAAGAGCTTTTAGCGCGGCGTGAAGCGCGGAGGTCAGAAAGAGAATATCAAAGTTTGGCGGAGGCGAAAATGAATTTCCAAAACCTGGCGTATCAGGGGCAATCGTATGAAAGTCATCCGCAAGCAAGTTCATCAATGGCTCGAACATCTGGCCTGCGCTGGCGGTTTGGTGCAAAAGCACCAACACCGGGCCTTTACCCCGCTTAAGTTCGCGGTAATGAATTTGACCATAAGGGGTTTCGGCATAGCCTTTGCGAATCGTTGACATGTATTGCTCCTGAATGTTATAATGTTATAACATTTGCCCAGTTTGGTCAAGATAGAATTTTTCTATAATCAGGAGGTTTTTCGATGGCAGACCAGCTTGGTTATCGCAAAAAGTTTGGCGTGATTATTCCCAGCACGAACACCATTGTTGAGCCTGAGTTTTACCGCATGACGGTTCCGGGTGTGACGCCGCACATTGCGCGCATTCACATCCGCGACCAAAATCTTAGCAGTGATGAAGCGTTTGAGAATTTGCTGAAGCAAATCCGCGTGGAAATTCAATATGCGGTAGAACGGGTGATGACCGCTGAACCCGATTACATGGTGATGGGCATGAGCGCCGAAACATTTTGGGATGGCGTAGAAGGCAATCGCAGATTTACCAAAATGATTTCTGACTGGGCTGGCGGCTTGTCTGTGGCAACAGGGGCCGAGGCTTGTGAGCGCGCGCTTAAACTGTTTGGGGTCAAGAAAATCGGTGTCGTGACTCCGTATCAGCCGATTGGCGATAAAAACGTGGTGCGGTTCTTCAATGACCTGGGGTTCGAGGTCACTGCCATCAAAGGGTTTCGCTGCCCAACGGCGGTTGCCATTGCGCATGTGACCCAGGATGAGTTACGAAACGCCCTCATTGAAGTCAATAAAGATGCCGATGCGCTGGTGCAGGTTGGCACCAATCTGTGCATGGTCAGCCTTGCGGATGAAGCCGAACGCTGGCTGGGCAAGCCGGTCATTGCCATCAATGCTGCAACCTGGTGGATGGCGCTGCGTGATAATGGAATTGAAGACAAGGTATATGGGTGTGGCAGGTTGTTGCGAGAGTTCTAAAATGGTCTTGGGGTTTGGCCCAATTCCAGGCTAATCCACTTTAACTCGGTGAAATGCTCTACAGAATATTTTCCGCCACTTCTGCCAATGCCCGACATGCCGTACCCACCAATTGGCGCCATTGGGTCAGATTGGAACGAGTGCGTTCCAATGTGAACCGCGCCACAGCGGATTTTTCGGGCGGCGTTCAGGCCGCGTTTCAGGTCGTTGGTTAAAATTCCCGCGCTCAGGCCGTAGTCGCTTTGGTTGGCAAGCGTAATCATCTCTTCGAGTGAAGATGATTCGGTGATCATTGCTACCGGTCCAAATGTTTCTTCTGACCAGCATTCACCCGAAGTGGGTGGGTTGTAGATAACTGTTGGCTGAAAGACCAGGCCGTGATGCACGTTTCCGCCCGTCAGAATTTCTGCGCCGCCCTGTTGTGCTGCTCGAACATGCCGCAGGACTTTTTCTAGCGCGCGCTGATTAATCAACGGCCCGTATGCTGTTTTTTCATTACGCAAATCGCCAAGGTGTAAACTGGACGCCTTTTTTGCTAGTGCTTCTGCAAACGCACGTCCGCGTGGGGCTTCAACCAATATGCGCGCGCTTGACATGCAAATTTGCCCTCCATGCGTAAAAGCGCCTACGGCTGCTATCTCTGCGGCCTCGGTCATATCCATGTCGTTCAGTACCAGGAGGGGATTTTTGCCTCCCAGTTCCAATTGCAGGCGTTTCATGGATTGGAGCGCAATTTGACCAATTTTGACTCCGGTAGCGGTTGAGCCGGTGAGCGCAATGCCATTAACGTGGGGATGCCATGCCAACGGTTCGCCGCATTCTGGGCCAAAACCGGTGACGACGTTGAAGACGCCTTGCGGCAGGCCGGCCTCGTACAAAACGTTGGCCAACTCTACTGCAATCAGCGGCGTTTCTTCTGAAGGTTTGGCAATGACGGCATTGCCTGCTCCCAGCGGGAAGGCAATCATTTTTGCCAAAAGTACCAAAGGCGCGTTAAAAGGCGCAATCACCAGCACTACCCCGACCGGTTCGCGTATCACCATCGAAAGCCGGTGCGGCTTTTCATTGGGCAGTGTATCGGCATACAGCCGCCGCGCTTCGCCTGCCGCCGCGCGTAAAACCGATGCGGTGTATAGCACTTCATACTTTGCTTTGACAATTGTTGAGCCGCTTTCATCAATCAGCAGATTCAACAGGCGGTCGTAATTCGCTTCGACATTCTCCGCGCATTGGAGCAGGATTTTTTCACGCTCATACGGTGGCAGCGATGACCAATGCTCGAATCCCTTTCGGGCAGAAGAAACCGCTGCTTCGGCGTCGGCCTTCGTCCCGCGCGCGGCATGACCGAGAATTTCCCCTGTCATCGGCGCGTAACTAGGGAAGGTCTCGCCGCTGGCGGCGGGAATTTCGCGCCCATGGATGAAATGTCCGCAGGTTTTCATGTTTGCCTTTTCTTTCATCTCGAACCCTTCTCGCACCTAAAAGAATGTCAGGGGAGGGGTGTTTTATATTCTTTCCTCCAGCATACTTGCCCGAAGCAAATAGGCCCGTGCCTTTGCCTGGTCGCTGGCCGTATCAGCAAGTGAGTTGTTTCTGCGTTGTCGCTCTTCTTCTGCGCTCATTACCATGTTGTGGTATTGCTCGTCAGTATAGAGTTGAACAGATTCAATCGCATATCGCCTGCGCTCGTTGGCGTAATCATCCAGAATGACATCCGACTCGCCATTCCAAATGCGCACGAACTTCTCAGCCAGGTTCGCTGCGTCATGGATTCCGCTGTTCATGCCCATTCCACCGGATGGGTTGTTGTTATGTGCGGCATCTCCCACCAGCAGGATGCGCCCCATGCGGAAGGTATCAGCCACGCGTTGATGGACGCGATATAGCTGGGTTGTTTTGATTGCATAGTCTGGTGTTTTTCCAAAGAAATTCAAAATCCGCGCTCGCAAATTTTCTTCCTTAAGTGCAGTTTCTTCATCTTCGTTATTTCTCATGCGAAAGACGACGCGCACAATGTCTGGCAGGTTCAAAATGATGACCCATTCTTGCGGGTCGAAGATGTAGCACACCTGCGCGGCGCCCGGCAGCAGGTCTTCGGTTTTCAAATTGCTGCCAATCAGCAAGAAGCGGTCTTCGTATGTCTTACCCTTAAACCCGATGTTCAATTGCCTGCGGACGACGCTATGTGAGCCATCTGCTCCAACCAGATAAGCGCCTTGGCGTTCTACAATACCATTTTGGGTTTCTAATCGCGCCGTGACGTGCGTGCCATGCTCAACAAAGTCCACCAATTTGTGACCCATGTGAACTTTGCCCGTCATTGTTGCTTCGACGGCGGGTTTTAGTACGCGCGTTGCGATGTGCTGTGGGCATTGCAGCCGATATGGATACGGTGTATCGTTTGCAATGCAGGCATAATCGAAGTCCGCAATCAGGCGGGGCGGGGTGCGTTCCCAATATTGTAGCCGGGTGACCTTGTAGCCATGCCGGATGATTTCATCGGCAATGCCCCACTCGTTGAACATCTCCAACGTTTTGGGGTGAAAGGTGCTGGCGCGTATTTGCGTGTTGAGTTCGGGGTCTTTCTCAAAGACTTCGCATGAAACTCCAGCCCGAGCCAGGGCCAGCGCCAATGAAAGCCCCACCGGGCCCGCGCCAGCAATCAGAACAGGCAGCTGATTTCTGCTCACGGATGTTTTCTCCTGCATTGCCGTGGGCTATTCTCTCTCGCCTGCGTGCAAAATGCGCACCAGCCGTTCGCGCATCGGTACGCCCAGCAGCCGGTCTGCCAGGATGTTGGCCGGGTCTTTTTCTACGATGGTGCGGCGCAGCAGGGTATCGCGTTGTTTGAGACCAGCGCGTTTTTCGGGGGGCAATGGCCTGGCATTCTTCACCAACTCTACCCAGCGGCGGACGTATTCCAGCATCACCGGCTCCACTACTGCTTTGAAATCCTCGAAAGGCAGCAGGCCACAGACAGCAATCGGTGAGAGGGTAGAGCGGGTGTACAAATGAACCGGGTGGAAAGTTTTGTAGCGCGGATTGCGGCGCAGCGCTACCCAGGTCTCGTTCAGCGGTTCGTGATATTCGTTCAGGTGTTCAAAATTCAACGGAGCATCGTAGCGGGGCAGAAAATCTACATAGCAGAAGACATCGGGTGCTGTTCCCAGCGCCATGCCCAAATGTGGAACATCGGTTTCTTCATTCAGCCAGCAGGTCAGGTGAATGTTTGTAAAGCCGGTCTCTGGCTTTCCAATCCATGAGCGGACAATCCAATCTACTTTATCGCCTGTGTAGGTGTGTATGTTGCCAACAATGTTACCGTCTAAGGCTGGAATATGTTGAATGTCCTGGCATTTCAAATCTTCGCGCAGGTTCAGGTTCGATTGGATGATTTCCCAGGCTTGTTCGCGCACGTTCACCAGGTAGTGAAACGTCTCGGTGTTATTGGCAGGGGGTCGAGAATCCAGTACATCGGCCAGGTGTTGGACTGTATCTCCGCTCATACTTTTCTCCTCTGAATTTGTTTGATTGGCTTTGCGGCACGAAATGTCATTTTCTGCCGTGCAGTGCGAGAGCTTATGAAACCAGTGGCTGCGCCAGCATCCAGGGCCGGTTGCGCAAGAGATGGGTGCGGTGTGACACCATTTTATTGGCAGCCGCCGTCGGGGAAATGATGGCCAGTTTCAATTCTTCGCCTTGTGCCATTACAGCAATCGGCGTGTTGATATTGCCGTCGAAGGGTCGGTTTTTCCATTCCGTCCACAGGGTGAAATCTTCGGTAATGGCATAAACGCCGCTCTTGTTTGGGCTGGCGGCTAGCACATTCATTCGATTTTCGGCGGCGCGTTCTTTGAACCCCAGCGTAGCTTCCCACTCTTCCAAAATTTGGGTTGGCACAGCAACGACTTCTGCGCCTTGCAGCGCGGCCAAGCGAAACGTTTCAGGGTAAATTGAGTCATTCCCCACCACCAGGGCAACGCGGCCCCATTCACAATCGAAAGTCTGAAGGGCGTTCCCCAGTTTTGACCAGGGATGCCTGCCGCAGGGGTGCAGCGGCGGTTGCCGAAGCACGACCCCATTTTGATTGAACAGCACGCCTACATGCGTCCCCTCTTCCACAATCGAAGTGGCGATATAACACTCGCCGGTTATGGCCCGCAGCGCGTTTAGCATCTCTGCCGATTCCGCTTCAGCGCGTTCGAGGCTGGTAATGTGAAACAATTCTGGCAAGACGATTAACCTCGCCCCGGTCGCAACGCCCTCTGCCACCTTTTGCGCTGCAAATTGAAGCGCTTCTTGTCCGCGGCGCGATACCTGAACAACCCCTGCCAATACGCTCGAGGCCCCGGGCGCGCGGTTGTCTTCTTGCGGCGCAGCAGCCAATGCGGCATAGAGTTCTGGGCGGCGGGTCAGCAAAATATCCGTGCCATCGGGGCGCAGTTTGTTTTCGGCTTGGCGCAGGTCAACGTCTGCAAAGACGACGGCTTCGCCGTGCTTTGGCGCTTTTGCCAGCACCTGGCCATCGGGCGCGACAATTTGACTTTCGCCTGCTCCTTCGAGAAATTCCGGCGCAATTTTTAAGCGCGCTGCCACCACCTCGCGCAGCGATTCCGGAACGAGTGAGCCAATTTTGTTGGCCGCCACCACAAACGTTTTATTCTCTGCCGCGCGAACTGGGATGTGCAGTGAGGCTTCATCATGCGCAAATGAGTTGAGACTGTTAAGCAGCACATGCGCCTGTCGCACGGCCAGCGCCCGCGCTACTTCGGGAATGACGCCATCCATGCAGGCATACATGCCAAAACGCCCATATTCAGTTGTAATCACTGGGGCAATTTCGGCGGCAGGAGTGAGAAAGTTGTTTTCGTTGCCCATTAAGATTTGCTTGTCGTTCATGGCGCAGACCTGCCCAGAGGGGGCGAATAAGATGTTGGCGCCGGTCACTTTGTTCGCCTCGCGGCGCATGGTGACGTTGATTTTGATATAGCAGCGATACTCTTTTGCTTTGGCAGCAATGGCCTGCAAAAAGGCATCGCCTGCTGTCACCGCAACGGCGTAACAATGTTCTGGGCTTTCGTACCAGGCGATGTGATTGATAAATTCGGGCAAAACCATCACATTTGGGTTGACTTTGCCAGCCTCGTCAATCATTCGCAGGCAGGTTTGCAGGTTGGCTTGTATATCCGTTCCCACCCCAAACTGTACTGCCGCTGCTCGAATTTGCAAATTTTGCGCCACCGGCTGCCTCCGCCAAAATGTTATAACATTATAACAATATAGCCCACAAAAAAATTTTTGTCAATGGCGAATAACCAGAAAAGGTATAATCGGTTGGTAACAGCGCAGTTGACTGCGCGCGAAAAATTACATATCCCTTTTGAGAACGAGGCCCGTTTATGCGTTATCGCCATCTCTATTATGTGTTCATGCTCCTGAGCTTGCTTGCTCTTTTTTTGCCTGCCTGTGGCAACGGGCAGGCGGCCACCACCCTCAAGGTTGATATGGTCGAATTCATGTTCGAGCCGAAGACCTTCACCGTCCCGGCAGGGCAAGAAATCACCCTCGAGCTGGTCAACAAAGGCGCAATCGAACACAATTTTGTCATTCTCAAGAAGGGTGTTACTGCCGAGGGCAACTTCGACCACAACGCCAATCTGGAGGACATCCTGTTCGAAGCGCGGCTCGACCCCGGAAAATCTGGCACCTTCACATTCACCATCGCCGAAACGGGCGAGTACCAGGTCATTTGCAGCATTCCCGGCCACCTTGCGGCAGGCATGGCGGGTAAGTTGATTGTGAAATAATCATGCCCGACCTGATAACCAGCCCCGCCAACCCCCTCATCAAACAGGCCCGCGCCCTGCGGCAAAAAAAAGCCCGCGAGGAAAGCGGGCTGTTTCTGGTGGAGGGCATCCTGCACGTCGGCGAAGCCGCCGAGGCAGGATGGAATATCGAAAGCCTGCTCTACTGCCCGGAGCGGCTGCGCAGCGAGTTTGGCCGCGAACTGGTCGAGCGGCTCATAGCGAAAAACATCCGCTGCGCGCAGGTTTCGGAAGCAGCCTTTGAGTCTTTCGCTGAAAAAGACAATCCGCAGGGCATTGCTGCCCTGGTTCGACAAAAACATCTTGGCTTACAGGATTTCCCGCCCTTTCGCCTGGCGGTTGCGCTGGTTTCGCCGCAAGACCCTGGCAACGTCGGTTCAATCTTCCGCTCCATAGATGCTTCTGGGGCCGATGGGTTGCTCCTGCTCGAAGGCGGCGCCGACCCCTACCAGCCGGCCTGCGTGCGCGCCAGCATGGGGACTATCTTCTGGAAACCGTTTGTCCAGGCCGGGTTCGGCGCGTTCGCTGACTGGGCAAAAGCGGGCGGTTTTCGGGTCATTGGTACATCCGCCCATGCCTCTGTTCGCCTGGCGGGTCTGAAACTGGACGAGAGACCGACCATTCTCCTGCTTGGTTCTGAGCAAAAGGGGCTTAGCCCGGAACAAATTACACTCTGCGATGACCTGCTCTCGCTGCCCATGCGCGGGCGGGCCTCCTCGCTCAACCTGGCCGTCGCCGCGGGTGTTTTTCTGTACGGGTTGAAGGGGTAACACTTAAAGCAAACAGGGACGGAGCCGCAGACTTCGTCCCTGTTGATTCTCTTGTGAGTAAATGCCTGACTAACTAAAACTCATCTTCTTCGTCATCCGACCACAGGTCCTCATCGTCAACGTCTTCGTCTTCCCATTCCTCCAGTTCTTCTTCCTCGTCCCATTGGTCTTCATCTACAGCCACCCCGTCGGTGGGCGAGTAGGTGGCACAGCCGGTATCTGGGTCGAACTCTACGGCGGCGGCGGAGCAGTAGCCTTCGTCGTTGAAAACACAATCATTATAGTGACAGCGAATGCGTGGCATAAATTCCTCCTCGTGATTACACCGGTTGGCGAACCAGGCGAATGATGGTGATAATGAACAGGATGGTCATGGTAATTTGCGAAACGACGCAGAACGGACACCATGCTTTCAAAATGAACGCCTCGACATACACCAGGTAGAGCGTAAAGCCAAACCCGCCAACGCCCAGGCCAAAGACCGCCAGCAAGCCGTTTTCCTTCAAAAACCTGTTTTTTCCGTACTTTTCGAGCAGCAAAACCGCCAGGATGGCGAGATAGCCACCCACCCCCACCAGGGCCACCGGGATTCCGAAAATTTCTGAATATGCACTTTCATTGACGGTGGCGCAATCACCGCTGCCCAGGCACATTGTATTGTTGTCTGTCAACTTATATATCGTCATATAAATTGAGACCAGCGCGCCGAGAACAGCCAGGGCCACAGAAGCCCAGTACAATTTTTTATCCATGTTAATTCTCCAACAGCCATGCCTCTACTTCGGTTCCGGGCGGGCAGGATTTTACCCCACTTGGGATAATCAGTAAAGCATTTGCCTGTACCAGCGAAAACAGGTTGCCCGAGCCCTGGTGCCCGGTTAATCTTGCGGTGGATGTCTCGTTTTCGCGCCTCACCACTGCCCGCAGGTAACTCTCGCGCCCATCGCTTTCCACCGCCTCGGCCAGAACAACCCTCACTGTATCTTGTCTCGCCGCCTCGAGGCCGCCCAACCGCCTGAGCGCTGGCCGCACAAAGACCAGAAAGCCCACAAACGACGAAACCGGGTTGCCTGGCAGCCCAAAAAACGGGATTCCTTTGTATAACCCAAACGCCAGCGGCTTGCCTGGGCGCATGTTCACCTTCCAGAAATCCAGCGCCCCGGCGCTTTCCACCACTTCTTTGACGAAATCGAAAGCCCCCACGCTGACCCCTGCGGATGAAACAATGACATCCGCCCCGGCTTCTACTGCCTGGTCGAGCATGGTCTGGACAGCCTGGCGCTGGTCGGCGGCCACGCCCAGGCGCAGCACTTCGCAGCCCGTCTGAGCGGCCAGCGCCGCCAGCGTGTAGGTATTGGTATCGTGGATTTTTCCGTCTTCGAGGGGGGCATCCACCGGCAGCAGTTCGTCGCCGCTCGAAACGATGGCAACTTTCGGTTTGCGATATACCGGCACTTGCGCCATGCCCAGCATCGCCAGCATTCCAACATCTTGCGGGCGCAAAACCTGTCCTTTGGGCAAAATCTCTTGCCCGGCGCGCAGGTCGGCGCCGCGCTTGCGGATGTTCTCGCCCGGTCTGACCGTCTTGTGGATGTGAACCTGCTGCGGGGCGGGCGTTCCGGCGGCGTGTTGGCCGAAATCGGTATCTTCCACCATCACCACCGCCTCGGTCCCGGCGGGCAGTTTGGCCCCGGTCATAATTCGCGCGGCCTGGCCTGCTTCCAGGTTGAAATCGGGCGCTTTCCCGGCGGGAACATCGGCCACAACCGGCAATCTGACTGGAACTGCGGCCACATCCATCACGCGGACGGCGAATCCATCCACGCTCGAGTTGTCGAAAGTTGGTAAATCGCTTTCAGCGCGGATAGTTTCCGCCAGCACGCGACCGGCAGCCTGTTCCAGTGGGCATCGGGTTGTGTTGAGGGGAGAAAATTGGGCAAGAATGCGCTCGCGCGCTTCATGGACGCTCAGCATGGGGCTGTCCTTTCCAAAGCGGCGAGATTATAACCGATAGTTACGCAAATTCAAGGGAATGTTGGCTGGAGTCAAAATTTGGGAGATTTTTGACTCCAGCCCGTTTCTCTAATCGCCTTTCCGCTCGCGCATTACCCGATAAACGTCAGGTGCTGGCCTGGCTCATCGGGGCGAACCTTATGAAACACCTTCCGGTTTTGCTTTTGCATTGCCTCGAGAATCGGCGACGGCTCGAAATTGGTGAGCAGCAGGAGGAAGCGCCCCGGTTCCAGTTTACCTAGCAGTTCATTGACCCTGCCGAGCGGCACTTCGCCGCGTCGCAGCAATTCCGTGCCATCTATGGTAAATTGCGCTTCCCCGGCAAGCCAGTCCGGGTCATCGGCGGCGCGCGGGATTTCGACCTTTGGGCTGAAGGTGGCTTGCGCACTGAGTTCTTGCTGCCCAACTGCCCGGCGCAGGGTGTTGACCAGGTTGCTGGCCTCCATCCCGCCCACTTGGGCGACCTTTTCCAGCGTGGCAAGTTTCCCGACTGTGCGGCGCAGCACCGGGTTTTTCAAGTTCTGGAAGGGCGGGGCGATGTTCATGATTTGCGATTCGAGCTGCGGGTAGGCTTCTAGCAGGTCGAAGAGTTTGGTCTGGGATGTGATTTCCATGGTGTGCTTCCTGTTTCTCTAACAAACAACCGTCCCGAAGGCTTCTCGTCCCGATTCTTGTGCCGGGTGAAAGCCTTCGGGACGTTTATTGCAGTTTAGTTTGCCTCGTCATACGTCAAAAGGCGGCGTTCGCCTTCCAGCGCGCGGACTTCGGTCAGGTCCTGGGTGACTTCGAGCGTTCCCATATATCCGCCCTGGGCGTCACGCACGGCGTAGTAGCAGATATAAATCAGCCGTCCGCGCATGTTAATCCAAAAACGGGCGCGGTCTTGCTTGCCGGATTTGAAATCTTTCACAATTTGGTTGACGATATGCACGCTCTTGGGCGGGTGGCAATATTGCACCTTGCGGCCCAGGATGGCGCGCGAGCGGTCGAAAATGCGCTCCTTGCCCGGGCTGAAGTAGCGCACGGTATCGTCTTTGTCCACAAAGGTCAGGTCGAAGGGCAGGGTTCCAAGCGCGGCGATTAACTCCTCGAGCGAGAAACTGCCGGTTGGCATTTGGATTCTGCCTCCCGCCGCGGCCGGTTTCTTAATCTCTTTGTGGAATCCACCTTCGGGCGTCCACTCGAACTGCGGGGCGAACAGGCAATAGCCGTATTCATCGCTCTGGAGATAGATTTCGTACCAGTCCTGCTCGGTCAGCAGGTTGAGCGCGGTCGGGAACATGATTTTCTCTTCCTTGTAAACCATGTCGTCGATGGCTTCGATGGCTGGGGTGACGGTGAACAGGTTGTATGCCTTGGCTTCGGCAGCGGTCATCGTTTCTGCCTGCTGCAACCCGGCAATGGTCTCTTTAAGCAGGTTGCGGGCTTCATCGTGTTTGCCCCACATCACCATCGGTGGGCCGGGCAGGTTGTTTTTCTCAAAGAAGGGGAAGAGCAGGTATTCCTTGCGGCGATAGTGCTTGTCCACATCCATCAGGTTGTTGAGCAACTGTTGGATGGCGCGCATTGGCTCGGTGGCGTCAGCATCGTCGGGCAGGGCCTCCAGTTTTTTCATCAGCAGACGGATTTGCGCGGTGGTTTTTACCAGCTCGCGGTTTTCCTGCACGAAGGTATTGACTGGGTGCCCGGCCACCGTTTCGGGAGTTTCGCTCAGGTCGAGGTGCTTTTTCAGCACGCGGGTGTGGGTGTCGCACAACTCCTGGATTTTTTCGGCTGAAATGCCCTCCTGCACCAGTTGGACTTCCATCAGAAATACATCGCTGTAATCGGCTTCATCCAGCATGGTTTCGAGCTGGTGTTTCACCTGTTCTTCGGATACGCCGTTGTGCAGCTGCCGAATCAGGGTTTTCATGATTTCGATGCGCTGCTGGCGGTTGTTGATAATTTCGCTCATAACTGTTTCCTTTCGCAGACTGTTGGTATGCGCGAAGTATCCCTCGCAAAGCAGATAAATTCTGTGATAAATATCACATTTTGCGGTCGTTTTTTGCATTTCGAAAGAAAAACCCCGCCTGGGGAGGGGCGGGGTTGGAACGTTATTCAATATTCAGGATTTTGAGTTTGAGCGTGCCGCCGGGCGTTTGGGCTTCGACCACATCACCAACCTTGTGGTTCATCAGCGCGCGGCCAATCGGCGATTCGTTGGAGATTTTTCCGGCGCGCGGGTCGGCTTCCTTGGCGCCGACGATGTAATATTTCTCCGGCTCGAAGTCGTCCTCCTGCACCGTGACCGTCACGCCCACGCTGACCACGTCTTTCGAGATAGTGCCTTCGATGATTTCGGCGGCAGACAGGATGTATTCCAATTCCTGGATGCGGCCTTCGAGGAAGGCCTGGTCTTCCTTGGCTTTGTGGTAGTCGGCATTTTCAGAAAGGTCGCCCATTTGGATGGCGTCGCGCAACCGTCTGGCGAGCGCTTCGCGCTGCGGGCCTTTCAGGTCGGCCAGTTCGAGTTTGAGTTTTTCCGCTCCTTCGGCGGTCAGGTAGATGGGTTCGGGCATGGGGTTTCTCCTTACAAAGTGAAAACTCCGGGGATACCTGCTACCCGGAGTTTCCCAAGAATCGGTGGGGAAGTTCAGGGTTTCAGGAAGGGGTCGAACAGGCGTTGGTGTTCTTCGATGGCGAAACGGTCGGTCATCCCGGCGATGTAATCGCAAATGGTGCGTTCCAGGCCGCGAATTTGCGCCAGCTTCTGGTACTGGCTGGGCAGGATGGCGGGTTCTTCGCGGTAGGCATGGAACAGATTGGCGATGATTTGCTCGGCTTTGACCTGCATGCGCACCACGCGGTAGTGGCGGTAGAGATTCTGGTACAGGAAATCCTTCAGTTCCCGGTTGCGGCGGCGCATGTCATCGCTAAACCCAACCACGTTGTAGTCGAGTTTCTGCAAATCGAGTGGTGATTTCGCGCCGCTTTCCTTGAGCCGCCGGTCGGTGGCCTGCACCATGTCGGTGACGAGCAGGCCAACCAGGTGGCGAATCATGCGGTGGCGTTCGATGTCATCCAGCAGCGGGCCGCGCCAGTTGAAGGTCTCTTTGAGGGTTTGCCACAGGGCGATTCCTTCGAGCATGTGCGGGGATATCATGCCGGAGCGCAGGCCGTCATCCAGGTCGTGGGTGGTGTAGGCCAGTTCATCGGCCACGTTGGCAATTTGAGTCTCCAGGTTGCCGCGCAACTCGGGGTTGAAGTCGCGCGCGTCGGAGATGTCGTATTCCGATTCGTGCTTGACGACGCCCTCGCGCACTTCCCAGGTCAGGTTCAGGCCGGGGAATTCGGGGTAGCGCTGCTCCAGCTCGGTGACGATGCGGAAGGATTGCTTGTTGTGGTCGAAGCCGCCAGCATCCTTCATCAATCGGTTAAGGGCCACCTCACCGGAATGTCCGAACGGCGAGTGACCGAGGTCGTGCGCCAGGCAGATGGCCTCTACCAGGTCTTCATTGCCGCCCAGGGCGCGCGCCAAGGTGCGGCCAACCTGGGCCACTTCGAGGGTATGCGTCAGGCGGGTGCGGAAGTAATCACCCTCGTAGTTGATGAAGACCTGGGTCTTGTATTCCAGGCGCCGGAAGGCGGTGGTGTGCAGGATGCGGTCACGGTCGCGTTGGAAGGAAGTGCGGTAGTCGGGTTCGCCGTCGAGATAGGCGCGGCCTTTGGTGTCGCGGCTGCGCATCCCGTAGGGGGCCAGCGTTTTGTCTTCCAGTTCTTCGAGCAGGGAGCGGTCGAAGTACATCGTTCACCTTTCGATGACGATGTCATTGCGAGATTTGCTGATCGAATAGCCCGCGTTCTTCGGGCGTATCGAGACCATGCGACCCTCGCAATGACATGCGATGAGTAGGGCGAGTGGGGGTCGAACCCACACGGTGTCTCCACCGACAGATTTTAAGTCTGTTGCGTCTGCCGATTCCGCCATCGCCCCAAACGGGACTCTTTACAACTAGTGTGAAAAAGCCTGTTGTGACAAGATTGTACCCGTCCATCTGTCAACTGTGAAGGGTATTTTCGATGCAGTGGGTGGTGTTGGGTATTGTTCCTGTTTACCCGCCTCGCAAATACTTCTCCTGGTATGCTCTCAACGCCTCTGGCGGCATCACCTCGCGGCGCAGGATTTTGTTCCAGTCGAGCATTTCGCGCAAGTGTTCGTATGGCACATCGCCCTCTGGCACGAAGCCGACGAAGGAGCCGTTGTAATTGTCCTCTGTCCCCATATAAAGCGCATTCGAGAGCCAGATGCGGAACAGACCAATGGAGGACAGGCCGGGGTCGTCATCGGGCAGGGCGGTCTCGAAGGTCAGCACCACCGGGCCGTCGGCGGTATCGCCCACCGCCGCCACCGTCGCCTCGTGAATCCAGCGCAGCCATTGTTCTTGCGTAACCTGCTTTTTGTCTGCGTCGGTGAATGTGCGGGTGCGCGTCACCATGTCGGTGGTGGCGTACTTCCAGTTTCCCTTGCCAATGACTTGCGGGTCGAGCAGCGTATCGCCATCCTTCGTCGCCAGCGGACGCGCCACTCGCCAGGGGCTGACTTGCTCCGAAACAAAGCGCAGCCACAGGATGCTGGCCCCGACGGTGAAATCTTCGCGCTTTTTGGGCTTGGTAAAGTACGGGCGCGGCATACCGGGCAGTTTGCCTTCTTTTTCGTGCTTCATGTACCAGGGCGCTTTGGCGGTCAGGCCGCCGGGCGGGTTGTGTCCGCGCAGATGCTGGCAGTGTTCGGCGGTTTCGTTGCACACCGCCCGGCTGACGATGAGTCGGTGCGCGCGGGCGTGTTCATCGCGCCACAGGGTGGTGTTGTCTTCACGCCATTTTCCAATGACCGCACGCAATTCCGAATATTCACGGGCGTTTTTCTGCGCTTCTTCTTCGGGGGTCAGTTTTTCCCAGTTCAAATCCTGCGCGTGGTTGACGCGCAGGGGTGTAACAGCCACAATTTCTTTCCAGGCCCAGGCCGGGAAGGTCTCTTTCAGCGCTTCGATTTCGGCCAGGGCTTGGTCCTCGCTCATTTTTTCCAATTCATAACGGCGTTCATCAATGGTCAGGGCAATCAGCGCGGCGCGGCGGGTTTTGGGGCCGCCGCTTAGGCCTTTGAGATGCTCGGCGAGTTTGTTTTTCCAGGTCGTTTCGGCGGCTTGCGCCAGGCGCGGGCGGCTGGAATCGATCGAGGCATAAAGGGCAGCCCTGGCGCGGCAGCGTTCCTCGATGGCGGTATCATCCAGCGTTTGGAATTCCCGTTCCACTTTCGCTGTGTGCAGGCGCAGCAGTAAATCGCGCGGGCTGGCCCACGAGCCGTGCGCGCTGCGGTAACGCATGCCCGAAAAGTGGATGACCATGTATTGCAGCCAGAGCGGGAAGCGTTGAGGCTCGTTGATGAAGCGCTGGACGACTTCCTCCAGCAATTCCTGGCTGTTTTTGGTCGCCAGCGACATTTGGTAAGCCTCCACTTTGGCGCGGGCGATGTGTTTGGCAGTCACTGCGCCCGATGGTTTGTACTCGCTCAACCAGGCGTCCTCGTCGATTGCCAGGGCGGCCTCGGCCTCGGCCAGTTCTTTTTGCATGGCCTGGTACTCCTGCCGAAACGCCGAAAGGTTCTGCTCTACGCGAGCCAGTTCCTGCTCTTTTGCGCGGATTTCCTTCTCCGTCTCGGCCTGCGGGCGGGTGGCGGCCAGCAAACCAGCGTGGAAATTCGTCAACTGATCGATTTCGCCGCGCATCACGCCCAGGATACGTTCGCGCAATATTTTCAGCCGGGCTTCACTTTCGGCGCGCCTGGCCCAGGTGGATGGCATATTGCGCAGGTTCGTTTCGAGGGTGGCGGCTTCTTTTTCCAGTTCTTTTAGAACCTGCTGCCAGTTGAACAGGTGGTTGCGCAGCGCCAGGGCTTTGTTCCCGGCATAACCATATTCGCTCATCAGCGCTTTGCGTAGTTCAGTGAGTTTTTTGAGAAAGCCGGGGTCGGGATTTCCTCCCAGCAGCGCGGCGGGTTCGGTCTCGGTGAAATGCTTTTCGGCGGCGCGGGCATCGGGCGGCGATTTCATGCGTCCCAATTCTGCCGAGAGCGTCTCATATTTTGCTTCCAGCGGGCGCAGGTTGGTCTCAGTCAGGGGCAGTTTGCGGGCGATTTCCTCTTTTCGGCGGCGGGCTGTCTCTTGCGCCTGAAAGAGCTGCAGTTTGCGCTCGTAGATGCGGTCGAACGCTTTGATGAACTGCCGCAGTCGAATCAATTCCTCGTCCACCATCCGCAGCGTTACGCCATACATCTTGTCCAGTTCCGCCCTTTCCTGCGGTTGGCGTGGATGGTCTGGCCCCATCGCCTCGATGCGCCGCTTTTTAGAAGCAATCAGCCGCCGGGTCTCGGCTCGCCGCTCTACCCATTGCGGCTCGAATTGCGAGATGAAATACTTCTCCTTGCGCGCATCGCTCAGGCGCGGCAGGTTTTGGATGAATTGCGCGTGCATCTGGTGGATTTTGTTCAGTTCGGTCTCGTCCACCTCGCCCAACAGTTCGGTATAAGCAGCGCGAACATCGGGCGTCAGGAAATAAGCCCGCAGCGCCTTGTACTCATCCAAGGCCTGGCGGGACAATTGGGCCTGCGTCTCGTGATAAGCACGGATGTCTGCTTCCAACTCAGCGGGGGTTTTATCCTTGTATTCGCTCCAGGTGTCTATTTCGGCAAAATAGACCAGGAAATCGCGCAGTTTGACCTCGCGCAGCGGGTAAATCGTCTTGAGCAGGGATTCGTTTTGCCATTGAAAGTGCAGGGGCGTGGTCATTTTCCTCCAGAGCGCGGGTACAATTGGTGAGATTGCGTGTTATTTTATCGTAGATCGAAGAAATGCTCGAAACGCCACAGTTAATAGTATTCTCAAAGTCCATGGGCATTACGCCTTTTTGAGAGCAAATTGAGCCAGCAACCGGAAATTGCACCGCCAAGCCCGCAAAGCCCGCGAAGAAAGCCCAAAAAACTTGGTGTTCTTGGCTTTGCGAGGAAAAATCAAAGCAGCAACAAAGAACAGCAGAAGAATTTTTGAACGAATTTGGAGATAGAATGGACGCTCTCACCTTTCGCCTGAAACCCGGCCAGGATTTGCTCGACGAAATTGAGCGGGTCGTGGCGCAAAACGGCATCCGCGCCGGGTGCATTCTCTCGGCGGTAGGCAGTCTCACGCGGGCCACGCTGCGGCTTGCCAACCGTGATACCTACAATACCTACGCCGGGCATTTCGAAATCGTCTCTGCCACCGGAACCGTTTCGACACATGGCTCTCACCTGCACATCGCCATCTCTGATGGGGACGGCCGAACCCTTGGGGGGCATCTCGTTTCTGGCTGTACTATCTACACCACAGCCGAAATCGTTCTGGCAGTCTTCCCTCATCTCGTCTACCGCCGCGAACCCTGTGAATTATCGGGTTATGATGAATTGGCGGTCGATTAGTTTATTTTGAACACCGTCTTTTTGAGAATCTCATCGTTTCGCAGCGCGGCCAGCATCTGGCGGTTGAGTTTGTCCATGTCGGCCAGCGCAAACAGCAGCGATTTTAGATAGCGGTGCTGTTCGATGAACCCGGCGGCGCGGGCGTAGGCCTCCACGCGCTGGCTGCCAGGACGCAGGGCGCGCAAGAAGCCGAGCGCAGTCTCGGTGGATGGTGCGGCGGCAAAGGGCCGCAGCGCATTTGCAAAGGCGTAAACGTGTTCGTCCGCAATCCGCAAATCGCGCAAAATGGGGTTGGGCGCGCCCGAAAATTCGACCCGCAGCGGCATCTTTTCGATATAGTAGGTTTCGAGCAGCACCGTCGTAAACCGCCCGGAGAGAATCATCAGCAGCGGCCAGAGCAAAATCCGCTGTTCAAGCAAGGCCCGAAATTTGAGCAGGTCGGTGATTGTATGCACCAGGTAGCCCTGGATGAACGATTCCTGTTGTGGATATTTCTTGAAAAAAACGGTCACTTCTTCTGGCGGCAGGTGAGTCTGCGCCCGGCGCGTTCTGGCAGTGTAGCGCACGTCTGGCGCAACCGCGCCCCAGTAGTATTCCTGCCGGTTGGCAGGCCGAATGTCTGCTTCAAGCTGCGCGGCGATGACGAGGTGCGAGTAGGGGTTCATGCTGGCCTATTTTATCATTTGGCAATCCTCATTCCAAAACTGCCACATTTAGACGAACTCACTGGTACAATCTACGCACCTTATTTTCATGGAGGCCGTTTGAAACAAATTCGCATTTACGCATCCTTATTCCTGACCGCAGGAATAGTGATTGGGCTAGACCAGTTTACCAAAGCCCTGGTTCGCGCCAACATCCCGCTTGGGCAAACCTGGCTTCCGCAAGGCTGGGAAGCGCTCGCGCCGTATGCCCGCTTCGTTCACTGGTACAACACCGGCGCGGCGTTTGGCATGTTTCAGGGCTTTGGCTGGGTATTTACCTTCCTCGCTTTCGTCGTCGCCGGGTTGATTATTTACTACTACCCTCAGGTTCACGCCGAAGATTGGTGGCTGCGCCTGGCGATGGGCATGCAGATGGGCGGCGCGCTGGGTAACGTCATCGACCGCCTGATGTTCGAAGGCCGCGTCACCGATTTCATCTCGGTTGGCATCTTCCCGGTCTTCAATATTGCCGATTCGAGCATCACCATTGGGGTATTGGTCTTGCTGTTGGGAGTGTGGTACAAGGAAATCCTGCTCCAAAAACCGATTGGCGCGGAAGAAAAGCCCGCCGAAGAGCCGCCCGCTGAGCCTGCCGGAGAGTCAGCCAGTGAGTGACCGGGTCGAATCTTTCCAGTTCGACGGAAGCGAACCGGAGCGGCTCGATAAATACCTGACCACCCGCCTGCCAGAGTTCTCACGGGCGCGCATTCAGGGGCTCATCACCGATGGGTTTGTGGATGTAGATGGAATCCCGGCCAAAAAGGGCGGCCTTAGGCTGGAGGGCGGCGAGCGGCTGCGGGTGCGCATCCCCCCGCCGCAGCCTGCCGGGCTGGTCCCCGAACAGATTCCCCTCTCGGTCATCTTCGAGAACGACGACCTGCTTGTCATCGACAAACCGGCTGGCATGGTCGTTCACCCAGCGGCGGGGCATGACAGCGGCACGCTGGTTCACGCTGTTTTGGGATATGACCCCGACCTCGAGGGAATCGGCGGCGAGGAGCGCCCTGGCATTGTCCACCGTCTCGACAAAGAGACCAGCGGGCTGATAGCGATTGCCAAAAACGAGCGCGCCCATCGCTGGCTGGTGGAGCAGTTCAAAGAGCGGCTTGTCGAAAAGACCTACCTGGCCCTGGTCGATGGCAAACCGCCCACGCCCACTGGCCGCATCGAAGCCCCCATTGGGCGCGACCCGCGCGACCGCAAGAAAATGGCGATTGTCAAACTTGAAAAAGGGCGCCAGGCCATCAGTGAGTACAAAACGCTGGAAAGTTTCCCCCGCCACACCTTGCTGGAATTTCATCCGCGCACAGGCCGCACCCACCAGATTCGCCTGCACTGCGCCTTCCTCGGCTGCCCCATCGTGGCAGATACCACCTACGGGCATCGCAAACCCTCGCTGGAACTGAATCGTCACTTTTTGCACGCCTGGCGGTTGAAAATTACCCTGCCCGGTGAGCAGAAACCCAGGCTATTTGAAGCCCCCCTGCCAGGGGAATTGACTCAGGCTTTGGAAGGGCTGCGGCAGAAAGGCAAATCCTGAACGCAGGGTTCTTGAAGGCCGATTTTTGCGCCAAACCGCCTTCGCTTTCGTTGTCTTTAGCCCAGTATTTCCCTGTTGATTGGAATACAAACAATTTGCCGGAGCGCAACCAGCAGCATCTCTTGGGGTTGAACGCTGGCAAGCAGCTCGCTGGGAATTTGCCCCTGGATGATGAGGGAAACCAGGCCGTGCAACTGCCCCCACAGGCTGATGGCCTGGATTTCACTATCAATTTCTTCCGTCTGTAAGATTCCCGCGTTTCGACATTGTTCGATGACGGTTTTCAGCAGTTGAATATTTCGTTGAGAAATTTCCATAAAATCAGGGTAGCTATGTTCGTTTTCGATTGTCCCGGAGAAGGTCACTTTATAATAATCGGGAAACTCCAAACCAAACCTGACATACGCCCATGCCGAGCGAACGAGCAGGAGCAGCGGCTCGTTCGCATAATCGGCGCGTATCGCCATCAGACGTTCGTAGATTCTGCGATGTCCCTCCGAAGCAATTGCGGCGATTAAGGCCTGTTTATCGGCAAAATGGGCATACGGCGCGGCGTGGCTAACCCCTGCCTTGCGCGCCACCTTGCGCAGGCTTAAACCGCCCACGCCTTCGTTCGCCAAAATTTCGATCCCCGCTTCAATCAATGAATTCTTCAAATCGCCGTGATGATACGTCGTTTTCGTCATCAAAATTTCCTGCGCATATAAACTTGACAACGGCAAGATTTCAGCCTACAATCTTTACAGTGTCTAGATTGCGAAAGGTCTACCGTATGGCCGATTATATTCTATACCAAACTCAGATTGTCCAGGCCGCCCAGCAATTGGTCCAAAAAGGCTACCTGATGGCGACCGGCGGGAATCTCTCGCTGCGGGTTACGGGCCAGGATGCGTTTGCCGTGACCCCTTCCAACTATGATTACAACAAAATGACCGCCGCCGATGTCTGCATCCTTGATTTTAACCTGTCCCTGCTCGAAGGGCATCTCAAACCCTCAGTTGAGGCGGCCATGCACGCGGCCATCTACCAGGCGCGGCCCGATGTAAATGCTGTCATCCACACCCACCAGGCTTATGCCAGCGCGCTGACGCTCATCAAGGCCTCCATCCCAGCCTTGTTCGATGAACAGGCGCGTTTTTTGGGTCGCAGCGTTGAAATCATTCCGTATGCTCCCTCTGGCACTGGTTTTTTGAAGAATACTGTTGCGAAACACGTCAAAAGTCACAACAACGCTTTTCTCATGCAAAATCATGGCGCGTTAGTGTTTGGTCACGACATGGAGCGCGCCATTCACAACGTAGAAATTCTCGAAAAATGCGCGCTGGCCTACCTGCTGGCGCTCTGTACCGAACGCCCGGTCAGTAAAATCCCGCTGGCGGTGCGCGAGGTTGCCTTTGCCAAATTGCGCGGCGACCAGCGCAAGGCCGAAAAAGGCCTGCCGGTAAAGGGTGGCGAATAACTTGACGCGGAATGCTATCCTGCGCGGAAAAATAACGGGATAATATCCCGTTCCCAAAGAATAGAGGAACGATGTCCCAACCATACGCTATTTCCGAATATCCCCATGTGGACGAAATTTATTTCAGACTTAACGCGCTGGTCAGTCAGCCGCTGCGTCATATCAAACCAGAAAAGATGCGAGAATTTCTCGGCTATTTCGATACGAAGTGCCAGCGTTCGAAAGCGTTGACCGACGAAGCAAAGAAACTTATCCCTGGCGGGGTGCAGCATAACCTGGCGTTCAACTATCCGTTCCCAATAGCCATCGAAAAAACGGACGGGGCCTACCTGTGGGATGCCGATGGCAACCGCTATATCGATTTCCTGCAAGCCGGCGGGCCGACCCTGCTCGGCAGCAACTATGCCCCGGTGCGCGAAAAAGTCATCGAGATGCTGCAAACTTGCGGCCCGGTCACCGGCTTGTTCCACGAGTACGAACTGAAACTGGCGCAGCTTATCCACCGGCTGATGCCCAACATCGAGATGTTCCGCATGTTGGGGTCTGGCACAGAGGGAGTGATGGCAGCCATTCGCGCCGCGCGGGCTTTTACCAAGAAAAAGTACGTTATCAAGGTTGGCGGGGCCTATCACGGCTGGAGCGACTCGATGGTTTATGGCCTGCATATCCCTGGCACGGGGCGGCTGGAGGCGACCGGTATCCCCAGTGGGGCCAGCGCTTCAACGGGTGAGTTCTTTCCCAACAGCCTGGGTTCGCTCAAAGCCCAATTGATACTCAACCGCCTGCGGGGCGGCACGGCGGCGGTGATTGTCGAGCCGCTCGGTCCAGAATCTGGCACGCGCCCGGTCCCCTTCGATTTCAACCAAAAAGTCCGTGAATTGTGTGATGAATTTGGCGCGCTGCTCATCTTCGACGAGGTGGTGACTGGTTTCCGCGTGGGGCTGGGCGGGGCGCAGGGTTATTTCGGCGTTCGGCCCGACCTGACCGTGTTCGGCAAGTGCATCACCGGCGGCTATCCCATGGCGGGCGGAGTCGGCGGGCGGGCCGAAATTATTCAGCGTTTTGCGGCGGGCATTGGCGGTATCGGCGAACGCGCCTATATCGGCGGAACACTTTCGGCCAATCCGCTCTCGTGCGTGGCAGGATATTATTCTATTCTCGAAATGGAACGGACGAATGCGCCTGTTTTGGCCGGGCGGGCCGGTGACCGGCTGACGCGCGGTTTGCAGGCCATTATCGAGAAGTATTCTTTGCCGTTTGTGGCGTACAATCAGGGCAGTATCGTTCATCTCGAAACGACCGGCGTGATGCTGCTCGACCTGCGCAACCCTATCCGGTTAGCGAAGGAACTTAAGCCGCGCAAACACATGATGGAAGAAATGGGCGCGGCCTACATGGCAAACGGCCTGGTGACTCTGGCCGGCAGCCGCATGTACACCTCGATGGCTGATACCGATGAAGTCATCGATGATGCCCTGATGCGCTTTGAGACAGTCCTAAGCGCATGTGCGTAAAGCAGATATTACGCAAAACGACAAACTTATCCACTAATCTACGCCAATCCGCGCGAATTTTTGAACAATTTTTGGCCTAAATGCCTTTGATTAGCGATGATTAGCGCAACTTTACGTGAAAAATTTTTAGCGCAATCAGATTTGAAAGCGTTATCCCGAATTAATGTTTTGTAGGTGACGTGGCTGCGCCCTCGCTGGGCGTGATGATGTACCCATGACCGAAAAACTCCTCCTCGCCGTTGACCACGGCACATCTGGCATGAAAGTCGCACTCGTTACCGTAGACGGGCGCGTTTTGGCGTGGGAAAGTGAACCCGTGCGGCTCATCATCACCCCCGATGGCGGCGCGGAGCAAAGCCCAGACGAGTGGTGGGCGGCTTTCCTGTCAGCGGCGGGGCGGCTGTTGAAACGGGAGCCGGATGCGGGGCGGTGGGTGGCCGCCGTTTGTTGTTCCACCCAGGGCGAAGGCACGGTTCCGGTCGATCGAGCGGGCAAGGCCCTCTCCAACGCCATCCTGTGGATGGATATGCGCGGCGCACCGCACCTGAAAAAGCAGCTCGGCGGGCTGCTCAACATCGACGGGGCCGATGTGTTCAAGGTTTTGCAGTTCATCCGACTGACCGGCGGAATGCCCTCGATGACCGGTAAAGACCCGGCGGGGCACATGCTTTTTCTCCGCGATACCCGGCCCGACCTGTACGAACGCGCCTACAAGTTTTTGAATGTGCTGGACTACCTGAACCTGCGCCTGACCGGGGAATTTGTTGCCACTTTTGACTCTATCGTCACCTCGTGGGTAACCGACAACCGCAACCCGGATGCAGTGCGCTACGCCGACGGGCTGGTTTCGACGCTCGGCCTCGACCGCGCCAAGCTGCCCGAAATTGTGCCGTGCACGCGGGTGATTGGAACCCTGCGCCCGGAGGTAGCCGCCGTGCTCGGGCTTTCTGCTGTGAAGGTGGTGGCCGGCGCGATTGACAATACCGCCGCGGCGATTGGCGCGGGCGCGGTGCGCGACTTTGACCTGCACCTGTACATCGGAACATCCTCGTGGATGGCGGCGCATGTGCCATTCAAAAAAACCGATATTTCCTCCAGCATGGCGTCCATCCCTTGCGCCGTGCCGGGCAAATACCTGCTGACCGCGCTCCAGGCGACGGCGGGCGGCAATCTGACCTTCCTGCGCGATAACATCATCTACCACAAGGACGAACTGTTGCAGGAAGCCGACGTGCCTGACATTTTCAAAGTCCTCGACCAGATTGCGGCGCGCGTGCCAGCCGGAAGCAATGGCGTGCTTTACACCCCCTGGATTTGGGGCGAGCGCGCCCCGGTGGACGACAAGACGGTGCGCGCCGGGTTGTATAACCTGAGCCTGCGCAACACCCGCGAAGATATCATCCGCGCCTTTCTGGAGGGGATTGCTTTTAACACGCGCTGGCTGCTCAAGCCGGTGGAGAAGTTTCTGGGGCAAAGGACTCAATCGATGAACATCGTCGGCGGCGGGGCGCAGTCAGACGTGTGGTGTCAGATTTTTGCCGATGTAATGAACGTGGAAATTAAGCAGGTGGACAACCCGGTTTACGCCAATGCGCGCGGTGCAGCCTGGGTTGGCGCAGTCGGCCTGGGGGAAATCTCATTTGGCGATGTGCCGGGGCTGGTGCAATTCAGGCGCAGTTACCAACCAGATGGACGAAATCGCGCTGTTTATGATGAGCGTTTTGCTGCTTTCGTTGAAATCTATCAACAGATGAAGGATGTTTACCGGAAACTAAATGCGACCCCTGCAAAGGGTTGATAAAGTCTGCCATCTTTTCGACCAATTCCGAACATCAATACCTTCACCAAAAATTTTCTGACAGATTTCATGATGTCTCTAAAACCGGCCTTGTCAAAACGAGGCGGTTTTTTTGTTTAAGGACTCATGACTCTACTGCAAAAAGGCAATTAAACACAAAGGACACAAAGTACACGAAGGATTCTTGAGAACCCAATTTGTGACCTTTGTGTCCTTCGTGTTTAGAAAAAGGTTTTTGCTGTGGAGTCACTCATGACATTTATCACTATCTATTGCGCTGGAATATGTGTATAATAGATACGTAATCGGAATTATATAATTCCGAAAAGGAATAATAAAGCGCTTCTCACCCTAAACAGAAAGGATAAAACCCCATGACCCTCCGCCATTTCATTGATACCCAAGATTTCACCAAGCAAGAATTGCTCGATATGATTGAACTGACCCGCCTCATCAAGGCCGCCGACAAGCAGGGCTGCACGCCCAAACTGCTGCAAGATGCCTCGCTGGCGATGATTTTCGAGGAACCCTCCACCCGCACGCGCGTCTCGTTCGAGGTCGCCATGACCGAACTCGGTGGCCACGCGCTCTATCTCAAACCGGGTGAGATTCACCTCGGCGTGCGCGAATCGATGTATGACACCGCCAAAGTCCTCTCGCGCATGTGCGATGCCATCTTTTGCCGCGCCCTCAAGCATGAAACCGTCACCGAACTGGCCAAACACGCCGACGTGCCGGTGCTAAACGGCCTGACTGACTATAACCACCCGACCCAGGTTGTTTGCGATGCGCTGACCATGATGGAGCATATGCCCGAAGGGAAAAAACTCGAAGACCTGCGCGTGACCTTCATCGGCGACGCGACCAACGTCCTGTCCTCGCTGATGCTGATTTGCACCAGGCTGGGCATGCACTTCACTCATGCCGCTCCCAAGAAATACCAGGCCCCTGCCGAATGGGTCAAGTGGGCTGAGGAGAACTGCGCCGTCTCTGGCGGAACGGTGACCATCACCGATGACCCGGTCGCCGCCGTCCAAAACGCCGATTTTATCTACACCGACCTGTGGTGGTGGGTGGGCCAGGAAGACCAGATTCCCGAACGCCGCGCCGCCTTCATGCCCACATACCAGGTCAACCTCGACTTGTTCAACAAAGCCCCCTCTCACTGCAAGTTCATGCATTGCCTGCCGGCCTCGCGCGGCGTGGAAGCCACCGACGAGGTGATGGACCATCCCCGTTCGATTATCTTTGACCAGTCGGAGAACCGCCTGCATACCGAAAAGGGATTGCTGGCCTACTTCGTCTATCCGCGTCTCAAGCGCCCCTCCGAAGAACTCAAAGCCTACCACAAAGGCCAGATTGAAGCGTTTTTGAACCGGCCATAGACCGCAGACGATAGGCCGTGTCCGGCTTGATGGGATGCGGCCTGTCGTTCGTTATTCCCAATCGCCAAAGGTAGGCCCAAACTTACGGTCGATGCGGGAGGCGTCAACCGAAAAGGATAAATTCCATGTCTGCTACCACCCAAAAAGGTTTCAAGAAAGTCCTGAAAACCCTCGACATGACCCTCTTTACCGTCTGCGCGATTATCGTCATCGACACGCTGGCGGCCTCTGCCTCAATTGGCCCGTCCACCATCTCGTGGTGGATTTTGACCCTCGTGCTGTTTTTCATCCCCTATGGCCTGGTGACCGCTGAATTAGGCACTACCTACCCCGAACAGGGCGGCCTATACGTCTGGATTAAACGCGCCTTCGGCCAAAAATGGGCGGCGCGCTCCACCTGGTACTACTGGATTAACGTCGCCCTGTGGATGCCCTCGGTTTACATCCTCTTCTCGGGCATGTTCGCCCAGATGTTTTACCCCGAAATGTCACTCTGGCTGCAAATTGGGATTGGCATTCTCATGACCTGGCTCACCGTCTGGATTGGCACGATTACCCTCGAAGCCGGGAAGTGGGTGCCGAACATTGGCGCGTTCATCAAAGCGGCGATTATGCTCGTGCTGGGCATTGGCGGCATCCTCTACGCGGCGCGCAACGGAGTCGCCAACGACCTGTCTTTCACCGCCATTCTGCCCAGTTGGGACGCTGGCCTGGCCTTCCTGCCGGTCATCGTCTATAACTTCATGGGTTTTGAACTGATGTCTGGCGCGGCGGAGGAGATGGAAAACCCCGGCAAGGATATCCTCTCGGCGATTCTCACCGCCGGGGCCTTGATTGCGTTTTTCTACATCCTTGCCACCGTCGGTATTTTGCTCGCCCTCCCGCTCGACCAGCTTGGCCTCGTCTCTGGCATTCTCGACACCCTGACCGCCATCCTGGGCGATTCAGGCCTGGGCGCTGTCGCAGTCACCATCCTGGGCATCGGCGCGTTATACACTTTCCTGGCGAATATGGTCACCTGGACGATGGGCGCCAATCGCACCGCCGCCGAAGCCGCCGACGAAGGCGAACTCCCGGCTGTCTTTGGCAGGCTGCACCCGGTCAACAAAACCCCGGTCGGCGCCTACCTGATTACCGGTGCCATCTCCACGCTCGTGCTGGTTGTTTATGGCTTTATGGCCGGTTCCAACGAAGAGTTGTTCTGGACGCTGTTCGCCTTTTCGTCCATCATCTTTCTGCTGCCCTACCTGGCGCTGTTCCCGGCCTTCCTGAAACTGCGTCAGACCGATGCGGATGCCAAACGCCCCTTCCAGATTCCCGGCGGGATGCCGCTGGCCGCGCTGATTGCGGTGGTCTGCGAAATTTTCATCCTCCAGGCCATCGTCTTCTTCATCTGGGTCCCCGGCCAGCCGGTTGATTGGGCCTATGCCCTGCCGGTGCTGGCAGGCGTGGCGGTAACGATTGTGGCTGGTGAAATCCTGTTAAGTGTAAGACGGAATTAATTCCGTCCTACCTCGGAGGAAATATGTCCCAAACTCTCGAATCTACCCCCCGCGCCGACGGCTTTTTCATGCCCGCCGAATTTTCCAGGCACGCCGGAACCTGGATGCTGTGGCCGCAGCGCCCCGATAACTGGCGGCTGGGCGGCAAACCGGCCCAAAAAGCCTTCACTGCCGTTGCCCGCGCCATCGCCCAGTTCGAGCCGGTCACGGTTGGCGTCAATCACAGTCAGTATGCCAATGCCCGCCAAATGCTGCCTCCCGAAGTTCGCGTGGTCGAGTTATCGAATAACGACAGTTGGATGCGCGACTGCGGCCCGACTTTTGTGGTCAACGCGCAAGGCGAAGTGCGCGGCATCGATTGGATTTTCAACGCCTGGGGCGGCCTCTACAATGGCCTCTACTTCCCCTGGGATTTGGACGATGCCGTCTCTCAAAAGGTGCTGGAAATCGAACGCATTGACCGTTACAAAGCGCCGCTCGTCCTCGAAGGCGGCTCGATTCACGTGGATGGCGAAGGCACCTGCCTGACCACCGCCGAATGTCTGCTCAGCCCGGGCCGCAACCCCGATTTGAGCCAAGATGAAATCGAAGCGCTGTTGAAAGATTATCTGAATGTCGAAAAAGTTCTGTGGATTCCGCGCGGAGTCTTCCACGATGAAACGACAGGACACGTGGACAACCTGGCCTGTTACCTGCGTCCCGCTGAAGTGGCGTTAACCTGGACGGATGACCGAAGCGACCCGCAGTACGAGCGTTCCGCCGAAGCGTATGAGTACCTGATGTCGCAAACCGATGCCAAAGGGCGGAAAATCACCGTCCACAAGATTCATCAACCCGACCCCATTTTCATCGCCCCCGAAGAAGCCGAAGGCGTGGACGCAGTGAATGGCACGCTCCCCCGCCAGGCCGGCGACCGCATGGCGGCTTCATACATTAACTTCTATTTCTGCAACGGCGGCGCAATTGTCCCCACCTTTGGCGACCGGCAGGACGCCGCAGCCTTGGAAACCCTCCAAAAACTGCTCCCCGAGCGCCGGGTGGTCGGCGTCCCAGCGCGAGAGATTTTACTCGGCGGCGGCAACATTCACTGTATTACGCAACAACAGCCGTGATTCCCTATTTACTTGTTTCCACATCCAAGATACAATTTGTCTGACAACTTCCGATTCTAAAAAAACCTCCAGGAGAACCCATGACCCAGAACAAACTCGCTGTTATTGCCATTGGTGGCAACTCGCTTATCAAAGACGACAAGAACGTCACCGTCGAAAGCCAGTACGAAGCCGCCAAAGAGACCTGTATGCACATCGCCGACATGATTGAGCAGGGCTGGGATGTTGCCATTGGTCACGGCAATGGCCCGCAAGTTGGCTACATCCTGCGCCGCTCCGAAATCGCCGCCAAAACCGCTGGAATGCACGAAGTCCCGCTGGATGTGTGCGGCGCCGACAGCCAGGGCGCGATAGGTTATGCCCTCCAGCAGAATTTGCAGAACATCCTCTACCAGCGCGGCATCAAAAAGAAGGTCGTCACCGTCATCACCCAGGTTTTGGTAGATAAAGACGACCCGGCCTTTGCCAAACCGACCAAGCCGATAGGTGGTTTTATGGACGAAGCCGAAGCCAAACGCCGCGCAGCGGAACAAGGCTGGAGCGTGGTGGAAGACGCCGGGCGCGGCTGGCGGCGCGTGGTTGCCTCCCCTCTTCCAAAAGAAATCGTCGAGCTCGAAACCGTCCAAACCCTGCTTGGACAGGGCATCATCACCGTTACGGTGGGGGGCGGCGGCATTCCGGTCATTGACCCTGGCGATGGCAACTATCGCGGCATTGCAGCGGTGATTGATAAAGACTATGCTTCCTCTCTCCTGGCGCGCGAAATCAAGGCCGAATTGTTCGTCATTTCCACCGCAGTCGAAAAAGTGGCTCTCAACTTTGGCAAACCCGACCAGAAATGGCTCGACAAAATGACCCTTTCTGAAGCCAAAGCCTACCTGGCCGAAGGCACGCACTTTGCCAAAGGCAGCATGGCGCCTAAAATCCAGGCCATCATCTGGTATCTCGAAGCCATGCCCAACGGCAAAGCCCTCATCACCAACCCCGAAAATCTGGGCCGCGCCCTCAAAGGCGAAACTGGCACCTGGGTTGTACAAGACGGGCAGTAAGTCAGTAAGCAGTTCTCAGTAATCAGTGAGCAGGCTGTCTGCCGGGCAAATTGGGGCAGGCAGCCTGTTTTGCGTTATACTTCCGCCCGCACTTCACTCGTCATTCACCATTCTGCATTCATCATTCTGCATTCACCATTCTGCATTCATCATTCTGCATTCATCATTCTGCATTCATCATTCTGCATTCACCATTCTGCATTCATCATTCTGCATTCATCATTCTGCATTCATCATTCTGCATTCACCATTCTGCATTCATCATTCTGCATTCACCATTCTGCATTCATCATTCTGCATTCATCATTCTGCATTCATCATTCTGCATTCA
>CAYRBO010000001.1:11181-144660 GCA_964422545.1 uncultured Anaerolinea sp. | reverse complement strand
CATTCATCATTCTGCATTCACCATTCTGCATTCATCATTCTGCATTCATCATTCTACATTCTGCATTCCCCATGCCCTCCCCCCGCGTCCTCCTCAGCATTGATTACGAACCCTGGTTTGCCCTCTCCCGGCGCTATGATTCCTGGCGAAACCCCGAACAGCGCCGCGCCCTCGATGGCGGCTTTACCCGTCAGGCCCTCGAACCCATTCTTGACTTGCTCGGCAAAGCCCGCGCCAGCATCTACCTGGTTGGCGAAATTGCCGAATGGTATCCTGAAATTCCCCAAAAAATTGTCGCCGCTGGGCATGAACTGGGCCTGCATTGTCAGTTCCACCGTCCGCTGGTCGATGAGCGCGAATTGCAGCAAGACCTGGCAACCTCCGCCGTTTGGCGCGCGCTCTACGATGTGCGCGGCTACCGCGCCCCAATGGTCGGCATCAGCGAAGCCGCCTACCCTCTGCTCAAGCGGGCCGGTTTTCTCTACAGTTCCTCCATCTACGCCCCCAGCGGCAGCCTGCACCGCCGCGGCGGCGTGTGGGAACTTCCCGTCAGCACCCTTTCGCTCTTCCAGCGCTCGCGCCAACTCACCGCCCCGCGTCATTTCTCCACCAAACTGCTGGCCGCCGGAGAAGTACCGTATGGCTCCAGTTTCATGATTGGCCTCATGCCCAACCTGGTGTTGAAAATTTTAGAGCGGGAACTTCGCGCCGGATTCAGCCCGGTCATCATCCTGCACCCTTACGAACTCATCCGCCCCGAGCGTTTCCTGCGCCGGTTGGGGCGCGACGTGGCTTCGCACCCACTGCTCTTTCCCTTCACCCTGAACAAATTCGCATTCCTGAAAACCCTGCTCCAACACTTCCCCGTCTCCCCGCTCCTCGACTACGTTCGAGAATTTGCTCAGACCGCTGAACACTGATAACTGATGACTGTCACCCTCCGCCGTCTCGCTCCCGATGAACCTGCCAACTGGCCCGAATCCCTCACCGGCCCGGCGGCATTTACCGCGCTGGATTCCTGGTCGAACTTTGTCCGCAGCGTCTACAAATTCCCCATGTACCGCTTCGAGACCGAAATCGAAAGCGAAGTGACCGGCCTGCTTGCCCTGGCGCACATCCAGCATCCGATCTTCGGCAACTACCTGACTACCTCGCCCTTCGGTTCTTACGGCGGATTCGCCTTTTCTGATGAAACCTCCCGCGACCTGCTGCTCAACGCTGCCCGCGCCCTGGCCGCCGAACTGAAGGCCAAATATGTCAACATCCGCTTTGCTGCCGATGACCCCACCCCGCCCCCTGGCTGGGTTCAACACCCGGTTTACTGCACCTATTTGATGGATTTATCCCCGAATATCGATTCGCTCTTATCGAATTTCTCCTCTGATCACCGCAACCACATCCGCAAATCGCTCAAAAAAGGATTCATCGTCAAATTTGGCGGCCTCGACCTGCTCGATGCCGCCTACGAAGCCCTGGCGCGCTCCATGCACGAATTGGGCTCTCCTTACCATGCCAAATCCTATCTCAAAGCGATGGCCGACTCTCTGGGCGAGACTCTCGAATTCGCCGTTCTATATGCGCCAAACGGCAAACTGGCCGGGGCCGGGGTTTTCATTCAACACGGTAAGGTAGTCACCAACCTTCATGCCAACATTTTGCGCGCCTATCGCTCCGATTACGCCGGGGAATGCCTGTACTGGAAAGTCATTGAACGCTACGCCCAACGCGGCTTCAAAACCTACGACATTGGCCGCAGCCTGATTGGTTCGGGCAACGAGACCTTCAAAATGAAATGGAAACCGCGCCAACAACCGCTGGCCTACTGGTACGCCCTGCAACCCGGCGCGGAACTCCCCGCCCTCAACCAGAAAAACCCAAAATTTGCCGCCGCCATCGCTCTCTGGAAACGCCTGCCGGCCTTCATCATCCGACCGATTGGCCCCTTCCTCATCAAAGGCTTGGCCTGAACGAGGGTTGGCCGCTCTGTTCCGTACACGGATCACACGGATTTGGCAGATTTTCACGGATTTTTCGACTTATCCGCGAGATTTCGTGTTTCATCCGTGAAATCCGTGTACGAAGGTTTTCTGCGCGGTCTTGAACTCCCGCAAATCTGAGGAGAACCAACAAAAACTGGTCACTGGATACTGCTCACTGTTCACTGATGACTGAAATCATCCCCCTCTCCCGCCTCCCCGCCTCCTACCTCCCCGCCCTGGCCGACCTGCACTGCGCCACCATGCCCACCCTGCTGACCGACCTGGGCAAACCCTTCGTCCTGCGCTACTACCAACGTGCCCAAGCCGACCCCTCGGTTGTTGCACTGTGCGCCCTGAAATCTCTTTCTTCGTCCCCCGAATTACAAATTACGAATTACGAATTACTCGCCTATTGCCTCGGCTCTCCCAACCCCTCCGCCTTCAACGCCCAACTCCGTTCCCCTCTCCCCTGGTTTGCCGGGCAAATCTTGCGGCTTGCCTTTACCCGCCCCGGCGTCTTGCTTCAACTCGCCCAATCCATTCTCTCCGCCTCCGCCGCCAACGCCCTCCAGCCCGGGCAAATCGAACTGACCTACATCGGCGTCGCCCCCCAGGCGCGTGGACAGGGCCTCGGCAAAACCCTCCTGGCGGCCTTCGTCGACGCCGCCCGTTCTGCTGGCTACACCTCCGTCGCCCTCAGCGTCGAAACCGACAACCCCGCCGCCCTCGCCCTCTACGCCAAATTTGGCTTCACCATCACCCAAACCTTCACCGAAGGCCGCTATCACCGGCATCGGATGGAGTACAAAATCAACGGAAAACCGGGAAACGGGTAAACAAGGAAACCGAAAAACAGGATAACCGAAAAACCCCTTGTCCACAATCTCGTTAATCAATCCAACCCCTGCTTACTCAAATACAACAACCGCAGGATTTTTAACTCGTCGTAATTGACCCGGCCTTCCAGTTTGTCGAAAACCGGTTTCAGGAAAGCCGCGCCAACTTCATCGAACGCGGCGAAAGCGGCCTGCTGCATTTCAGGCGTGCTGGCTGCCAATGCCTGTAAACTTTCATCGAACCGAATCGAATTTCCAGCCGCGGCGTATCGCGCCAAGTAGTCGATGATGGTCACAGTCTTGACCCCGAACCGGTCCAGCAATTCCTGGATACTCGCCCCCTCGTTATAGGCTTTGCCAACCATCGAATAGCGCCGCCCCGAGTCATCCTTTTCACGCGCGGCGGCTTTCTCGGTTTCTTTGCCCTTTTCTGCCAGGCCGTGTTTTTTGCAATACGCGCCGATGACCTGCAAAAATGCCTCGCCGTACTGGTTCAACTTCACCTGCCCCACCCCGCTTATCCTCAGCAGGCTCTCGCGTGACTGCGGATAATAGGCCGCCATCTCCACCAGCGTTTTGTCGGAGAAAATGACGTAAGGCGGCACGCCGGCTTCATCGGCCATTTCCTTGCGTTTTTGGCGCAACAGGGCAAACAGCGCGCGGTTGTATTCCAGTTCGGTTTTGCGGGCATCCTTGTTGCGCGGACGTTCCTCCACTTCCTGCAACTGCCCGTAGATGGGGCTCCGTTTTCGCAGCGCGTCTATCGCTTTTTCGGTCAGGCTTAGGGTGCGGAACTCGCCCTCCTGTTTGAGATAGCCCATCTGGAGCAGCTGCCGCCCCAGGTGCATCCATTGTTTTTCAGTCAGGTCCGTGCCAATGCCGTAGGTCGAGAGTTTGTCATGTCCCAGCCGCAAGATTCGCTCGCCTTTTGAGCCGCGCAACACGTCAACGATATGCCCTGCGCCGAATCGCTCCCCGGTGCGCTTGACGCAAGATAGGAATTTCTGGGCCGGAATGGTCACATCGGCCAGCACCGGCGGCGCGGCGGTGCAGTTGTCGCAGTTGTTGCATTTTGGGGTAGCATACAATTCCCCAAAATAGGTTAGCAGCGGCTTGCGGCGGCAGGTTTGCTCATCCTCAGCGTAGCGCACGATTGCATCTAACTGCTGCATGGCGGCCCGGCGCTCATTCCCTTCTTTTTGGTCAATGAAATAGCGCAGTTTTGCCACGTCGCTGTAACTGTAGAGCAGCAGGCAGTGCGCGGGCAGCCCATCCCGCCCGGCCCGGCCAATTTCCTGGTAATAGCCTTCTATGCTTTTGGGCAGGTCATAATGGATGACAAAGCGTACATTCGGCTTGTTGATTCCCATCCCAAACGCAATGGTGGCGACCATAATCTGCACATTGTCGCGGATGAAGTCCTCCTGGTTGCGGCGGCGTTCGGCGTCCTCCAGCCCGGCGTGGTAGGGGCGCGCCGAATAGCCTCGCTGCGCCAACGCCTTGGCCAGTTCGTCCACCTGCTTGCGCGAAAAACAGTAGATGATTCCCGATTGGTCTTTGAATCGCTCCAGCAGGCGCGTCGTTTGGCGCAGCGGCTCGGTTTTAGGCGCAACTTCGATGTAGAGATTCTCGCGGTTGAAACTGGCAACGAATTCGTTCGATTGGGAAAAGCCCAGGCTGCGGGTGATGTCGGCGCGCACGCGCGGGGTGGCGGTGGCCGTCAGGGCCAGGCAGACCGCCTTTGGGTAGCGGCGGCGCACATCCACCAATTGGCGGTATTCGGGCCGGAAATCATGCCCCCATTCCGAAATGCAGTGCGCCTCGTCAATCGTCAACAAATCCACCCGGAGCGCATCCAGCAGGTTGAAAATGCGCGGAGTCAGCAGGGTTTCGGGGGCTACATACAGCAGTTTGACCTTCCCGCGCCGGATATGTTCCATGTTGGCGGCGTAGGCTTCGGGTGAAAGCGTCGAGTTCAAGTACAGCGCCGGGATACCGTAGGCGCGCAACTGTTCCACCTGGTCTTTCATTAGGGCGATGAGCGGTGAAACGACCACCGTCAGCCCGTCGAGCATCAGCGCGGGAATCTGGTAGCACAGCGATTTTCCCCCGCCGGTCGGCATGATTGCCAGGCTGTCGCGCCGCGCCAGCACGTTCTCTATCACCTCGCGCTGCAACGGGCGAAAGGTGTCGTATCCAAAGATGGTTTTGAGCAAAGTTTGGGGCGTCGTCACGCGCCGATTATATCTTATGGAGTCCATCGGCTTGCCGGTGACATGGTATGATTTACCCATCCTTGCCTGAGAGAACCCGCATGACCCTCCGCTCCCGTCTTTCCTCTTTCCTCTTTCATCCCGCCACTTTCCTCGCCTTTCTCGCCCTGCTTGCCTACGCCCCCTTCTTCTGGGAGCGCGGTTTCTACTGGGACGAAGCCCCCTGGACCTGGATTTACTACCGCCTCGGCCCCGCCGCCCTCACCAAAACCTTCTCCACCAGCCGCCCATTCTGGGGGATGATTTACCAGGTCATGTTGCCGCTGGTTGGCCCGCACCCCTGGGTCTGGCAACTTCTGATGATTGTTCTGCGCTGGCTGACCGCCGTACTGGTCTGGAAACTCTTCAGCCGCATCTTTCCTCAATCCCGTCTGCCGCTTTGGGCTGCCGCGCTCTTCCTCGTTTACCCCGGTCTCGGCCAGAACTTCATCGCGTTGATGTACACCCATTTTTACATCGTCCTCAACGCCTTCCTGCTCTCCCTCTACTTCAGCGTTCTCGCCCTCCAAAAACGAGACGGACGCTGGCACATCCCGGCTCTGGCTCTCTCCATCGTCAACCTGCTGACGATGGAATATTTCTACTTCCTCGAATTTTTTCGCCTGGTCATTTTCTGGTTTCTAATAGACGCTCCCTTCAAGGCCCGTCTGCGCCGCGTCCTCCTTGTTTCCCTGTCTTACCTGTCTACTTTCCTGCTTGTCACTGCCTGGCGCGCCTTCTTTTTCACCAACCAGAACGCCAGTTACTCTTACCAGACCCTCGATGATTTACGCACTAACTTCTTGTGGGGGGTGGGGAAACTGCTCTGGAACATGCTCCAGGCCTTTTGGACGACCGTCCCTCTCGCCTGGCTCTTCCCCTTCGAGCCGGTGGACGCTTCCAGCCTCGGCCTGTTGACCACGCTCGGAGCCTTTGCCCTTGCTCTGGCAGCCACCCTCCTGACCGGCTTCTTCCTCTTCCGAATATCGAATATCGAATATCGCCTCCCGAATATCGAATATCGAATATCGAACCCCGAATTACCAATCACCAATTACCAGTTACTTATCCTGGGCCTCCTCGCCTGGCTGCTCGGCGGCGGCGCTTTTTGGCTGGTCGGCGAGCGCACCCTGCCGCAGCTGCACTTCTCGGCGGATAGGTTCACGCTTTCCTTCATGCTCGGTTCCAGCCTCCTTCTGGTAGCCCTGCTGGGATTTTTATCCCGTTTCCCGCGCCTGCAACTGACCCTGCTGGCCCTGCTGATTGGCTTCTCTGTCGGCAAGCATTTCCAGACCAACGCCACCTACCGTCGTGATTGGGATACCCAGCGCGCTTTCTTCTGGCAGATGGCGTGGCGCGCGCCTTCGCTCGAACCCGGAACGACTCTCATCACCAACGACCTGCCGGTAACGGTTTTCAGCGATAACTCGCTCTCTGGCCCGCTCAACTGGATTTATAACTCCTCGATTTTGGAGGACAACCAACCTCAGGAGACGTTGGACTCTGGCATGAACTACATCCTTTATTTCGCCTCCGTCCGCGCTCAGGAAGGCCGCGCCCTGGCGGGGAAACTCGAACCGGGCCACGCTTTCGAGCAAAACTATCTTGCCACCACGTTCTACGGCAACACCTCGAAAGTCATCGTCGTCAATTATTCTCCCCCCGGCTGTGTCCGCATCCTCGACCCGCAAATCGACCCGTTAAATAAACTGATTCCCCCCGACCTGCGCGACGCCGCTTTTTTGAGCAACCCGGCTCTCATTCGCGCCGCTAACCCCGTCACCTTGCCCGATTTCTACCAGCCGGAAATTCCCCGTTCGTGGTGTTATTACTTCTCCAAAGCCGAACTCGCCCGTCAGGATGGCGATTGGGGTGCGATAGTCGACCTGCATCGGCAGGCTCTCGCCCTTGGCGACCACCCCAACGACCCGCTCGAAAATTTCGTTTTCATCGAAGCCTACGCCCATACCGGCGACTGGCAGCAGGCGCGAAGTATGACCCGGGAAACCTACCGCTTCTCGCGCGAATTCATGCGCCCGACTTTGTGCGCTCTTTGGGGGCGTATTGAACGTGATGTCCCCGGCAGCGCGGAGGTGGTTCAGGCCGCCAGGGAAGATTTGGGTTGCGGAAAATGACAAGGATGCACCCCTCTTAAGTATGGTTTTTCAACCCTCGCTTGCCCCGCTTTCAATTCTCACTTACAATCAAAAACTCATCAAGATGTGTACCTGGGCTATGTCAACTCCGGGCATAAGGAAAGGAAATCTCTATGACAGACGTCAAAGCCTTTGGCGAGAAATTGCTGGAGAATCTGGAGAAAGTTGTCGTTGGCAAGCATAGCGCGTTGGAAATGGTTGTAATTGGGTTGCTGTGCCAGGGACACGTTCTCATCGAGGATGTTCCCGGCGTGGGTAAGACCGTCATGGCGCGCGCCATGTCCAAATCGCTGGGATGCGTATTCAACCGAGTCCAGTTCACGCCTGACATGCTTCCTTCGGACGTGACCGGGGTCTCCATTTTCAATCAGGAATCGCGCAAGTTCGAGTTTCGTCCCGGCCCCATTTTCGGACAGGTTATCCTTGCTGACGAAATTAACCGCGCGACGCCAAAAACCCAGGCCGCCCTGCTCGAAGCAATGGACGAGCGCCAGGTGACGGTCGATGGCGTGACCCATCCATTGCCGCGCCCTTTCATGGTGCTGGCGACCCAGAATCCAATCGAATATGAAGGCACTTTTCCTTTGCCCGAAGCCCAACTCGACCGCTTCCTGCTGCGCGTTCGGCTCGGTTACCCCAACCTGGCAGAGGAAATCTCCGTGCTGGAAGGCCAGCAGCTGCGGCATCCCATCGAGGGCATCTCTCCGGTCTTTTCCGCCGAGGAAGTCTTGGAGGCCGCCGAGGCCGTCAAAACGGTCTACGTTGCGAACTCTATCAAACGCTATATCGTGGAATTAACTCACCGTACCCGCAGCAACGCCGATGTGTACCTGGGCGCCAGCCCGCGCGGTTCGCTGGGTCTCTTTCGCGCCGGGCAGGCGCGCGCCGCCCTGAACGGGCGCGACCATGTCTTGCCCGACGATATCAAAGCCCTGGCGCTGCCCATTCTGGCGCATCGCATTATTGTCAATCCTGCGGCGCGCCTGCGCGAAGTGAATGCTGAACGCATCGTGCAGGAAATCCTGCTGGGCGTGCCGGTCCCTGGCGGCAGTTTCAACGCCTGATATGCGCAAGCGTCACACGGGCTGGATTGTCTTCCTCCTGACCCTGGCGGTGGGCGGAATCGGGATGGCCGCCACCGGTTCCCTGCTCTATGTCCGCCTGGTTTATATGAGCGTGCTTCTTCTGCTAGTCGCTTGGTTGTGGACCGGGATTTCACTGCGCGGGGTGCGCGTGATGCGCCAGGCGCGGTCTTTGCGAGCCAGCGTAGGAGATATCTTCGAGGAGACCATCGAGGTCTCCAATACCACCCGTCTGCCGCGCCTGTTTCTCGAAATCGAGAATGAGTCTAACCTGCCGCAGGCCGCTGGTTCGCGCCTGGTGACCATGATTGGCAGCCGCGAGAATCGCACCTACCTGGCCCGCACCTGGCTCACCAGCCGCGGCGCGTTCCCGCTTGGGCCGACCACCCTGCGCTCTGGCGACCCATTTGGCTTTTTTACGGCCCGAAAGACCTTCCCCTCCGCCGATTCGCTGCTCGTCTTACCCCTCATCATCCCGTTGGCCGATTTCCCCTCGCCGCCGGGGATGCTGCCAGGGGGCAAGGCCATCCGCCGCAAGTCCTACGAGGTCACCCCTCACGCCGCCGGGGTGCGGGAATACGTCACCGGCGACCCGCTCAAACGGATTCACTGGCCCTCCACCGCCCGGCGCGGCAGATTGATGGTCAAAGAGTTCGAGCAGGACCCTCAGGCCGAGTTGTGGATTTTCCTCGACGCCCAGGTGGGCATCCAGGCCGAGCAAAAGCCCGAGGTTGAGCAGCTCTGGAACGACTGGATGTTCATCCGCCGCCCAAAAATCAAACTGGCGGCTTCCACCATCGAATATGGCGCCTGCATTGCCGCTTCGCTGGCGCATTATTTCATCGAGCAGCGCCGCGCGGTAGGGCTGGTAACGAACGGCCCGGTCTATACGGTCATCCCTGCCGAACGCAGTGAACGCCAGGAAAGCAAAGTGCTGGAAACCCTGGCCTTTGTGAGCGGGGATGGGGAATTGTCGCTCGCCAGCCTGGTCGATTTGCAGTCTCCGCAGATGCCGCTCGGCTCCAGCGCGGTGCTGATTACCCCTTCCAGCCGCGATGATGTCCTCCTGGCGGTCGAGTTGCTTCAGCGCCGCAACCTGCGTCCGCTGGTGTTGCTGCTCATGGCGCACAGTTTCGGCGGCCGGCCGGGGTCGGAAGCCCTGGCTGAAAAACTGGAGCAGCGCGGGGTGTCCGTCTGTAAAATTTACAAAGACGCCGACCTGGCCGAAACCTTGCAGGCGTTTGCAAATGCACACAAAGGATTGGAGAACCACACTTGGCAGGCAATTCCGTTATCCCCCTCGACTTGAACTTTCAAGGTCAGCCGCGCGCCATTGCCTCGTACATGCTCAAGCATAGTACTGGCATCGTTTTGGTGGAATCAGGCCCCGGTTCGACCGTCTCTGCGCTGGAGAAAGCCCTCGCGGCGCATGGCTACACCCTGCGCGACATTACGCACGTTTTCCTGACCCACATTCACCTTGACCATGCCGGGGCTGCCGGGTTCCTGGCTTCACATGGCGCGCAGGTCTTCGTCCACCCGGTCGGCGCGCCGCACATGCTCAACCCCGAAAAACTAATCGCCAGCGCCACACGCATTTACGGCGACCTGATGCAGCCGCTATGGGGCGACTTTTTACCTGTTCCGGCAGGCAAACTGACCATTCTGGAAGACAACCAGGAAGTGATGGTCGGCCACTTGCGGCTGGTGGCGCTCAACACGCCCGGACACGCCGAACATCATTTTGCCTACCAGTTCGAGGATTTATGCTTCAGTGGCGATGTGGGCGCGGTGCGCATTCCTGGCCACCGCTACATGCGCCTGCCCATGCCCCCGCCAGAGTTCCACCTCGAAAAGTGGCGCGAGAGCGTCTTGCGCCTGCAAAAAGTCGGCTTCAGGCGAATTGCCCCAACGCACTTCGGCATTTTCGAGGATGTCGAGTGGCATCTTCAGACGATTTTGCGCAATCTCGACGAAGTGGAACGCTGGCTGCTCGATACCATGCCCGCCGAACCGGCAGAAGATGAATTGCGTGATAAATTTGTAGCCTGGATGGAAGCGCAGGGCCGCGCCGAAGGCCTGACCGACGAAGAAATCGCAGCCTACCGCCTCGCCAATCCGCTCGCCATGAGCGCGGATGGGTTGCAAAGGTATTGGAAAAAATTTCGCTTGACAGCCTGACCTGGCCCCGCTATAATCAGTCCGCTTAAACGGGACCACTATCCAGGAATGGATGCAATCATACTTAAGGAGTAAAGCATGCCCCCTCATCCAAAGCGTAAACATTCGAAGGGCCGCCGCGACCGCCGCCGTGCCCACGATGCCTTGCAGGCCCAGAACCTGGTCGCCTGCCCCAACTGCGGCGAAATGCGCCTGCCCCACACCGTTTGCCCCAAGTGCGGGCAATACAAGGGCCGCGAAGTCGTCGAAATCAAGAAGAAGGACTGACTCTCTGAACATTGACGCGCCGTGACCTTCACGGCGCGTTTGTGTTTTAACGCGCGAGGTGAACTATGACGATTGATTTTTCTAAAACTGCTTTTGTTTTTCCGGGGCAGGGCTCGCAGGCGGTTGGAATGGGGCGTGAACTGGCCGAAACCTTCCCCGCTGCGCGCGCTGTGTTCGAGGAAGCCGATTCCATTTTGGGATTTGCATTTTCCAAACTGATGTGGGACGGCCCAAAAGAAGAACTGGATGATACCGTGAACACCCAGCCCGCCTTGTTCATTCATTCCCTGGCCGTTTGGAAAACCTTTTCCCCGCTGCCTGCTCCCGTTTGCGTGGCCGGACACTCGCTGGGGCAGCTCTCTGCGCTTACGGCGGCTGGCGCGCTCTCGTTTGCCGATGGATTGCGTCTCGTTCGCAAACGCGGCGAGCTGATGAAACTGGCCGGGGAACGTAACCCGGGCGGGATGGCGGCCATTTTGGGGCTGGATATCCCGACCCTTGACAAAGTCTGTGCTGAGGCCAGCACCGAGGTGGAGATTGTGCAGGTCGCCAACGACAACTGTCCTGGCCAGGTGGTGATTTCAGGTCATAAAACTGCCCTCGAACGGGCAATCGCCGGGGCCAAGGCTGCCGGGGCCAAACGCGCCCTGCCGCTGGCGGTCAGCATTGCGGCGCATTCCCCGCTGATGGCGACGATCCAGGCGGAATGGGATGCCGCCGTGAACGAAGCGCCGTTTACCGATGCGGTTATTCCGGTGGTAGGGAACGTGGCCGCCGCTCCGCTCTCAACCGCCGAGGCTTTGCGCGCCGATGTGCGGGCCCAGATGCAAAACCGGGTACGTTGGACTGAGTCGGTGCGCTGGATGCACGCCCGGGGCGTGGAAATCTTTGTCGAAGTGGGAACAGGCTCCGTGCTGGGCGGGCTGGTCAAGCGCATTCTCGAAGGCGTGACCACGCTTCCGTTGGGAAATCCACAGGATTTCGATACGTTGAAGTAGCGCAAGACGCCATCTTGCGTTACTTCGGGCGCAAGAGAACATCTTGCGCTATTTCCCCGGCGCGCTGATGTCGTTCTGCCTGCTCGTGCAAACCTAGAACAGTGAAATATTCCGCCGCGCGCCACAGGTAGGGACGCGCTTCGCTCAGTTTCCCCCGCTCATAGAGCAGCCAGCCGTAATTTCCGGTTTGAGCCGCCACCGAGTAGCGGTCGCCAATTTCGAGGTAGATTTGGCAGGCGCTTTGCAGCATTTGCCGGGCGGCCGCCTCCTGCCCGTCCAGCAGGGCAATTGCTCCCTGGGCGGCCAGGGTATTGGCTTCGCCCAGGCGTGCTTCGACCTTGCGGTAAATCTCCTCAGCACGCTGGAAGGATTTTCGCGCGGTTGGGGTTTCCCCTTTTTGGAAGAAGAGTTCTCCTAATCCGTAGAATGCGTTGGCCTCGCCGAGTTTGTTGCGCAGGGACCGATACACGCTGAGCGATTCCAGGTAATATCTTTCGCTTTTGTCATATTCCTCGCGGCGGCGGGCCAGGTCGCCCAGGTTTTCGAGGCAGGCTGCTTCTCCCAGCCGGTAGCCGATGGCGCGATAGACCTCCATTGCTTCGGCAACCCGCTCTTGCGCTTCGCCCAAACTGCCTTGCAGGCGGGCGGCATGTCCCAACCCTTGCAGGCAATTGGCCTTACCCAGTTGATTCGAAATTTTGCGGTAGATTTCGAGCGCTTCGCTATAGCGGATTTGCGCCTGGCGGTACTGCCCCTGGTGGAGCAGGATGTCGCCCATGTTTTGGATGCAATTGGCCTCGCCCAGGCGGTCTTTCTGCTCGCGGTAGAGGGGGAGCGCGGCCCGGTAGCGATGTTCTGCGCCGGAAAAATTTCCCGTCAGGCGGGCGACATCGCCCAGGCTGCGGATGCAGGCCGCCGCCCCTGAGTTTTGGCCCTGTTGCTGATAGATGCTCAAGGCCTGTTGATAGTGCTGTTCGGCCAGTTTTGTTTCGGAGAGTTGGATATAGACATCGCCCAGGCGCTGCTGGCAGGCGGCTGCTTTGAGAAAATCATTTGCGTTATTGTAATAGGCAAGCGCTTGCTGAAAATATTCTATCGCCTGGCCGTAGTCGTCAATCCAGTAATATACTTCGGCCAATTTCGACAGGCAAGCAGCCTGGCTGGCTTGGTCTTTCAATTCATGGAACAGGCGCGCGCTCTGTTTCAGGTAAGAGACGGCGAGTTGCCGGTCCGAAAAACCGGGCAGCGAGGCATAGTTGCGTCCGATAATGAGCAGCAAGGTTGCCAATTCTGCGCGCCGGGCGGGGTCGGTTTCAATCCGTTTCCGCAGTGATTCCAGTTCTTCGAGATTCTTCTTCGCCGGACGGGTGGTGTCTTCGGGCTGCTGGCGAAGAATGCTGCTGGTTGCTGGTTCGGCGCGCGCAGCAGATAGCCCGGTCGATTGGAAGTGGAATGCCGCGCTGTACCAGTCGAAGAAGTCTGGCGCGGAAATGTCCAAGCGGTCCATCGCCAGGTCGGTCAGGAACAGGACAACCGGGATGGGCAGCGTGGAGCGCAGGATGTCGCGCTCGGCGTTGATTGCCGCTGCGAAAGGCGGACGCCCGCCCGGCGCAGTGGTGGTCTCGATGAGATGTTCCATGCCTGTCACAACCAGCGCAGCCTGGCGCGGTTTTTGGAGCAGGTCCCGTCCTTGCGGAATTGATTGCAAGGCCTGGCGCAGGTTTTCAGGGTGGCGGTTTGATAGGTCGAGATGGACGAGGCGAATATTTTCGGCTTGCAGGGCTTCTTTGAGACGTGCGATGACTTCGTTGCGTTGGCGCGGGTCGTTGACGCGCGCCAGTCCCAGCGAAAACTGCCCCTGGTGGAACAAGGCAAAGCGCCGCAGCCGCTCGAATTCATCGGGAGAATCGGTGATTCGTTCGCTCATTTGCGTATAGTCACTTTATTATAGCATTGCTCGTTAATTTTTGTGGCGCAATTGGTCTGCGGAATCATTTCCGCATTACGGCAATATCACGCGCGCAGCACGCTGCCGCGCTCGCGGCGGGCCGATTCGAGCGCGGCTTGAAATTCGGGCGTTTCCCATAGCAGGGGGTGGACGCCAATCCAGCGTTCGGCTTCGTATTCCAGCGCGGCGCGGCGGTAGAGCAGGAAGCGTCCGTCTTCGTCGGGGTTGATGGTGGTTTCGAGATGGGTTTTTGCCAGCAGGTCGTAGTGCCGCAGGGTGAGTTTACGGGCCATTTCGCCGCGTACCAAACTGGCGGCGCGGTTGACGGCGCGTTCATCAATGACGTTGGTTGATTCTAGCAGGGCTTCTTTGAGCAGGCGTAGCAGGTCACGCGGGCAGCCGCCCGAAAGGTGCGCCAACCGCACGGCGATGGAAGGGTCGGCGAACAGGTCTTTGTCCACGCGCAAGTAAATGGCGTTGAGCAGTGCGGCGACGCTTCGTTCCTGGATGGAGCGGTGGTTGCCGCGCGGGTAGACAGGCAGCATGGGCAGGGTCTCTGGTTCGTAGCGGTCTTCGACCGTTTCGCCGGGCGGGTTGTAAAGCAGCGAGATGGGCAGGACGAAGATGGTGTGGGCGTCCACGCCGTTCAGCAGGTCGGCGTTGGTCAGAACGGCCCGGCTAATCATCTCCGGCGGATAGCGGTCGAGGTTGTCGAGGATGAAAATGACCCCGCGCGGGTAAACCCTATCGGAGATTTTGCGCGATTCCGATAAGAGCAGGTTCAGGTTTTGGCGCAACTGGTCGGGATATTTCTCTACGGCCTGTTTGATTTCCTCGCGCTGTTTGCCGGTCGTTTTGCGCAGCAGGCTCAGGCCAGAGAGCAGTTTGCCCAGCGGGGTGCTGACCCCCAGCCCGGCTTCGCCCGAAAAGGCGATGACCCGTTCCACTTCGCGCTGTTCGACGTGAGTTACTTCCTGGAACCAGTCGGTGACGACTTTGACGGCTGTATCGGGCAGGGGTTTGAGTTTCTTGTCGGCGTCGAAGGCTTCGTCGAGCAGGCGCAGCATGAGCAGGAACAGGTCGCCAAAGCCGATTTCGTTGGGGTCGGCCTGTTCGTTGACGACGGCGTAGAGCGGCAGGTAGCCCTCGGCTTTGGCGCGGTCCATCACGCGCGCCAATTCGGTCGATTTGCCGCAGCCGCGATGCCCAGCCACGGCAATGTGGCTGTATTTGCGCTCGGCTTCGGCTCCGCGCAGGCGGCGAGTGATGCGGTCGTGCAGGTTGGTGCCGCGCGCCGGGTCGAAATCGCACCAGCGCGGGTCGCCGGGGTTGAGCGGCTCATCGGGGTTGCAGCGCCCAATTGCTTCGATGATGAGATTGTTCATGGTTTCCTCTTGTAAAATCCGGGAAAAACATCCCGAAAAATAAACTTACAAGAGATGTTGCAAGATTCGTGCCAGGGGTTTATGACATTTGACGTGATATTTTTCATTCTCATCCCGTAGTATAATCATTCCATGATAGTGATGTCTGACAATTCAATTGTCAGCGCCCTTTGGCGGTGGTCGTACTATACCTGGTCAGCGTGAAGATGCTGACCAGGTGTTTTTTTACCCCTCGCCCCAGTCCCCTTTCCCCAAAAGGGAGAGTGAGAAAGGAAGAATCGATGAGACTGAGCAAACTTGCCTCCGAAATTGCCGAGTCCCCAACCCTGGCGCTGAATGAGGAAGCCCGGCTGCTGCGGGAGCGGGGCGAACCCGTCATTCACCTGGGAATCGGAGAGCCGAAGAACAAGACGCCCATCAACGCCATCCTGGCCTCGGCGGCCAAACTGACCAGCGGGGAGGTGAAATATGTTCCCACCGACGGCACGCCTGGGTTGAAGAAGGCCATCATCCGCTACACCGAAGAAAATTATGACCGGCTGGTTTCGCCCGAAAATGTCATCGTGACCAATGGGGCCAAGCAGTCGCTGTTTAACATCTTTTACAGCATTCTGAACCCGCAGGATGAAGTGATTGTGCTGGCCCCGTACTGGGTCTCGTACCCGGAAATTATCAAGATGTGTTACGGCGTGCCGGTGATTGTGACTCCTGAAGACGGGACTTTCATCCCCAATTTTGCGGAAATTGAGCGGGCGGTGACGGGATATACGCGCGCGATAATTGTCAACAGCCCAAACAATCCCTCCGGCGCGGTTTACCCGCCCGAATTAATCGAAAAGCTGGTCGATTTTTGCGAGCGCAAAGGAATTTACCTGATTTGCGACGATATCTATCACAAACTGGTCTTCGACCGCAACGAAGCGGTACCGGCTTACCGCTTTACCCGCCGCGACATTGAGGACAGTCACGTCATCGTGGTCAACGGGGTGGCGAAGGTGTATGGGATGACCGGATTCCGCGTCGGTTGGGTGGTTGGGCCCAAGCCGCTCGTGCGGGTGATGACCAATGTTACAGTTCAGACGACTTCGGGCGTCTCGCCCGTGAGCCAGGCCGCAGCCGAGGGCGCGCTGAATGGCCTGCAAAACGTCGTCGAGGCGATTCGGCTTCACATCCAGAACAACCGCGAAGTTTTGTTGCAAGAGATGAAAACCTTTCAGGGCGCGCGCTTAATCAAACCGGATGGTACTTTTTACGCCCTGCCAGATTTGCGCGCCTTTAATGCCAGCTCGGTCGAAATTTCGAAGTTCCTGCTCAAAAAGGCGCTGGTGGTGACGGTGCCGGGCAAGGAATTTGGCATGGAAGGGCATATCCGCCTGTCGATTTCGGGGACGGTTAAGGATGTGACCGAGGGCATTGCGCGCATCAAGTGGGCGCTCGACCCCACCAGCCCAAATGAGATTTATATTGGCGATAGGAAACTGGTGAGGGATTGGCTATAGAAATGTATCAGATGTGAGGTATCACATGTCAGGTTGAGCGTATTCTCTGACACCTGATTCCTGACGCAGGAAAACCGGAGAACCTATGAATAATTTACTCAACATTAGAACCCCTGCCGAGAGCGTGGCTCAGGCTCGTAAAGCGGAATATAATCTGTCTAATCATGGCGTGGCAAATCTGCGCCTGGCGTACTGGAATCTTTCAACCGAGTCGCTCTATGAGGAGGCCATTTTCCGGGGCGAAGGCGCCACAGCGGTTGGTGGGCCGTTCACAGCCAACACTGGCAAGCACACCGCGCGCTCGGCCAACGATAAATTTGTCGTCCGCGAAACCGATTCGGAGGGCAATATCTGGTGGGGCGTGTATAACCGCCCCTTTGAAGCGGGCAAATTCGACGAACTGTATGCCCGTATGTTGGGCTTCTTGCAAGGCCGGGATGTTTTCGTGCAGGATGTGTACGGCGGCGCGGACGAGAACTACCGCCTGCCGGTGCGAATCGTAACCGAACTGGCCTGGCACAGTATGTTCGCGCGAAATATGTTCATCTTGCCAAATTCGTTGGAAGAATACAAGCGTTTTGTGCCTGAATTTACGCTGTTTGCCCTGCCCTCCTTCAAAGCCGCCCCGGCAGTCGATAACACGGCCAGCGAGACCTTCATTTGCCTGTCGTTCGAGAAAAAACTGGCGATTATCGGCAACACGGCTTACGCGGGTGAAATCAAGAAGTCTGTTTTTACAATTTTGAACTACCTGCTGCCGTTTCAGGGCGTGCTTCCCATGCACTGCTCGGCCAACGTCAGCCCGGATGACCCAGACGATGTAGCGCTCTTTTTTGGGCTGAGTGGGACCGGCAAAACCACCCTCTCTGCCGACCCCACTCGCCGCTTAATCGGCGACGACGAGCACGGCTGGAGCGACGAGGGCGTCTTTAACTTCGAGGGCGGCTGCTACGCCAAAGTAATTGGACTCTCCGCGAGCGCCGAACCCGAAATCTACGCCACCACCAAACGCTACGGGACGATTCTCGAAAACGTGCCTTACGACCCGGTTACGCGGCATATCGACCTGGATGACGATACCCTGACTGAAAATACCCGCGCCTCGTATCCGCTGGAATTTATTGCCAACGCCGTCCCGGAGAAAAAGGCCGGGCACCCGAAAAACATTATCATGTTGACCTGCGACGCGAGCGGCGTGATGCCGCCCATCGCACGGTTGACCCCGGACCAGGCGCTTTACCAGTTTATTAGCGGGTACACGGCCAAGATAGCGGGAACCGAAGTCGGCCTGGGTAAAGAGCCGGAAATCACCTTTTCGGCCTGTTTCGGCGGGCCGTTTATGGTGCATCATCCCTATAAATATGCGGAACTGCTCAAGCGTAAAATCGAGCGCTACGGCGTGACCTGCTGGCTGGTTAACACCGGCTGGGTGGGTGGGCCTTATGGGATTGGCAAGCGCATCAGCATCCGTCACACGCGGAATTTGTTAAACGCCGCCCTGACCGGCAAACTGGCGCATGTCGAATACTACCGCGACCCTGTCTTTGGCTTCGAAGTTCCAAAAACCTGCCCGGACGTGCCCGATTCTGTGCTGGAACCCTGGTCGAGTTGGCCCAGCCGCGCGGAATATGACAAGCGCTACAAGGATTTGGCCTTGCGTTTTATTCAGAACTATGCGAAGTTTGGAAGTCAAACGGATGTTCCTTGCCCCCTTGCCCCTGAGGGAGTTCTTACTCTGCGAGAGAGTCCAGGTCACAAGTAACCGGAGCCTGAGATATCAATACCTTTGCCAATTTCAATACCTTTGCCAATTTCAATACCTTTGCCAATTTCCGGGGCTGCATTTTTTAACTGGGGATAAACGGAGAAGAACGTAGAACTTCCCGCGCTACCTGAATATGGGCTAACAAACGTTCTTATTCGCTATCTCTGGCGGGCGGATTCTCAATACAGCGCGTTGCTTTCGGCGCAAGTGTCCGTCACGCGAAACCTGCGAGAAAATTTTTGGCGAAGGTATTGTGATATAGTATGCTATGTCATATCTACTCGCGCAATAGTGCCCAGCAACATCCTATGCCATGTTCTCATAAATCTTCTCATGCATCGATTCCCTCCATAGGCGTTTTAGCTGGCTGGCAGTTTTATCGAACGGCTACAAGCCTGAGTTATCTGGCGCCTGTTTTTCGCGGAATTTGCCGGGCGGCACACACTTTGAACTGCAATCTTTTACTAGGGTGCGGTATTGGGCCATCGGCCAGTCCTAGCGACCCTTATCGCCCGGCTTGGCCTTTTCCATCCGCCGAACACGATTTTGTGCCAATCGGCCCCTGGAATGTGCAAGGTCTCATTGTTGCGGCTCCACTGCATTCTCCTGTCCGTTCTAGTTACATTGAAGAATTGCGCGCATCTGGCTTTCCGGTTTTGTTTATTGGGACAGGCGAGAAAGGCCCGACCATTGCGGCCAACAATGCCGCTGGTATCGTTCAGGCAGTAACACACTTGGTCGAGCATGGGCGGCGCAAAATCACATTCATTGCAGGTTCTGCTGATGATTTGACGGGCGATTCGGGGAAGCGTTTGCAGGCTTTTCAATCTGCGTGTCGTCAATTGGGCCTGGAGCAAGACCCACGCCGTGTTCTGTATGGTCGACACGTTTATGATGGCGGGTTTGCTGCTGTTGCTCAATTATTGCAAAATGGCGTAGCGTTTGATGCGCTGCTTGCCAGTAATGACGAATCAGCGATTGGTGCAATGGATGCCCTCAAGCAAGCAGGGCGACGCATTCCGGATGATGTTGCGGTCATTGGTTTTGACAATCGGCTCGAAGGCGCGGTACAGCAGCCGGCCCTGACCAGCGTTCATGTTCCACTGTTTGATATGGGCTACCGTGCTGCGCAGAAACTTTGGCAGCATTTGACGCAAGGCACGCCCTTGCCCGATGTTGATGAAGTGGATACGCATCTGGTTGTGCGCCACTCGTGTGGATGTGGAGTTTCTGCTCTTTTGCATAAGCAGCAAGATTCCTCCACAAATACTTCGTTGGGCCAGGAAATTGCCGCTTACCTTCGCCAACAGATTTATGACCTGGAAGAATCTGAACTTCTTGTTTTAAGCGATATGCTGGTCCAACGGTTGGAGCGTAGCCTGACCGACAATGATGCTTCTCTTTTTCGTACTGCGCTGAACGATATTCTGGCGCGTTTTTCTCGTACGGGCGATGATACGCATGTTTGGCAAGAAGCACTTTCTTTGCTTCCAAAAAGCCCGGTCTGGAGCGTGCGTCCCGACCTGGCGCAAGCGCTGCTCGATGAAGCCCGACTGACCATTAGCGCGCACATGCACCGTGAACATCGTCAATATATGCTGGAGGAGCGTTGGACATTCAGCCGTCTGAGTTTGCTGACCGCCCGCTTGCTCAACGTTTTGGATGAAGCCGGTGTGTATGAGGTGCTGGCGCGGTACCTGCCTGATTTTGGTCTTAAAACTGCTGAGGTGGGGCTGTTTGAGCCAGAAGGCGAGGACCGCTTTGCCTGGGTTATTCTGCGGAATGCGCTCGACCCGCAGCAACCCATCCGCCGCATGCGCAGCCAAAACTTTCTTCCCCCTGAGCTCTTTTCATCCGAACAAGCGTTTTCTCTTTCACTTATCCCTCTTACCGACCAGACTGGTCAGATTGGCTTTATGGTGTTTGATACTGCGCATCTTGACCTGCAGGGCGCCATTGTTCAACAACTTGGCAGCGCTCTGAACACGGCGCGTTTGTATCGGCAGGCTACCGAAGCCCGGCGTGCCGCCGAGGAAGCTAACCGGCTCAAAAGCCGCTTTCTTTCTACCATTAGCCATGAACTGCGCGCTCCGCTCAATTTGATTGTTGGGTTGAGCGGTCTACTTTTGGAAGAAGGAGAAGAGCAAAACACATCTTTGCCCGATCAAGCCCGCCGCGACATTGAGCGAGTCCATGCTTATGCTCAACACCTGGGCGGGTTGATTAATGATGTGATTGACCTGGCTTCGAGCGGTGCTGGGCAGTTGCGCCTTCAGTATGAAACGATGGATCTGGTCGAAACCTTGCGTTTGGTGGCCGAAAGTGGCGCGCAACTGGCGCAGGACAAGAATTTGAGATGGCAGTCTGTTTTTCCCGATGAACCCGTGTGGGTGTGGGGCGACCGCACCCGTTTGCGACAGGCTGCTCTCAATCTGGTCAGCAATGCCGTCAAATTTACTTTGCATGGTGATGTGCGGCTCTCCATCTTAAAAGAAAACGGCCAGGCGCGGGTGGAAGTTTGTGATACCGGTTTGGGCGTTCCGCCCCATGAACAGGAGCAAATTTTTGAAGCCTTTCACCGTTCTGAACGCAGCGTTTCTGAACGATATCCTGGGCTTGGGTTAGGACTTGCCATTTGCAAAACCCTTGTAGAAATGCACGGCGGGCAGGTGGGTGTTTCTTCCAGTGGATTGCCCGGAGAAGGCGCTCGCTTTTGGTTCACCCTGCCGGAGGTTGCTCCCGTTGCAAGGCAGACTTCGCTTTTTTCTGTTTCTGATGAAAAAACGGTTTTGCTCTTGTTCCATTCCTTGATTGACTCACAGCGGCTTAAAGAACGCTTGCTTCAACAGGGGGTGCGCCTGCTGATGGCTCCTTTGGGTAAACCTGCTGAGTGGCAATCGCTTCTGGCCGTCTCGCCTCCTCAGGCAATCATTTTAGATATCGAAGGTGAATCAGGGCTGGCCTGGCGCGCCATGCGCGCAATCAAGAGCCTGCCCTCCGCTCAGAACATTCCCATCTTGTTTTATCGTGCCTCCACGCAAGGCGAATCTCTTCTTAGTTTGGATTACCTGACCAAGCCAATTGAGCCAGAAACTTTACTGCGCGCTCTGGATGAAAACCTTTCGTTGAGCGAAGCACCCGACCAAACCCTGCGTACTTTTCTGGTTGTGGATGACGATGTGAATGCGCTGGAAATGCACGCCCGCATTCTTCGTCTGCATAGCCCGTCTAACCGTGTGTTGGCTGCGCAAAACGGCCATGAGGCTCTCAAAATTCTCCTTCAAGAAAAAATAGACCTGGTTTTGCTCGACCTGCAAATGCCAGAGTTGGACGGTTTTGCTGTCTTGCAAGCAATGCGCGAAGCATCTTGGGCTCAGAACATCCCTGTCATTGTCGTTACCGGCAGAGACTTAGGAGAAGATGACCTGAAGCGGCTCAACGAGGGCGTGGCAGTTGTTCTTCAAAAGGGGTTGTTTGGCATGGATGAGACGATTGCGCATATTAGCGCCGCGCTCGAACGGAAACGCCGGTTGAGCGTAGATGCGCAGCGGCTGGTACGACACGCGATGGTCTATATTCATCAAAACTATGCCCAGCCCATCACCCGCGCCGATATTGCCCGGCATATCAACATTGCTGAAGATTACCTTACTTTCTGTTTTCGGCAGGAACTTGGCACAACTCCGATTAAATATTTGCAGCGTTACCGCATTCATCAGGCCAAAATCTTGCTCAAAAACACCCAGCGCAGCATTTCAGAAATTGCTCTGGATGTTGGATTTTCAGACAGTGGCTATTTCACCCGCATTTTTCACCGTGAAACGGGCTTTTCCCCCGAAAACTTCCGTCACTCTTGATTGCGCGTTCACGCTCTTTTCTCCAGTTGCTTCGCGCTTTTCTCCAAGACTGGTGGGGCTGAAGTTTATAGAATATGAAACAGGAACGCCTTGCTGTATATAGCGCCAACCTCATTATTCCTGTTTCATAAAGGAGCCCCCGAATGTCAAAGAAACTCTTTTCCCTCCTCAGCCTGTTGGTGGTGATTGCCACGCTGCTGGCTGCTTGCGGCTCTCCTGCCGCGCCAACCGCTGCTCCATCCAGCGGCGGCGATACTGCCCCTGTGGAGCAGCCTGCCGAAAAGGTGACCCTGCGCGTTTTGGTTCACCAGAATCCGCCGATGGTCGCCTTCATGGAAGAATTCAATAAGAAGTTTAGCGAAAAACATCCCAACATCACCGTTGATATGGCGGTTGTCAACGCAAACGAGTTGAGCACCGTCTCGCAGACTCGCCTTTCTGCGAATGATATTGACGTGCTAGATATCTTTGGGTTTTCCAACGCCGCCCAGCCCTACATGAAGCAGGTGGACCCGCCCAACTGGCAGCAGCTGATCGATGCTGGTTTGCTGATGGACCTGACCGGGCAGGACTTCCTCAAAAACTATGACGAATCTGCGCTCAAAGATGCCGGCTCATACAATGACAAAGTGTATGCCGTCAACCTTGGTCGTGTTTCATACAGCGGTATTTACTACAACAAGAAACTGTTTGAAGAATACAACCTCAAAGTTCCCACCACCTGGCCGGAGCTGGTCACCGCTTGCGAAACCTTCAAAGCTGCTGGAATTCCCTGCATGACCGCCGGCGGCAAAGATGGCTGGCCCATTTTTGTGGGTGCGTATGGTCTGATTGGTTCTATCTACCCCGACCAGGCCGCGCTGGTGGAAGGTTTGTGGACTGGCAAAATCAAGTGGAATGACGCCAAATCGCTCGAAATGTGGCAAAAGATGCAAGTCTATGCCCGCGACATGATGGAAGAAGGCGCGAGCGGCATTGCTGGCGATGCCGCCCCTGGTCGCTTCGCCTCTGGCGCGGTTGCCATGTTCCCCGGCGGCACCTGGTATGGCCCGGCCATCGAAGCCGCTCAGCCTGATTTTGACTGGGGCTACATCCCCTTCCCCGGCTCCGACAACGCCGAAGACAACAAGTACCTCTTTGGCAAATACGACCAGGGTTGGGCCATTGCCGCCAACACCCCCAACAAAGAAGCCGCCTTGCTCTACCTTGCCGAGTTCTCTGAACCCGCTAACTATCAGGCTTTCGTAGATGCCGTTGGTTTCATCCCCACTCAGCCGACCGCCCAACTCAACACCAAAATTGGCGCCGAGGTTGCTCCGTATCTTGCTAACTTCCGTGTTGGCTACGAACAATACTGGGTTGCCCCCAAAGGCGCCGGGCAGTTTGCCAACCCGTGGGCTTCGTACTTCAAGCCCTTTGGCACCGACGACGACCCGCAGGCTCTTGCTGATAAAGTGCAAGCCGACCTGCAAGCCGGGTTAGACGCCGTCAACAAGTAGCCCTTCTCTATTCTGGGCTTCTCACCCTGGCGTGGGAAGCCCAGACTGTTTTACGGAACGGAAAGGAACCGGTGCGTATCATGTACTATCACTTTGGACGAGGCGGGTCAAAATTGACCCCTTATCTCTTGCTTTTACCGGGCTTGTTATTCTACTTTTTGATTGCCCTTGGCCCATCCATAGCAACCGCTTTCTATTCCTTCACTGACGCAACTGGTATCAAAGGTGCGCCAGTCCATTGGATTGGCCTCGATAATTACCGCGAGTTCCTCTTTATGGGCCGCGCTTCCATAGATAACCTGGATGCCCTCAAGCGCACTCTCATTTTCTCGGCGGCTGTTACCATTATTCAATTCGGGTTAGGGCTGTTTGTGGCCCTCATTGTGAACCAAAACCTGAAAGGCTCAAATATCTTCCGCACCATTTACTTTATGCCCGTTATTCTTGGTGTGGTGATTCAAGGTCTGATGTGGTCACTCTTTCTGTACCCTTTAGGAGGCCCCGCCGCTAAACTGCTTTCGTTGTTTGGGCTGCGCTCCGAGTTTTTAGGCGGTCCGCCAGAACAAGCTTTTGCCTGGGTGATTTTCATTCAGATTTGGGCCAATATGGGTACTACCATGATGATTTTTCTGGCCGGGCTTCAGACCATTCCTTCTGAATTGTACGAAGCCGCCCGTATTGATGGCGCCAACCCCTGGCAATTGTTTGTCAATATCACCTGGCCTCTGCTCACCCCAAGCGTCAATACCAATCTTTTGCTCAACATTATTGGCAGTTTGCAGGCCTGGCAACTTTTTCTGGTGCTCGTTGGTTATCGTAATGGAACGCAAGTTCTGGGATATCTTATCTATGCTACCGGGTTTGGACAAACCTCCGGCAGCGTCAGCAGCAGTTTTCGTCAGGGGTATGCCGCAGCCGCTTCAATTGTCCTGTTCTTGTTGGTTCTGGTCATTGGCATGACCGTTCAGTACTACCTTCAGCGCAGAGAAACGAGGATATTAGGATGAACGCGCAACACACCTCCCGCTCGAACTTGTATCGCTCCACGCATATTCCCTGGGGCGTGATTGGCTCTTACCTGGTGATGATTTTCTTTGCTCTGCTGTATATTGGTCCGCTTTTTATGCTGGTCAATACCTCTCTGAAGACCATGCCATCGTTTATGAAAGACGCGACCGCGCTAGCAACCGAACTGCGCTTTGAGAACTTTGTAGAAGCCTGGAACAAAGCCAATTTCCCCAAATATCTGCTCAATTCGGTTATCTATACTGCCGCTGCCACAACCGTTTACATCATTACCGCTATCTTTGTCGCCTTTCCCATCGCGCGTGGATATATCAAATACTCCGGCGCAGTTTTGACTCTCTTTGTCATCGCCCTCTTCCTGCCGCCTGCCCTCATCCCGCAGTTTCAGCTGATTCTCAACCTGGGTTTGTATAACAACCCCATTGGGTATATCATGCTTTTCATTGTCAACCCCATTGGGATTGTGATTCTCGTCAACTATATCAAAACCATCCCCCAGGAACTGGATGAAGCTGCTGCTCTGGATGGCTGTGGTTATTTCCGCTTCGTCTGGACCATCATCATCCCGCTCATTCGGCCCGCCATTGCCACCGTAATTGTTATGCACGCGATTGGCATTTGGAACGAAGTCATTGCTCCCACCATCTACCTGACCAACAAAGATTACTATCCCATTACGCGCGGTCTAATTGTCTTTCAGGGCGTATACGGCAGCAACTGGCCCACCCTGGCCGCCGCCGTTCTTCTTCTTACCCTGCCCATGCTCGCTTTGTTCCTGTTATTGCAGCGCTACATCGTTTCCGGGCTGACCGCAGGCGCGGTGAAAGGATAAGCCCTTATGTTTCGCCGCCTTACCATATCCCTATTGAGCGCCGCCTTGCTCATGAATGCTTCGGCCTGCGCTCTTTTCTCTTCGCCTGTACCAGAACGCCCCGGTTGGAAACTCATCTGGAACGATGAATTTGATGGCAAGACAATTGACCGCTCCAGTTGGACGTATGACATTGGCGGTCATGGCTGGGGCAACGGCGAAATGCAATATTACACCGACCGCCCCGAAAACGCCCGCCTTGAAAATGGCTACCTCGTCATCGAAGCCCGGCAGGAAAAATACGAAGGATCCTACTACACCTCCGCGCGCCTGAAATCGCAAGGGTTGCAAGAATTTCAATATGGGCGATTTGAAGCCCGCCTCAAAGTGCCGGCAGGCAAAGGATTGTGGCCTGCTTTTTGGATGCTCGGCTCCAACTTTGCTCAGACTGGCTGGCCCGATTGTGGAGAAATTGATATTATGGAATACGTTGGCAGAGAACCAGACCTGATTTTGGGCACGCTGCACGGTCCTGGTTATGCCGGCTCGTTGGGCATCAGTAAGTGGAATCGTCAAACCTACAACATTGCCGATGACTTCCACACCTACGCCATCGAATGGGATGAAAACCAGATTACATGGTTCTACGATGACGTGGCATACCACGTCGTCACCCGTGAAGATGTGGGTAGCCGCCCCTGGGTGTTTGACCAGCCCTTCTTCTTTATCCTCAATCTTGCCGTCGGCGGTACGCTTGGCGGATTTGTCAGCCCGCAAACTGTCTTCCCTGCCCAATATCTGGTGGACTATGTGCGTGTGTATGAAAAACTGCCCTAAACTCTGTTGCGTAAGATTGCCCCGGCGTTTGCGCTGTGCGGAGTAGGGAGAATCACAACATGCTTAAAACCCGTCCAATATACCTCGGTGAAATGTTGCTTTCTCAGCCCGCCGTAGAAGCCAGTGGTGAATATGTAACTTTTTTGGGCGAACCCTGGTACAAAATCAGCCATTACGATTCTCTTCCTCCATTTTTGATGAGCATCGTAAGCAGTGGTAATCACTGGTTGTTCATTTCTTCATCAGGCGGGCTGACGGCAGGTCGTGTCCATGCCGATCGGGCGCTTTTTCCGTACTATACCGAAGACAAACTCACCGATAACAGCGAAAATACCGGCCATAAAGCCATCTTGCGCCTGACACGCGGCGCCCAAACCTGGCTGTGGGAGCCTTTCTCCATCCGGCAGCAGGGGGTGTATCGCATTGAGCGTCATCTTTACAAAAACATTCCCGGCACTGCGGTTCTCTTTGAGGAAATCAATCACTCATTGCAAACTGTCTTCCGCTATGCCTGGCGTGCCAGTAATCGTTTTGGATTTATCAAAACAGCCTGGCTCCACAACATCAACCCTCAGGCCGCTTGCCAGGTTGAACTTTTAGATGGGATGCAAAACGTCTTACCCGCCTATGCGGATGCAGCAGTTCAAAACCAGTACAGCTGTCTGCTCGATGCTTACAAGCGTAGTGAATTGGATGTTCCGACTGGGCTGGGGATTTTTTATCTCAACTCGCGCCTCACCGACCTGGCCGAACCGAGCGAATCGCTGCGGGCGACTACCATCTTTCAGGTTGGCTTGAACCCGCTTGGGTTTCTGCTCTCCTCGCGTCAGTTAGAGTATTTTCGCTTAGGCGGCGAACTACAACCTGAGAGCGAAGCGCGTGGCCAGCGGGGAGCCTATTTTGTTCATGCGCAACTCTCACTAGAAGCCGGACAGGAATACGCCTGGCATTTAGCCGCTGATGTGCATCAAGACCATGCCGCACTGGTGGAACTCCGCCGCTTTTTGCAGACTTCCCCTGCAACCCAACATCAGGCTCTTGAACAAGACATAGATTTCACTGCTTTTAGCCTGCAAAAAATCGTTGCTAGCGCCGATGGCGTGCAGGTTTCGCAAAATCAACTTGCCAGCGCGCATCACTTTGCGAATGTCCTGTTCAACGTCATGCGCGGCGGCGTGTTTGTCCATCAATATTGGATAGAAAAAGCCGACCTGCTCAACTACCTGGAAACACACCAGCGCGGAATTGTTCATCGGCACGCTGCTTTTTGGGATTCGCTGCCCGATCGCTTTCTCTTGGCTGATTTTCAGAATCGTGTCATCGAAACACCTCTGGCTTTGCGTCGGCTGCTGCTCACTTACCTGCCTCTCGCATTCAGCCGTCGTCATGGTGACCCCAGCCGTCCCTGGAATCGCTTTTCGATTGACTTGCAAACTCCCGATGGCTCACAGCGTTTGAATTACGAAGGCAACTGGCGTGATATTTTCCAAAACTGGGAGGCTCTGGCTTACTCTTACCCTGACTATGTGGAAGCGATGATAGGCGTTTTCCTTAGCGCCACCACAGCCGATGGCTACAACCCCTATCGAATTTCCCGCTCTGGGCTTGATTGGGAAGTTCCCGAAGAAGGCAACCCGTGGGCCAACATTGGGTATTGGAGCGACCATCAAATCATCTATCTGCAAAAATTGATGGAATTAAGCCAACGTGTTCACCCTGGGGCCCTGCGCGCCTGGCTGCGTTTGCCGCTGTGGAGTTATGCCAACGTTCCTTACCGCATCAAGCCCTACACTGAGTTACTCCACGACCCCTACAATTCCATTCTCTTTGACCGCGTTCTGCACGACCAGATTGAGCGCGAGGTGCGCGTTTACGGCACGGATGCTCGCCTTTTACGCGCTCCCGATGGAACACCTTACCTGGCTTCCCTAACCGAAAAACTGCTCACCCTGCTCCTTGCCAAACTGGTCAATTTCGTCCCTGAAGGCGGAATCTGGATGAACACCCAGCGCCCCGAATGGAATGACGCTAATAACGCGCTGGTTGGGCGTGGTCTTTCGGTTGTCACGCTTGGCTATATCTTGCGCTTTTTAGACTTCTTCGCTCTCCTGATTCAGACAGAAAGTGACCCCTTTCCTGTGCGCCCTGAAGTGGCCGATTGGTTGAACTCCATTTTTGTCATATTGCGTCAGTTTGCGCCAATTTTGCAAGGCGCGTTCAGCCCTGCCGAACGTCGCGCCATGATGGATGCGCTTGGACAGGCAGGCAGCCAGTATCGCTGGCGGGTTTATGAACATGGCTTGTCGGAGACCTTTACCCCGCTTGCAGCGCAGGAAATCCAATCTTTCCTTGCGCTCACCCGTCAGTATGTGGAACATAGCCTGCGCGCGAATCGCCGTCCCGATTCGCTCTACCATGCATACAACATTTTGCGCCTCAGCGAAGGCGAAGCGCGCGTTGATCATCTTTACGAAATGCTTGAAGGACAGGTCTCTATTCTCTCTTCGGGATTGCTCTCTGCCGAAGAATCGCTCCAACTTTTGCGCAGTCTGCGGCACAGCGCTCTCTATCGCTCTGACCAGCACACCTACATTCTCTATCCCGATAAATCTTTGCCGGGCTTCCTTGAAAAAAACACTCTCTCCCCTCAAGAAGTGGGCCGCCTGCAATTGCCTGCTTTGCTTGCGGAGCGCGGCGATACTTCGCTCTTTACTCGTGATACAAACGGCCAATTTCACTTCAGTGGTCATGTGCGCAATGCCCGAGATGTCCGTCAGTCGCTCGAAGCTCTTCAAACAGAGCCAGAAATTGCATCCCTGGTGCAAGCCGAGAGCAAGGACATTCTCGACTTGTTCGAGCGCATGTTCCAGCATGCCGAATTTACCGGGCGTTCTGGTTCGTTTTTTGCCTACGAGGGTTTGGGCAGCGTCTATTGGCACATGGTTGCCAAACTTTTGCTGGCCGCCCAAGAAACCGCGCAACGCTTCGAGAAGCATCCACTTGGCCTGGAATTACGCGCTATTTATGAAGAGATTCGGGCTGGCATGGGCTATCACAAATCCCCGGCGGAATATGGCGCATTTCCCACTGACCCGTATTCACACAACCCAAGGCATATCGGTGCGCGCCAGCCTGGTATGACCGGCGCAGTCAAAGAAGAAATTCTTACCCGACATGCCGAAACTGGCCTGGTCTTTTCCGATGGCAAATTAACGTTCAGTCCCTTCTTTCTCACCAGGTCGGAACTTCTTAACGAAACTCGCTCCTTTTCTTATCTCGATGTAATGGGCGAGCAGCAAACTCTCACGCTGCCTGCGTTCTCGCTGCTTTGTTTTGTTTGTCAAACTCCTATCGTCATTCAATTGGGCCAACGCGATGAAATCTTGCTGCGCTATGCTGATGAAACCACCTGCATCTTGCCTGGCCGCGAATTGGATGAAGAAAGCAGCCGCTCTATCTTTGCGCGTGATGGCCGCATTCGTCAGGTTTGGGTCACTTTGCGAGATTCTGTTCGCAAGGAAAGCATTGAGACAAGAACATTCAATCACCGGTTACTTAATCTCTTAAGGTGGCTCTAATTCACGCTTCAATCATATTTTGTGTTGTTTGAATGTAACGTTTCTCCTTTGCGCCGCAGTAGCCCTGCGGCGCAAACGCTATATTTCGGTTTAACTTTGAACTACTGTTCCCCGAAGCCGTGCGGACGGTCGTTCACATCTTGCCGACGACCTGGGCCATGCAGGGCCTTGCTCGACCTGGCGCTGCGCGGGCGCGGACTGGTTGACATTTTGTCCGAATCGGGCGTGCTGTTGGGATTTGCAGCGCTCTTTTTTGTGGTGGGAGTCTGGCGTTTTCGGTTCGAGTGAGGGTAGAATAGCGCCATTCTTCTGTGCAATTCTGTCTGCCAGCAGTGCAACTGCTGGCAAAACATGAATGATGGAGCCTTCATGAACAATTTTCGTCCCCTGATTGGTTTAACCACATATACCAGCAAGAATGAATATGGCAACCCGGTGGTAGCGCTTGCCACGCATTATATCCGGGCGATTTTGGAGGCCGGCGGTATGCCGGTTTTGATTCCCAACCTGCTGAGCGAACCCGAATGGCGGGAATTTTACGAGCGGCTGGATGGAATTGTGTTCACGGGCGGCGGGGACATTGCAATTGAGATTTTTGGCGGGGAAACTCACCCGAAGGTGGGTGGTGTGGACCCGGAACGGGATTCCCTCGAACTCCCGCTGCTGCGGGCTGCTGCTGAAGGTGGCAAGCCGTTTCTGGGCATTTGCCGCGGCTTGCAGGTGGTCAATGTGGCCCTGGGCGGGACGCTGTTTACCGATATTGCCGACCAGCTCCCTGGCGCGGTGCGGCATGACTGGCACGAGGGCTTTCCGCGCGCGCACCTGGCGCATGTGGTGCGGGTGGAGGAGGGCAGCCGCCTGGCCGATATTTTGGGTGAACCAGTTACGCAGGTCAACAGCCTGCATCACCAGGGTATTAAAGACCTTGCGCCTGCGTTGAGCGCGGTTGCTTATGCGCCAGATGGCCTGGTGGAAGCGGTGGAACTGCCGGGGCATCCGTTTGGGTTGGCAGTGCAGTGGCATCCCGAATGGTTGGTGGAACACGAATCGGCGCGGCGGTTGTTTCAGGCGTTCATTCAATCGGCGCGGAGGTGAGTTTTATGTCCCCCAGTGAGAGCCGCACAGTCTGGTCGTCAGAGCAGGGCGACCAACGCCGCCAACCTGATAAAAAGGCCGTTGTTATCCAGTCCTTGCCACCCTACCAACAGACTGCTTATTTGCACCGCGATTCGAAAGGACGCGGTGGTAAGGGCGTGACGCTCGTCAAAAACCTGGTACTGACCGAATCTGACCTGAACGCTCTGGCAAAGACTCTCAAGCAGGCGGTCGGCAGCGGCGGGACGGTCAAGGAGGGTGTTATCGAAATTCAGGGCGAGCAGCGCGAGAAAATCGCCGAGGTGCTGCGCAGACTGGGGTATAAGGTTAAGATGGCGGGTGGATAATAGCGGATGTGGAAGCGGAGAAACGGACTATGGAACGGATGGCTGCGCGAAACGGAGAAACGGACTATGAAACGGATGGCTGCGCGAAACGGAGAAATGGACTATGGAACGGATGGCTGCGCGAAACGGAGAAACGGATGTGGATAACGGATAGAGCGGAGAAACGGAAACCGGACAACGGGCGAACCGGATAACCGGATAACCGGATAACCGGAAAACTGGAAAACTGGAAAACAATGCAACAAAAGAATGGAAGTATCGGGATTTTTGATTCGGGCGTGGGGGGGCTTTCGGTGCTGCGCGAGATTCGGGCGTTGCTGCCTGGCGAGTCGCTGATTTATTTTGCCGACCAGCGGCATGTGCCGTATGGGCCGCGTTCATTGGAAGAAGTACGCGCTTTTTCGCAGGAGATTACCCGCTTTTTGCTCGAACAGGGCGCGAAGTTGGTTGTGGTGGCGTGTAACACCGCCTCGGCGGCGGCGCTGCATTATTTACGCGCGAAGTTCCCGGATGTGCCGTTTGTGGGGATGGAACCGGCGGTCAAACCGGCGGCGGAGCAGACCAAAAGCGGGGTGGTAGGGGTGCTGGCAACCCCGGCAACTTTTCAGGGAGCACTCTACGCTTCGGTGGTGGAGCGTTTTGCGCAGGGCGTGACTGTACTACAGGATACCTGTCCTGGCCTGGTGGGGCAGATTGAGCGCGGGGCGATGGAAGCAGAAGAAACCCGCGCCATTTTGGAGAAGGCGCTGCGCCCGATGCTGGAACGGGGGGTTGATACAGTCGTGCTGGGTTGCACGCATTACCCGTTTGTCATCCCGTTGATTCGGCAGATTGTGGGGGATACGGTGCGGGTGATTGACCCGGCTCCGGCGGTGGCGCGGCAGGTGAAACGGGTTCTTGAATCGGTGGGTGGAAGGCGCTTGAGTGGAGAGTCTGTTCCGATACGGTATTACACTTCTGGCGCGCCCGATTCGTTTCGCGCGGTGCTGACCGTCTTGGGCGTGGAACCCGGCCCGCTGCGCGGAGTGAGGTGGCAGGCGGGACATATCCATAAAGTTTAATTTTCGTCTGCAATGCGCGCGCCCAGTTCATCTGGGAAAATTTGCATCCCTGCGAAGGCTTCAAATGTCAGGTGTTGGGTGGACAGGTTTTTGGCCTGCTTGAGCCGCTCGAATAAACCCTGATAACTGGCCGGGATGGCGGCTTGTGGGTTGAGGCCGAGTTTGCGCGCCAGGGTTGTGATTTCTTGCGGGCTGTTGGCTTCGATTTCAACGAAGCGCCCGTACGGGAGTTCGTCGAGGGTGATGAGCGCGCCGTCGAGTTCGTAGATGGCGCGGTATTTTTCGTAAATCATGACAATTTGGTATCCCAGCCCGGCGAGAAAGAGTTTGGCGTTCTCGAAATTGTCAACGACGAGTTCGATTTCCGTCCGAGAAAGCGCTCCGCCGATATTTTTGCCGGGGCCTTTGAAGGTCAGGCGCGTGTCGTCGAATTGGCGCAGGCGCAGGACTTTGCGCTCGCGCTGGAGGGAATTTTCGGCGTCATCGTAGCGCAGGTTGTACTCGAAGCCGCGCGGGACGCGGCAGGCTGCGCCCAGGGCCAGCAGGCGGTTTTCGATGGGCGCAAGGTCGCGGACGTAGAATTTGGATTCGATTTCCTGATTCTTGTTAGACATGCCGTTACTGTATCATGAAATCTGGAATTTGGTGGTTTCAAGTATTGACAGTTAAACGAGGCTATTATAAGATTTTACCTTGATTGAACGACCAGGATGGGCGGCGTCGGTCAGTTGACGCCCGCCGGGGTAATTTGTAGAAGATGGCACGGTCTCATGGATAGGAAAACGCTCGAAATGCTGGTGTTGTCGGCGCTGCGCAAAAAGAATTTTACGCGCGCGGTCGATTTGGCATTCACTTATGGGTATCGCAGCGCGCCATCTATTCCGACCGGGTTGGAAATTTGGGCCAGGGATGTTCACCACCTGGATTTGATGTTTGCGAATACGCCGACCATTCTGGAATCGGTGCCTGGTGATGTGATAGAGCAGTTGCGGTTGGTAGCCGGTTTATTGTATCTGTTGGGGAAAAAGGAGCCGCTTCAAAGCGTGCGACCCGCCAATGGGCATGTCCCCGGTACGCATATCGCTAGCCGATGGGCTCCCAACATGTTTCTGCTTCATGCCGACTTCCTGGCAACGATGGAGACTCTGCGGGAGCGGGCAGGGCAGCGTCCGGGTCTTTATATCGTGGTCCGCAATGTGGGGGATGAATTTGTGTGCCGCTCCTGTCGGGAGATGTCGAAAATGCGCTATCGGCTGGGGGATGATTTTGAATTGCCTAATCCGCTCTGTACTTGTAAGATGGGTTGCCGCTGTCATATTCACCCGGGGATTTATTAAGGCAACAAATCAGTACAAATATCTTTCCAAAACATGACACAGGCCGGATGAACTTAAAACCTCGCTGTGATACAATTTAACCGGCGATGGGAACTCTCTCATCACGTGTCAATTTAACAGCCTCTCGACTGCGCGGCGCTCGGGGCGAAAACTACTTCCATTTTCCACAAAGGAGACTGAAAGCATGAAACACTTCCTCGATGTGTCCGATTATTCTCCCGCAGAAATTCAGGACATTCTCGACCTCGCCATCCGGTTGAAGAAGGAATATTTCGCCGGGGGCAACCAGCCGCTGTTCAAAGGCAAAGTGCTGGGGTTGATTTTCCAGAAGCCCAGCCTGCGCACCCGTGTCTCGTTCGATATGGCCATGCGTCACATGGGCGGCGATGCGCTTTATCTTTCTCCCAACGAAATAGGTCTTGGCAAACGGGAATCGATTGCGGATATTGCCCGCGTCATGTCTGGCTATGTTCAGGCTATGATGGCGCGCGTTTTTGAGCATGAGCATGTGGTCGAACTGGCGAAGTGGTCCTCGGTGCCGGTTATTAATGGTCTGAGTGATTACTCGCATCCCTGCCAGGCGATGGCCGATGCCCTGACGATTATCGAAAAGTTTGGCGCCATGAAAGGCCTGAATGTGGTCTACGTTGGCGACGGGAATAATGTCGCCGTTTCGTTGATGCACATTGCTGTCATGCTCGGCGCGAACTTCCGCATTGCGAACCCCGAAGGCTATGATATGCCGGATGTCGCTAAAAAGATTGGCGCGGACCTGGCTGCTGCGTCTGGCGCGAAAATTGAATATCTGCGCGACCCGCACGAAGCCGTGAAAGATGCGCACGTCATCTACACCGATACCTGGACTTCGATGGGACAAGAAGAAGAAGCTGCCAAACGCGAAGCGGTCTTCCCGCCCTACCAGGTTAACGCCAAACTGGTCAGCGAGGCGCGCAAGGATGTTATTGTTATGCACTGCCTGCCGGCTCACCGTAACCACGAACTGACCGACGAAGTGGCCGACGGCCCGCATTCGGTCATCTTCCCGCAGGCGCACAATCGGCTTCATGCTCAAAAAGCCATCCTGGCGCGTTTGTTCGAGGTGGCGTAGCATGAAAACCCAGGAATTTATTGCGCTCGAAGAACAGTACGGAGCGCACAATTATCACCCGCTCGATGTGGTCATTGAACGGGCTGAGGGCGTGTGGGTGTATGATGTGGAAGGCAACAAATATCTCGATTGTCTTTCGTCGTATTCCGCTGTCAATCAGGGGCACGTTCATCCGCGCATTCTCAATGCAATGTTGGAGCAGGCCAAAAAGGTGACGCTCACCTCGCGCGCTTTTCGCAACGACCAGCTGCCGCTGTTTTACAAGGAACTTTCTGAATTTAGCGGCTACGAAATGTCTATCCCGATGAACTCTGGCGCGGAGGCGGTGGAAACGGCCATCAAACTGGCGCGCAAATGGGCTTACCGGGTCAAGGGCGTGCCGCGTCACCAGGCCGAAATCATCACGGTTGCCGGGAATTTCCACGGGCGCACCACGACCATCATTTCTTTTAGCACCGAGCCGCTTTACAAAGATGATTTTGGGCCTTTCACGCCCGGATTTGTGACCGTTCCCTATGGTGATGCCGAAGCGATTGAGAAAGCCATCACGCCGAATACTGCCGCTGTTTCGGTCGAGCCGATTCAGGGCGAAGCGGGGGTGGTCATTCCCCCCGTCGGGTATCTCCAGAAAGTGAATGAAATCTGCAAGCGGCACAATATCCTGTTCATTGCCGATGAAATCCAAACCGGTTTATGCCGTACAGGGAAGCGTTTTGCTTATCAGCACGAAGAAGGCGTACGCCCCGATATGGTCATCATCGGCAAGGCGCTTTCAGGCGGCTTTTATCCAATTTCGGCGGTGCTGGCCGACCGGCCGATTATGGGCTTGTTCCAGCCGGGGGAGCATGGCTCTACGTTTGGCGGGAATCCGTTGGCTGCTGCGATTGGCCGCGCTGCGCTGGCTGTTTTGCGCGAGGAAAAACTCGATGAGCGCTCCGCTGAATTGGGTTTGTACTTCCTAGAGCAGTTACAGGAGATACCCAGTCAGCATGTTAAGGAAGTGCGGGGCAGGGGACTCTTCATCGGCGTGGAACTCAAGCCGAAGGCGGGCGGCGCGCGCCGGTTCTGCGTGGAACTGCAAAAGCGTGGAATCCTCGCCAAAGAGACGCACGACCACGTGATTCGCTTTGCGCCCCCGTTGGTGATTGACAAAGAAACCATCGATTGGGCTTTACCGCGCATTCGTGAAGTTTTGCAAATGAACTGAACCAACATAACCCTAAAGGTCACAAAGACCTTTAGGGTTTATTTATTCTCTGGAGGTTCTATGAATATTGGCATTCCAAAAGAACGCCGCCCATACGAATTTCGCGTTGGGCTTTCCCCCGCCGGGGTGGAGATGCTCGTTCAGTACGGGCATACCATATACGTTGAGCATGATGCCGGGGTGGGCGCGGGCTTTGGCGATAGGGAGTACCAGGAGGCCGGCGCGAACATTGTCTATTCGCCCCACGAGGTCTTTGGTCGGGCTGACCTTCTGCTCAAAATTGCCCGCCCCATGCAGGATGAAATTGAAATGCTGATGCCCGGTACGATTTTGATGGGCTTGCTGCACCTCGCTTCTACCCGTCAGGAACGCATTGATGCCTTGCTGAAGAACAAGATTACATCCATTGCTTACGAGGAAATCCGCGAAGCAGATGGCGATATGCCGGTGCTGCGCTCGTTGAGTCAGATTGGCGGTATTATGACGGCGCAGGTGGCCGCGCGCCTGATGCAGAGCAACTTTGGCGGCAAGGGTATCTTGTTGGGCGGCGTGGCGGGCGTTCCGCCGGCGGAGGTGGTTATCATTGGGGCAGGCACCGCCGGGACGTGCGCGGCGAAATCTTTTCTGGGCTTTGGGGCGCATGTAACGGTGCTAGATAAGAACCTGGAGCCGCTTCAGCGTATTCATGAACGATTCCCCAATGTGGTTACAATGATTTCTACGCGCCGCAATATCGAACGGGTATGTTCTTACGCCGATGTTGTGATTGGCGCGGTGCTGGTTCCGGGAGAGCGCGCGCCAATGGTGCTTATGCGCGAAAATTTCAGAGCAATGAAGCCGCGTTCTCTGTTTATTGACTTGTCGATTGACCAGGGTGGCTGCGCTGAGACTTCACGTCCCACCACGCATGACCAGCCCACCTACATCGAAGAAGGGGTGATTCATTTCTGCGTTCCCAACGTTCCTAGTCTGGCGGCGCGCACTTCTACCCATGCTTTCGTCAACGCGGCCATGCCCTATATTCGAGATTTGGCGAGGCTGGGCGTAGAGAAAGCGATGGAGCAATTCCCGGCGCTTGAGGCGGCGGTGAATACGCACCAGGGCGAGCTGCGACACGTTCATCGCTGGGCTGTGGAAAAGGGAGGATAACCTATGAGTTGGCAGAGTATTTATCAGTCCCGTGTCACAACGCCCGATGAAGCGGTCAAGGCAGTGCAATCGGGCAACCGCATTTTCTTGACCGGAAACGTTTCAGTTCCAAAGATGGCGCTGGCGGCCCTGGTACGGCGCGCGCCTGAATTGCGCGACGTGGAAATTTGCCAGGCGCTGACCGTTGGCCCGGCTGATTATGTCGCCCCCGAAATGCAAGGCCACTTGCGCGTCAATACCATGTTCATCAGCGCCAATGTGCGCAAAGCAGTGCATGAAGGCCGCGCCGATTTCACGCCCGTTCTGCTTTCTGAGTTCCCGCTCCTCTTCAAAAATGGCGTGTTGCCAGTGGATGTTGCCATGATTCATGTTTCCCCGCCCGATGAGCATGGCTTCTGTTCGCTGGGTGTGGAAGTCGGCCTGACCAAATCGGCTGCTGAGGCGGCTAAAATCATCATTGCTGAAGTTAACGAGCAGATGCCGCGTACCCTGGGCGATTCTTTTATTCATGTCAGCCGCTTGAATCACATCATCCCGGTTGATTATCCGATTTCTGAACTGCACATGGCCGAAGAAGGTGATGCCGAAATCACGGAGAAAATCGCCGGTTTCTGCGCCGACTTGATTCCTGACGGCGCGACGATGCAAATGGGAATCGGCGCCATTCCCGATGCGGTGCTGAAGTACCTGTTCCACAAGAAAGACCTGGGCATCCACACCGAACTGTTCGCCGAGGGCGTGATTGACCTGGTGGAAGCGGGCGTGTTGACCAATGCGCGCAAGTCTATTCATACCGGCAAGATTGTGGCAGGCTTCATTCTCGGCACGCAGCGGTTGTACAAGTGGGTAGACGACAATCCGCTCATCGAATTTCATCGCACCGAATACGTCAATGACCCCTTTGTGATTGCTCAAAACGACCGCATGGTTGCCATTAATTCTGCCATCGAAGTTGACTTGACCGGGCAGGTGTGCGCCGATTCGATTGGCCCGAAATTGTACTCTGGCGTGGGCGGGCAGTTAGATTTTATCTATGGCGCATCGCGTTCGAAGGGCGGAGTTCCCATTATTGCCATGCCCAGCACATCCGTGATGCGTGATGGCACCGTGTTGAGCAAAATTACACCTATGCTCAAACAGGGCGCCGGGGTTGTGACCACCCGCAACCATGTCCGATTTGTCGTGACCGAGTATGGGGTGGCCGAGTTGTATGGCAAGACCATTCGACAGCGCGCCCAAAACCTGATTAATGTGGCCCATCCTGATTTCCGCGATGAATTGACCCGCAAAGCCAGGGAGTTAAACTATCTTTAACGCTACAGTTTCCCCCTGTTTTTAGTGTAAAATATCACGAGAAACGTCCCGAAGGTTTGTTTCTTCCAACCTTCGGGACGCAGTTTACGAACAGGAATTGTATTATGAACCGTAAAGCGAAAATTGTTGCCACCATTGGCCCATCCTCCAACAGCCGGGAAATGCTCGAAGCGATGCTGCGGGCCGGGATGAACGTTGCGCGCCTGAACTTTTCGCATGGCACGCGCGAGGAGCATACTGAGCGAATCCGCTGTCTGCGCGAAACCGCTGCAAAACTGGGAATCTCGGTCGGAATTTTGCAAGATTTACAAGGCCCAAAAATCAGGGTTGGGGTGTTGAATCCGCCCCTAGACCTGGAACCCGGTGAACGGGTGACATTGTTTGCCGAGGGAAGCAAGCCGCCTGAAAACGGCACGAAGCAGATTCCGGTTGCGTTCGTCGAGTTGTTCGAATCCGTTACTGCCGGGGACCGGGTCTTACTCGACGATGGCCGCCTGGTTGTTGGCGTCATCGAAACCCAAAAGCAATTCTTAATTGCCGAAGTGCGCGTAGGGGGCAGATTGTCATCGAACAAAGGCATTAATCTGCCGGGTGTACGGCTGAACATCCCTGGCTTTACCGAAAAAGACCGCGCCGACCTGGCCTTTGGCCTGGAACAAAACGTGGATTTTGTTGCCATTTCTTTCGTTCGCACGGCGCAGGATGTTTTGAACGTGCGCAAGGCCATTGAAGAGTTGGACGAAGGCGGCGCGCGCCCGCTCTTGATTGCTAAACTGGAAAAACCCGAAGCCCTAGATAACCTGGAAGAGATCTTGAAAGTGGCCGATGGCGTGATGGTGGCGCGCGGCGACCTGGGCGTGGAAATGTCGCCGGAACGCGTGCCGATGGCCCAAAAACATATCATCCAAGAGGCCAATCGGCATGGGAAACTGGTCATCACCGCCACCCAAATGTTGGAATCCATGATGAACAATCCGCTCCCCACCCGCGCCGAGGCTTCAGATGTGGCCAACGCTATTTTTGACGGGACGGATGCCGTGATGCTTTCTGGCGAAACGGCGGCAGGGCAGTACCCGCTCGAAGCAGTCAAGATGATGGGCCGGATTGTGTGCCAGGCCGAAGCGAATTTCTCCGATTGGGGTCACTTCAACGCTCCGGTGATGGACAGGCATGATGACGCTGCTTCTATTACCCGTGCCGCGCGCGAACTGGCGCATGACCTGAACGTGGCTGCCGTGGCGGTTTATACCCAAACCGGGCGCACGGCCTTGATGATGTCGAAAGCCCGCCCGCGCGTGCCGATTTTGGCATTTACCCCTGTGCAGCAATCTTATAGTCAGATGTCATTGTATTGGGGCGTTATGCCGTATCTGGTGCCGATGGCCGTCTCGCTGCGCGAGATGGTCAACCAGGCCGACAGTAAACTGACGGAGGCCAAGTGGGTCGAACCTGGCCAGCAAGTAGTGGTCATCAGCGGCTTTCCGGTGAACACCATGCGCCCGCCGAATATGGCCTATTTGCACAATGTGGGAGAGAAAATCTAACCTTCAGTTGAAATTACTATCCCGATGCCAATTAACACGCCGCCCAGCACGAAGAGCGGCGTGATTTGTTCCCCCAGGAAAAACCAACCGAGCAGCGCACCGACCAGCGGTTGGGCAAAGAATGTCAGCGAGGCCACCCCTGCCGGGAGCGCGGCAAAGGCGTAATTCCACAAGAACATGGCAATCGCGGTTGAGATGATGCCTAAAAACAGGATTCCGCCTACGACGCCGGGCGTGATTTCCCCTATGCCTTGCGCCGAAATTTCCCACAGGCCGAGTGGAACGGAAACGGGCAGCCCGCCCAGCAGGAAGACGGCGGTGGCTTGGAGCAGGTTGGTTCCGGCGGCGGTCACTTTGCGCACCAGGACCGAATAGAGCGCCCAGGTGAGGGCGGCCCCCAGCAGGCTGAGATTGCCCAGGAACAAATCGGAAGATAAATCTGCCGAGCGCGGGTCAAGGACGGCCAGCACGCCCAGGCTGGCGACCAGGATGGCGAGCAGGCGGCGGGGCGTGATTGCTTCTTTGAGCAGCAGGAAGGCGAACGGCAGCACCAGCGCGGGCGTGGCCGAGGTGACGAGCGCGCCGTTAGCGGCGGTGGACAGTTTCGTGCCGACAAATTGAAATCCAAGCGAAATGCCGTATCCCACCAAACCGACGCCAAAGGCAGCGAGCCATTGCTGTTTGGTCAGGCTGAAGCCGCCCCGCAAGACGATGACCAGCCACAATGCCAAAAAGCCCAGCGCCAGGCGCGTGGTCAGCAGGGCAAAGGGCGGAATGACCTCCAGCACGACTTTGCTGACGACGTACATCCCACCCCAGATGGAGGCAGCAGTCAACCCGGCCAGCAGGCCGCGAATAGGAAGCGGGGAACTCATGGAATCAGTGCCTTCAATAATTCCTGCCGCCATTGGCGGGCGTTTCGGTCGTAGGCCCCAAACCCGGCCCCAAACTCCCAATAGGCCCAGGCAAAGCCGCGCGCTTCGGCCTGCTCGCGGACGTAGGTCGTCCAGCGGACGCGCGAATCCATATCGGCTTTGCTGTATGCGCCAAATTCGCCCAAATATACCGGGATGCCGCTTTGTTTTGACCAGGCTGCAACGATGTCGAAGTGCTTGTTAATTTCGGCTTTTTGCGAGTCGGTGGCCTGCCAGGTTGTGCCGACCCATTGCCGAGCTTCTTCCCCGGCCCATTCCGCGCCCTGATGGGTGAAGTGGAAGGGCAGGTAGTAGTGAAAGGTGGCAATCAGGTGGCCGTCATCGGTCGGGACGTTGAGAGAGCGTAGTTGGTCATAAGCGTTCCAAAACGTGCCGCCGATGATGATATTGCGGGTGGGGTTGCTCTCGCGGATGACCGCGACGCCTTGCTGGACGAACTCGTTCCACAGCAAGGAGGTCATGGCTCCGTTGGGTTCGTTCATCAGTTCAAAAATCAGCGTGGGCGGGTAGTCTTTGTAGTGTTCCGCAATTTGTCGCCAAAGCGACAGGAAACGTTCCTGGTGGGCGGCGGGTTCGGTCGCCATTTCTTCGTAATGATGGATGTTCAGGACGACGACCAAATTCTGTTCGAGCGCCCAGCCGATGACTTCATCGAGACGGGCAAAGAAGGCCGGTTCGATGGTGTATGGTGATTCGGCCAGGGCATGAGCATTCCATCGGGTGGGGATGCGCACCGAATCGAACCCGGCGGCCCGGATGAGTTGGAAGTGTTCCTGCGTAATTTTGAAGCCCCATTCGCCCTCGCGCGGCGCTTCGAGCGTGTTGCCCATGTTGACGCCGCGCCGCATCTTCTTAACGGCCTCAGAGGGGGAGAATTCATCTGTGACGGTTTCGGTTTGGGTGGGGGAGGCAGTTGGGGATGCGGGAAGCGTTTCGGTAACGGCAGGCGGATTGTGAGGAGTCGGTTCCGCCGGGGAAGCGCAGGAGGTAAGGAGCGAGGTGATGGTCAGGAAAAGGATGGGGGATATCGAGCGGTTCATATTTTCCGAAAAGAGTAGCACAAGAAATTATCTTGCGCTACAGATGAATCATCCCAAATAATCTTTCAAGTGTCGACTTCGGGTCGGATGTCGCAATTTTCGCAGCGCTTTGGCTTCGATCTGGCGGATGCGCTCGCGGGTGACGTTGAAGTAGCGGCTGACTTCTTCGAGGGTGTGGTCTTTGCCGTCGATGAGGCCGAAACGCAGTTCCAGCACCTGCCGTTCGCGTTCGGAGAGCGCGGCCAGGGCGTGCTGCACCTGTTCGCGCAGCATATCGCGCGCGGCGGCGTCCATCGGCTCCAGGGCGTCGTCATCGGGGATGAAGTCTCCCAGCTGACTGGAGTCTTCGTCGCCGACCGGGCCGTCGATGGATACCGGCTCTTCCGCCGAGCGCAGGATGCGGTCGACTTTGGCGGTGGCCGTCTCCCAGCGGCGCTGGATGACCGGGTCGAGCTCGGTTCCTTCGGCTTTGGCGCGCAGGATGGCCTGCACATCGGCGGCGGAGAGATAGCCCACTTCGAGGGCCAGTTCGTCGGTGTTGGGCTCGCGCCCGTACTGCTGCACCAGTGAACGCTGAATGCGCAGGATGCGCGTGATGGATTCAAACAGGTGAACAGGAATGCGGATAGTGCGGGCCTGTTCGGCAATTGAACGATTGATGGATTGTCGAATCCACCAGGTGGCATAGGTGCTGAATTTGAAGCCGCGGCGCGGGTCGAACTTGTTCACCGCCCGCAGCAGGCCCAGGTTGCCCTCTTGGATGAGGTCGAGGAACGAGATGCCGCGCCCCAGGTAGCGTTTGGCAACGCTCACCACCAGCCGCAAGTTGGCGCGGATGAGGGCCTGGGTGGCTTCCTCGGCGCGCGATTCGATGATGCGGATGTCGAATTGCAGGTCGTCTTCGCTGGGCAGGTTGCGCTGCAGGCTGCGCGCGGCGGGACACTCCGAGCCGTGCGACTGGCAATATTTGGAGAGCCAGGCCGCCAGCTCGGGCGGCAGGATATACAGGCCAATGAACAGGTTGAAGGCGTTACCGGCCAGGCCGTCCCAGTGCGAATCGCGCCCCCACTGGCCGTTATCCAGGAAGGCGCGCAAATAAGAGGGCGAATCGATTTCCCAGCCCTGGCGCAGGGCCTGGGCTTCGGCCACCACCAGACGCATTTCGGGCAGATGCGCGTCCAGGCGCGCGGCGTCTTCCTCCAGTCGCTTCCAGGCCACCAGCATATCATCCAGCGCGGCGCGGTAGAGGGCAGCCACCTGTCCGGCCTGAGGCGGGGTTTCTTCGCCTCGCCGCCTGGTTTGCGTGGAGCGGGGTTCGGCGCGATGGCGCAATCCGTCTAGCAGCCGCCAGGCTTCAATCATCGTCGAGAGCCGGAATTCGCTGTCGGCGTCGAGCAGTTTTACCTGGCCGATTTCACGCAGGTACAGGCGCACCGGGTCTTCTGAGAGTTCCTCGGCCAGAGCCGGATTTTTGATTAGCTCGAGCGGCTCTTCGATATCGACCGGCTCATTGTCAATCAGCTCGGGGTCATCCACTTCCACAGCCAGGTCGTCCCCATTGATGTCGGCGGGGTCTGGAATCAGGTCTTTGGGGGTTTTGATTTCGGCCTTAAGTTTTCGCGGCAAGGCGTTGTGCATGGCTCACTCCCGGCGGTTTTGGCTTAATTTTTTACGGGCTACATCGAGATAATTCAACGAACGTGTATACTGCAACACCATTTGCTGGTAAGTGGTTGCAAGCGAATCGCCCGATTGCTGGGCTTCTTCTTGCAAAAATCGCAACTGGTTCAGGCTCTCGCTTAATATTTGCCGCCGTAATTGCAACACCTGGCGGGTCAGTTCATCTAGCAGGCGGTCATCTGTGCCTTTGGGGGCTGGCTGGGCTGCCAAGCTGGCGTGGATATCGCGCAAACTTTCCTCCACGTGCGTTTGCACAAAATGGGGCATTTCGGCTTCATCTTGCTCCAGCGCCTTCTGCAATAATCCCAGCAGCAACTGGTAATCAGTATACTCGAAATCTGCGGCAGTGAGGGCGCCCAGTCCCGATTCTTGCAAGCGCCGGTCGAGACGGGGCAGCAAATCGGGGCGGCGCAAGAGCAGCGATAAGCAGGCGCTTTCGATTTTCGATACTCGATATTTGATATTCGATGTTTGGGGTTCGACATCCGACTTTCGAGTATCGAGTATCGCTTTTCGCGTATCGAATGACGCCTTCCGCCCTGGCTGAACTTTGCTCAATGTCAAGGAGCGTTCGTCTACCTTCAGGCGGCGGGCCAGCATTTGCCGGTACGAATCGCGCTCAATTGGGTTGGGCAAATCCTCGATGAGCGGCAGCACCTGGTTGGCAATTTCGGCCTTGACCTTTGGGTCGTTGACGTTTTTATTGGCTGTCAGCGTATCGAGGACATGCTCCACGATGGGCTTGGATTCGGCGATGAGCCGCTTCCACTCCTCCCGGTCACGCTCTACGATTTCGTCGGGGTCCAGGCCGTCGGGCAGGTTTGCCACCCGCAGGTCGGCCTGTAAGCGCGCTTCCTGGCGCAACATACCATGCGCATCGAAACCACGTTCATTTTCCCTGTCCATCGAAGCGCGGGCTGCCTCCAGCCCGCGCAAGACGGCTTTTTGCCCGGCGGTATCGGGATCGAGCGCCAGCACGATTTTGCGGGTGAAGCGCTTCAGCAGGCGCAACTGGTCTTCGGTCAGGGCCGTGCCCATCGGCGAGATGACGTTCTCGAACCCGGCCTGGTGGACGGCAATCACGTCCAGATAGCCTTCCACGATAACTGCCTGGTCGGCGGCGCGGATGGGTTTGCGGGCCCGATCGAGGCCGTAGAGCAGGCGTCCTTTGCTGAAAATGGGCGTTTCGGATGTGTTGATGAACTTGGCCTGCTCTTTGTTGGGGTCGTCAGGATGAACCCGCGCCCCGAACCCGGCCATCCGCCCGTTCTCGTCACGGATGGGAATCATGATTCGGTGGTGGAAGCGGTCGAACACGCGCCGGGGGAGGCCCTCGTCTTCGATGGCGCTCACCAGCCCGGCGTCTATCAAATCCTGCTCGCTGTAGCCTTTAGATGTGAAATGATTCAGCGCGGTTTCGTAGCCCTGCGGCGCGTAGCCCAGCCCCCAGGTTTCGATGGTTGGCAGGGTCAGTTTGCGTCTTTCGAGCAGGTAATCGAGCGCGCTTTTCCCGGCGGGCGTATTCAGCAGGTGATGGCGGTAAAACTGAACGGCGTCTTCCAATAGCCTGCGCAGCCGCTCGTATTCCTCGCGCTGTTCGGGGCGTTCGGGTTGCAGCCGCTCCAGCGTTACTCCGGCGCGTTCGGCCAGGCGCTGCAGGGCTTCTTTAAAGTCGATGCCCTCTTTCTTCATCACAAACTTGAAAATATCGCCGCCCTCGTTGCATTCGCCGAAGCAGCGCCAGGTGCCGCTTTCTGGCCAGACCACGAAGGCCGGGGTGCGTTTGTTATCGTGGAAGGGACAGAATCCCGTATAGTTGCGCCCGCTGCGGCGCAGTTTTACCCCTGCCTCGCTGGCGAGGTCGAGGATGTCGATGCGGGATTTGATTTCGTCGATGGAGGACATTTCAGTATCCAGTAATCAGTGACCAGTGCCAGGGTGAATTATAGACTCGTCTGGAGAACGGCGCAACTCGAAAATGATTGAAAAATGCTTGCATGGGGTATAGGCCTGTTTTTGGGATGTTGTATATAATCAACCCATGCAGAAAACCCTCGGCGAACAAATTGTGGATTTGCAGCGCGCCATCCAGGCTCAGGAGTCGTTGCGCCCCAGCCTGGGCGCGGATGTGGTGGATGCGGCCCTGGCCGTCTTGCGCCAAAAACTCCTCGAATTGGAGCGCCGCCAGGCCGAGGAAAAGAACCGCGAGCAGCGCAAAATGGTCACGGTCATGGTGGCCGATATTTCAGGTTTCACCGCCCTCTCCGAGAAAATGGATGACGAGGAAGTGGCCGAACTGACGAACCTGGTCTGGTCACGCATCGACCTTATCATCCAGGCGCACGGCGGCCACATCGATAAGCACATGGGCGATAACGTCGTGGCGCTATGGGGCGTGCTGGCCGTGCGCGAAGACGATTCTGAACAGGCCGTGCGGGCCGCGCTCAAAATCCAGCAGGAACTTCCCGATCTGGCCCTCGACCATCCTTTCCAAATGCACATCGCCATTCACAGCGGGCCGGTCATGCTTGGCGAAGTCGGCACCACCCGCGAGTTTACCGCCGTTGGGCGCACCGTGCAGGTCGCATCCCTGCTCGAAGCCGAAGCCCGCCCTGGCGAGGTCGTCATCTCGCAGGATACCCTGCGCCTGGTGCGCGGTTTGTTCGATGTTGAGCCGCGCTCCGAACTGCCCCTCTCTGGCTACGAGCGTCCGCTCTCGGTCTATCGCGTGCTGCGTCCACGCCCGTATGCTTTCCGCCCGCGCACGCGCGGCGTGGAGGGTGTCGAAACGCGCATGATTGGGCGAGAATCCGAACTCGGCGTGATCCAGGATGCTCTGCGGGACATGTTGTTGGATAGGAAGGCGCGCGCCGTTACCGTAGTAGGCGAAGCCGGTATTGGCAAGAGCCGCTTGCTCTATGAATTCGAAACCTGGCTTACGCCGCGCGCCCGTCAGTTTTGGCTGATGCAGGCTCGCGCCACCGAGCGCGCTGCTTCCGTGCCGTATACCCTGCTGCGCGACGCCATCGCGCTGCGTCTCAACATTCCAGATGATGTGCCGCTCGAGCTGGCCCGCCAGAAAATGGAACGCGCCATTCAGTCCCTGCTGCCCGATGACCCTGCCGCGCTCGAAAAGGCGCGCTTCATCGGACACCTGCTTGGCCTCGATTTTTCCTCCGCTCCTGAATTGAGCGGCATTCTGACCGACCCAGGCCAAATCCGCGACCGGGCGCGCTACTACCTGGCGCAGGTCATCGCTGCCGTGGCCGCCCGTCAGCCGGTTATCCTTCTGCTCGAAGACCTGCACTGGGCCGATGAAGCCTCGCTCGACCTGCTGGCCTACATTATGCGCGAAGCGCGCGACCTGCCAGTGCTGCTGGTGTCCGTCACCCGTCCCAGCCTGTTGGAGCGCCTGCCCGATTGGTGGGAACGCCTGCCCGGTCAGCAGCGTTTGGACTTGAACCCCCTGGATGAAACGGCCAGCCGCTGCCTGTTGCGCGAAATCCTGCAAAAAGCCGCATCCATTCCCCCTGCGCTTGATGAACTGGTCATCACCGGGGCAGAGGGAAACCCCTTTTATGTCGAAGAACTCATCAAAATGCTGATTGATGAGCGGGTGATTTCGACCGGCGAGATTTGGACAGTGGACCAGGCGCGGCTGGGGCAGGTGCGCGTGCCAGCGACGTTAACCGGCATCCTACAAGCCCGTCTCGATGGCCTTCCCGAATCTGAGCGCGCCGTTTTGCAGGCCGCTTCTGCTCTGGGGCGTTCTTTTTGGGATGGAGCGCTGGTGGCCTTGACCGGGTTCGACCCCGATGCCGTCTTCGCTGCATTAGATGGACTGGAGGCGCGCGAATTGGTTTACCCGCGCCAGAACTCTACTTTCAGCGGCCAGCGCGAGTATGTCTTCAAACACGCCCTCTTGCGCCAGGCGGTGTACGAAAGCGTCTCGAAGCGTCAGCGGCGCCGTTATCACCTGACGGCTGCCGAATGGTTGGTGGCGCAAAGCCGCGAACGCGCTCCTGAATACGCCGCGCTGATGGCCGGGCATTTTGAAGCCGCCGAGGAATGGAATCGGGCTGCCTTGTGGTATGGGCAGGCTGGCAAGCAGGCCTACGAGGCGTATGAGTCGGGCGCGGCGGTCGTATATTATCAGAAAGCCCTGCAATTTACCCGTCAGGCCAACATTCCTGCCGCCGAACAGATTGATTGGCAAGAGTTTTTAGGGAAGTCCCTCTTTGCGCTGGCGCGTTACGAGGACGCCTTAAACGCTTACCAAGAAATGCGCGCCATCGCCGACACCGCCGCCAGCGTGGATGGCTGGGCGCGCGCCTGGTACAACATTGCTTATGTTCACGACCATATCGGCAATAACACGCTCTCGCTCGAAAGCGCCGAAAATGCCCTGCGCCTGGCCGATAAGGGCGCAAAGCCTGAGATACTTATTCGCGCGGTGTATGGCAAAGGCTGGGCGCTTTATCGTCTGGGCGATGCCAATAGCGCCATCCACCTGGGTGAACTCGCCCTGCGGCTGGCGCGCAACCTGGAAAACCAAGTCGCCTCGCAGCGTGAGATGGCGCAAGCCTGCCAGTTGCTTGGCGCGGCCTATGAATTGCACGGCGAACTGGAAAAATCGGCCCAATACGAACAGCGCGCCCTCGACCTGTTTCGTAAACTGCGTGACCGGCGCGGCGAGGCCGCCATGCTCAACAATCAGGGCGTTGGCGCTTTTGTGCGCGGTGATTACCCGGTGGCGATTGCCCGCTACGAAGCAGCCCTGCGCGTGGCGCAAGAGATTGGCTCGCAAGATAGGATTGCTATGTTTCTCAGCAACCTGGGCGGGGCGCGGGTGGGGCTGGGTGAGTTCGCCGCCGCCGAAGCCGATATCCGCCAATCCATCGAGCGCGTTGGCGCAGGAATGACTCACTTCCTGCCGCTCACTTACGTTTTCCTGGCCGAGGCCCTGTTGGGACAGGAAAAGTGCGAGGCAGCCTGCGAAGCCGCCCAGACCGGCCTTCGCTTGGCGCAGGAATCGGAACAGCCGGATGTAGTATCCTCAGCCTATCGCGTGCTGGGAAACTGTACCGCGATGCGCCTCATATATGGTAAGCCGTTTCAGCAGGAATTCCTGCCGGAAAAATGCTACCGTGAAAGCATTCGTATTGCCGAAGGAATCGGTTCCGAAGTGGATAAGGCCCGCACCCTGCGCGACTGGGCCGCCACTGAAAGCATGTGCGGCAATGCAGAACGCGCCGCCGTCTTACGCGCCGAGGCCTTATCTTTGTTCAAAAAACTGGGTATGGATTTAGAAGCCCAGCGAATGGAGAAACAATGACCGATTTGCGTAAATACGCTTCGCAAACTACTTTCCGAATCGTGATTGGAGCATTGTTATTGCTCTTTACCGTTGGTATTGGTCTAATTTGGGTTATCTACGGCTTCAGCGCGGCGGTGATGGGCCTCCTGTGCCTGTTTGGCGCGTTGCTGCCGATTGGCCTGGTCTGGCTCTCGTTATTTGGGCTCGATAAACTGGTCAATAAACTCAATAAAGATTAGAAACTTGGAGTTCGTTTGATTGGCGTAGAGTAGTAGATAAACCCTCAATGAAACCCCACACCACCCTCCTGACCTTCGAAGATTGGACACTGCGCATCCTGCCCTCGCGCAGCAAGCGCATTCTGCTCATGCTACACGGTTGGACCGGCGATGAGAACTCAATGTGGGTCTTTGCCCGCAATTTTCCGCAGGATTATTACATCATCGCCCCGCGCGCGCCGCACCCGGCCCCAGAAACCGGCTACTCGTGGCGCGCCCCGGCCCCGCGCGGCAGCTGGCCGACCATTGAACTGATGCAGCCTTCTGCCGAGTCGCTCATCGACCTGCTGGATACCTTTGCCCGCGCCTACGACCTCGATTCGTCGACCGTCGATGTCATCGGCTTTAGCCAGGGCGCAGCCATGACGTTCACGCTCGGCTGGCTGTATCCGGGACGGGTGCGCAAGATGGGCATCTTGGCGGGGTTCGCCCCTGAAGGCGCGGAAGAAACCCTCCAGCCGGGTTCGTTGCGCGGCAAGCACGCTTTTGTGGCGCACGGTACGCAAGATCAGATGGTTCCGGTTGCCCAGGCGCGGCGCGCTATCCAACTGCTGGAAAGCGCCGGGGCAAGCGTTACCTACTGCGAGAGCGAAGTCGGCCACAAACTTAGCGCCGACTGCCTGACCGCGCTAGAAGTGTATTTGCATTCTTAAGCGATACTTAATCTCCGAATTGACGCATACCCGTTTTACGGGTATCCTTTGACCTATTGATTTTTTATGGAGTTCACCGCTTGCCGGTGACTGAACACTCTATGGCTCTTTCACGTCGCGATTTTCTCAAACTGGTTGGCGGCATGGCCGGGTACCTGGCGCTTCGGCCCTTCAGCCGCGTTTTGCCCCTGCCGGAATTTCCCCAGGGCGAGCGGCTGGGACGCCTGGTCGCCACCCTCGACCTGACCTCCGCGCCCCGGGCCGATTATCCCTCCGTGGGTCGGCTCTATCCCGATACGGTGGTTCCCTGGCTGCGCGAGACGGTCGCCCAGTCCAATGACCCGCAGGTTATCAACCAGCGCTGGGTCGAGACGCCGCAAGGGTACTTGTATTCGGCCTACGTCCAGCCGGTGCAAAATCGCCCCAATGTGCCATTACAGGCCCTCCCCGCTGGTCAAACTGGGTTTTGGGCCGAAGTGACTGTCCCGTATGTAGATTTTGTGTTGGAAAACCCTGTTCCCTCCTCGCCCTGGCTCAAGAATGCTGTTCAATTTCAATTGCCCACCCGGCTTTACTACAGCCAAGTGATGTGGATTGACCAGATTCGGGTCAGCGAAGTGACCGGCAATATCATCTACCGCGTCAACGAGCGTTATGGCAGTTACGGCGATATTTTCTGGGCCGAAGGGGCCGCCTTCCGTCCGCTGACCGCCGAGGAGATTGCGCCCCTCAGTCCGGATGTCGATCCATCCCAAAAGCGCATCGTCGCCAACCTGACCTACCAGACCATCTCTTGTTACGAGGGGCAAACCGAAGTCTATTTCTGCAAGACCTCCAGCGGGCGTAAAGTGGATGCGCAAGGCAATGAAACCGCCACCTGGTCGACCCCGGTCGGGGATGGGCATCGCACCTGGCGCAAGATGATTTCTGTCCACATGGCGGGCGGCACGGTTGATGCTGGTTGGGATACGCCTGGCGTCTCGTGGAGCGTGTTTTTTTCAGGCAGCGGGGTGGCCATTCATTCGACCTTCTGGCACAACAACTTTGGCACGGCCCGTTCGCACGGCTGTCTCAACGTCCTGCCCGAAGACGCCAAATGGATTTTCCGTTGGACCACCCCTGCCGTCGAACTCGAACCGGGCGATGTAACCGTCGGCATGCCCGGCGGCACGCAGGTTGATGTGCGCGAGAAGAAATATTGATTTCGTAGCGCAAAATCTTATTTTAGACTTCATTGCAAAACGGTTTCTCGCAAAGCCGCCACACCTGCCACTTGCCCTGCGCGAAAGCAGCGCGGGGCGCGCGGTCGGTGCCAGGGAGAGCGCAAAGAAGAAAATACTCTATGAAGAAATCCTTTGCGTCTTTGCGAAGGAGCTTGGGCTTTTGCAATAGACTCATTCTTTTACGAGGTGCTTAATGGAATTGAACGTATCGTTTGGGCTGGCCTTCCTGGCCGGAATTGCCTCTTTTCTTTCTCCCTGCGTCTTTGCGCTGGTTCCGGCCTATGTCGGCTACCTGGGTGGGCGCGCGGCGGGCGGCGAATCGGACGCGAACAACCGCTTCCTTACCTTCACGCACGGCCTGGCCTTCGTGCTGGGGTTCAGCGCAGTTTTCGTCTTGCTCGGCGTGGCTGCTTCGGCTTTGGGCGGGCTGCTCTATGACTTGCGTCTTTGGTTGGCGCGTTTGGGCGGATTGGTCATCATCATCTTCGGCCTGCACATGATTGGCGTCTTCCGCATCCCGCTGCTGGAGTATGATACCCGCGTGCAGAGCCTGCCCGACCCCAAATTGGGCTATCTCTCCTCGGCCCTGATGGGCGTTTTCTTTTCAGCGGGCTGGTCGCCCTGCGTTGGCCCGGTGTTGGGCGCGATTTTGACCTTCGCGCTGAACGGCGGTTCGGTTGCTTATGGCGCATCTCTGCTGACGGCTTACTCCGCCGGGCTGGCGATTCCGTTCCTGATAGCAGCCCTCGGCATTGGCTGGGTCACAACCACTCTGCGCAAATACGGCAAAGTCATGCGCTATGTCGAAATCGGCATGGGCGTCCTGCTGGTCATCGTCGGCGGGATGCTCATCTTCGGCGTCTTCAACTTGCTCTCTCGTTATGGTCTGTGGGTCGACTTTGGCTTGTAAAAACGAGACGCCATGCTAACCGTCACCCTGTTTTCCCGCCCCAATTGCCACCTTTGCGAACAGGCCAAAACCGACCTGCAATCGCTCCAACCTGAAATTCCCCATACCCTGTTCGAAATCGACATCGACAGCGACCCGGCCATTCAGAAGAAATATTTCGACCAGATCCCCGTCGTCGAAGTCGGCGTTTATAGCCTAAAAGCGCCCTTCACCCGCGCCGATTTGATGATGACCCTGGGCGCGGCGCGCGATGCCCGCAGCCACAACTTGCGCCTCGCCAAGAATCCGCCCCTCGCCGCCGTCACCGGGGCCGACCGGCTCTCCTACTGGATTGCCAATCACTGGCTGGCGATGGTCATGGTTTTGTTCATCCTTTATGTTGGCCTGCCTTTCCTCGCTCCCGTTCTGATGAAATCTGGCGCAACCGCTCCGGCGCAGGTCATTTACACAGTCTACAGCCCGCTTTGCCACCAACTTGGCTTTCGTTCCTTCTTTCTTTTTGGCGAGCAGCCCTATTACCCGCGCGCCATCGCAGGCCTCGAGGGGGTGATGACGTTCGGCGAAGCCACCGGTATCGACGAGAGCAACAACGGCCTGTTAGAGGCCCGCCGCTTCGTTGGCAACGAGCGATTGGGCTATAAAATTGCTCTTTGCCAGCGAGACATTGCCATCTATGGCGCGATTATCCTGTTTGGGTTCGTGTTTGCGCTCACCGGGCGGCGCATCAAACCCCTGCACTGGGCGGGCTGGCTGCTCATTGCCATCACGCCGATGGGACTGGATGGATTCTCGCAATTACTCAGCCAGTTGGGGCTTCCGTTCATCAATGACCTGATACCCTTCCGCGAATCCACGCCCACCCTGCGCGTCATCACGGGATTTCTATTTGGGTTCGGCACGGCCTGGTTTGGACTGCCCTATGTGGAAGAATCGATGCGCGAGACACGCGATTCGCTCGTCCAAAAATTCGCCGCCCCGGTCAAACAATAACGGTTATGGAATTTCGCAATTCTGACGGAATCCGATTCCTGACCTTCGACATCTTCCCGCCCGAGGTGGTTCACGCCGTTTTCACCCGTCAGGGTGGGCTGAGCCCTGAACCCTGGCACTCCCTCAACGTCGGCGGGACGGTTGGCGATGAGCGTTCCCGCGTCCGCGAGAATCGTTTCCGTTCCTTCCGCGCTTTGGGGCGCGAGACCGGCTCGATGTTCGATGTCTGGCAGGTGCACAGCGCGGATGTCGTCCTTGCCAATGCCCCGCATCCGCGTTTCGACAATCCGCCTGAGTTCAAGGCCGACGCTATCATCACCGATAACCCTGCCGTCACCCTTTTCATGCGCTTCGCCGACTGCACGCCCATCCTGCTTTATGACCCGCTCAAGCGGGCGGTCGGCATTGTCCATGCTGGCTGGCTCGGCACGGTGCGCCGCGCTGCTGGTGAAGCAGTCAAAGCCATGCGGGCCGCTTTTGGCTCACACCCAGCCGACATCCTCGCCGCCATTGGCCCATCCATTGGCCCTGACCACTACGAGATCGGCCATGACGTGGAGGAGCATGTGCGTTACGCCTTTGGCAAGGATTCCGCTTCGCTCCTGCATCGCAACTATGGCCCCAAGCCGCACTTCGACCTGTGGGCGGCCAACGAATTGGTTCTGCGGCAGGCCGGAGTGGAGCAAATTGAAACCGCCCGCCTTTGCACTGCCTGCCACCCCCAAGATTGGTTCTCGCACCGCGCCCAAAAAGGCAAAACCGGCCGCTTTGGGGCGTTGATTGCGCTGGCCTAAAAGTGAAGGTTGAGCAAGACCAGAATAGCGCGCAGCCAGAAAAATTTGTGAGTGAATTTATTATGGATTCCGTTGTTTTGTCCCGTATAGAAGCTATCCGTTCCCGTTACCAGGCCATCCGCGCCCAAATTGACGCGGCGGCGTTGCGCGTTAAACGGGACCCGGATTCGGTGCGGCTGGTGGTCGTCACCAAGACTCACCCCGTCGAAACGGTACGCGCCGCTATCCAGGCCGGAATCCGCGATTTGGGCGAAAACTACGCCGAAGAAGCGGTCGAAAAAATCCGCGCGCTGGGCCAGGTAGAGGGACTGCGCTGGCACATGATTGGACACGTCCAGAGCCGCAAGGCCGACCTGGTGGCCGCTCATTTCGACCTTATGCACTCACTCGACAGCCTGAAACTCGCCAACCGCTTAGAGCGTTTTGCCGCCGAAGCGGGTCGGACATTGCCCGTTTTGCTGGAGTGCAACGTAGGCGGGGAGCCCAGCAAGTTTGGGTATCCGGCTTCTACGCCGCAAGACCTGGAATCGCTCAGCCGCGAGATAGAGCAAATCGCCGTCCTGCCGCATTTGCAAATTCACGGCCTGATGACCATGCCCCCGCTGTACGACGAACCAGAGCAAACCCGCCCGTTCTTTGCGCGGCTGCGCGAACTGCGAGACTTCTTGGCCGGGAGATTTCCTGCCCTCGCCTGGGACGAACTCTCGATGGGCACCAGCGCCGATTTCGTGGCCGCCGTTGAAGAAGGCGCGACGATTGTGCGGGTTGGCACGGCGATTCTTGGCGCCAGGCCGCCCAAGGGTTGAATCTTTTTTTGAAGGAGAGAGTCATATGAACGTCATTTTGGCCCAGTCCATCAGTTGGTTTTCGCAACTCATTGTGATTTTGGTGCTGGCGCATGTCATCCTGTCGTATTTCATGTCGCCGTATCATCCCATCCGTTCATTTGTTGACCGGCTGGTTGAGCCGCTGCTTGCGCCCATTCGGCGAGTGGTACCTTTGGTGGGGATGTTCGATTTCAGCCCAATCATTTTGATAATTCTGGTACAATTAATCGCGCGAGTTGTTATATCCCTACTGTTCCTGTAATGAGGTGACTATGGAAGCCAGGAAATTTCGTTTGCACGATGGCCGTCGGGGGGCTGCGCTGGCCGTGCGGGTGACGCCGCGCGCAAGTCGCAATGAAATTACGGAAATTCAGACGGATGGAACGGTGAAGGTGCGTCTGATGGCTGCTCCAGAAGCAGAAGCCAATGCTGCATTGATTACCTTCCTGGCAGGCGTGCTGGGCGTGGCGGAGAACAAAATCGAAATCGTGGCAGGAGAATCGGGGCGCGATAAACTCCTGGCGGTACAGGACATCGAAAAGGACGAAGTCCAGCAGCGGCTGCTGGCTTACCTGGAATAAATCAAAACGACCGGGTCAAAAAGCCGGTCGTTTTTTGTGTCGTCCCGAAGGCTTCTTCCGGTTCAGCGCAAGGAACCGAATGAGGCTTCGGGACAATTCTTTTTATTGAATTGGACTGTACAGGGCCCGGTACAGGGTATAGGCTTCGTAAATAGACCGAATGTAATTGCGCGTTTCGGCAAAGCGGATGACTTCCACATACAGGTCATGGTCGCCATTGGCGAGGGACTGCCAGGCGGCGGCGTTGCCCGGCCCGCCGTTGTAGGCCGCTAAAGCGGCGCTGGTATCACCGTTGAGCAGGCGGCGATTGGCGGCGAAGTAATGCGTCCCCAGGCGGATGCTGACCGTCGGGCTGTACAAGTCTTCGGCATCGTAGTTGGGCGGCCAGCCGAGTTGCTCGGCCACATTTGCCCCGGTGGAGGGGATGATTTGCATCAGCCCGCGCGCGCCGGCCGAGGAGCGCACGAACCCCTCGAACAGGCTCTCCTGCCGAATTATGCTGGTCACGAAGAGCGGGTCGAGGCCGTTTTGGGCGGCGGCCGGCCAGACCAGGTCGGAGTAATACAATCCATAGCGGGCATATTTGAAGTAGGCGGGAGCGTTGTTCAGGCTATCGGCGTGTTTTTCCAGCCCGGCCAGGGTGAGAACCTGGCGCAAGGCAAAAATGGCCGGGCGGTATGCGCCCAGGTCGAGCAGGTAATTTCCCAGTCGGAAAGAATCGGCGGCATCGCCGGTGACCGCCTCGCGCAGCGACTCGAATTCGACGCGCGCCAGGTTGTACAGTCCCATCTGCCAGAGTTCCGTGCCGCGCCGCAAGCGCGGGTCGTTGGCGAGCTGGCCGGGGCCGCTTAAGTTGGTTTCGGCGGGCAGGTTGAACTTAATCCGCAGCCAGGCTTCGGCTTCTTTTCGCCCGGCGGCCAGGTCATAGTCCGGGTTCATCAGGGGCGGCGGGGCGAAGGGAGCGCGGTCTTCCAGCAGGTCACGGGCGCGGATGCTGTAATACTCGAAAGTGTCGATGGCCTGGGCCTGCATCCAGGCTTTGCGGGCGTTTTCGCTATCTCCGCTGACCTGGTAGGTTTTGCCGACCCACAGCAGGGCGCGCGCCCGGTCAGAGGGGGCGGTGACGAGTTGCAGGGCGTTCTGGAAATTCTGGTTGGCGCGGGCGTAATCGCCCAGGCGGTAGCGCAAAATGCCGGCCTGGAAGAAAGCATCGGCCATGCGGCTGTCGGAGGGGTAGCGATTGGGGAGCGATTCCCACAGGTTTGCAGAGCGTTCCAGTTCTCCGCCGCGCTCGTAGATGCGGGCGGCTTCTATCAGGTAGGGCAAGGCCGAGGGCGAGGCCGAAACTTCGCGGGCGAAGGTCTCCAGGCTTTCGGCGGCGGCGGCGTGCTGGCGCAGGTGAACCCATTGGGTATAGGCACGCTCGCCCCAAGCAGCAGCCCAGAATTCGTTCTCAGGGTATTTCTGGATGAACTCATTCCACAGGTCGAAGGCGGCCTGGTGTTCGCCCATTTCGCGCAGGGTGAGGGCTTTGTAATGCAGGGCGGTGCCGTCGTGGGATGGATTTTGGGCGATGTACCGGTCGAAGGCAGCCAGCGCCACCCCGTATTGCCGGGCGAAGTAATCGACCAGGCCGCGCTGGAATTCGTTGACCGGCTGACCGGCATCTACCAGCCCCACCAGGGCGTAATACGAATCGATGTAGCGGAAGTAGTTATCAATGGCGTTTTGCCAGCGGTTGTAGGCTTCCTCTTTGCGGTTCATTTCCATCAGGGCGCGCCCGGCCAGCAGGCTCATGCGGGCTTTGAGATAATCCTGGTCGGTGGCAGCGTAAATCTGGTCATACATATCCAGGGCAATATCGTATTCGCCTGCTGCGTAGGTGGTGTTGGCAATTTTGATGCGGATGTTGAGCGGGTCGGGCTGTTCGGGGGCAGCCAGGGCGGCCTGATAGGCGGCAAGCGCGCTGTTATAGTCGCCCAGGTTGAGGAGGGCGTCGCCGCGCCGTTCCTGGGCGTAGGCATCGAGCAGGCCGGGGCGGGCGGTGAGATATTCCTGATAGGCGGCAGCAGAATCGGCGAAGCGCGCCAGGTTGAAGTAGGCTTCGCCGAGCAGAAAATGGGCTTTGATGGCCTCCTCGCTGCCGGGGTAGGTTTGGGTCAGTTGGCGCAGCGGGGCGAGCGCGGCGAAGTATTCCCCGTCGCCAAATTCGGCGCGCGCCTGGCCCCATAGGGCCTCGCGGCGGATGGCGTCTTCGGCGCTGGTTTCGAGCGCGGCTTTGTATTCCTGCCGCGCCAGGGCGTAATCACCATTAAAAAGCGCTTTCTCGCCGATGCCGATGCGCGCCGCCGGGAGCGGCGTGGGCGTGGGCGGGGGCGTGGGGGTAAGGCTGGGAGTAGGGGAATGCGTGGGCGTGGGAGAAGGCCCCGGCGTGGAAGAAGGCGGCGGGGGAGATGCCTGGGGCAGGTTACAGGCCGAAAGCGCAATCAAGACCCCGGCCAGGAAAATCCATCTTAAGTTAGGCATTGCGCCCTTATAACGCCTTAACAAGGGGGTGTCAATGCTTTACGAATGCCCCTACCCATGCTAAAATACGGCTCTCACACCGACGCCCTCGCGGGCGTTTTTTCCTGATATAACGAAACTATCTGAAACGAAGTGGAGCGGATGAGAACGGTTTTTTGGGAAAACGGACAACTTCGCATGATTGACCAGCGCCTCCTGCCGGAGACGTTTACGGTCGTATCGTATCGCGCCCATGCCGAAGTGGCGCAGGCGATTACCGACATGGTGGTACGCGGCGCTCCGGCGATTGGCGCTGCCGCCGCGTTTGGCCTGGCGCTGGCCGGGTTCGAATCACGCGCGCAGACTGTCGGCGAGCTGCTTTCTGATTTGCAGGCTGCCGCCATCACCCTAAAGGCTGCCCGCCCGACGGCGGTGAACCTGGCCTGGGCGGTTGACCGGCTTTTGCGCTCCGCTGCTCAATTTTCAGGTTCTTCGGCAGATGAGCTGCGCGCTTTGGTGCTTTCTGAAGCCCAAACGCTGGCCGATGAAGACGTGGAAATTAACAAGCGCATGGCAGCGCATGGCGCGGAATTGATTGCGGACGGTGATACCATTGTCCATCACTGCAACACCGGCGCGCTGGCGACGGTGGACTGGGGAACGGCGCTCGGCGTTATCCGAACCGCTTGGGAGCAGGGCAAGAAAATCCACGTTCTGGTGGATGAGACCCGTCCGCGTTTGCAGGGCGCGCGCCTGACGGCCTGGGAGCTGGAACAATACGGAATCCCCTACGAAATCATCAGCGACAACATGAGCGGCTATTTCATGCGCGCGGGCAAGGTGCAGAAGGTCTTGTTTGGGGCGGATAGAATCACCGCCAATGGTGATGTTGCCAACAAAATTGGGACGTATATGCTGGCGCTGGCCGCCCACGATAACGGAATTCCGGCCTATTCGGTTGCGCCGACTTCGACCGTTGACCTTTCGCTGGCGCATGGCGGGCTGATTCCCATCGAAGAGCGCGGCGGCGACGAGGTGTTGAACATCCAGCTGGCGGGTGAGCGCGTGACCCCGCAGAACGCCAAAGCCCGCAACCCGGCCTTCGACGTGACCCCAAACCGGCTGATTACTGGAATTGTGACCGAAAACGGCGTAGCCTATCCGCCGTTCGATGTGAGTTTGGCGAAGTTGGTAAATCGTAATTCGTAATTCGATACTCGATGTTCGATACTCGAATATCGAATCTCTCCCTCCGAGGTTTTGAATGGACATCCTGCTTTCCGGCTCTGTTGCTTACGACTACCTGATGACCTTCCCTGGTCATTTTCATGAACAAATTCTGCCCGAACGACTGAAGAACATCAGCCTGTCGTTCCTGGTGGACAGCATGACCCGTCAGCGCGGCGGGATTGCGCCGAATATCGCCTACACCCTGGCCCTGCTCGGCGAAAAACCGCGCCTGTTCGCCACCGTCGGCGAGGATTTTGGCGAGTATCGCGCCTGGCTGGAGCAGCAGGGCGTCGATACGACCTGGGCCAGGGTGGTGCCGGGCAAGTTCACCGCCTCGTTCTTTGCCACTACCGATAAGGTCAACGCCCAAATCGCTTCGTTTTATCCCGGCGCGATGGCCGATGCGGCTACCCTATCCTTAACTGAGCTCGATAAACGCCCCGACCTGGTGGTCATCTCCCCGACCGACCCGGCGGCGATGCGCAAGCACGCTGCTGAGTGCCGCCAGATGGGCATTCCGTACCTGTTCGACCCCTCGCAGCAGGTGCTGCGGCTCGAAGGCGCGGAACTGGCCGAGGACATGGACGGCGCGCGTTTCCTGTTCTGTAACGATTACGAATATGGGCTGATTTGCAAAAAAACCGGCCTGGATTTACCGGCCATGCTCAAGATGGTCGAAATCGTCGTCGTCACCAAAGGCGCGGAGGGCGCGGTCATCTATGCCGATGGGCAGGAAGTGGTCGTGCCGGTCGTCCCCGAAGAGCGGATTGTGGACCCGACCGGCGTGGGCGATGCCTTCCGGGGCGGCTTTTTGGCGGCTTACGCGCGCGGCTGGGATTGGACGCTGTGCGGGCAGGTTGGTTCGCTGGCGGCGGTCTATGTCCTTGAGCAGAGCGGCACGCAGAACCATTACTACACCCGCGAAGAATTTATAAAACGCTTCCGCCAGAATTATGATGATGGCGGAAAACTTGACCAATTACTTGGTTAAGGTTGAGCGATTTGGTGATTGAGCGATTGGGTGATTTGGTGATTGAAAACCCGATTTCTCAGATCCCAAATCTTGAAATCAGGAAATCCGAAAATCACCAAATCACAAAATGGAGTCAGCATGAGCAATACCCACGATATTAAAGATATTCAACTGGCCGAGGGCGGCCGCCGCCGAATCGAGTGGGCTGAGCGCGAGATGCCCGTCTTGCGCAGCATCCGCGAGCGATTCGAGAAAGAGAAGCCGCTCAAGGGGATTCGCGTTTCAGCCTGCCTGCACGTCACGTCCGAAACCGCCAACCTGATGCGAACCCTGCAAGCCGGCGGCGCGGATATCGTCCTGACGGCCTCTAACCCGCTCTCGACCCAGGATGACGTGGCGGCGGCGCTGGTCAACGTCTACGAAATCCCGACTTTTGCCATTAAGGGTGAAGACAACGTTACCTACTACAAGCACATCCGCGCCGCGCTGGAGCATAAACCCCACATGACGATGGACGACGGGGCCGACCTGGTCTCCTCGCTGTTCTTTATTGCGATGGGCCGCTTCGACCGCCTGGAACCCTCCCTGGCAGCCTGGGCGCAAGGTCTTTCGGCAGCGGAACGCCAGGCCTTGCTGGATGGCGTTATCGGCGGGACCGAAGAGACCACCACCGGCGTCATCCGCCTGAAGGCGATGGAGCAGGATAAGGTGCTGAAGTTCCCGGTCATCGCTGTCAACGATGCCATGACCAAGCACTTCTTCGATAACCGCTATGGAACGGGTCAATCCACCATCGACGGTATCATCCGCGCCACCAACGTCCTGCTGGCGGGCAAGAAGTTCGTCGTCGCTGGTTATGGCTGGTGTGGGCGCGGCCTGGCCTTGCGCGCGCGCGGCATGGGCGCCCAGGTCATCGTGACCGAGGTTGATCCGTTGAAGGCCCTCGAAGCGGTGATGGATGGCTACGAAGTGATGCCGATGCTGGAGGCCGCCAAAGTGGGCGACATCTTCTGCACCGTGACCGGCGACCTGAACGTGATTGACGGTCATCACTTCGAGGTGATGAAAGACGGCGCGATTGTTTCAAACAGCGGTCATTTCAACGTCGAAATCAACATCCCGGCCCTCGAAAAGATGAGCGTCGGCAAACCGGCTCTGGTGCGCCCGTTCGTGGACCAGTACACCACCAAAGATGGCCGCAAAATCAACATTCTGGGCGAAGGCCGCCTGATTAACCTGGCCTCCGCCGAAGGCCACCCCTCGGCCGTGATGGATATGTCCTTTGCCAATCAGGCGCTTTCCGCCGAGTTTATGGCGAAGAACGCCGCCAAACTGGAGAAGAAGGTCTATTCCGTTCCCGCCGACATCGACGCCGAAATCGCCCGCCTGAAACTGGAAGCGATGGGCGTGCAGATTGATACTCTGACCGAGGAACAGGTCAAGTACCTGGCTTCGTGGGAAGAGGGAACGTAAATCGTAAATCGTAATTGGTAATTTGAGCCTCGCAGTGGAGACACGGCGGGGCTTTTTCGTTCCACTTTCCCGCCTTCGACCTTCCACCTGAATTGATACCCAATTGTTAGCCAGCCGATAGGTTCGCCGGGGGCTGTCCTGATACACTGGTCACGGAATAACGTCCCGAAGGTTGCTGAAAAGGGCCAACGTTGCGCCCAAAAACCTTCGGGACGGTGTTTGCACTGATTACTGAACACTGATTACTGGATACTGAAAGGAACACCCATGCTCTCGAAATTACGCGAACCCGTCAGCGGGCTCACCCACCTGGGCGGCGCGATTGCCGCTTTTATCGGTCAAATTGTCTTGCTGGTGCTGGCCTCCAACGGGCTGGAAAAATTCGTCTCGACGCTGGTCTACGGCCTCAGCCTGGTCGGGCTGTTTTCGGCCAGCGCTGCCTATCACCTGGTCAACGCCGGGCCGAAAGTGACCGCCCTGCTGCGCAAACTCGACCACTCGGCCATTTATCTGCTGATAGCCGGAACCTACACCCCGTTCTGCGTCAACGCCTTTAGCGGATTTTACCGCTGGGGCCTGCTGGCGATTGTGTGGGGGATTGCCGTCGTCGGAATCGCCGTCAAACTCTTTTACATGGGCGCGCCGCGCTGGCTCTCGGCGGGAATCTATGTGTTGATGGGCTGGTTGTGTCTGATGGCGGTCGGCGAAATGACCGTCGCCCTGACTCCGTTCACGCTCGGCTGGCTGATTGCGGGCGGGGTGATTTACACATTGGGGGCGGTGGTCTACGCTACCAAGATTTTCAATTTTGCGCCTGGCAGGTTCGGCTTTCACGAAGTCTGGCACATCTTCGTTCTGCTCGGCGCATTGGCTCATTTCGTGGCCGTGCTGGGGGTTATTCTGCCGGTTTGAACTTCTCTTATTCGCTCATCTGCGCGGATTTTCGCTCATCTTTTAGCGATTTCCACGATTTTGATACCTTTTATTCGCGCAGATTAGCGAAGATTGGCGGATTTTTTTGAAACCGGGTTATAATAGAACGCCTGTTCCCTCCACAACCCGGAGAACCCCTCATGCCTCCCTTTCAACTGACCGCTCCTTTTATTCCTACCGGCGACCAGCCCGAAGCAATTGCCTCCCTGGTGAGTGGCGTTCGCAGCGGCAAGAAGCACCAGGTACTGCTTGGCGCGACCGGCACAGGTAAAACATTTACCGTCGCCTCGCTCATCCAGGAATTGCAAATGCCCGCTCTCATTATGGCGCACAACAAGACCCTGGCCGCCCAACTGTATGCCGAGTTCAAGGAATTTTTTCCCCACAACGCGGTTGAATACTTCGTCTCCTACTACGATTATTATCAACCCGAAGCCTACGTTCCGCGCCACGATTTGTATATCGAAAAAGAGACCCAAATCAACGAGGAAATCGAACGCCTGCGCCTGGCCGCCACCACCGCGCTCGTCTCGCGCAAAGATGTCATCATCGTAGCCTCGGTTTCGTGCATTTACGGTCTCGGCTCGCCCGATGAGTTCCTGCGCGGCTCGGTGCATTTGCAGGTCGGCGAAATCTACCGCCGCAACGCCCTGATGCGCCAGCTGATTGATGGTCAATATCAGCGCAACGACCTGGAACTGCGCGCCGGGACATTCCGCGTGCGCGGCGACACCCTCGAAATCATCCCGGCCTACTCTGATAAGCGTGGCTACCGCATCACCTTCTTTGGCGATGAGGTCGAGCGCATCATAGATTTCACCCCCCTCACTGGCGAAATCCACGCCGAACTGGACGCAATTGACATCTACCCGGCCAAGCACTACATCACCGCCGACGAAAAACTCAAGGATGCCATCAGCGACATCGAAGCGGAACTGGCTGAGCGCGTGAAACTGTTCAACGAGCAGGGCAAACTGCTCGAAGCACAGCGCATCGAACAGCGCGCCCGCTATGATTTGGAAATGCTCAAGGAAGTGGGATATTGTTCCGGCATCGAAAACTACTCCCGCCACCTCGACCGCCGCGCCCCTGGCACCGCCCCCTGGACCCTGATCGATTTCCTACCCTCCGAATACCTGCTCATTCTCGACGAGAGTCACATGACCGTCCCGCAGATTCGCGGCATGTACAACGGCGACCGCGCCCGCAAAGAAACCCTGGTAGAGTTCGGATTCCGCCTGCCCTCGGCGCTCGACAATCGCCCGCTCAAATTCGACGAGTTCGAGCAGCGTATGGGCTACACGGTTTATACCTCCGCCACGCCCGGCCCCTACGAAATGGAGCGCGCCGAAAACGTGGCCGAGCAAATCATCCGCCCGACCGGGCTGGTTGACCCCGAAGTGCAGGTGCGGCCCACCAAAGGCCAGGTGGATGACCTGATTGGCGAAATTCGCCAACGGGTGGAGCGGGGCGAGCGCGTGCTGGTCACCACCCTCACCAAGCGCATGGCCGAGGATTTGGCTGAGTACATCCAGGAATTGGGCATCAAGGTGCATTACCTCCACTCCGAAGTGGAGACGCTTGAGCGGGTTGGCATCTTGCGCGACCTGCGCCTGGGCGTCTTCGATGTCATCGTCGGCATCAATCTGCTGCGCGAAGGTCTCGACCTGCCCGAAGTCTCGCTCGTAGCAATTTTGGACGCCGATAAAGAAGGCTTTCTGCGCTCCAGCACGGCCCTCATCCAGACGATTGGCCGCGCTGCCCGCCACGTTAATGGCAAAGTCATCATGTACGCCGACCGGATGACCGACTCGATGAACGCGGCCATCACTGAAACCAACCGCCGCCGCGCCAAGCAGGTCAAATACAACCAGGAACACGGAATCACCCCGGTCAGCATCCACAAGGCCATCCGCGACATTACCGATGCGCTTTCCGCCGAAGGTCGTGAGCGCGCCCTGGCCGGGGCAACGGCGGTCGCTGAGGAACGCGCCAAATACAAGGCTGGCAAGGCCTCCGAGGCCGCCTCGCAAGGCGAGCTGCGCCGCCTGATTGCCGAGATGGAAAAGCAAATGAAAGAAGCGGCCAAGAATCTGGAATTCGAGAAGGCCGCCGCCCTGCGCGATGAAATGTACGAGTTGAAGGCGCTGCTGGCGGATGATGAAAAACTCAAACCCTGGGAACGCATCAAACTGCTGGCAGGTGAAAGCTAAACTAAACCAAACCTTTTTCTTCCCTTCACGAAATCTTTACAATCGCGCAGTATCCTTTGGGCAAGATAACCGGAAAAGGTTATCAATGCAAAACCAACCTCAAAGGAGAAAAACCATGAAAAAAGTTTTACTTGTTGTGGCGGTCCTGGCTGTAGCGGTCGTCATCTTTGGCGCGGGCTTTGTCTTTGCCCAGTTTCAGCCCGTTTCAGCGCAGGCGCTTCCTGCTTATGCAATGGGCCGGGGCGGCGGGATGCACGGTTACGGCGGCTATGGACTGTTGCGTGATTACGTTGAAAAAGCCCTGGCCGAAAAACTCGGCCTGACCGAAGCCCAAATCGAAGAACAGCGCGCCGCAGGCAAGAGCATGTACCAGATTGCGTTGGATGCCGGGATTGTCGAAGCGGACATCCCCGCGCTGATGGAAGCGGTTCACAAATCCGCTTTCGATAAGGCTGTCGCCGCTGGCGTGCTGACCCAGGAGCAGGCCGATGCTATGCTTGCGCAGATGCAGTCCCGCGGCTGGGGCGCCGATTGCCCGAACGACGGAGTCCGCCCGATGGACGGGAGCGGTTTCCAGCGTGGTCATGGCATGAGGGGCAGCGGGCGCTGGAACAACCAGCAGCCTTCCCAGACCAATCCGTAGTTTCACATCCTTGTTCCGCTCCTCGTTCAACTGCGGGCGGAAGCATGAATGCCGGATGACTCCATGTCATCCGGCATTTTTTGTCTATGATACGACATGTCAAAATCAGGACGTTTATCTATTCTAAATTGGAGCGGACTTGGCTAAAATCATATTAATATGATTTATCATATCAACGAAAATCAGAAAGGATTGCAATGGCCGAAGCTGTAACTGCCCCCACGCAAGAAACCCCAACCCGCAAAGGCCCGCGCGGCCAGGTAACCATTCACGCCACCTGGTGCAAGGGATGTACGATTTGTGTCGAATTTTGTCCCACAAACGTTTTGGCAATGCACCCCAGCGGACGCCACCCCATTGTGGCTGTGCCAGAAAACTGCACCGCCTGTCATTTTTGCGATACCCACTGCCCCGACCTGGCGATTGTGGTGCGAAAACTGTAGGACCGGTCTTTGACCTGTCTTAACCTTAAGGAGGTTTCTTTGTCTGTGAAACTCATGCAAGGCAACGAGGCGATTGCCCTGGGCGCAATAGCCGCCGGCTGCCGCTTCTATGCTGGTTACCCAATCACCCCCTCCACCGAGGTGGCCGAGGTGATGTCGCGCGAACTGCCCAAGGTGGGCGGGAAATTTATTCAGATGGAAGACGAAATCGCCAGCATGGCGGCCATCATCGGGGCGCGAGTGGGAGGGCTTAAGTCCATGACCGCCACCAGCGGCCCTGGCTTTTCGCTCATGCAGGAAAACCTCGGCTATGCGGCCATGGCCGAAATCCCGTGCGTGGTCGTCAACGTCCAGCGGCTGGGTCCCTCCACCGGCCAGCCGACTGCCGCCTCGCAGGGCGATGTGATGCAGGCCCGCTGGGGGACGCATGGCGACCATCCCATCATCGCGCTCAGCCCGATTTCAGTGGCGCAATCCTTCGACCTGACGGTGAAAGCCTTCAATCTCTCCGAAAAATACCGCACCCCGGTCATCCTGCTGACCGATGAAATCATCGGCCACATGCGCGAACCCATCACGCTGCCTGATTTTAGCGCGGTGGAGAAGTACGAACAGGTTGTGACCGAATCCCCCGAAACCTACAAGCCCTATAGCAACCAGACCGATGTGCCGCCCATGGCCGCCTTTGGGCGCGGATACCGCTACCACATCACCGGCCTGTTTCACGACGAGGTGGGCTTCCCCACCCAGCGGCTGGATGAAGTTGAACCCTGGCTGGAGCGCGTCAATGGCAAGTTCGAGCGCAACGCTGATGACATCCTGCTCTACCAGGCCGATTACCAGCCCGGCGCGCGGACGGCTGTCCTCAGCTACGGTGCATCCGCCCGCACCGCCCGGCACGCCGTCAGGCAGATGCGCGCCCGAGGTGAGAAGGTCAACCTGTTCACCGCCTACACCATCTGGCCTTTCCCAGAAAAGGCCGTGGAAGAACTGGCCGATTCGGTCGAACGGATTATCGTCCCCGAAATGAACCTGGGCCAGTTGGCTCTGGAAGTGGAGCGGGTGGCCGGACGCCGCAAGGTGATGCGCGTCACGCGCGCCAATGGCGAAATGATTACCCCCGATATGGTTGTTGCGGCTGCGGAGGCTTAAGAAATGTCAGAACATATCCTTGAAGCGCATTATTTAACCAAGCAGGAAGCCCAAATCCCGCGCGAAGATTGGTTCGAAGCCAGCGAAACCCTCCAGCACTTGCGTAAGAACAAAAAATTCCCCACCATCTGGTGTTCGGGCTGTGGGCTGGGAGTGATTATGGGCGCATTGATTCGCGCCATTGACCACCTGGGCCTGGAAAAAGACCAGGTGGCCCTGGTAGCCGGGATTGGCTGCACGGCGCGCATGCCAGTTTATATGGATTTCAACACCCTGCACACCACGCATGGCCGCGCCCTGGCCTTTGCCACCGGCCTGAAAATTGCCCGCCCCGATATGAAAGTCATCGCTATCATGGGCGACGGCGACGCCCTGGCAATTGGCGGTAACCACTTCATCCACGCCGCCCGCCGCAACATTGGCATTACCGCGCTGGTGGTGAATAACTCCATCTATGGCATGACCGGCGGCCAATATAGCCCCACCACCCCGGTTGGGATGCGCGCCACCACTGCCCCGTATGGCAATGTCGAGCCGCCCTTCCCGATTTGCGACCTGGCAATCGCCGCCGGGGCCTCGTATGTGGCCCGCAGCACGGCCTTCCACGCCCTCGAACTGGATAAATATCTCTCCGAAGCGATTGCCAACGAGGGCTTTAGTCTGGTGGAAGCAGTCAGTTATTGCCATACCACCTATGGCCGCATTAACAAACTCGGCACTGCCGCCGAGATGATGCGCTCACTCAAAGATAACAGCATCCCGAAAGCATCCTTCGATAAACTCAGCCCTGAAGAACAGCAGGCCAATACAAAAATTGTGCGCGGCGTGTTGCAAAAGAAAAAACGCCCCGAATATACTCAGATTTATGATTTGCTTGTGCAGCAACAGACTCACCAGGAAGAAATCCGTCTGCGCAATACGGGGAGGTTATAGCCATGGAGAAACGAACTGAAATTCGCCTGGCTGGCGAAGGCGGCCAGGGCATGATTCTCGCGGGAATTATCCTGGCCGAAGCCGCCGCCATCTACGATGGCAAACAGGCTACCCAAACCCAGAGTTACGGCCCCGAAGCGCGCGGCGGCGCCAGCCGCTCCGAAGTCGTCATATCAGATGGCGAAATTGACCACCCCGAAGTGCTGGAGCCAGATGTCGTTGTGGCGCTCAGCCAGGAAGCCTATAAAAAATTCGCTCGCAGCTTGCGCCCGGATGGATTCCTGATTGTGGATGAAGACCGCGTGGTGGTCGAATCTGGTATCGAGGCGGTCAAAATTCCGGTCACGCGCCTGGCGCAAGAGACGACTGGAAAGACGATTACCGCCAATACCGTTGCGTTGGGCGCATTGGTCGGGCTGACAGGGGTGGTTTCACGTTCCGCGATTGAACAGGCTGTCCTTGCTCGCGCCCCCAAAGGTACTGAGGAAATGAATCGCAAGGCGTTGGAGGCTGGTTTTGCGGCCGTAGATGGATTGGAGTAATTCGTACTTCGTGGTTTGCTAAAAACGTCCCGATGGTTCTCTCGATTCATTCAATAGGCTAAAGAGAACCATCGGGATGCGCTTTTTGAGGCCTGTTTTGCAGCCTGTATTATGTTGCCGGCATATCTGGCATGAAGCCTGCCGGACTGGTGGAGTTATCTGGCTCTGACAATGTTACCCCAATGCTACATCCAAGAGCATCATTACAGCAAATCCAAGCATCGCGCCCGAAGTGGATGAATGCGTGTCCTTACTCATTTGTGATTCGGGGATAAGTTCCTCCACGACGACGTAAATCATTGCGCCTGCCGCAAAGGCCAGGGCATAAGGCAGGATGGGGCGGATAAAAATCACTGCCGCCGCGCCCAGCACCCCGGCGATAGGCTCCACGATTCCAGAAACCTGCCCATACCAGAAACTTTTCAGCCTCGACATGCCCTCGCGCAGCAGCGGAATCGAAACTGCTGCGCCCTCGGGAAAGTTTTGCAGGCCAATGCCGATGGCTAGCGCTATCGCTCCCGCCAGCGAAGCAGAGGGCAGGTCTGCGCCCAACGCGCCAAATGCCACCCCAACCGCCAGCCCTTCTGGGATGTTATGCAGAGTGATTGCCAGTACCAGCAATACGCTTCTTTGCCAGGATGTTTTAATCCCTTCGGCTTCGCTGGTGGGCAGTCCCATGTGCAGATGGGGCAGAAGTTTATCTACGCCCCACAGGAAAGCCCCGCCGAGCAGAAAACCAGCCACCGCCGGCAGCCAGGGCGGTACGCCCGTACCCTCTGCCATTTCAATCGCAGGAGCCAGCAGCGACCAAAAACTAGCCGCAATCATAACCCCGGCCGCAAAACCGAGCATGCTATCGAGCAGTTTGCGGTTGATGGATTTGAACGAAAAAACGGCCCCTGCCCCCAGCGCGGTCATGCCCCAGGTGAACAAGGTTGCCATTAGGGCTTGCAAGATGGGATGCAGGTTGACAAACCATTCGTAGATAGCAGTGAAAGACATTGTGATGACCCCTGAATTGTGATTTACAGGAACAAGAGCAGGCTAAGGGCCATAACGGCCATTCCGCCGGTTACGCCGTAAATCGAGACGTGGCCGGTATCGTACTCACGCGCGGTGGGGATGAGTTCGTCGAGCGAAATGAAGACCATAATCCCGGCTACGCTAGCAAACAAGATGCCAAACGTCATCGGCGAGAAGACGGAGCGCAGGACGAAATACCCAACCATCGCCCCGATTGGCTCAGCCAGGCCGGAGAGGAAGGAGTGCAGCAGGGCTTTTGCGCGGCTGCCGGTTGCAGCATGAATAGGCACAGCCACTGCAATCCCTTCAGGAATGTTGTGGATGGCAATTGCAATCGCAATCGAGACACCCACTGCCGGGTCATAGAGCGCAGCCGCGAAGGTTGCCAGACCTTCAGGGAAGTTGTGAATGGCGATTGCCAGGGCGGTGAGCAATCCCATGCGCATCAATTTGCGCTCGTGGCGTTTGTCTTTTCCCTGGGCATCCTCTGCCTCTATCAAGAGCGGCTCGTGCGGGTTTTCTTCGGACGGAATCAGGCGGTCAATTATCAGGATGAGCATCATGCCGCCAAAGAAGGCCAGGACTGTCGCCCACGCGCCGCCTATTTCTCCCAGAGACTCGCTTAAAGAAAGATTTGCCTTCTTAAGGATTTCCGCAAAAGAGACGTAAACCATCACGCCGCCCGAGAACCCAAGCGCTGCGGACAGGAATCGTTTCGATGTCCGTTTGGTCAAAATAGACAGCAGGCCTCCAATGCCAGTCGAAAGCCCGGCAAAAAGTGTTAATCCAAATGCGAATAAGACATTTTCATCCATGTTGTAAGCAGCCTTTCAGTTTTAGTGAACAAAAAATATTACCACTGCTACAATCAGCCCCATGACCAGGCTGAACCCTGTCCCAATCAGGAAGCCCCGGAAGTGGAAGGCATAGTCCTTGTAAGCCGGGTGGCCTTCTGAGCCGGGAATGACGAAGGCTTTGGGGGTGATGGCGCAAAAGATGAGCCAATCCAGCACCAGCCAATCCCACACGTTGAAGGCCCAGACGATGCCGAATGCGTGCAAGAAAAGCGACAGGAAGGAGGTTTCTTCCAGGCGAAAAACGAAGAAGAAAGGCAGGATGAGCAGCGCCAGCAGAAAAGGCAGCCCCAGCAGGGTGCTTTGCCGCTTTTCAGTCTCCGTTTTGGGTGGGACGATGGCCTTGATGGCAGGTGGGTAATCTTGGAGCATCAGGCGCGGGTTGTAAAGCACCAATCCAACCAGGAGGAGGGTGGCGACGGCCACATAAATGGCCGAGTCGGTGAGAAGTTGTGAGAAGTTAATCATTTTGCATCCGTAGCGTGGGATTAATCCCGCGTTACAACATAAATCTGGCTGCTGATGGCAAGGCCTACTACGTAGGACGAGATAATATCTCGTCCTACCGCCAGGGTTATATTCTGGTCGAAAGGCGAGTAGGCCAGCGCTTCCACCTCCGCACCGGGGATGAGGCCCAGGCCTTCGAGATGCCGCAGCAGCGCCGGGTCATTCGCCTGCACCCGCACAATCACCGCTTTCTGGTTGGGCCGCAGCGCAGCCAGCGGCAGCGACTCGTCTGCGGGCATGACCAGTTCGGGCGTCGGAATCAACTCGCCATGCGGGTCGCGTGTCGGGTTGCCCATCATCGCCGCGATTTTGGCCTCGAACTCTTCGCTGATGACATGCTCCAGGCGGCAGGCTTCTTCATGAACGGCATCCCACGAGTAGCCGAGCATGGTCACCAGGTAGGTTTCAATCAATCGGTGATGGCGAATCACCTCCAGCGCGGCTTTTTCGCCCTGTGGGGTGAGCGTCACCCCCTGGTGTTTGCGGTAATCTACCAGCGGGGGCGTGCAATTTGCCAGCCGCTGCACCATCCCGGTTACCGAAGCAGGCGCAATGCCCAGCCGCGCCGCCAGGTCGTTGGTGGAGGCCGCCCCGCCGTCTTCGGTCAGCGCGTAGATGTGCTTCAGATAGTCCTGGATGTTTTGAGTAAGAAGTTCTTTCATGCTAAAATATAATTTAGTTTGACCTAAATTATAATAACAAAAAAAAGAAGCCGAGTCAAGAGGCAACTCGGCTCGCATAAAGAGTCTGAAGTCTCCCAACTTCGCTTAAAGTCGGGAAATTTTGGCCTTCATCTCGCTTGACGGATGATTACTCATACCTGCATCCGCCATTATTATCACAGACCGGTTCGGGCAGGGGGCAGCGAAGCGGCGTTTCTGGCAACCGCAGGTGCAGGGCGCCGCTTTCCGGCAGGTAAACACCCCAGGCATTCACAAATCCATCTGCCTGACAGCCCAAAATAATGGCATCGGCGGTATGCGGCAGGGGGAACCATTCGTCTCCGAGAATCAAAACAACCGGTTGATGCCCTTGCGCACCAAGCAGTACGAAAGTCATCCGCCCATATGGTTTGGGTTGAAGCAGGTGAAAGGGAATCAGTGGGTTGAAGCCGCGCCCGATGTAGCGCGGGTAGAGCGCGCGGCCTTCCATGACAACCGCTTGTTCTTGGGTCAGGAAAGCTCGCATTTGCGCCGCGTCACTTCCACGAGCGACCAGGGCTGTTTGCTCGATTTTTGTCGCAATTTGAAATTTGTCCAGATCTTCGTATCGCTTGGGGTACAGGAGATTTGTAAGCGGAATTGTGCTGCCAATTCCTGCCAGGAGCGCCAGAACAATCACCCCACGCAAGAGATGGGGGCGACCATCCGCTTGCGGGTGGATGAAGACGGGGGAAACTGTACGTCCGAGCCAGGCGGTGGTGATTTCTAGCAGCGCAGCCAACCCAAGCACGTAATATAGAATTGCCACCCAATCGGCAGGCACCAGGTAACGTCCGCCAGAGGTGCGCACCAGGCTGTTGATGAGAAAGTAAACGAGCATCCCAAAGAGCGGCAGCAAGCCGATGAAGTGGGCGCGCTTCCAGGCCAGGCCAATCCCTAAAGCAATGAACAGCAGGTTGACCGGCACCAGTACCCTGGCCGATGGGCTTAACGCGCCATCCCAATACGCCTTCCAAAAGGTTTCTGTCTTTTGCACGGTTTCGCGCAACCCAAGATTGCGCAGAGTGGTTGGTAATGCCAGGGGGGAAAGCGCCAGGTTGTTGAGAAAATGGTCAAATGCAAATTCCATCAGCGGTTTGGCGCGCGTTTCAAACGAGAAACTGTCGGTCTGCAGGCTGGCGACCTGCCAGGCCTGTTGTGTTCCTTGTTGCTGCGGGCGTGTCCAGTGAAAACGTTCGTTGAACATTGCTTCAACCCGCCACAAGTACATGCTGATAAGCGACATGCCGCTGCCGTTGAACTGAATCCAGGGCAGGGTCACTGTCAGGTAAGCCAGGAGCAGGAAACCCGTTGTGGCGGCTGCTATTCGTTTTCTGCGAAAATACAGTGCGATTGCCAGGGCCATGCCGGCCGGCAGCAAGAAGAGGAGGTGCGGGCGCACGAATCCCCCTAGTCCAACGCAGCCTCCCAGCCAACCGGCCAGATGCCAGTGCCGATACGGCTGCTGCGCCCATCGAATTGCCAGCAAAAGGATAAGGGCCAGGCCAATAGCAGCGGGAAAATCAGTGAGGAACATTTTTTGGGTGGAACTTTCAAGAACGCCGCCCGAAGCCAGTCCATTCACTCCGCGCAGAGTAAGCAGCGTTGCCAGTGTGATGCCCGCTGCCCGGCTGTGAATGTTTCGGACAATCAGGTACGCCAGGGCCGGAAAAACAGCAAAGATGGCTGCCTGAAGGTTGAGCAGATGGGCAAAATCCTGGCCCCCTATGACGTGCAAGTAAAAAAGAAAGGCGGCATAAAGCGGACGCTCGAAATATGCGCGCATCTCTCCGCTATTGAACAATCCTTCTCCAATCAGCGCGTATTGGCTGGCGATATCATAACTTTGTCCGTCGGCAGCGGGATAGACTTCAAAATTGGGCGGGTAAGGCCTCGAAATCATAAAGTTGGATAAAAGAGGCGCTTGCGCCCATGCCGCTGCTGCGATTGCCCAAACGATAACGAAAACGAGGATATCTACCGGAACGCGCCCCACTGTCTCCTTTGTTCCGTTATGTAAGAAGGTTTTCTCGGCCCAGGCGGCCCCCAACCCGAACAGAATCGCCGTTAAGACCTGCCAGGCCAGCACCGGAACACCCGCCCCGTACCAAAAATCTTCTTCCGCCGGGTTCATTCCCACAATCCGAAGGGATGCCAGCCAGGCGATGAGCGCGATGACTACGAGCGTGATTGCGCTTACGAGCCAGATGGCACGGTTTTGGTCGAGATACGCTCGCACTCTTTCCAAATTTGCCCCTCGCAGGCTGGCAAGCAGGAATAACGCGAGCGTCCCACATGCAAACGACAGCCAGCCTGCCAGTGGAAGCAGGCGCAGGGCGTAGTAGTAATAACTTTTGAAATATTCTGCCGGGGTCCAGGCCAGCAGCCAGCCAATCAGCGCAAAAATTGCCAGCAGCCCGATGCTCCAGACCGGGGAATGGAGCAAGGCGCGAATCAATCGTTCGGCAAGGAATTTCCTGCGCAACGTGAGCAGGCCGACTGCAAGAAATCCAAATGCGGCCAGCAGGGTCAGCCCAATCAGCAACAGGCTTTGCGCGGAGAGGCCAAAGAGCAGGGCGCGCCCGCTTCCAGTGGAAACGCGGAAGAGAACAAGCACGGCCCAGCCCAGACCGGCAGCGTCAAGAAGCAGGAGGATTCCCAGCCAGGAGCGTGAAGGGGACATATTCATCGTTTCTCATCAGCGGTCAAAGCGTATTTCTGGGTAGTCTGGCGAAGGCCCATTCAGCAGAGAAGAGGGCTTTCCTTTCAGCGCCTGGTCGAAGAAACTAAGAGTGTAATCTATCAGAATTTTTTGCACTTGCGCGCCAGGGATGGGGCCTTTCAGACCGAGTTGGGGCGCGAGCGGCGAGAGGGCGGGCAGGTCGGTAAAGTCATAGTGGTCGGCGCCCAGGATGGTGAGGACGCGGTTGGAGGCCGGAACGCGGCGGTAATACCCCTCGAACAATTCGGTATTGCGCTCGAAAGGCCATAGCTCGCTAAACAGGTACAAGAAAGGTTGCGGCGTGCCGTTTTCTAGTACTTCCAGGCTCACCGGGCGCATGAAAGCGTCGTAGGTCAGGCCGGCCTTGCAGCGCGAATCGATGCCACAGAACTGGATGGTCGCCCCGCCGCCGGTGGAATGCCCAAAAATGCCGATTTTGTCCATGCCTAGCAGGCTGTTCAGTGGCTCGGCAGGGTCGCTGTTCATTTTTTCGAGCATGTTTAGCGTGTAGCCAATATCGGCTGACCATTGATTGACCAGTTTACGGGCAATGGCTTCGTATTCGTCCGGCGGCAGGTTGCTGCTGGGCGGCAGGGCGGCTGGGTTGTTGCGGGCAATACTTCCATCTGCAAAGACGACCATCCGCGCGCCGTAGGGCAGGTCGAGCGAGGCTACAATGTAGCCTTGCGAAGCCAGTTCTTGCATGATAAACGTTGCTTGCTGGCGGAATCCGTTCCAGCCGTGAACGAAGACCAGCACCGGGTAGGGGCCGCCCTCGCGCGCCGGAGGCAAGTTTTCATACGCTGATGATTTGGCGTACACGAGATGGTTTAGGAAAAAGCGCGGCAGGCCGATGTATTCGGCAATTTCGGGGGCGACGATGTTTGCGTCGGGCATCCAGGCGGCGGGTTGGGCTTCGAGCGGCGGCTGCTCTGCCGGGTACCAGACCTGCATCATCAGCCTGCGTGGTTCGTCTTTGCCAGAGTAGATTTCACCGCGAGATTCGTCTGTCAACAGGCGGGTGAATGTGCCAATCGCGTAGGGTCCGCGCGGGGTGGGGAGGACGGGAACCGGCAGGAGCGCGGGTAGGGCTGTCGAAACGGCCAGCAGGCCGAGTGCCGCGCTGAGTCCCAACAGCCGCCAGCCTGTTGGGCGGACGAGAGTCTCCCCCTCGCCGCGCGCTCGCAGAAAAGCGGGGAGACTCATGAAAAATACAATCACCGTGAACGCATAAAGCGGAATCATCTGCCAGCGGATGCCCTCGACGCGGTTGTGGGTGAGCATGACAACCAGCGTGAAGGTCGGCAGGACGCCGAGCGCGGGCGGGCGGCGGCGATGGAGCAACGGCCAGCAGATGTAGAGCGCGAGCAGGAGCGGGATGACGATTTCGAGGGGGCGCATGATTATCCTGAAATGGAAGCCAGAAGAGCCATGAAGCCCAAACACAGGCCAAGCAAGATTAGTACGCCACTCAATCCGCCAAAGGCGATGATGAGCAGGTTGCTTTCGTTTTTTATGCGGGCCTGGTCAGGCTGATTGGCTGGATAGACGACTTTCACGGTTTGTCCAGGTTGATAGGCGGGCGGTTTGGAATAGATGGTTCCAGTAAAGGTGAATTCTCGTCCGGTGGACGTTACAAACCGAATCACTGGCGCATATACATTTGTTCCGTCTTCATCGTATTTCATGTGGAGGTCTATGGCTGTGCCTTGCGCATGAATCAGGTTCTTTTTGAGGGCGTGGCTTTGGAAGAGAAGGAAGAACGCCCCTGTGGAAAACAAAATTCCCATAAGGAGCAAAAACGCAGAGATGAGGAAAAGTGTGTTTTTTTCCATGTTGCTGCCTTCTTTAGGAACTTTCAAGTTGAATCCTTGCACAAACAGCAAGGAATTTACCACAAAGGCAACGACGGAACACGACGTAAGAGCATGTCAGATTTTCCGTTGTGCCCAATTTGGCCGCGCTATGTTTTGCTTGGGGTTTCCTCGAAAGGCTGTGCTGCGGTGATGTGTTTTTCTCGCCCCTCGCGGTAAGCCTGGGCAAACAGGGTGTGCTGCACCAGGAGCAGGTAAAACGATAAGGCCGGCAGAATGAAGGGCATTAGGCAGGCCAGGATGATGGTCATGAAGATGATTTGGAAGGCAATCGAAACCACCATGCTGATGCCGTAGATGATTAGAAAGGCGACTAGAAACCCGGCGAGGTTCTTGCGAAAGATGGGCCACCATTCCCCAATGCGAAAGCCTGCGCCAAACTCTTGCGTGGCGGCCACATGCGCTTCGGGGGCTGGAATGATGAATGCAAAGGCCAGGCTGAGCGGGAGCAGGCAGACCATGAAAATTGGAAAGACCAGGAATGAGAGGAAAAAGATGCTTTCGTCTTCAAAGGCGGCGGCCAGAAAGGGGGTGATGAAGAAGACCAGCATGGCCGGTAATAAGACCAGCAGCAGCGGCAGGCTGTACACAAAGCGCACGCCAAACAGTTTCAGGCCATCTTTGAGCATTCCTTCCCAATCATCCCAGGAAATCATGCGCGGCATTTCGCCATTGATAACCAGGCGCATGATGCGCATGACGTAACCGATGGCAATCAGGTAGGGGATGAGCGGAATGATAAAACTGGCTAATATCATCAGCCCCCCGACCAGGAAGTTCTTGCGGGCTTCGCTGTTTTCAATGGGGAAGTAGAGCAGGTGGCCGAGGTCAAATCCGAAGAGCATGGCGGTCTCCTTGTTGGGTTAAAGTCAAACGCGGATGCCTTATTGTATCCGCGTTTTTATCCACGAATCTGCACGAATTCTCACTAATTTTTGGCATGACCTGATTTCCCCAAGGAAATTCGTGACGATTGGCGTGGATGAGTGGATGACCGTTCTCGATTTATTTCGTGAACGTATCGCTCGCCTCGTCCAATGCCTTGACCTGCTCCGCTGTGAGCCTCCAACCCGCCGCCCCGGCATTCATCTCGGCCTGGCGGACGTTTTTTGCGCCGGGGATGGGCAGCGCGCCCTTGCAGATGACCCAGTTGAGGGCAATTTGGGCTGGCGATTTGCCGCCGTAGTCTTGCCCGATTTCGGTCATCAGGTGGATGAGCGGCTGGATGTCTTTTAGGATGTTGCCGTAGCGGTTGCTTCTCATGCCGGGCGGGGGATTCTTGGGGGAATATTTACCCGTCAGCAGTCCCATTGCCAGCGGGGAGTAGGCTATCAGGCGCACGCCGAGTTCCTGGCAGCGGGCCAGCAGTCCATTCTTTTCGACCCGGCGGTTGAGCAGGTGATACTCCACCTGGTTCGAGGCAAGCGGAATATCGTGCCGCGCCAGGGTAGTGACGGCGCGCTGCATCTGGTTTTTATCGTAGTTGGAGACGCCTACTGCGCGGGTCAGGCCCAGGCGGTGGGCTGCGACCAGGCCTTCCACGTACTGTTCAATGGGAACGATGGGGCTGGGCCAGTGAATCTGGTACAGGTCAACCCGTTCCAGGTCAAGCCGTTCCAGGCTGTGCCGCAGGGCGCGCGTGACCGAGGCGCGACGAATGCGCCAGGGCATGGGGAAAAACTTGGTCGCTACAATGACCGGCGCGTCAGTTTTCTTGAGAAACTGTCCGAGCAGGCGCTCTGAGCGGCCGTTGCCGTAGACTTCGGCGGTATCGACCATCCTTACGCCGTTTTCCAGTGATACGCGGAAGCCTGCTTCGATTTCATCGTCGTTATAGCCGTTGCCATAGCCCCATACCAGTCTGTCCCCCCAGGCCCAGGCTCCCAGGCCAATTTCGACTTCATGCAAAAAACGGACTGATTCGGGGATATCTGTCATTGTTGAACTCCTTGACTATTTCCGGCGAATTGTATCATCCGATAGGACTTTTGGGGGATAAATTGATTTTGTGATATTTCATTCGCCCCCGAATTCAAAAAACCCGTGTAAAATCATTGGCACATATTCATAGCGGAACTGAGTGGCCGCGAACCCCTTCCCCGGCTCTTCGCCAAAATCCTGCGAAGCACGTCCCCCAAATTAGACGAAGTTCAGTCGAATTTGGGTGAGGGTGCCCCGCCCACAAGGCAGGGGCGGGTGGGGGCTCGCGCTCCCTGAGTTCCAGGGAGATTCCCCATGTTGGAACTAAACGAACCCCTGACCGAGCGGGCCGGGTCTGAGACCCCTGCCCAGTTAGCGAAGCGGCTTAACCTGCCCTTCGATGACCTGCGCCTGCTGACGCGCGCCCTGACGCACCGCTCCTACGTCAACGAACATCAGGATGTTCCTGCCGATAACGAGCGACTGGAATTCCTGGGCGATGCTGTGCTGGATTTTCTGGTGGGTGCGTGGGTGTACAATAATTATCCCGAAATGCCCGAAGGCGAATTGACGCGGATGCGCTCGGCTCTGGTGCGCACCGAGGCCCTGGCCGACTTTGCGCGCGAACTGAAATTGGGTAACGCCATGCGCCTGGGACGCGGTGAACTGCACGGCGGCGGACGTGACCGCGATGCGCTCTTGTGCGCCACCTTCGAGGCGATTGTTGGAGCGCTGTATCAGCACAAAGGCCTTGAGGCCGCCCGCCAGTTCGTCATGCCGCTGCTCGAGCCTGCCGCCGAGCGGATTTTCGTCCAAATGCACACCATCGACCCGAAATCGCGTTTGCAGGAATGGTCACAGGCCCAAAAGCTTGGCACGCCGCAATACATCACCCGCGATTCGACCGGCCCCGACCACGCCCGCACCTTCGAGGTCGAAGTCCACATCGGCGGGAAATGCTTCGGGCGCGGCACCGGCCCCTCCAAACACATCGCCCAGCAAAACGCTGCCCAAAATGCGCTGGAAGGGATTGAGATGACTGATGAATGATGAGTGATGAATTGAGGCATTCTGCATTCATCATTCTACATTCTGCATTCTGCATTCTGCATTCATCATTCTACATTCTGCATTCTAAACTTATGCCTCTTCGCCTCAAATCCCTCGAACTGCACGGTTATAAAACCTTTGCCTCCAAGACACTCTTTGAATTTGCCGACGGCATCACCGCCATTGTCGGGCCAAACGGCTCGGGCAAGTCGAACTTCGCCGATTCGCTGCGCTGGGTGCTGGGGGAGCAATCTGCCAGCCTGCTGCGCGCCAAAAAAACCGAGGACATGATTTTCTCCGGCTCTGAACATCGCCCACGCGCCGGGATGGCCTCCGTCACCATCACCTTCGACAACACGGTCGGCTGGCTGCCGGTCGATTTCTCTGAGGTGGCCGTTACCCGCCGCGCTTACCGCGATGGGCATAACGAATACCTGCTCAACGGCCAGACTGTGCGCCTGCGCGACATTAACGAATTGCTGGCTCAATCGGGTCTCTCAGAGCGAACGTACACCATCCTCGGTCAGGGCATGGTCGATGCCTCGCTGGCCCTCAAGGCCGATGAGCGCCGCCGCCTGTTTGAGGAAGCCGCCGGGATTGGGCTGTACCGCTCGCGGCGCGAGGAAGCCCTGCGCCGCATGGAGAACACCCAGCGCAACCTGGAGCGCGTGCTAGACATCCTGGCCGAACTGGAGCCGCGCCTGCGCGGGCTGGAGCGCCAGGCCCGCCGCGCCCAGGAATACCTGCAAATCCAGGCCGACCTGAAACTCATCTTGCGCGAGTGGTACGGCTATCACTGGCATCGCACGCAAAAGGAACTGACCGAAGTGCAGGCGATTGCCCGCCAGCAGGAAGCGAAACTCAACGAGGCCCGCGAGACCTACCGCAACCTGACCGAGGGCTTTTCCAGCACCCGCGCGCGGTTGTTCGACCTGCGCGCGCGCCTGAACGAGTGGCACAGGCAATCTGCCGGGCTGCACAACCAGCGCGAGGCCATCAGCCGGGAACTGGCCGTGCTGGAGGAGCGCCGCCGCGCCCTGACCGAGAGCCGCGCCAACGCTGCCGCCGAACAGGAACGCCTGGCCGATGAACAGCGCGCCGCCGGGGAACGCCTGGAGGAAGCCCGCGCCGAGTTCGAGCGCATTCTAGCCGAGGCCGCCGAGGCCAAAACCCAGGAAGCCGCCGCCAAAGCGGCGCTTTCAGCCCGCCAGCTGGAGCGCGCCGGGGTCGAGCACAAACTCAACATCGCCCGCAACCAATTGAACGAACTGAACGGACGCCGCGCCCGTCACCAGGCCCACCTGAACGAACTCAAGAATCGCCTCGACGCCCAGCGCCAGAAACTACGCGACGCCGATGTGGTCATCGCTACTGCCGAGCAGACCTTTGCGGCGGCGGAGAAAAAGTACTTGGCTGCCAAAAAGGCCCGCGAGGCGGCAGAGGCCGCCTTCCAGCAGGCCGAGGCCGATTTAACGGCCATTCGCCACAGGCTCGCGGAACTCGAATCGGCGCGCAGAACCCGCCAGGATGAGCGCAATGCCAAAGCCGGGGAGCAGGCCAAACTCCAGGCGCAACTGGATGTGCTGGAACAGGCCGAAAAGTCGCTTTCAGGCTATGCCGAGGGGGCCAAATTCCTGCTGGAGGCTGCTCGCCAGTCGAAACTGGGCGGCGCGAAGGGCGCGCTCTCGGCGGCGCTGGATGTCCCCGCTGCCTATGAGACCGCCATCGCTGCCGCGCTGGGTGACGCCTTCGACGTGGTGGTGGTCGAATCCGGTTCGAGCGTGGAGCAGGCTCTCGAATTGCTGGAGCAGGCGGCAGGGCGGGCGGCTATCTTGCCCATAACGGGGAATGCAGAAGGCAGAATGCTGAATGATGAACGGGAAATGCTCAAGGGCGACATTTCCAAAAATGCAATTGGCATCGCTGCAGATTTGGTCAAGGTTTCGGAGGAATTGCGGCCAGCGGTGGAGGCCCTGTTGGGCAAAACTGTCCTGGTCGAAAACCGGGCTGTGGCGCAGGCCCTGCGGGCGCAGTACCCCACTGCACGCTTTGTGACCCTTAAAGGGGAAGTGTTCCGGCCGGATGGCGTGATTGCCGCCGGACGCGAGGCGCGCGCCGCCGCCCTGGGCCGCCCGCGCGAGAAACGCGAACTGAGCGAGCGGCTGGAAACGGTCGTTGCTGACCTGAACGCGCTCCTCGAAACCCTGGCCGGACTCGGCGCGGAGATTCTCGCCGCCCAAAAGGAGATTTCGGCGCGCGAGGAAGCCTTGCGGGCAGCCCGCAAGGCCCTCAACGAGGCCTCCAACGCCGAGCAGGCAGCCGCCCTGGCAGTGGAATCGGCCCGGCGGCAGCGTGATTTCCAGAGCGGCCAAAAAGAGAGCCTGCAAAAGGAAATCCGCGAGTCGGAGCGCGACCAGACCGAGACCGGGCTGCTGCTGGAGGACGTGGAGGACAAACTGAGCGCGGCGCAAGACGCGCTGCGCAAACTGAACGGCGAACTGGCCGGGCTGTCGCTGGATGAAGCGCTTTCGCAGGTCAATTATTGGGGCGCGCGGGTTTCGGTCTCGGAGCGGACAGTGAACGACGCGCGCGCCCGCCAGAACGAGCGCGCGCAAGCCCTGGAGCGGGTGAAGGCTCAAATGCAGGCTGCCCGGCGGCGCGAAGGCGAGGTGGAGGCCGCGCTGGGCGCGCTGGAGGGCGAAAAAGCGCGCCTGCAAGCCCGCGAGCGCGAACTGCATGAGCAAATCGAAGCCCTGCGGGGCGTTATCGAGCCAGCCGAGGCCCAATTGAATCAGGCCGAACAGCAGGAAGCGGCATTGCAGGAACAAGAAGCCGCCGCGCAGAAGTCGCTGGCGAATGTGGAGCGTTACAACGCCCAGGCCCAGTTGGATTTGGGACGCAAGCAGGAGGCCCTCGAAACGCTCAAACGGCGCATCGAGGAAGATTTTGGCCTGGTGCAGTTCGAGTACGAGACGAGCGTGACCGGCTCGGTGCCGCTGCCGCTTGGCGAAATGGTCGAAACCCTGCCTTATGTGACAGAATTGTCGCCTGAACTGGAGGAGGCCCTCTCGCAAAAACGCGCCCAAATCCGGCGGATGGGCGCGGTCAACATGGAAGCCCAGCAGGAATACGACTCGGTCAAGGAACGCTACGATTTCATGACCAGCCAGGTGGCCGACCTGCGCCAGGCGGAAGCGGACCTGCGCCAGGTGATTGCCGAATTGGACGAAGTGACCAAAAAGGAATTTACCCGCACCTTCGAGGCGGTGGCGGCGGAATTCAAGGCCATTTTTACGCGCCTGTTTGGGGGCGGCTCGGCGCGATTAATCCTGACCGACCCCGACAACCTGACCGAAACCGGCATCGACATCGAGGCCAAACTGCCGGGCCGCCGTGAGCAGGGACTCTCGCTGCTTTCGGGTGGCGAGCGCTCGCTGACCGCCATCTCGCTGGTCTTTGCGCTGTTGAAAGTCTCGCCGACCCCGGTCTGCGTGATGGACGAGGTAGACGCCATGCTCGACGAGGCCAACGTTGGGCGCTTCCGCGACCTGCTCGACGAGTTGAGCCAGCACACCCAATTCATCGTTGTCACCCACAACCGCAACACTGTCCAGGTGGCCGATATTATCTACGGCATTACGATGGGCCGCGATTCGGCCAGCCAGCAGATTAGCCTGAAGTTGGATGAGGTCAGTGATGAGATGTTGGGGCGGGGCGGGTAAAGTTGGTAATTGGTAATTTGGCTGGCCTGCTTGCGCGGGTAGGGAAAGAACAGCCCAGAGAACTCTCTCTGGGCTGCGAGTATTTATTTTTATTTCTTCCTTTTCCCCGCCCCGTCCCGCGTGAAGGCGCAGTCGGCCACCGCCTTCATGAACCCCACAAACAGCGGGTGTGGGCGGTTGGGGCGCGAGAGAAACTCCGGGTGGAACTGGCTGCCGACCATGTAGGGATGGTCTTTCAGTTCGGCAATTTCCACTAATTTGCCATCTGGCGAAAGACCCGAAAAAAACATCCCGGCTTGTTCGAAAGCAGCGCGATAGTTGTTGTTGAATTCCCAGCGGTGGCGGTGACGCTCCTCAATTTGCTCCACCCCGTAAGCAGCGGCGGCCTTGCTGCCAGGTTGCAGCACGCATGGATACAGCCCCAGGCGCATCGTCCCGCCCATGTCGGTAATGGCGCGCTGTTCAATCATCAAGTCAATGACCGGGTGCTGGGTAGAGCGGTCGAACTCCGACGAGTTGGCATCTTCTAGATCCAGCACATTGCGAGCGAACTCGATGCACATCAACTGCATTCCCAGGCACAGCCCCAGGTATGGCACTTTTTTCTCGCGCGCGTAGCGGGCCGCCATAATTTTGCCTTCTGTGCCGCGCGAGCCAAAGCCGCCTGGCACAAGGATTCCATCTACTTTTTGGATGATATCCCAACCTTTGTCTTTTTCCAGGTCGGCGGAGTGCACCCACTCGATGTGGACTTCCACCCCGGCGGCCAGCGCAGCGTGCTTGAGCGCTTCCCGCACCGACATATAGGCATCGTGCAGTTCGACATATTTTCCGACCAGCGCCACGCTGACGGTTGGTTTTTCCCTTTTGACTTCTTTTACAAGGTTCTCCCACTCTGTCCAATCCGGTTTTTGCAATGCCTCGAGACCGAGCATTTTCAGCACCGAATCGGCCATGCCCGCTTGTTCGATGAGCAGGGGAATCTCGTATAGAACCTTCGATGTGACCATCGGGATGACGGCTTTTTTATCCACGTCGCAGAACAGGGCGATTTTTTCGCACAGTTCATCGTCTACCGGGTAATCGGAGCGGGCGATAATCATGTTGGGGGAAATGCCAATCGAGCGCAGGGCGGCCACCGAGTGTTGGGTGGGCTTGGTCTTCAGTTCGCCGGTTGCGCCAATGTAAGGCAGCCAGGTGACATGCACGAACAAGACATTTTCGCGCCCTACCTCGGTGCGCAACTGGCGCAGAGCCTCAAGGAAAGGCTGCGATTCGATGTCGCCGACCGTCCCGCCGACCTCGACCAGCACGATATCAGCCCCGGTCACTTTAGCCACCAGCCCAATGCGGCGCTTGATTTCGTTGGTGATGTGTGGGATGACCTGGATGGTGCCGCCCAGGTAATCGCCGCGCCGCTCTTTCGAGATAATCTCGGCATACACCTGACCGGTGGTGAAGTTGCTGACCTTGCTGACGCGGATGTCGATGAAGCGTTCGTAATGCCCCAGGTCGAGGTCGGTTTCCGCGCCATCATCCAGCACGAACACTTCGCCGTGCTGGTAGGGACTCATCGTGCCGGGGTCAACGTTGATGTACGGGTCGAGTTTCTGCACCGCCACTTTGAATCCGCGCTCTTTGAGGGTGCGTCCCAGCGCGGCAGCGGTCACGCCTTTGCCGACCGAACTGACGACCCCCCCGGTAAAGAAAATGTATTTGGTAGGCATTCTTCCTCGCTTTTCTCAATGCAACAAACACCGTCCCGAAGGTTCGAGACGAGTCACGACTGATTCGCTGGCAACCTTCGGGACGCTGCTAAACACGCGCCGATTATACGGCTTTTTTACGGTTTGTGTGGTTTTGTTTTCGTAATTATTCTTCCTGGTTTGGCCTGTCGGTGAGCAGCTTGGGGGCATCGGATGCCAGTTCGTCTTCGATTTCATCGTCGAATAGTTCTGGCTCGCCAAAACCGACCAGGAAATCGAAGTTCCCTTCCCCGGCGGTGCGGTGGAGTGTGTTCAAGACGCGGTTGATTTTGTGCTTGTCGTCATATGGCCCGGAGACAAAGAACGGTTTGCCGTCTTTGCCGAATTTAATCCCATGCGCGCGCGGATGCGCATCAGGCGGGTCCAGCACCATGTCACCCAGCGAGCCTTTGAACTCTGGGGTCGGGTCGAAGCCGCAGCTTTTGGCATATTCCATCGCGCCGTAAACCAGTTCATGAGCGAACTCCACCGTGCAGGGTTCCGGCTGCTGGGCGCACATTTTGGGCAGGTCGCGTTCAAATTGGGCCGGGGAAATGTCGGCGCGGGTATAGCAATACTTGGTGCCCAGGCAATACAGGTCAATCAGGTACATCGCGCACAAAATCCGGTCATCGGGTTGCTGGCGCGCCACAACCACCGGCGCAATGCCGCTTTGCTTCCAATCTTTGTAGACCCAGCAGCCATGCAGCGGATACTCGCGGGCCCGTTCCAGGTGATAGCGCGGCCCGGTCAGCACAACTTTGCGCAGCTGCGAAACCGGCTATTGACTGTTAACGCGCGGCGCGCGCGGTTTTTTGTTTTTCTTTTTCTTCTCGTTCATAGTTCCTTCTCTGGCGGGCAATTTTACCCCAATTCCCAAAGCCGTTTCGACGGCGCTGCTCGCGCCGTTGCTGCTGTTCGTGAATTTCGTGGATGTGCTGAACTTTTTCTGCTATGGCGACATCCAGCCACCTGCGGCCTTTTTCCGCTGTTCCCAGGCTGCCAGCCCCATACGCCCCGGAGACGGTATCATCGTCCCAGGGCGGGTTCGCCACCAACGCGCCGCCCTCGATCCAGTCCATGTAATACGAGGGCGTGGCGACGAAATCAGTGTCATCCACGACCCGCTCCATGTGAACCAACTCCGGGCGTAGGGCCAGCATCATCGAGGTTTCCAGCTCGCAAGCGTGTCCCATCCCCCCGATTTTGGATTCACGATATTGTTCGAGCGCCGCTGCGCCCTCGGGGCCGGCCGTGTGCAGGAAGGCGGTCGCGCAGAAGATTCGTTTGTGCCGGTCCCCGGCATATTTGACCACGTTGACCAGGAAAGACATATTCCCGCCATGCCCGCTCATCAGGTAAAACTTATCGAAGCCGCGCCCGACGAGGGTGTCAATCACCGCCAGCCAGAAATCCTCAAAAGCCCGGCCACCGGCGGTCATCGTCCCAGCAAAGGAGGAACGGTGCGTGCTGACACCGTATGGCATGACCGGCAGCGTGTAGCCACTATCGGGGACTGCTTCTGCTGCGCCCCTGGCGATTGCTTCGATGATGATGGTATCGACCGAGAGCGGCAGGTGGTAGGCGTGCTGCTCGGTATGGCCGATGGGGAGCAGGATGACTTTACCGCGTTCAGAATCGGGTGGGAGTGCCAGGTGCGAAGTGTGAGGTGTCAGGTGGGGGGGTATGCGGAGTTGGGAAGTGCCTAATCCCAGGTTGATATCGCGGGGCATGACGGCGTAAACGCGGCTGAATCCGTCGTCGCGCAGGGAGTCGAGCAGGTTGCCGATATATTGACTCAAGACCGGTTCGGGAACTTCCAGCCCGGAGCCGCGCCAGCCAAATGGGAAAGGCGGCAGCAGCCCGATGCGGGGTGGATGTGACAAGGCCTCGGCAATCATGGCTTCAGCGTAGTCTGTTCCAAGCGGCAGGATAAGCGGCACGTCACGGGGCAGGTCGGCGGATTCGGGCCAGGTTAACTCATCGAAACGAAAAAATTCAGCCATAAATCATCCTGATGGCAGCAAATACCAATCCAGAAAGCGCGCAATCCGCTCGTAGGCATCCAGCATTGCCGCGCGGCGGACGAAGCCGTGTGGTTCGGCTGCGTAGGTCTTGTATTCATAGGTTTTGCCGTGCCGCTTGAGGGCTTCGACCCATTCCTCGCTGGCTTCGGGCGGCACGATGTCATCTTTCAGGCCATGCAGCAGGAGAATTGGCTTGCGCACATTTTCCACTTCCAGGATGGGCGAGCCTTTGAGATAGGCCTCGCGGTTGCGGGCCGGGTGGCCGAGGAAGATTTCGGTGTAGTAGCGCAGTTCACGCGAGCAAAGCGCCCATGAGTTGACCAGGTCGGCATCTCCATATTTGGCAATCCCGCAGGCGTAGCGGTATTGCGGGTCGCGCGCCAGGCAGCAGTTGGTCATGTAGCCGCCATAACTGCCGCCCATGATGGCGAAGCGCGCCGGGTCGAGGCCTGGCAGGGTTTTCAGGTATTCGGCGGCGTACAGGCAGTCTTGGGTATCGCCCCCGCCCCAATCGCCATAGTTGCGATGCTCAAACTCGACCCCGTAGCCGGTGGAGCCGCGGTAGTTGGGGGCCAGGATGGTGTAGCCTTTGGCAAGCAGGAATTGGGTTAGTTCGTTCCAGTAGTGGGCCTCCTGCGAGGAGGGGCCGCCATGCACATAGACGATTGCCGCTCCGTTCGGTTTTTCGGGGCGATACAGCCAGGCCGGGATGTCGAGACCATCGAAACTGGGGTAACTAACTGTTTCGGGCGCGACCAGTTTGACGGCTGCCAGCCAGGGCGGGGTGGAGAAGGTCAGTTGGGTCACTTCGCCGGTGGCAGTGTGGATGCGGTACAGGTCGGGGAATTGGGTCGCGCTCTCGAACTCGAAGGTCAGGAACACGCCGCCCGGCGACCAGTTGGGGTTGCTATGAACGCCGGGCAGGTCGCGCAGGATGTCGGCATTCCCGGTTTTTGGGGTGATGAGCGCCAGCTCAAATGAGCCGCCCCGGTTGAGGGTGGCCGCGATGGATTTGCTGTTGGGCGCCCAGGCAAATTCCACCACGTCCAGGCCGAGTTTGGTCACTTGCCGCAGTCCGCTCCCGTCGGCGCGCGCCATCCACAGGTCATTGTGGCCGTTTTCTTGAGAGATGAAAGCCAGCCATTCGCCGTTGGGCGACCAGCGCGGGCTCCAGGCGCGGGTTTTGGGCTTGCCGTAGACGGTTTGGGTTGCGCCGGTTTCCAAATCGATGAGGCAAATATCGGTGCGGTTCAGGTCGTCGTAGCGGCGAAACACAAAAGCGATGGATTTCCCATCTGGGGCGGGGCGCGCGTCCCAGTGGTCGCCGTCGCTGCTGTTGGTCAGGAAGCGTAGTTCCGTGCCAGAAAGATTCGTCAGGGCCAATTGGTCGGCGTCATTGCGTTCCAATCCGATGATGAGGCGTTGCCCATCCGGCATCCAGCGCGGGCCCCAGTTGGAGGCGATGTAATCGGCCAGTTTCTTGGGCATGCCCCCGGTCGCATCAACGGTGTAGATGTGTCCATGACTGGTATAGGCTATCTTCTTGCTGTCTGGCGACCATTGTGGGATTTCGTCGTTCCAGGAGAGGGTCGGCCCCCGGTCGGTGGAGAGCCGCCCCGGCCAGCCGCCCTCGGAAGGCATGACGTACACGTCCGAAAGGTCGTCACTATCCCAGATGAAGGCAATCTGCGTTCCATCGGGCGATAACTGATGGTTGCGAACCCGTTTGAGCGTGGTCAGCGCTTCCAGGCTCCAGCCTTCTGGCGATTTGACATCCGGGCGTGGGATGGACGGCCAGCCGTTGCGCTCGTATTTTTCGGTCAGTTCGATCGGTTTGGGCATAATTTCCTCCACGTTCAAGTATAAGGGATGCCGCAATAAATTGATGTGGTATGTCGCCTGATTTTATTGCTATCGCCCAATTATCATGTAAAATGAATGACAAGGAGAGAGATTGGAAATTTTTCGTCAATTCCCTTTCACTATTTTTGCCGGAAAGCAGGCGGTGAACGATTCTATCGTTCCGCCTGTTTTTTTGATTCGTCCAACTCGAGGAGGAGTTGCCATGAAGAAAATCGGTTTGATTTTGCTCGCCCTTGTCCTTCTGCTTACCGCTTGCGGCGCGCCGGGCGCATCGCCCCAGAAAAGCCAGCCTGCCGCCCTGCGCGTGGGCTGGTTGGGATTCCCGGACACCCTCAATCCGGCCTATGCCTTCCTGTCCGAATCTTATACCATGTTCGACCTGGTTTATTCGACCCTGATGACCGAACAGCTGGACGGTAGTTATGCCGGTTTGTTGGCGGAATCCTGGTCGGAATCGGAAGACGGCCTGGTGTGGACGTTTACCCTGCGTCCGAACATCCAATGGCACAATGGCGAGCCCCTGACCGCTGAGCAGGTGGTCTGGAATATCAACGCTTTCATCCAAAATTCGGATGGCTGGGTCACGAACTACGGCTATATTATCGGGTTTGTCGAGGCGCGCGCTATCGATGAGCGCACCCTGCAAATTGAACTCGAATATCCCATCAGCAACATGGAATTTCGGGTTTCGTTTCTGTACATCGTTTACCCCAAAGATTTTGAAGGATTTACTTCCCCCGAAGATTTGCAAAACTTCACCAATTTCAACCCGATTGGCACCGGCCCGTTCAAGATGAACATGCTCGACAAAGACCAGCGTATCATTATTCTGGATGCCAATCCTGATTATTTCGGTGGTCGGGCCAAACTTGACCAACTCATCTACCGCACCTTCGATAACAGCGACGCACTCATCCAGGCCCTTCGGGTGGGCGATATTGATTTTGCCGCCGAAGTGCCAACCAGCGCCTTCGAAGCAGTCAAAACCTTCGAGGGGGTCACGGCAGTTGCCCTGCCCGGGCGGTCACTGAGCGAGTTGATACTCAATTCCGTTCCTGAAGACCACGACCCCGTTCCCACCCGCAACCCGGCCATTACCGACCCGGCGGTGCGCCTGGCGATTGCAACTGCTATCAATAAGCAGGATTTGGTGGATGTGGTTTTGCAGGGGCAGGGCATTCCTGGTGTCAGCATTATCCCCCCAACGCTTGGCGGCGGATTCTGGTTCAATCGTAACTTGCAGGATGTCAGGTTTGACCTGGCCGAAGCCAACCGCATTCTAGATGATGCTGGATATGTCCGCGGGGCGGACGGCGTCCGCGAAAAAGATGGCATTCGTCTCGATTTCCGGCTGCAATTCCCTTCGGACAGTTCCAACTACCCCCGCGCGGCGGATATGATTGCCAACTGGCTTAAAGAAATTGGCATCAAGGCAACCCCCTCGGCGGTCGACCCCGACAGCCTGGTGGTGGCGGTTAATCCCAATGCCGATTACGACCTGGTGATATGGGGCTGGGGCTCCGACCCCGACCCGGATTTCATGCTGAGCGTGATGACCAGTGAGCAATATGTTGAAGGCGGCTGGAGCGACAGTGGCTATTCCAACCCACTGTATGATGAGTTATTTGCCCAGCAGCAACGGACGCTCGATGATGCGGCGCGCCAGAAAATCGTTTGGGAGATGCAGGAAATGGTCTTCAACGACCGCCCATACATCGTGCTGTGGTACGACGATGTGCTGCAAGCCTATCGTTCTGACCGCTTTGCTGGCTTTATCCAATACCCGACCGGTATCGATGCCTTCCAGTCATTGATGAATGTAGAGCCGGTTAAGTAATGTCTCGTCGTAACTACCTGCTGCGAAAATTTTTGTTCTCATTGCTGACCATTTTCGTGGTGATGGTCATCAATTTTATGCTCTTTCGCGTTCTGCCCGGTGACCCGGTACGCTCGGTCATCGGGCGGAATGTTCGCATCTCGGCGGAAATGCAGGCCTCCCTGCGCGCGCAGTTTGGGCTAGATAAACCGGTCTTTCCCGACCAGTTTTTTGCCACCCTGCAACAATGGGCGAGCGGCAACCTGGGCGTTTCGTGGTCTTTGCGCCAGCCGGTGGCCGATATTTTGATGTCGAAACTGGGCAACACCCTGCTCTTGATTGGCCTTGGTCAAGTTTTGGCAATCGTTTTTGGCGTGTTATTAGGCCTGTTCGCCGGCTGGAAGCGCAAGACTTCCTTCGACGTGGGCGCGCTGGCCTTTTCGCTCATCGCCTGGGCTACTCCTACTTTTTGGCTTGGAATCATCCTGCTGGCAGCCGGCAGCTCCTGGCTCGGTTTGCCGACCGGCGGCATTGTCAGCCCGGAAAATGTTGGCAAGCCGCTCTACACCGTCCTGCCCGATTTGGCGCGTCACCTCGTCTTGCCGACGCTGACCATGACCATCCTTTACCTGGGCGAATACATGCTCATTATGCGCTCCTCCATCCTCGAAGTCTTGAGCGAAGATTACATCCTGACCGCCAAAGCCAAGGGCATGAGCCACTGGCAGGTGCTATGGAAACATGCGCTCAAAAACGCCATGCTGCCGATTGTCACCATTGTGGCGCTCAACCTGGGCTTCACCGTCTCTGGCGCAATTTACATTGAGACGGTGTTTTCTTATGATGGCTTGGGCAAATTATTCCAGACTGCGCTCACCAAACAGGACTACCCGCTTTTGCAAGGCGCTTTCCTGCTTCTGGCGGTTAGTGTTATCGTTGCCAACATGCTTGCCGATGTCTTGTATACGTTCCTTGACCCACGGGTGAAGGCCAATTGACAATCGGGGGCCAAAGTCTCCCGACTTTCGACCTTTCAAAATCAGGAGATTTTGGAGTATTTCCTTGAACGAATCCTGGCTTTTATTCAAACGCAACCTTGCGGATTTCTGGCGCGTGTTCCGCCGCAACCGGATGGGGATGACCGGCGCTGTGCTGGTGCTGGTCGCTGTATTGGTGGCTGTGTTTGCCCCGCTACTCTCGCCCTACGACCCGGCCACCGTCATCCGCGATGAAGCCGGGCGCGGGTTGACGTTTGCCCCTCCCTCCGTGCATACCCCCCTCGGCACCGATGATGCCGGGCGCGATGTCTGGACTCAACTGGTCTATGGCGCGCGCATCTCGCTGATGGTCGGGTTCCTGGCCGGGTTCATCGCCATGTTCGTTGGCAGTTTGCTCGGCATCCTGGCTGGCTATTTCGGCGGCTGGATAGATAACCTGCTGATGCGCATTACCGATGTGTTGTTGGTTATCCCTGACTTGCCGCTTATGCTTGTTCTCGTGGCCACCCTGCGCCAGATGGAGTTGAAAGTCTCGCCGCTGACCGTCTTGATACTAGTCATTGGTTTACTGTACTGGACGAGCACTGCCCGCCTCGTCCGCTCGCAGGTCTTGAGCATCAAGGAACGCCAGTTCGTGGCGCGGGCGCGGGCCATTGGCGCGGGACATACCCACATCATCCGCAAACACATCCTGCCCCAAATCATGCCGTTGATTGTCGCCAACACTGTCCTGATACTCTCTACCGCCATCCTGATTGAATCGGGGTTGGCCTTCTTAGGCCTTGGCGACCCGACCCAACCCTCGTGGGGGACGATGCTCAATTTTGCCTTCGACCGCAACGCCATCAGCAACGGGGCCTGGTGGTTCTACCTGCCGCCGGGGCTGGCGATTGTGTGGGTCTCGCTGGGCTGCGTCTTGCTGGGAAATGTGCTGGAGGAAATGCTCAACCCGCGTTTGACGGGGCATCACCTGGAGGGCGAAGCGCGAGTCCAGCCTGCCCCGCCCGAGAGCGCGGGACAAGCCAGCGGGGAGGCTGCCCATGTCTGAATTTCCGTTGCTGCGTGTCCGCCATCTCTCCACCGACTTCCTCCTGCCTGCGGATAAGAGAATTGCCCGCGCGCTGGAAGATGTCTCTTTCGATGTCCACCCCGGCGAAACGGTCGGGCTGGTAGGCGAATCGGGCTGCGGCAAGACGACAGCCTTGTTGTCGATTTTACGTCTGTTGCCTGCCAATGCGCGCATCAGCGGACAGGTCTTTTTCAAAGGCGTCGACCTGATGGCACTCTCCGAAAAGTCAATGCGCGATTATCGCTGGCGCGAACTGGCGATAGTTTTCCAGGGCGCGATGAATGCTCTCAATCCGGTCATGCGCGTTGGCGAACAAATCCGCGAGGCAATTACCCTGCATGGCCTGCTGCCTCCCGACCAGGCCGAGACGCGGGTGGGCGAATTGCTGGAGATGGTCGGCATCCCCAAAGAGCGCGGCAGCCAGTATCCCTTCCAGTATTCGGGTGGGATGCGTCAGCGGGCGATGATTGCCATGGCGCTGGCCTGTTCACCGAGCATCTTGTTCGCCGACGAGCCAACCACCGCCCTGGATGTGATGGTGCAGGCTCAGGTGCTTGAACTGTTGAACGACATCCAGCAGCGCCTGGGGTTGGCAATTGTACTGGTGACGCACGACCTGGGCGTGGTAGCCGAGATGTGCGACACGGTTGTGGTGATGTATGGCGGCATGGTGGCCGAGAACGGTTTGGTGGATGATATTTTCAACAATCCGCAGCATCCGTACACCCAAAAACTGCTCGAATCGTTTCCTGACCTGGCCCGCCCCACTGAATCGCTGGCCTCGATTCCCGGCGCGCCGCCGCGTCTGATAGAAATCCCGCCCGGCTGCCGGTTCGAGCCGCGCTGCCACGTCCGAATCGAAAAATGTAAAACCGAATCTCCGCCGCTCGTGCAGGTCGGCGAAACCCACCTGGCGGCTTGTCATTTGCTAAAGCGGTGATACAAGATGTTGGTTGAGTAGGTGGCGGTGCCTCGATACACCTTCCGGGCTATTCAACCATCGCCGCCGTACCGAGATTCAATCATTGCAAAAACGACATTCAGGAAAAACCATGCCCGATTTCCCCCTGCTGGTTGTCAAAAACCTGGTCAAGCACTTCTCTCTCTCGCCTTCGCTGGTTGATATGTTATTGCGGCGCGAGCAGCAGGTCGTCCGCGCGGTGGACGGGGTCTCTTTCTCGCTGAACCGCGGCGAGGTGCTGGCAATTGTTGGTGAATCAGGTTGCGGCAAAACGACTATCGCCCGCACCCTGATTGGGCTCGAAGAAGAGACAAGCGGAGCCATACTGTTCAGTGGTCAGCAGATTGGGTCGCATGAGCGTCGCCTGCGGGCCGGGTTAATTCCTCTCGAAGCGGGCGTGGTCGGTACTCGGGAACAGCAAACCCTTCCGCGCATGTCGCTTAAACACCTGCGCCAGCATGCGCAGATGATTTTTCAGGACCCGTACGAATCGCTCAACCCGCGCGCTACCATCTTTGAGATTGTGGCCGAGCCGCTGGTCGTGCATGGCATGGCGCGCAGGCGCGAGGAGCGGGTTGCCCGTGTCAAGTCCGCGCTCGAAGATGCGGGCCTGCGCCCGGCGGAGGATTACTTCCTGCGCTACCCGCACGAACTTTCTGGTGGGCAGCGCCAGCGCGTGGTTATCGCCGGGGCGATGGTGCTGGAGCCGGAACTCTTGATAGCGGATGAGCCGGTTTCGATGCTGGATGTATCCATCCGGGCTGAGATACTCAACCTGCTCAAGGAGATGCAAAGAAAACGGGGGGTTGGAATTGTCTTCATCACGCATGACCTCGGCACGGTCTCCTATTTTGCTGACCGGCTGGCGGTGATGTACCTGGGGCGGATTGTTGAAAGCGGGCCAACCGCCGAGGTGCTGAAAAATCCCCAGCATCCTTATACCAAAGCCCTGCTCTCGGTGGTGCCGGTGCCAAATCCGCGTCTGCGGCGCGAGCGCATCATCTTGCAAGGCGAAACGCCCAACCCGCTTAACCTTCCGCCTGGCTGCCGCTTCCATCCGCGCTGCCCGGTGGCGGTGGAGGCCTGTAAACAAAGCAACCCGGTGTATATCCGGGTTGCCGAAGGACACGAAGCGGCTTGCCTGTTGATTGAGCCAAATCGTCCCGAAGGTTAGCAACTTTTGGGACGGTTGTTTAGAGTGCCATTGACAGGGCTTTGAGATATTGCCCGGTCTTTTCGTACATTGGGAAGTGGCCGCATTTTTTCAGGATAGCCAGGTTGTTATCGGGCAGGGCCATTTGGGCAATGTAGGCCTGTTCAATTGGCACGGTCAGGTCATCTTCGCCGTAAATCAGGAGCGTAGGCGCTTTAACTTTGCGCAGGTACTTACTCACATCGAGGTTGTGGATCGCCTGCCCGGCCTCGTAGGTAGAAATATGACAGGCGGGGTTGAGCGCGAAACTGCGGTCGATGGTGAATTCGCGCAGCGGCATTTGTCGGATGTCATAGAACCAGGGGCGGAAGGCCCAGTTCACGTACAGGCGGTTGTTCATCATCGCGCGGCTTAAGCGGTACACCCAGGGGCGTTTATGTCCGAACCGCACCAGCGGGTAGATATTCTTCTCCACCAATTCTGACAGTTGCCCCGTGACCACGCCTGCTACGCTGACTAGCTTTTCCACCCGTTCTGGCGCGAGCATCGAGGCAATGCACATCGCAATTTGTCCGCCCATGGAGTGGCCGACCAGGGAGAATTTTTGAAAGCCCAGCGCGTCTGCAATTGCGATGATACGCCGTCCCTGCATCTGAATGCTGTAATCTCCGTCATCGGGCTTTTCACTGTTTCCGAATCCCAACAAATCTAGCGCGATACAGTGATATTTCTCTTCCAACGCTGGAAGGGTCTGCCGCCACACGCCCCGGTGCGACATCCAGCCATGAACGAAGAAGACCGGCGGTTTTTGGGGGGCTCCCTGGACAGTGGCGATGATTCGATGCCCGTTGACAGTGTACGTGGTTTCCATAGTCTCCTCCGGCGATGTTCGAGTCAGTGTACCATGAAAAGCGGCAATTAATCCCAATCATCCGGGTTATAATGCCTGATTCGCTTGACTGCCCCGCGCCGTTTTTTCTCGAAGACGCGCGCCGCGCTGGCGGCTACGCCGGGTTTTGTCTTTTTACGTACTTTGGGTTTTTCCAACGCTTGCTGGATGAGCGCGGTCAGGCGCAGGATGGCCTCGGCCCGATTTTGCTCTTGGGTGCGGTGGTTTTTGGCTTCGATTACCAGAATCCCATCCTCGGTGATTCGTTTTCCTGCCAATTTTATCAGCCGTTCTTTGACATCTGCGGCCAGGGAGGGGGAATTATTTACATCGAAGCGCAGCTGCGCGGCGGTCGCTACTTTGTTGACGTTCTGCCCGCCCGGTCCCCCGGCGCGGATGAACTCGAACTGGATTTCTTCATCAGGGATAGTGAGATGGGGCGTGATTGGGGGCATGTTATGCTGCTTTTTCTTCTTTGCTAATATACCAGATGATTAAGCCCAGTAAATAAATCCCGCTCAATATTTCGGCGGTTTCTTGCGAAAATAAAGCCCAAATGATGCCTAAAAACCCAAAAACAAGCACAAAGCCTGCTGTAAATTTCAATAAACCGTCTAAATGCGACATGGCTTTGTGAGCCAGGGCAAGGTCTACCAGAATACCGAGAATTCCAATCAGTAATTCAAGGCTCATGAGCGCTTCCCAGAAAGGAACGTCCCGAAGATACGAGGCTTCGGGACGTGTGCGGGTTAGAACATCAGGGCGTTGATTTTGTGAATTGTCTCCGGCGCGGGGCGCAGGTCTTTTTCTGTTAGCCGATTGAGCGGGGTCTCCACCAGGTTATACAGGTCGGTCAGCGAGGGGCTTTCGGGGGCGACGTAAATCAGGCCGGTCACCAGGTAGTTGTTTTCGTGTGCGTCTTCCAAGACGCGCATCGCTTCCAGGCGGTTGGTGGGGTCGTAATCTTTATCCAGCGCTTTCAGGACGATGGCAGAACCGTCATGCAGTTTGACTTCGCGGATTTCTCCGTCAATCATATCGGCTTCCAGCACAATTTCGGGCTTGGGCGGTACATAGGAGATGGTGCTTTGCGGCCCTTCAGAAGCAGCATGGAAGGAGATGTCGTGCAGAGGGTCTTCCTTTTCTTTACCGAAACTGTACGAATAGTAGCTGCTTTCCTGATTATTGAAGGTGACGCATGGGCTGATGATATCGAGCACGGCAATGCCCTTGTGCGCCAGGGCGGCTTTTAGCACTTCTTTGACCTGTTTGGCGTTCCCGGCGAACAGGCGCGCAACAAAGGTCGCGCGCGAGGCCAGGGCTTCCATGCAGATGTCGACCGGCAGGTACAGGTTGGTGCCTTGTTTTTTGAGTTCCAGTCCCCGGTCGGCGGTGGCTGAGAACTGGCCTTTGGTGAGACCATAAACGCCGTTGTTTTCGACGATATAGACCATGTTGACATTGCGGCGCATGGCGTGTTTGAACTGTCCCATGCCGATGCTGGCGCTGTCGCCGTCACCGGAGACGCCCAGCCCCTTCAGGCGGTAATCAGCAAACAGCGCGCCGGTTGCCAGCGAGGGCATGCGTCCGTGCAGGCTGTTGAAGCCAAATGAGCGATTCAGGAAGTAGGTTGGGCTTTTGCTCGAACAGCCAATGCCCGAAAACTTGACGATTTTTTCAGGGACAACGTTGGCCTCGTAGCAGGCAGCGATAATCTGATTGGCAATTGAGTTGTGGCCGCAGCCCTGGCACAGGGTGGTCGGGTTGCCGCGATAATCGTTCTTACTCAAGCCGACGGCGTTGACCTGGGCGGTCGGGCCGGCCGCTTGTCCTGCGATTCCCAGCGGGATCGGGAGTGCTTCGCTCATGTTATTTTTCCTCCTGTTCCAGAATTGCTGACCAAATCCACTTGGCGGTGGGCGGCAGGCCGTCGTTGAAGGCTACCGAAATCAGCCGGGTGGCATGTTGAGGGTGTTTGATGCTCAAGAGTTGTTGTAACTGCCCATCTCGGTTCATTTCGACAACATAGACGCGCTCATGGGCAGCAATAAACTCGCTCACTTCGCTGGTAAACGGCATGGCGCGCAGGCGCAGGTAATTGCTTTTCAGGCCGTGTTCGCGCTCCAGCCGGGCGCGCGCTTCTTCAATGGCCGGGTCGGTTGAGCCGTAGGCGATAATGCCAAATTTCGCGCCTTCGGTTTGCTGGATAATCGAGCGGGGCAGGTACTCTTTGGCGGTCTCGTATTTCTTTTTGAGCCGTTCCATGTTGGCAACCCATACTTCTGGTTCTTCGGAGTAGCGTGCCTCGGGTGTGTGTCCGGTCCCGCGCGTGAAGTAGGCGCTGAGCGGGTGGGTGTTGCCGGGCAGGGTGCGGTAGGGGATGCCGTCGCCGTCCACGTCGCGGTAGCGCCCCCAGTCTCCCTTGAGACGCTCCAGGTCTTCTTCCCATAAAACTTTGCCGCGATCCATGGGCACATCGGGATATTTGAATGGTTCACTCATCCACTGGTTCATGCCGAAGTCGAGGTCCGATAGTACGTAGACGGGGGTCTGGAGCCGCTCGGCGAGGTCGAAGGCGCGCCAGCCGAACTCGAAACACTCGTTGATTGACCCCGGCAGCAGGATGAGCGAATCGATATCGCCATGCCCCATGTTGGCGGTAAAGGCCAGGTCGCCCTGCGAGGTGCGGGTGGGCAGGCCGGTGCTGGGGCCCATCCGCTGAACATCCCAAATGACCAGCGGCACTTCGGCAAAATAGGCCAGCCCGGCGTACTCTGTCATCAGGCTCATGCCAGGGCCAGAGGTGGATGTCATGGCGCGCAGTCCCGCCCAGCCCGCGCCGACGCACATGCCAATGGCGGCCAATTCATCTTCAGCCTGGACGACGGCGAAAGTGTTTTTACCGTCCTGGGTGGTGCGCAGCTGCGGCAGGTATTCGTTCAAGGACTCGGCCAGACTGGAGGCTGGGGTGATGGGGTACCAGCCGACAAACTGCACTCCGCCATAAATTGCGCCCAGCGCGGCGGCAGTGTTGCCGTCGGCCATAATCAGTCCATCGGTTTTATTGGATGGCTCTACATAGAACGGGTCGCTCTTGGTCAGGTTGGCAGCGGCCCATTCGGCGCCGGCTTTCACCATGCTCATATTCAGCGAGACTGGCTTTTCCTTGTTCTTGAAATGGAATTTGAGCGCCATTTCGATTTTGGATTGTTCGATGCCAATCATGTGCGCCAGAATACCCACATAAACCATGTTGGCAACCAGGTCACGCAGGTTGGCGGGAATGTCGGGATTCGAGCGCACCAACTGTTTGACCGGCATGGGATAAATGCTGATGTCTGCGCGGTTGATGGGCAATTTGATGTCGTCGGCGTAGAAAAACGCCCCGCCCGGAGCCACGTCGGCCAGATCGCGGACGAACGAGGCCGGGTTCATGGCGACCATGATTTCGTGGGTTTCACGCCGGGCGGTAAATCCATCCTCGTTGACGCGGATGGTGTACCAGGTCGGCAGCCCCTGGATGTTGGATGGGAACAGGTTCTTGCCCGAAACCGGAATCCCCATCTTGAACAGGGCGCGCAGGATGGTGTTGTTGGCGGTGGAACTCCCTGAACCATTCGCCGTGCCGACGGTTATCGAAAAATCATTGACAATTCGCTGAGTCATATCTCTCCTTGTTCCTTGTTAACCTGTTTCCTTTTCTATTTGTTTACCTGTCTACCTGTTTCCTTGTCTACTTGTTTACCTGCCTGCCTGCTTACTTTCTCACTTCCCCGGTCTGTGGTCGAGTAAATCGGCCAGCATATCGGCGTGTTCGACCAGCGCCCGGTAGCCCGTCTCAAAATCTCCGCTGCAGATTGAATCGACCATTTTCTGGTGATACTCCCAGACCTCGCGCAGGTAAGCGTAATCGGTGAAGACGTTCAGGCCAATCGATTCGTAGGCTTCCCAGTACGCTTCCAAGATGCCGCTCACAAAGGGGTTATCGAGTCTCCCATAGATAATGAGATGGAGTTGTTTGTGTTCTTCGTGGGGGATTTGGATGGGACGCCCATCCAGTTTTTCCCAGGCGCGGGTTACCAATTGTTTGAGTTTGTCGTGGTCTTCGGGGGTCAGATTTTCTACCGCTTCGTGCCAGTAGGCCGCCTCGACGTGTTTGCGTAAATCGGCGAAACGCTGGAAGTTCGTCTCGTCTAGCGCCATGGCATAGCCTAAACTCTGCCGTACCGAAGGCAGGAAGGTGAATGGAAGCCGACGGATACCGGTGCGCGGGCGGACTTCTACCAAGCCCAGGGCGCGCGCCACTTCCAATTGTTCACGCAGGCTGGCAACGCTTACGCCCAATTCCGCGCTCAGGCTGGTCAGCGGCGGGAGATTTTCCTCCGCTTGTGGGTGGGCAGCCAGGTAGCGCATGAATTCGGAGATATGATTTGCGGCCATGATAGGATAGGTCAAATAAATTTGATTAATCAGATAATTTATATCATTAATATATCATCTATAATTTAAGGAGTCAAGATAAAAGCGCCAAAGACAAATCTTTTGGCGAATTAAGAGTAGGACAAGATATTATCTTGTCCTACTTGTGCGATGATTTCTGGTAAAAAAACGTCTACTGCGGGAGGCAGGTGGGGGTCATCTACCTTGTGGAGATGTTCGTCAAATTACGCTCAGCAGCGTTTGCCGCTGCTCCACGCTCTCGCCCGGCTTGACGCGGATGCGATGCACTGTGCCATCCCTGGGTGATTTTAATTCGTTTTGCATCTTCATCGACTCCAGGATGACCAGCACCTGTCCTTTTTGGACTTGCTGTCCTTCTGCGACCGGTATGCTCACTACGAGACCAGGCATAGGTGCTTTGAGATGGAATTCGCCGCTTTCCGCTCTTGCTCCTCCAGCGGTTTTAAGTCGTTTTTCGCGTTCATCTTCCACCATCGCTTTATACTGCCGCCCGCGTAAAAGTACCTGCCAGTCTTTTTCTTCCGGGTAGACATAGGCTTCGTAAGATTTTCCGCCAATAATCAACGAATAGACTGGCTGCCCGCTCACCGCCATCAAATCGACTTCCAGAATATTCTCGTTGATGCGGATATGCTTCTCGTCGATAATTTCGACGCTGAATTCTTTATCTTCGATAGTCGTCACATATTTCATCACTGCCTCTCATCGACCTGTTTACCGATTACTGGTTACTGATGACTGAATCACCGGTGCATTCGTTCCCAGCGTCCAACCCATTTCCAGTTAGATGTATCGCGTTCGTTGCGTTGGACGAATTGCGCGGAGCGTTCTGTTTGCTGATGGGCGGCAAGCGTTGCCAGCACGGCAGCGATTTCCATCATGCGCGGGTCGCTTTCTTCCTGAATGGCGAAGCGTTCCTCCACGAAGCGCGTGTCATATTGTCCGCCCATGAAGCGGTGGCTGTCCATCAACGTTTGGTGAAAGGGGATATTCGTCCGAACACCAACAATGCGATATTCCTCCAGCGCGCGCCGCATCCGCAGGATGGCCTGGGCGCGGGTTTCGCCCCACACAATCAGTTTGGAAATCATCGGGTCGTAAAATGGCGTAATCTCGAAGCCTGGGTACACGCCCGTATCGACCCGCACGCCAGGGCCAGTTGGCAGCAAACTGTGCGTAATGCGCCCGGTGGAGGGCATGAAGTTTTCGTAAGGGTCTTCGGCGTTGATGCGGCACTCAATGGCCGCGCCGTTGAATTGGATGTCTTCCTGCTTGTACTGCATCGGCCGCCCGCGCGCGATGCGGATTTGCTCTTTGACAATATCTACGCCTGTTACCATTTCGGTTACAGGATGTTCTACTTGCAGGCGGGTGTTCATCTCCAGAAAGTAGAAGTTGCGGTCTTTATCGACCAGGAATTCGATGGTCCCGGCGTTGACGTAATCGACCGCCTGGGCTGCCTTGACGGCTACCGCGCCCATTTTTTGGCGCAGTTCCTCGTCCATAATGGGGGAGGGCGCTTCTTCGACCAGTTTTTGGTGGCGGCGTTGAATGGAGCAGTCGCGTTCGCCTAAGTGGATGACGTTGCCATGTGAATCGGCCAGCACCTGAATTTCGATATGGCGCGCGCCGGTCACGAGTTTTTCCAGGTAGACGTTTCCGTCGCCGAAGGCCGATTCGGCCTCGCGCCGCGCCGATTTTAGTAGTTCTGGCATGTCCTCCAGGCTGCGGACTTCGCGCATCCCCTTGCCGCCGCCGCCCGCGGTGGCTTTGATAAGCAGCGGAAAGCCAATTTTCGGGGCAATTGTTAGCAGTTCGTCATCGCTCAGGTTGCCGACATCTTCCGTCCCTGGCACGACTGGCACGCCCGCTTTGCGAACCGTCTCGCGGGCGGTCATTTTATCGCCCATGGCCGCAATTGATGATGGCTTTGGCCCGATGAAGGTGATGCCGTTTTCTGCGCAGGCTGCTGCGAATTCTTCGCGCTCGGCCAGGAAGCCATATCCAGGATGGATGCCATCCGCGCCCGATTTGCGCGCAATTTCCAGGATTTTATCCATCCGCAAATATGATTCGCGCGAGGGGGCCGGCCCTAACAGGTAGGCTTCATCGGCCAGGCGGACGTGCAAGGCTTGCCGGTCGGCCTCCGAGAACACAGCCACCGTTTCCAGGCCCACTTCTCGGCAGGCGCGGATGATGCGCACTGCAATTTCTCCGCGATTGGCGATTAAGACTTTTTTGAACATGCGAACTCCAGCGAATAATAGTGAATGGTGAATGCTCAACGATGAAGCGTTTCATTCTGCATTCATCATTTACAAGGGAATATTCCCGTGTTTTTTGGCGGGGTTGGCGTCGCGCTTGTTCTGGAGCATCTCCAGGGCGTTAATCAGGCGCGGACGAGTTTCCTTCGGTTCGATGACATCATCGATATAGCCGCGTTCTGCCGCCACATACGGGTTCGCAAATTTCTCGCGATATTCTGCTACCAGCTCAGCCTTGCGCGCGGCGGGGTCGGCGGCTTTTTCTAATTCCTTGCGGAAGATGATGTTTACTGCCCCATCTGGCCCCATGACGGCGATTTCAGCGGTCGGCCAGGCCAGGTTCACGTCGCTGCGAATGTGCTTGGAGGACATGACGCAGTATGCGCCGCCATACGCCTTACGGGTGATGACGGTCAGTTTCGGCACAGTCGCTTCGCAGTAGGCGTAGAGCAATTTGGCCCCAGAGCGGATGATGCCGCCATGCTCTTGCACCGTGCCGGGCAAGAAGCCGGGAACGTCTTCGAAGGTCACAATTGGGATATTGAACGCGTCGCAGAAGCGGATGAAGCGCGCCGCTTTCTCGCTGGCGTCAATATCCAGCACGCCCGCCAACACCGCCGGTTGGTTGGCGACAATTCCAATCGCGTGGCCGCCTAGCCGGGCAAATCCAACAACGATGTTCATGGCATAGTTTTCGTGAATTTCAAAAAAGTCGCCGTTATCTACAATTGGGCGTATGACATCTTTGATGTCATACGGTTTCCCGGCCTCGTTAGGGATGATGCTGTCGAGCGATTCATCCATGCGCAGCGGGTCATCGCCAGTGGCCTGGTAGGGCGGGTCTTCCATGTTATTTTGCGGAATGAACCCCATCAATTTGCGGATGAGATAAAGCGTATCGGCCTCACTGTCGGCAGCAACATGGCAGACGCCCGATTTTTCGGAATGAACGCTGGCCCCGCCCAGTTCTTCTTGCGTCACCTCTTCGTGGGTGACCGCCTTGACGACATCTGGCCCGGTCACGAACATATACGAAGAGTTGCGCACCATAAAGATAAAATCGGTCAGCGCCGGCGAATAGACCGCGCCGCCCGCGCATGGCCCCATGATGGCCGAAATTTGCGGGATGACGCCGCTGGCAAGCGTGTTGCGCAGGAAAATATCGGCGTAGCCTCCCAGCGAGACGACGCCTTCCTGGATGCGCGCGCCGCCCGAATCGTTTAACCCAATGACTGGCGCGCCATTTTTCATCGCCATATCCAAGATTTTGACGACTTTTTCGGCGTGGACCTCGCCCAGCGAGCCGCCAAAGACCGTAAAATCTTGCGAAAACACGTAAACCAGCCGTCCCTCAATCGTTCCCCAGCCGGTGACGACGCTGTCGGATGGGAAGCGTTGCTTATCTAGCCCGAAATCGTGGGTGCGGTGCATGACAAAGGCGTCGATTTCGCGGAACGAGCCTTTGTCTAACAAAAGGTCGATGCGCTCGCGGGCGGTCAGTTTGCCGCGCTGATGTTGGGCCTGGATTCTTTCCTCGCCGCCACCCAGCCGCGCCCTGGCTTTGCGTTCGCGCAGGGCCTCGATGCGCGGATTCTCTCTATGCTGCTCGATAATCTTATCGCTCATCCTGTCTCCTTTGGTGCGTAATTCGTAATTCGTTATTCGCAGTTTGGCATATCGAGCCTCGAATATCCCATGTCGAATATCGAGCATCGAAATCAAATGTCGTCTTACCTATCGAAAAAATCCCTTGCTAAAACCATGCCAAATGCGAAAAGCGCTAACAGTGATACAGAAGTTGCAATGCTAAAAACCAAATTTGGCGCGGGCGAGGGTTGCATCACCTGCCGGTCGAACCAGTACCAGGCCAAATATAATCCTGCCAGAGTCAACCCGGCGGCGAACGCTGGCCGTTTCCCAGCCCAGAGCAAGTACGTCAGCCATAACCCTGCCAGACCCCACGCCAAACCTGCTCCCATTATATAGGCCGGTGGCGCGCCAAATTCTCTCAAGATGTCCCAGTTTGCAATTGCGCTGTAAACGCGAATCGCATTCCAAGATGTGATACATAACACAAACATGGATAAGATAGTTACGCGGGCCGGGCGCTCTGAAAATGAAGTCATATCGAAATCCTGGTAAAAAAATCTTTCCTCTTTTTGCATTTTTTGAAAGAGCAGGGAAAGAGGAAAGAGGATGACTTTTCGCATTTATGGTACTGGGTAGAACTTTAGCAACTCTTTCTGCCCATACTTTGGCGCGCCTGGCACCGGGACGAATTGCTCCGGTTTGAATTGTTGGTCGTAAGGCGCGCTATGCGTGATGATGTACTGATTGGCGAATACATAATTCAAGCCGATTTCTTCCAGGTATAGGGATGCCTGCCCAGTTTTCAACGCCTGGAAATATTGGTAGGAATTAATCAACCCGTCCATATTGACAATGGTTCGGTTGCGAGTGAAATATCCCGCGCTTCCGCCGCCTGTCATGCCGATAATTGCTCCTTCTTCGCTATAGCCTTCCAGGATGGTCAGCATATCGAGATACGGCTGTCCCTCATAACGGCTCACAAGCGGCATTCGCCGAATTATCGCGGTCGAAAAGGTATATGCCAGCAGCAGGCTGAGTGTGCCTGCCGCTGCCCAGGCTACAAAGTTAACTTCTTTTCGTTTCGGCAGCGTGTCGAGCAGTCCACGCAGGCCGAGCGCGCCTGCCAATACCAGCGATACCATTTGGGTCGTCCAGTACCACTCGTGCGAAGCGGCGTAGCCCATTGCGGCATATAGGAAACTGTGAAGCCAGGCGCTTATGAAAATCGGAAGGAAACCGGTTTGGAGCAAACGAGGCAGGCTGCGAGAGCGGTTTCTCAAAATGACAAACAGCCACCCTGCAAGGAGCAGAATTAGAGCGCCCCAATACCAGGCTGAAATGCTTTCTCCGTTTCCCGACATCTTCTCTGCCCAGGTATAGAGCGGATGGGTGAGCAATCCCCAACTCTCTGTGTGGAGCGGGTCGAGCGTGTAAATGTCTAGCACGGTTTTTTCTCCGCCGCCATACGCATTGCCGGGCAAGGTTCCCCACCAGCGTTTAATTTGACCACTGACCGGCATCCACGTGCCGAACAAGAGACGGTTAATGCCCATGTAAGTCAACAGGCCGGCTCCAACGATTCCATAGTATACAAATCCAGCGTGTAGCCATTTAGGTAACAGGGCAAACTGCGTTTTTATCTGTTCCGCAAGCGACAGATTTGGCAATACATTCTGACTTCGCTGCGAAACAATTCGCAGCCCAAAACGGGTTGCCAGGGTAAGCAGCGTCATCAGCAGCCAGTAGAGCAGGGGGACGGCGCGCGGCGGCATTTCGGCCAGTCCCAGCGCCCGCAGGATGAGCATAATTCCGGTAGAGAGAACTGTCACCAGTGTCACCCCGCCCAGGGTACGAGTCGCAATCTGGCGCGCGGTCTGGGTTTTTGGGTGATCGTACAGGCCAATGAAGTAGAAAATGATGACCTGCAAAACAAAGGTGATGGCGCTCATCAGGATGGCCGAATCTGCGAATACTTGCAGGTAAACTTTCAGCCCGGCGCGTTGGATGTAAGCGCCTACCACTGTTCCGAACACCAGCGCCAGGTCGAACGGAACCAGGTAGCGAATTGCCGAGCGCCGAAAGACCATCCAAACGCCTGCAACCAGCACGAGGTAGATGCCGTCTAGCCGGCTGAAAAGGACGAAAAGCGCGGCCAGCGCCAGTTTGGCGAAATCGCCGCCTGACAGGATTTCTTTTTCGTCTAGCACTTGCATCAGGCGAAGCAGCAGGATGACTGATAGCGCGACCAGGCCGGTTTCTAGCCCTTGTTGGGTGATGATTCCGTGAATAGTAATATCCAGCCCCCAATAGGAAGCAGCCAGTATGGCAATAGGTTCTCCAACCGTTTTTTTGAGCAAACGAAAGAGCAGAATGGCCGTAGCGGCGCTCAGAGCTGCCATGACCACCAGCAATATGCGCAGCGGCAAAATCAAGTCAAAGCGCGCCAGGGCAAAAATCGGCACGCAAACCAGCGTCCAGAGCGGGTGATAGCCATTGGTTGGGTTAATGCCATCGAAGGTCGAGCCGCGTCCTTCACTGATATTTTGCGCCACCTTGAAGTAATAATAAGCATCGTCGCGCACGAACCAGCGCATGGAGAAGTTGTGCGGGGCCGAAAAAGCCGCGTAGATGTGAACGCCCATCACGATGATGATGAGCGCCAGTTCGAACCAGTGAAAGCGTTTCAGGAAAGTCAAATTTACCTCGTTAAGAGTCCGCCGGTTTTTCTGGGGGTGTTTTATATGTCGAGCGTTATTTTACCCAATTGTTCACCATTTTCCAGCCGTTTGTGCGCCAGGCGGGCATCTTTGAGCGGGAAGGTCTGGTCGAGCGCGACGGGAAGTTTCCCGCTGGCGACCAGGCTCATTACATCTGAAAAGTCTTTCAGCGCGCCCATCGTCGAACCGAGCAGGCTCAAGTGTTTGCCGAAAATGAAGCGGTTATCAATTTCGAATTTTGGGCCGCCGGTGTTGCCCACCGTCAGGATTCTGCCGCCTTTGCGCGCGGCGCGGAAGGAGAGCGGGTAAGTCGTACCGACGTTATCTACTACCACATCTGCGCCTTGTTTGTTGGTGGCCGCGAAAACGGCTTTGTGCCACTCTGGTTCTTTCGAGCGGTCGATGAGGACATCCGCGCCGAGCGACTCGGCCAGGCGAAGTTTTTTCTCATCTGAACCCACCACAATCACCCGCGCGCCGATGTATTTTGAGATGGCGATGGAGGCAGTATTGACCCCGCCTGATGCCCCCACGATGAGAACGGTTTCTCCGCTTTGCAGGCTGCCGCGCGAGATGAGCGAATGCCAGGCGGTCAGGTATGCCAACCCCGCTGCGGCAGCCATGCGCAGGTCGAATCCGGCGGGTAAACGGAACAATTGCCTGGGCGGCAGGGAGATGTATTCGCAGTAGGTTCCGCGCACGGTCTCGCCAAGCAGGTTCCAGCGGGCGCACAGGTTGTCTTTCCCGGCGCGGCATAGTTCACATTCGCCGCACCCCAGGTTGGCGTTAATCGCCACTTTTTCGCCGATGTTCCACCCGTTGATGCCTTCACCAAGCGCGGCAATTTCACCTGCCCCATCTGCGCCTGGAATGTGGGGATATTGCAGCCGAATGCCAGGCCAACCGTTGCGTACCCACAGGTCGAGCCGGTTGAGCGCGGCGGCGCGCAGCCTGACCAAGATTTCGCCAGGTTTGGGTTCGGGCATGGGAAAATCGGCGTATTCCAGCACTTCGGGGCCGCCATGTTGGTGAAAAAGGATGGTTTTCATTTGAAGGTTATCTCTCGTACATGCACTTGGGCTATCTCACCCTGGTTATTGTCTTTGATGGATATAAAAATGTGGTCAAATTGCGCAGGGCCGTTGAGAAAGGGGATATTGACGGTTGGGTCGTCTGGCAGGTCGAGATAGTTGTTGCGATATTCCACAGGACTTTCTGATTCCACCGGATACACGCGCACTATAACATCAAAATCGCGCATTGAGCCGGTCGTCAACACGAGTTCTTTCGCTGAAACCGGCTGAGAAAAGAAGAACTCATAGAAAATGGGGTTGGCTTGTTCTCCTTTGGCAAGCGTGTAAACGTCGCCGTCAATTACATCTTGTAATCTGCCTCCACCGAATTGGGAGTGTCGTACGCGCACGGTTTGTCCCATCCACTCAATGGTCGTTTCCACTGGGGCGCGGCGCGTCTGTTCTTCTGCGGCCAGAATTTCCTCAATGTTCTCTTGTAATTGAATATTGATAAGATAAAAGCCGGTTTCTCCATTGGGGTAAGGGATGGTGGAGCGTACGACGACGGTTTTGAACTTGGGGTCGGTGCGGATTTTTTGAAATTCCAGGTCGGTGACGACAAAATAATCTTTTGCTGTAAATTGCCGGGGCGGGCGGAGAAAGTCGTAAATTTGCCCAATGGAAACGCGTGGCTGTAGGGCGCGCGGCACAAAAAAACTGACGAAGTGTTCGGCGCCGTTGGCCCAGGAGGGGGTAATGATAAATTTGGCTTGAGAATCTTGTTGCAGGGCCGGAACGACGGTTTCTTGATATATCTGTTTTGCGCCGTATTGCATCCCGTACAAGCCATAGTCAGTGTACCAAGTGGGGCCATTTTTCAAGGAATCGAGCAGCATTGAGAAGTTAACACTCACCAGTAAGAGGAACGCCAATCTGGTTAACACATTGTCAATGCCAGGAGATTTCCAGATGCGCCGAATGAGATTTCCCAACTCCGCCAGCATCCACTCCAGCCCCAGCGTGGCAAGCAGACTGGCCGGAATGACAAAGACCAGAATGCGCGTAATGCCAATTTCGGCCAAAGCCGCACCAGAAGGGGCCGCCAGCGCAGCCAAAAGAACCAATCGGTGCGCTGGAGAGTGCCTGCTTTGCAGGATGGCATGGACGATTCCGGCAGCCATGAGTGGCGCAAACCAGAGCGGCAGGTTGCCATAGCCGCGCATTTGGTGACGAACCATGTCGGTAGAGTCTAAGAACCAATAAGCCGGGCTCAACCCATGTAGATATTCCAAAAGAAAACGCATCACTTTTTCGGTGAGCGGAAGGGGCTGAACCCAATAAGACCCTAACGAGCGTAGATGGTCGAGGGGTGAGTAATCGCTGGCGAGACGGAATCGCAAATATGGAAGAGCAAAAATCGCCAGCAAACCTGCCGCAAGCAAAAGAATTTTGCGCTGCTGCCAGTGATAGCGCAGGTCGCTCAAAAACAGAAACATTCCTGTCACTGCCAGCACCAACTGCCCAGGGCTGTAGGAATAAAAGGCCAGCCCGGCAAAGAGAACCGCCCAATAGACCCTTTTCGGGTTACGCAGCCGATATTCCAGGTAAAAGTATAGAAAGACTGCGTAGAACGATACGAACAGGGCTGTCTCAAAGGCTGTGCGTGAGTGTAAAAACCAGGCTGGGGTTACCGAAAGCAGCAAAGTTGCCAGCCAGCCGCGTTTGGATGCGCCCAGAAAATTTTGCATCATCAACCCAACGCACGCTGCCGCAAGCACAGTAACCAGGACGGAGGTGGCACGCGTGATGAAAATGGACTTTTCAAACAGTAATTGCGGCAACAGTTGCAAATACACGCTCAGGCTCAGGTTGAAATACTGCCCATTTTGAAAATAGGTGGGCAGGAGCGTTCCATCGGGGCCGCGCATGCCGCGTTCGAGCAAGTCTGATGCGCTGGTTGCCTGAATGGCCTCGTCGCCAAAAAAATAGATGGGGAAGTCGGTCAGGCCAATCAGGCGGGTCAACAGGTAAATGAGCAGCGCCAGGGATAAGAAACTGCCGGCCAGTTTTTTTATAGGAGTGGCAAACAGGGTATGCAGGGCGCTGCCTGGGCTGGGAAAGGGCAGTCTTTGCCTGGCGCGAGATGCGGCTGTGTAGTTCTGCTCAATATGCGCCTGACCTTGCGAGTCGGTAAATATGGTGATGTGAAGGACCGTGCGAGGAGGAACTTCAGCGTCAATGTGAACACGTGCCACATTGCCTGCCGAATTGGTACTTTCATGCTCAAAGGTAGAAATTTCCCTCATAACCCCACTCGGAATGGCTTGCGGTTGCGCGGTTGTTTCTGACTCAACAGTCCTTTGATTTTCGATTGGCAGGGCTTGGGTTTTGCGCAACAATGTCCATTGGTCCATAGACCAATCGGAAAGCCGTTTCCAGAGTGACTGTATTGTGTGGATAATCACAGCCAGCCGGGTTGATTCTCTGCGGGCACGCAAGAGCAGATAATCTAGGGTAAGGAGTGCGCTGAGGAGGAGCACCAAGTTGATGAAAAGTTCGCTCGTCATGGTTGAAAGGATTGTAACTGCTCTTTGCTCACTCGATAAGCAAAATAAAGCGGATATTCAGGCTGGTTGCGCCGGTTTTCAGCCATCCATTCGCCGCCGGGCAGCCATTCGGCAATTTGCCGCAGGTCAGGTTCGCGGTAGGGAATGGCGAGAAAAAGGGCATCCTGGTCTTTGGGAAGGCTGGCAATGGCTTCGGGGGTGATGGTATTGAAGTCGTATTTTTCAACATCTGGGTTGAAGTAGCCAAAGTTGCCAAAATCAACCTTGGTCATGGGCTCACCAATCAGCCATAGCTGCCCCTGGCCTTTCAGAGAACGGATGAGCCACCGTGATTCGTAGGTAATTTCGTTACTTAAATCTTCGAAGTAGTGATAGGCGCGATATTCACCGAAGTAGAAAGATAAATCTGTGTAGGCAGTGAACGCAAAAAAAGCCAGTACAAGCAGGATTGCCAGCCGCTTCAGCAGGGCATTTAATCTGCCAAGCGCGCTTGCAACCGCCGTCAGTGCCAGTCCCGCGAGCAGTGCTGCGGCGGGAGCGCTGCCCAGCATGCGCTGATGACTGGGCGGCCCCACAGTGAGGGTTGACCCTAACACAATTGGCGCAAAAAACCAGGCCAGCGCAATGATGAAGCGAAAATCACGAAACTTCCATAGGGCAATTACCAGACCAAGCATTAAGAAAATGGCTGCCAGGGGAGAGAAGTAAGCGCGCGGACTATTGAAGAAATTGAAAGGACCTTCTGAAATGATATAGGGAAGGCTGGATTTGAAAAATTGTACCGCCAGCACTTGCGCAGCATTTAGACCGGTGAATTCCATTTCATTTTGCAGACGATTGCCCTGTAACAATCCCACGCTGTTGAGGCGCTGATTAAACTCAGGGTTGCTCTGGTAAGTGCCAATTAAGGGCGCGCTGGTGAGCAGGGTTGCCGCAAGCAAAATGAGCAGATTGCGTGCTTGCGCGCGCAGAACATTCGGCTGACGAACCGCAAACACTCCAAACGCCATTAAACCTAAGGCAGGCGCCAGGCGGCTGCCGGGATAGGTGTAAAAACACAGCCCTGATACGATTCCAATAGATAGATAGCAGGCTGGAGCACCAGTTCGAAGCCCCCGAAACATAAGCCAGAGAATGAGCGCCGAGGAGAGCGAATCAACAATGTTATCTACACCAAGACGGCTAAAGTGAATGTGATAGGGCAAAAGGGTGAGCAATACTGCCGAAACGAAAGCAGTGTATCGTTCAAAGGCTTCACGCGCAAACAAGTAAGTGAAAAGCACGGCCAGCGTACCGGTCAGCACGCTCACCAAGCGAATGGGAAAAGCAAAATCGTTTCCGAACAGTCCAACCGTCAGCGCGTAAGGCAAATAGGCTACATAAGACTGAGAAGCCCAGCCAATAGCAAACACATTACGGCATTCACCACGCAGCAGGCAGAGCGCGCCTTTGCCCATCTCGCCTTCGTCGTTCACCATCGAGTAAGGGTGCAGTTCCAGGTCAATCGCGCGCAAGATAAAGGCAGCCACTACCAGGAAACAAACCGTTATAATCTCGGTGCGATTACGCTCAAGCCAGCTGCGCAGTTCCCCGGCGGCGAGAAGACGCCACCCTGTCTGTCGCAGAACGCTATATGAAAATAATATCAGGCTGAGAATCCAAAGGACAGCCAGCCCATACCCGTTGGCATATGCTTTTTCAGGTTGGGCGTTATAAATGCCGATTAGCAAGGCCAGACCGGCGCTGGTGAGCCAAAATCCGAAGCGAGGCGATTGGGCTTTGACCTGCTGTTTGCCAATTTCTCCAAAAGGGGGCGGCGCCCATCCCATTGAGCGCAGACTAACAACCAGCAACAACCCCGCCAGACCATGCAAGGCCAACCCCGGCACGGGTGTTGTGTTGTTTCCAATTCTGATGAGCCATTCGGAGATATTCCAGTAGGACGGATCCACGGAATAGGAGAGATAAAGCATGTATTGCGCTGTGGCCGCCGCCACCAAGGCAAGGAGAAGCAGGGCCACGCTGCCAGCGTGTTCTTTAGGGATGCGAAGAGTCTCTATCTGGGTTTTCATAAAGAAAGTTTTCGTCCGGCACCAAGCAGGGTGCTGCCATAAATGACAAAGATTTCTACTTGCTTTAGCCCAACTGTTTTGAGCATGTTGGATAACTCGGCACGCCGAAAGGGGTACTCATCACCAAATGGCCAGGATTTCCCAAAGGCGCGGCGTACCAGCAGGTTATAGGCTGAATTTTTCCAGGGGACCATGACGGCCACCACGCCACCTGGTCGGGTGATGCGGGTTTTCTCGTGCATCATCTGCTCGGCTTGTTGGCGGCTAAAGTGTTCAATCAAACCAATGCTGAAACTCATATCCAGACTGGAATCAGGCAGCGGCAGAGAGAGCGCATCGGCAACCGCTGGCAGAAAATTGGGGTTAATGGCGCGCGCAAGCTGCACTGCCTGGGGCGAGAGGTCAAAAGCAAAGCACTGCTGCGGTCGCAGTCTCTTTTCCAGGTAATGCAAGGTGCGGGCCGAGCCGCAGCCAACTTCTAAAAGCGAGGGCGAAGACAACGGCCCGGCAAATTCGGCCAGATGGCGGGCATATTCTTTGGAAAATAAAAATCGTGCCAGCCAAAGGAGGCGGTGAAACAGGTTGCTACGGGAGGCATGTTCTGCCCAAAAAGAATCCCATAAGCCAGGAGGGGGATGGATTGGGGTCACGTGGCGGTTCTCTCTGGTGTTTTGGGGATTATATCTTGCTTGTGTATGGGTTTACTTCAACCCCAACTCAGCCCGCGAGATGACCAGCCGCTGGATTTCACTGGTGCCTTCATAGATTTCAGTGATTTTCGCATCGCGGAAATAGCGTTCGATGGGTAATTCCTTGCTATACCCCATGCCGCCATGAATTTGCACTGCTGCATGGGTGACGTACATGGCCGTTTCTGAAGCGAACAACTTTGCCATGGCGGCTTCCTGGCTGAAACGTTCTCCCGTTGTTTTAGCGCGTTCTTTCTTGAGCGCGGCGTTGTAGGTAAGCAGGCGCGCCGCTTCTATGCGCGTTTTCATATCCGCGATTTTGAACCCAGTGCCCTGGAAGGCCCCAATCGGCTGGCCGAAGGCTTGGCGCTGACCGGCATAGTCCCGGGCTGCTTCGTAAGCCGCTTCGGCGATTCCCAGTGCTTGCGCCGCAATGCCGATGCGGCCTGCGTCCAGAACGGTCATGGCGATTTTGAAGCCCTCGCCCTCCGCGCCGAGCAGATTTTCGGCAGGGATTCGGCAATCTTCAAAGATAAGCTCGCTGGTGGCCGAAGCGCGAATGCCCAGTTTCGGCTCTTTTTTGCCGCGTATCAGGCCGGGCGTGTTGCCCTCCACTAGAAAGGCTGAGATGCCCTTTTGCTTCTTCTCCGGCTCGGTCATCATAAAGACGACGAAATAGTTGGCGACCGGGCCGCTTGTTACCCATGATTTGCGTCCGTTCAGAACGTAGAAATTACCATCTCGAACGGCGCGGCTCTTCATGGTTGCTGCGTCTGATCCGCTCATCGGCTCGGTCAGTGAGTACGCGCCGATGGATTTGCCCGAAGCAACCGGCGTGATGAATTTCTTCTTCTGCGCCTCCGTGCCGAATTTGAGAATGCCGTAACAGTAGAGTGAATTATTGACCGACATGATGACGCCATGCGCGGCATCGGCCTTGCAGATTTCCTCCAGTGCCAGCACATACGCCAGCGTGTCCATGCCGGCGCCGCCATAGTCTTCAGGGACTTCGATGCCCATGAAGCCCAATTCCCCCATTTTCTTGACTGTTTTGTGGGGAAACTCACCGCTTTCGTCAAACTCGGCGGCCACTGGCGCGATTTCGTTTTTTGCAAAATCGCGCGCTGCATCGCGCAGCATCTTGTGTTCATCGCTCAGGGGATAGATTGCCAGCTCGCTCATGCTTCCTCCTTCGGGAATTGAGAGATGTGAGTGTATTATACCGTTTGAGTCCTGATACAATTATTGTAACTTCTATTCACAATCCAAACGCTTCTCAGGAGCTACAATGTCCCCTAATCCTCTTCTCAAAAAACTTGGGTTTTCGGATACCGACCGTTTGGTTATCATCCACACCGACGATATTGGCATGTGCCATGCTTCTCTAACGGCCTTCGAGCATTTATGGGACTTTGGCACAATTTCCTCCGGCGCGGTGATGGTGCCTTGCCCCTGGTTTTCTTCTGTGGCAACAATGTGCCGCGAAAATCCGCAAATAGATATGGGCGTTCACGCCACGCTCAACTCCGAATGGACGAGTTACCGCTGGGGGCCCATCTCAACGCGCGACCCACAATCAGGGCTGCTCGATGCAGAAGGGTACTTCCACCAGTGGCAGCCAGCAGTTTATGAACATGCCAACCCCGAAGCCACAGCGGCGGAAGTTAACGCCCAGGTCGAGCGCGCGCTGGCAGCCGGGATTGATGTTACACATGTCGACTCACACATGGGAACGGTTTTACATTCGAGGTTCATTCAGTCTTATTTACAGTCTGCTCTCTCGCGCGGCATCCCACCCATGTTGCCGCGCCTGGAGGCCAAAGGATTGGAAGGCCGCCTGAGCGAAGAAGAAAAAGCCGTTTATGCTCCCCTGCTTGCCAATCTCGAAGCGCAGGGAGTTCCCTTGCTCGATGGCATGTATGGAATGCCATTAAGCGGCGAAGGCGATCACATCCAAATTGCCAAAACACTGCTTGGCGAGGCCCCGGTTGGGATTACGCACTTCATCTTACATCCCTCGGTCGATACGCCTGAATTGCGCGCAATCGCTCCCGATTGGCAGGGCCGTGTGGCAAACTATAAAGCATTTATGAGCCAGGAACTTAAGAATTTCATCAAGGATTCCGGCATCCAGTTGATTGGCTATCGCGCTATCCGCGAGGCGATGCGGGCATGACTCGATATTTTCTTGGCGTCGATGCCGGTGGCACGAAAACTCACACCCTGATTGTGACCGAAACCGGCCAGGCGGTCGGGTTCGGGCGCGGCGGCCCTGGCAACTGGGAGAGCGTGGGCTTGGATGGACTGACTTGCGTTCTGAAAGAATCGGTCCATCAGGCGTTGCAGATGGCCGGAATTGGGCCAGGGCAGATTTCAGGCGCGGGGATGGGACTGGCAGGTTATGACTGGCCGAGTCAGAGAGAAATGATTCTTGGCGCGATTCGGCCAGTTGGATTAAATTGCCCGCTCGAAATTGTGAACGATTCTACCCTGGGCATTTTCGCCGGAACTTCGGCGGGTTGGGGCGTTTCGGTTGTCTCTGGCACGGGCTGTAACTGCCGGGGGCGGGGCAAAGACCTGAAAACCGAAGGCCGCATGGTGGGCGGCGGCAGTCATTGGTCGGGGGAATACGCGGGCGGCGGCGACCTGGTTGCCCGCGCGATGCGCGCTATCACCTTCGAGTGGAATAAACGCGGCCCGGCAACGGCGCTCAGCCCGGCCTTCCTGGAACTCTCCGGCGCGCAGAGTCTCTTTGAACTGGTTGAGGGGGTGTATGTGGGCCGTTACGAATTTGACTCGCGCTACGTCTTCAAGGTTTTCGAGGTCGCCGCGCAGGGCGACCCCGGAGCGCTATCCGTGCTTCGCTGGGCGGGGCGCGAACTGGGCGAGATGGCCTGCGGCGTCATCCGCCAACTGGGGCTGGAAAATGAACCGGTCGAGGTGGTTCTCATCGGCAGCCTGTATAACGGCCACCCGCTGATGACCGAATCCCTGAAGGAAACGGTGCGTGCTGTCGCCCCGGCGGCGCAGTTCATCCGCTTTGAGCATCCCCCGGTCATCGGCGCGGCCCTGTTGGGGCTGGAACAAGTCCTCGGCGCCGAAGCGTACCAGCGGCGCGCGATAGCTGTGGAAACGACGCGCAAAATTATTGCCGAATAAAAAACAAACAACTTGTGGGATGGTCTGGTCAAGCAGGGATTGGTCACCCGCCAGGAGTCGGCCAGCGACCGGCGCTGCCTGGCGTTGGCTCTCACTCCTGAAGGGGCGGCAATCGTCAATTCGGCCCGCGCCAGCGCCCAGGCCAGCCTGGCGAAAACCCTGGGCAGGCTCTCCGCCGGGGATTTGGAGACTGTCCACCGCGCGCTGGAATTGCTGCATCCGCTTTTTGCCGCGCAGGGAAAATAGCCAGACTTTACGGAGTGAATGAAACTTGAAACACATCCGAAAACTCTTCCATTTCATCACGCCCTACTGGAAACCGGCCACCGCCTCGCTGGTGTTGTTAACCATCGTCGTTTTCCTGGATTTATCGATTCCGCGCCTCGTCCAGCGGATTATTGACGATGGCATCCACGCCCAAAACTATGCTGTGGTCTACCAGACCGCCGCGCTGATGCTTGGAATCTCGATTACGAGCACTTTGCTCGCCCTGGGCAATAATTACCTGTCGATTCTCGCCGGAGAGAGCGTGGCGCGTGACCTGCGCGAGGCCATGTTTGTCAAAATCCAGTCGTTTTCGTATGGCAACCTCGACAAACTCAACACCGGGCAACTCATGGTGCGTCTTTCCAGCGATGCGACCGTCTTCCAACGCCTGACGCAAGTCTTTTTACGAATCGGAACCCGCGCCCCGCTGCTGATGGTGGGCAGCCTGGTTTTGATGTACACCACCGACGCTAAACTCGCTACGGTGATGCTGCCCATCCTGGTCGTCTCGGGCGCGCTGATTGTCTTTTTCACCACCAAAATGGGGCCGCTCTTCCTGACCGTGCAGCAAAAACTAGACCGATTGAACAGTATTTTGCAGGAAAACATCGCTGGTGTGCGCGTGGTTAAGGCGTTTGTGCGCGATGCCCGCGAAATCGAACGGTTTGGGGCTGCCAATGATGATTTTGCCGCCCGCAACATTAAGGTCATGCAGTTTATGGCCTCCATGTCGCCCTCGCTAACGTTGATGGTCAATTTCGGGATTGTCACCGTCATCTGGTACGGCGGCCTCCAGGCGATTCATGGCGAAGTGACCGTTGGGCAATTGGTGGCTTTCATCAACTACCTGCAAACCATCCTCGGCCCGCTGGGGATTATGGTTATGCTCTCGAACATCATCGCCGCGGCGACGGCCTCGGCGGAGAGAATTAACGAGGTGCTGGAAACCGTGCCTGAAGTGCAAGATTCTCCCGCAGCAAAAGCCCTCACCCCCGGCCCCTCCCCCACAGGGGGAGGGGAGGCCAATCCCCCTCTCCCCCCGGGAGAGGGGTTAGGGGTGAGGGTTTCCTTCGCCAACGTCCACTTCCACTACAACGGCACAGACGGTGCGGTATTAGATGGGATTAATCTCAGCGCCGAATCGGGTCAAACCATCGCCATTCTCGGCTCGACCGGCGCCGGCAAATCGACGCTGATTAACCTGATTCCGCGCTTTTATGACGTCACCGGCGGCAGCATCCGCATCAACGGGGTGGATGTGCGCGAGTTATCGCAATCCAGCCTGCTGGCGCAGATTGGCATTGTGCCGCAGGAAACGGTGCTGTTTTCTGGCACGGTGCGCGAGAATATCGCTTACGGCAAGCCCGATGCCAGCCTGGAGGAAGTCATCGCCGCGGCGCAAGCGGCCCAGGCGCACGAGTTCATCCAAAAATTGCCAGATGGCTATGAGACGCATGTCAACCAGCGTGGGGTCAATCTTTCAGGCGGGCAGAAACAGCGCATTGCCATTGCCCGCGCCCTGATTTTGCATCCATCCATCTTGATTTTGGACGACTCCACCAGCGCGGTAGATGTCGAGACGGAAACAAAAATCCACGCGGCGATGGAACAATGGGCGCGTAACAGCGGAATGATTACTTTCATGGTCGCCCAGCGCATCAGCACCGTGCTGAATGCCGATAAAATCATCGTGATTGATAATGGCCGCATCGCCGCCGAAGGCACGCACAGCCAGTTGATGCAATCCAGCCCGATTTACCAGGAAATTTTCGCTTCTCAGCTTGGGAATGGCGTGAATTAGAGCATGAGACACGGAACACACAGCATTTACGGAAAAACACGGAAAGAACCTTTTATTTGCTTTTTCCGTATTCATCCGCGTTCTCCGTGTTTTCCGTGTCCAAAAGGTTTTGAATTATGACCAACCAAACCTCCACCCAACAACAAGCCGCCCGCGCCATTTTGGCCGCGCGAGGACCGATGCGCCCCTCCAAAATCGAAAAAGCCGCCAACCCGCGCAAGGCGCTGGCCCGGCTCATCCCGTATCTCAGTCATTACCGGCTGGCGATTACACTGGTTTTTGTCCTGATTCTCGTTACCACCGGGCTGGATTTGCTCGGCCCGTACCTGATGGGGCGGGCAATTGACCAATATATCGGGAACAGGCAAATTGCAGGGCTGGCCCAAATGGCAGTCACCCTGCTGATGGTTTACATCACCAACCAGTCGTTCCAGGCGCTTTCGGCCTGGACGATGGCGCGCGTCTCGCAAAATGCGCTCAAAGACCTGCGCCGCGACCTGTTTACCCACCTGCAAGACCTGTCGCTCAAGTTTTTCGACACCCACCCAGCCGGAGAACTGATGAGCCGCCTGACCAACGACATCGAAGCCATCAACCAGGCCGTTTCGCAAAACGTCATCGCCATGCTCGGCAGCGTGCTTTCTCTAGTCGGGTTTGTGGTGGCAATGTTTGTGTTGAATTTTTGGCTGGCGTTGGCCTCGGTCATCGTGGTGCCGATTATGGTTTGGTTTACCGACTTCATCGCCAAATCGACCCGCAAGGGCTTTCGCGACTTGCAAAAAAGCCTGGGCGAGCTGAACGGCGTGATGGAGGAATCCATCAGCGGCCAGCGTGTGGTCAAGGCCTTTCGTCGCAACGAAACATCGGTGGAGAACTTCCGCCGGGTCAATGCAGAGGTGTTCAGGGCAGGCGTCTTTGCCAACACCTACGCCATGATGCTGATGCCGCTCACCAATCAGTTGGGCAACCTGTTTGTCATCGTGTTAGCAGGATTGGGCGGATGGCTGGCTCTGCGCGGACTCGTCACTGTGGGCGTTATTGCCACCTTTATCAGTTACGCGCACGGATTCATCGCGCCCCTGCGTCAATTGGCAAATATCTATAATGCCATCCAGGCTGCTCTGGCGGGCGCGGAACGGGTCTTCGAGGTGATTGACACGGCCCCTGAAACGCCAGACCGAGTCGGCGCGGCCAGCCTGGAGAATCTCAAGGGGCATGTCGAATTTCGGGATGTGGATTTCGCCTACGAAACGGGACATCCCATCATCAAAAACATGACGCTGGAAGCCCTGCCGGGGCAGACGATTGCTTTGGTCGGCCCGACCGGGGCCGGGAAAACGACCATCACCAACCTGCTGACTCGTTTTTATGATATTGACAGCGGCTCAATCTGCATCGATGGGCACGACCTGCGTGACATCCGCCGCGCCGACCTGCGCCGCGCGCTGGGGCTGGTATTGCAGGATACGTTCATGTTTGCCGATACGGTCATGGAGAATATCCGCTACGGGCGGCTGGATGCAACCGATGAGGAGGTCATTGAGGCGGCAAAGATGGCTGACGCCGACCACTTTATCCGCCAGCTGCCGCACGGTTACCGAACGGTGCTTTCGGAGCGCGCCGCCAACCTGAGCCAGGGCCAGCGCCAAATGCTGGCAATTGCCCGCGCCATCCTGGCCGACCCCGGCATTCTCATTCTCGACGAAGCCACCTCCAGCGTAGATACGCGCACCGAGGCGCGCATCCAGAAGGCGCTGCTCAAACTGATGGAGGGTCGCACCAGTTTTGTGATTGCCCATCGCCTCTCCACCATCCGCGACGCCGATCAGGTTCTGGTCATCAAGGATGGCGAAATCATCGAGCGCGGGAAGCACTCCGAACTGCTGGCGATGAAGGGCTTTTTCTATCAGTTGTACATGAGTCAGTTCAAAGGAAACGCCATTTAGTTGCAGGAAATGAAAGGCGAGATTTGCTATAAAGTAAAAAATCGCCATGTTTCGGTTATTCCAGCACAAGGAGACCTCCATGTCAAACCCTCTCGCTCCCGTGAAACTCAGCCTGGGTTATAAAGTTACTTGGGGCATTGCCGCCCTGGGGACTTCGCTTATCTCCGGCATCTACGGCGCGCTTCTTCCTATTTTTTACCAGGATTACCTCGGCCTGGCCGCCAAGTGGATTGCGACCGCCTCGGTCATCTACGCCATCTGGAACGCTCTCAACGACCCTCTCTTTGGCTACCTCACCGATAGCACCCGTTCGCGCTGGGGCAGGCGCATTCCCTATATGCGCTTTACCGCGCCTTTTCTGGCGCTAACCTTCATTCTGGTCTGGTTCGCGCCGCCAAGGGCTGGTCAGGAAGCCCTGTTCTGGTGGATGTTGGTTTCCATGCTGCTCTACGACACCGGCTACACCATCATCGGGCTGGCCTATTCGGCGTTGCTGCCCGAAATCAGTGAATCGGATGCCGAGCGTAACGGTCTGCAAATTTCGTCCTCGCTCTTTGGGTTGCTTGGCATGATTTTGGGCTTCCTCATCCCCGATTTTTTTCGTCCCAAGTCGGGCGCGGAACTCTCTTTCCTGCCGCTTCAGGTTTCGATGATAGTGGTGGCGGTTGTCAGCATGAGCCTGATACTCATCACCACCTTCAGGGTCAAGGAACGTCCCGAGTTTACCAGAGTAGACAAGCCCATTCCTCTTGGCGCGGCTATCCGCTTTACGTTTACCAGCAAATCTTTTCTGGTGCTGGTCTCGCAAAACTTCATGTCTATTTTGATGCAGTCGCTGATTTTGGGAATGATGTTCTACCTGGCCGATTATGTCCTTAAGATGCCGACCATTCTCATCCTCTTGTGCGTTTTCATCCCACTTATTCTCGGCGTTCCGGTGACTTCGATTTTGCGCAACCGCTTCGGCGTGGTCGGCGCCCAACAATTGCTCCTGACGATTGCCGGACTTGGGCTGGTGGCGATTGCCTTCGTCCCTAACCCGCTCATCCTGCTCTGCCTGGTGGCCGCCGGATTTGGGCTTTCTGGCCCGCAAACGCTTACCAACGTCTTGTTTGGGCAGGTGGCCGATGAAGATGAACTGCGCTCTGGCGTGCGCCGCGAGGGGGCTTTCTTTGGCGTCAACGCTCTGATTACCAAACCGGCCCAATCGGTAGCCCTGGCGCTGATTCCGATTGTCCTCGAAGCGACAAACTTTGTCACCCGCGAGGCCAACAACGGTCAGATTTTCCTGAACCAGCCGGAGAGCGCTCTGTTTGGCATCAAAGCCCTGATGGGATTGATTCCTGGCCTGGCGCTCTTGCTTGGCGCGTTTTTGCTAAACTGGTATCCCTTGCGTGGGGATTACCTGGAGAAGGTCAAAACCGAGTTGCTGGAACTACACGCCCGCAAACAAGCGCAACTGACGCAAGAGTGAACTCTCATCGTTCACCAGTTGCAATCACCTGCAGATTGGTCGCGCTGGCAACACTGACCCCGCTCAGGTTACAGCGCCAGTGATGGTTGCCGGTATGCGCGCATGAGAAGTACGCCGATTCGTCCTCTCCAAGCCTGATTTTGACTTCCCTGGCAGGGGCATCCAGGTCGAACTCGACGGCGCTGATATGCGATGGGTCTGCTCCGAGGGTGTAGTGGATGTTCCTGGCTGACCATTTGCTGATTTGCCCGTTGCTTTTGGCTTGTGGGCCGGTTTCGAGGCTTGAGTATGCCAGAGCAAACGAGGCCGAACCAGCCACGAGACTGATTAAAAGCGCGAGATAGAATTTCAGGAGTTGATTCATCACACTGCTCCTTTTGGAAAACAACAAGGCCTGGGAATCCAGGCCTTGTGCGTGAATACGTTGGAGCGTATTGCGGGAAATCAGCCTTTAAAATGCTGAAACCCTTGCAGACTTTCGGCGGCCTGGCAGTCATTGGCGGGTGGTTTCGCCTTTAGACCCATGACTTTGCGTCGCTGCCTTTCGACAGGTTTGCCTTTTCGAGTTTTTGGTGAGCGATGTCAAAAAGGACAACATCGCTTTGATATGAGCATACCCCTGGTTTGCTCAGCGGGAAATGCGCAAATGCCGATATTGAACCGCGTGAAAGGTACGAATTTTCGGGCAGGAAAACTACGTACTCTTGAAACTGCTTAAAACGTCCTGCTTATCCTGCAAGGTACTCGAATGATTTTCTTTTTTGCGTTCTTGGCCGCTTTGCGAGAGATCTTTTTGCAGTGGAGTCATCTCTGGCCAGAAAGGGGAGAGCTATAAGTTTTACCGTGATTTGGGGTACAATCTTTTTGTGGATACCCACTCGATATTGATTGTTGACGATGACCCATTGATTCGCAGCGCAATCGGCGTACTGCTCGAAAAAGAGCATTTGAGCCTGCTTTTTGGAGAGAACGGCCACGAAGCGCTCCGCCTGGCAGCAGAAAATTTGCCCGATTTGGTCTTGCTGGATGCGGTTATGCCCGGCATGGACGGGTTCGAGACTTGCCGCCGCCTGCGCGCCGACCCTGCCCTGGCCGAGATTCCGATTGTGATGATTACCTCGCTCGATGACCGGGATTCTCGCCTGCGCGGGCTGGAGGCTGGGGTGGATGACTTCCTGACCAAGCCGGTCGATCAGTTGGAACTTCTGACCCGCGTGCAATCCATTTTACGCCTGAATCGCTTCCGCAAACTGATGGAGGAGCGGGCGAATTTTGCGCATTTGCTCGAAGCCAAGAATCGTCAATTGCGTGACCTGACCCAGCGCCTGGTGGAGTTGCAGGAAACCGAGCGGCGATTTATTGCCTCGGAACTGCATGACGATGTAGGGCAGTCACTGACCGGATTGAAACTTGCCCTGGAAATCGCCGAATCGCAAACCGGCCTAGAGCGACAGAAAACGCTCGAAAGCGCGCGAGGTATGATTAGCGAATTGTCTGCCCGCATTCGCAGCCTCTCGCTCGACTTGCGCCCGGCCATGCTCGATGATTTTGGACTGTTTGCCGCCCTCGAATGGTTGTTCGAGCGCTATACCCGTCAAACCCAAATTTTAATTAAACATAACGTCAATTTTTTGGAGGAGCAGCGCTTTGCAAAAGCGGTTGAAACAGCCGCCTTTCGCATTATTCAAGAATCTCTGACCAATGCCGCCAGACATGCCGGGGTGAACGAGGTAGAGGTCGAAATCCATGCTGCCGACGTTCTAGAAGTGATGATTCGAGACGCAGGCCAGGGCTTCGACCCCGCCAGGGTAGAAGTAGATGGTTATCAATCGAGTGGAATTTCAGGGATGCGCGAGCGCGCGCGCTGGCTGGGCGGGGATTTCGAGATTGCATCTAGCCCTGGCGCTGGCACTATGGTCAGGGCTGTTTTTCGCCTGGAGGAATCTTCCTGATATGCAAAAAATGCGGATTGTGCTTGCCGATGACCACCAGATTGTGCGCCAGGGAATGCGCGCTTTGCTCAACGCGCAGCCAGATATCCAAGTCGTGGGCGAGGCTTCAGACGGCTATGAATTGCTCGATTTGGTCTGGAAGTTGAAACCGCAGGTTGTTATCACCGATATTGCCATGCCCAACCTGAACGGCATTGAAGCCGCCCGCCAGATTCGGGCGCGTCAGCCTTCTGTTCAGGTCATTGTTCTTTCAATGTATTCGAATACATCGTATGTGCTGCGCGCATTACGCGCCGGCGCGCAGGCCTATTTGCTGAAAGACGATGATTTCACTGAAGTGCTTCGCGCGATTAATGCTGTAAACACTGGCCGCCGTTACTTAAGTCCACAGGTTTCGGAACAGGTTTTAGATGCACTTTTGATGCACGAAAACAACCACCCCGAAGAAGCAGAGGTGGTTCTTACCCCGCGCGAGCGGGAGATTATTCAGTTGGTTCTTGAGGGAAATACCAGCCAGCAAATTGCTGAAAAATTGAACATCAGCATTCGCACGGTCGAAAAGCATCGCGCCAACTTCAAGGCAAAACTCGGCATCAATTCGCAGGCAGACCTGGTGCGATTTGCGATTGCCCAGGGGATTGTGGTCTTACAGGAGTAATCTTTGTTGGTCTACTTCCCCAGTATGGGGTCGCTCACCGGCCGCTCTGCCATGCTTTTGGCAATGTTGTCGAAAATATTCTCCAGGTCGAGAAAGGCATCAACCATATCTGGGTCGAAATGTTTTCCCCGTTCATTTTGGATGATTTCGACTGCTTCACGATGGGGTATCGCATGTTTGTAAACGCGCGGGCTGACAAGCGCGTCATAAACATCTGCCAGAGCCATCAGGCGGCCCGAGATGGGAATTTCATCCCCGGCCAGGCCTTGCGGGTAACCCGTGCCGTCCCAGCGTTCGTGGTGGGTGTAAGCAATTTCTTTGGCGATGCTCAAAAAAGAACTGCGCACATCTCCGAGTGCTTTTTCTGCTTTTTCCAGGGCGTCGCGGCCGTAGGTGGTGTGTTTTTTGATTTCCTCGAACTCTTCAGGCGTGAGTTTGCCTGGTTTCAGCAGCAGCCGGTCTGGCACGGCAATTTTTCCAATATCATGGAGGGGGGCAGATTTGCGCAGCAGCTCGATGTTTTCGGGGGTCAAAAAAGTTCTAAAGCGGGGGTGGGTTGCCAGGTAACGCGCCAAAATGCCAACATACTGCTGGGTCGCCAGGATGTGCCAGCCGGTTTCCTGGTTGCGGTATTCGGCCAGGGTTGCGAAGCCAACGATGGTGACATCCTGCGTATGCGCCAGTTCTTCAGTGCGTTCACGTACTTTTTCTTCTAATGCCCGATTTTGGTCGTATAGCGCCAGGTGCGTTTTAACGCGGGCGCGGACAATGGGGGCGTTGACCGGCTTGGTGATGTAATCCACCCCGCCCACCTCGAAGCCCCGGCGTTCGTCGGTTGATTCGCTCAGCGCTGAGATGAAGATAACCGGAATTTTGCGGGTCAGGTCGCTCACCTTCAAATGACGGCAGACCTCGTACCCGTCCATATCGGGCATCATCACGTCCAGCAGGATTAAATCGGGCAGAGTATTGGGGTTACTGGCAATATCAATCGCTTTTTTGCCGCTGGTTGCCACCTTAACGGTGTAATCGCCCTTCAGGATGACGCTCAGCATTTCCAAATTTTCAGGAGCGTCATCCACCACAAGTATTGTTTGGCGTTTCAAAATATGGTTCATGTTGCCTCCGTCCGTAACGCGGAATTTATTCCGCCAAAGGAAAATTCCACTTTTGAGCCAACGCCCGCAACTCTTGCAAGGCATTGGGAAAATCATAGCGTCGAATATGCTGGGTTATGACCAGGAGTTCGTCACGGCAATTCTCTTCCTGCATTCCATCCAGGATAGTTTCCAACTGGTCAACTGCTTCCGCGTCGTTTTCTATTAGTAGTTGGGCAAGCCGCTGCAATTGTGGCGCAGCCGAAGCGATGGGAGAGTCGCAAGGAGCGCCTGGGGTGGATTGTACCTGCGGTTCCAGACTGGCGGTTGCCTCCAGCACGCGGGCGAGATGCGTCTCCACCAGTTTCAAATTAGCATAAGCAGCGTCTTTGTGCTCTGTGAGAAGGGCTTGTTCCAGTTTTTTGGCCGCTTCCATCAGAGCGGTTGCGCCAATTGTCCCTGCCACGCCCTTGAGGGTATGCGCTAATCGCTGCGCCTGGGGCAGGTCATTAGATTGAATGGCGCGCCGAATGCTCTGGGCCTTTGCGGCGTTTTCTTGCCGGAACATGATCAGGATTCGGCGGTAGAGCGTCAGGTTGTCTCCCAGGCGCGCCAGGGCGGGGGCGGTATCCAGGCACGCCAAGATTTGCTCTGGCAGACCGTCTGGTTCGCTGCTGGCTGTCTGAACAACCGATGCCGATTTGTTGTTTTTTTGGGGTTTCAGCCAGTGTAGCAGTGTGCTGGCAAGCCTGTTCACATCAATTGGTTTGGAAACATAATCATTGAGTCCGGCTTCCAGGGCTTTTGCGCGGTCGCTGTCGAATGCGTGGGCGGTCATGGCAATCACTGGCAAGCGGTCGAAGGTGAAGCGCGGGTCGCTCCGAATGCGGGCGGTTGTTTGGTAGCCATCCATGCCGGGCATTTGAATGTCCATCAGAACGGCGTCGAATGTGCTGTTGTTCAACATCCAAAGACCTTCTTCCCCACCGCTGGCAACCGTTACTTGCAATCCCATATTTTGCAAGATTTCTGCGGCGACGATTTGGTTGATTTCGTTGTCTTCGACCAGAAGGATTTTTCTGCCGCGCAATTTTAGGAGTTCAGTGTCATTTACGGCTGCCTGGGGAGGGCAGGCTTCGCTGGCGGTTTCATAGCCAAATACTTGCATGACCATATTAAACAATTGCGAGCGTGTCACCGGTTTGATTAGGTATCCATCCAGGATGGAAGTTTCGACCTGGTGCAGCATTTCTTCGGCGCTGAGTAACAAAATAATGGGAGTATTCACTAGGCTGGAAGATTGCCGAATAGCGCGGGCGGCTTGCAGGCTGTCCATGCCGTCTATCGCAGACAGGTCAATGACGACCAGGCGATAGGGCGCATTGGCAGGCTGCTGTTCGAGCAGCGACAATCCATATTGGGCAGAGTTGGTTGTTGTGACGTTGAACGAGAAGGATTCCAGCGTGGATTTGAGAAACTCCAGCGTAGCAGCATGGTCGTCTATCACCAATACTTTCAACCCGCGCAAGGTTTCGGCGGTGACAATTTCAGCAGGGGTAAAATATGATGTTTGTTTGAATTCCAGCGCAAAGGTAAAGGTCGAACCTTTTCCTGGCTGGCTTTGTACGGTGATTTTTCCACCCATCATTTGGACCAATCGCTGGCTGATGGTCAGCCCCAATCCTGTGCCGCCGTATCTGCGGCTGATGGATGTATCAGCCTGGCTAAAGGGCTGGAACAGCCCGGTAGTTTGCGCTTCGGTCATGCCGATGCCAGTATCTCGAACCGAAAACTCCAGCGTTGCGCGGTCTGCGGTGTGCGTTTTCAGCGTGATTTTCAAAACCACTTCACCCGAGTCGGTAAACTTGATCGCGTTGCCGGTCAAATTGAGAAGCACCTGCCCCAAGCGCAGCGGGTCGCCCACCAGCTGACGTGGAACATCCGGCGCGGTATCGAAAACCAGTTCCAGCCCTTTTTCCTGCGCCCGATAGGCAACCAAACTGGAGAGATGACGCAGCACATCATCCAGGTTGAAATCAACGTTTTCCAGTTGCATACTGTTCGACTCGATTTTCGAGAAGTCGAGAATGTCGTTAATGGTCGCCAGCAGCGTTTCTCCCGATATTTGCAAGCGCGCCATGTAGCTTCTTTGTTTGTCGTTGAGAGGGGTTTTTTGCATCAGTTGCGTCAATCCTAAAATGCCATTGAGGGGCGTGCGGATTTCATGGCTCATCACAGCCAGAAAATCGCTCTTAGCGCGGTTGGCGGCTTCGGCCCGGTCGCGGGCAATCACTAATTCTTTCGTGCGTTCCCGAATGACTTCTTCCAGGTGTGCGTGGTAGTCTTGCAACTCGCGCTCGGCTCGTTTGCGTTCAGTGATGTCCATCACCGAGACAATCGCTTTCGAGAGCGTCGCTTCGCATCCTGGCACAACTGCCCAATTCAGGCTGATGTCCATCTTGCTGCCATCCATTTTTTGGTTGGTTGCCTCCATTTCAAAGGTATATTTGCCTTCGGCAATGTTGGCAAGTTCAACCGTCCACTGCTCGATGGCGTCATCCCCGATGAAATAGGCCAGATTGTTAAGAAGCGTCTCCTTGTCTTGCACGTCATACAGCTCCAGGGTGGTCTTGTTAACATCCACTACTTTAACCAGCGACATACATTCCTTTATCAGTTCGGGATGCGCCAGCAGGTGCGCGTGGATGTCTGTAATACCTTCTTGCTTGAGGGCATCCAGGCGTTGTTTGACGGATGAGAAATCATCTTCCCAAAGGGAGATGGGAGAGTTTTCAAATAGCATGCGGTATCGTTCTTCCGCCTCTCGCAGCGCTGCTTCGGTTTGCTTGCGCTCCTCCAATTCCTGCCGAAGAGCTTCATAGAGACGTGAATTTTCTATGGCGACAGCCACCTGCCCAGCCAAAATTTCAAGCATGGAAACATCCGCCTCGCTGAAGGCATTAAGTTCGGGACTTTGCACGTCAATGACCCCCAAAATCTGTTCTCCAAACTGCAACGGAATAGTGAATTCGGAAGCAGTTTGGAGTCGGTCAGGATAAAAATTGGTGTAATGTGGCTCGGCGCGGACATCATTGGCAAGCAACTTTTGGCCCGTCTGGGCTACATAACCCACCATGCCAGTTCCAAGTTTGATGCGATGATTGGGCGGGAACAAATCGGCGAATTGCCCGGCCCTGGCGCGCATAATTAGTTCAGTGTTGGTTTCATCAAAGATAAACAGAGCAACATGGTAAAAACCAAATGCCTCATGAATCAGGCGGGCAGTCAGTTCCAACACGCCTTGCAGCGCCAGTATGCTCGAAATTTGCTTGCCTACGTCATTGATGAGCGTCAGTCGGGCAGCGTGTTTGCGCAACTCAGATTCTACCTGCTTGCGGGCGCTAATATTTTGTTTAACCGCCACGAAGTGCGTAATTTGGCCGCGCTCATCTTTGATGGGCGTAATGCTCATTTCTTCGGTATAGAGCGAACCGTCTTTGCGGCGGTTGATGAGTTCTCCATGCCAGGCGTTACCTGCCAATAAGGTCGCCCACATTTTTTCGTAGAATTCAGCGGTTTGCTTGCCCGACTTCACCAGTTCACGCGGGTTTTTGCCCAGGGATTCTTCCAGGCTGTACCCGGTCAGGGCCGAAAAAGACTGATTGGCCCATTCAATCTTGCCTTCACGATTGGTGATGACAATAGCATTGGTGGTAACTTGCAGTGAAATGCTTTGCAGCTGCGTAACCCTTTGGATGCGGCGTTCGTTTTCGAACAAGCGCCGCAACAGCAAGAAAATCAGCAATGCGCTGGCCGCAACGAAGAACCAGCCTTTAAAGGTTTGCAGCTTCAATAAATCTTGTGGAGTATCGGCAAATATTTCTGCTGCGCGGTCTGACAATAGAACCCATGCCCCGCCAAAGAGCAGGTAGGTAATTGCAATCCAGGTTTCGGGGAGAATACGAAGCGATTTCATCTTTTTTGATTTATCAGAGTTACTGATTGATTATCAGTATACATCATCCAGGGTCTTCTTGTTGCTTTCAGATTGGTACGACAAAGTGAAAACTCACAATTCTTAACAAAATTCCTGCATTCTCTTCGGTTTGTTCAGGCTATAATGGTGGCAAAGGATTAAAAAATGAGTAATCGCCCCTACGTTATCATCAACGCCGCCATGAGCGCGGACGGGAAGATAGACACCTTCGAGCGCAAGGGGGTGTCCATCTCATCGGGGGAGGATAAGCGCCGGGTGTTAGAATTGCGCGCAGAAGTCGACGCCGTAATGGTTGGCGGCAATACACTCTTGAAGGAAAGCCCGAAATTGACGGTCAAATTGCCGGAACTTGAAAAACTGCGCATAGCCAATAAATTACCACCGAATCCTGCAAAAATCGGAATCATCACAAAAGTGGATAAAATCGACTCGGCGGGGGAGTTCATCACCGCTGGCCCGGCGCGCAAAATCATCTTCACGACAACCCAGTCCGCCCCGCAACAGGTTAACGTTTTACAAGAGTTGGGCGTAGAAGTGTATCAATTTGGAGAAAAACGAGTAGACTTGGAAAAATCGCTACAGGCCCTCGCCGCGCTTGGCATCCGAACGGTCATGGTAGAGGGCGGAGGGACCCTCATCGCCGAGTTCATCCGCTTGGGATTGGCAGACGAGTTACGGGTCTACATCGCGCCTAAAATTTTCGGCGGGGCAACCGCCCCAACCCTGGTAGATGGTGACGGATGGCCCGCATCCGCCGCAAAAACGCTCAGACTGATGGATGTTCGGGTTCTTGATGAAGGCGGAGGCATCCTCATCCACTATAAATTGTAAGATAGGTCTCAGACCTGTCTTGCTAAAGGAGAACACTATGGCACTCATTCAACTCCCCGTGCAAGATTTGCTGCGCGAAAACGAAAATCACTGTTGCGACGGCTGCGGCCCGGCGGGTATCTGCGTCAAAATTGTTTCGATTGCCGAGTTGCCCACGCGCTTTGGCGATTTTCAGATTGTGGCCTTCGAGAACGACAAAGACGGCAAAGACCACATTGCAATTGTGCGCGGCGATGTGACCGACGGCGAGGATATTCCGGTGCGCATGCACTCGGAATGCCTGACCGGCGACGCGCTTGGCTCGCTCCGTTGTGACTGCCGCGACCAGTTGGAAGCCGCGCTGACCGCCATCGGCAAACTCGAAAAAGGCATTGTGCTATACCTGCGCCAGGAGGGGAGGGGGATTGGCTTGGCCAACAAAATCCGCGCCTATTCGCTGCAAGACGCCGGACTGGATACGGTGGAGGCCAACCTGGCGCTCGGTTTCCGCGACGACGAGCGAGATTATGAAGTGGCGGCGCACATGCTCATGTCGCTCAAGGTGCAATCTATTCAACTGATGACGAATAATCCGCGCAAAATTGATGACTTGAAACGCTATGGCGTGCGGGTCAACGGACGCCTGCCGCATGTATTGCCCTCCAACCCGTACAACGAGTTTTACCTGCGCACCAAGGCCGAAAAATCGGGGCACATGCTGGACCTGAAAGATTTCAAAGGCAAGGTACACCTGCAAGAGCAAGATGACCGCCCGGTGGTGAAAGGCATGACCCCTGCGCAAATTGAGGCCTTACATGAATAATCCGGTTGTCGTCATTACCGGCGCCACCGGGGCGACCGGCGAGGCCGCCGCGCGCGCATTTGCGGCCCAGGGCGCATCGCTGGCGCTGCTCAGTCATGACCAGTCAAAATTGGACGTGCTGGCCGCCAGTATAAGCCTGCCTTCCGCCCGACTCTTGACCCATGCCGCCGATTTACGCAATCCAGACGAAGCGCTCGGCTGCGCGCGCTTCGTCACCACCCGCTTTGGCCGCGCCGACATTCTGATTCACCTCGTCGGCGGCTGGACGGGCGGCAAAACCCTGCCTGAAACGCCCGCCGATGACCTGACAACCATGCTCAACCAGCACGTCTGGACGACCTTCCACCTGCTTCAGGCCTTTGCGCCTGGCATGGTGGCCAACGGCTGGGGACGGGTGATTGTGGTCTCCTCGCCGCTGGCCGCCAGCCCATCGGCCAAAATGAGCGCCTATGCCGCCGCCAAAGCCGCCCAGGAAACGCTCATTCTGACCCTGGCCCAGGAACTCAAAGACAGCGGCGTGACCGCTAATATCATTCAGGTTCGCTCAATTGATGTACAAGGGAGCGGCAAAGGCACAACTCCAAATGAAATTGTGGCTGCCATGCAATACCTGTGCAGTGAGCCGGCAGCAAAAATCAACGGAGCGCGCATTCCTCTGTATTAAAGGTAACAGTCACTTTCATCTTTGGCAACATTCAACCACCGACCCGTCTGCCACCAGCAGGCGGGTTTTTTCGATGAACTCTGCCATTGGCATATCCGTTTCGATGAATGGAACATGCTGCCGCAAGAGCGCGTAAACAAGCCGCGTTCCCTGACCGAGAACTTTCTCGCTCCCAATCACCTGTTTGCGAAAATCAATTCCCTGCGCGGCAGACATCAACTCGATGGCGAGAATCCGCTCCACGTTATCCAGCACGCTGCGCAATTTGAGCGCGGCGGTCGCTCCCATGCTCACATGGTCCTCTACATTGGCCGAAGTGGGAATCGTATCTACGCTGGCCGGGTGCGACAAGACCTTATTTTCTGAGGCAAGCGCGGCAGCCGTGTACTGCAAAATCATGAAACCCGAATTCAAACCGCCTTCGCGCGTCAGGAAAGCCGGCAAAACATGGGTATTGGAACACTCATCGGTCAGGCGCATCACCCGCCGCTCTGAGATATTCCCCAACTCGGCCACCGCAAACGCCAGGTAATCCATTGCAATTGCCAGCGGCTCGCCGTGGAAATTTCCGCCAGAAAGCACAGTGATTTCATCAGAATCGTCAACAAAAATCAGCGGGTTATCTGTGACTGCGTTGAGTTCAATTTCAAAAATCCAGCGCGCGTAAGCAATCGCATCGCGCACTGCGCCATGCACCTGGGGGATACAGCGCAGGGTATAGGCATCCTGCACATTGAGCGAGACATGCTCACGGGTAAACTGGCTGTCCTTCAGCAAACTGCGCAGGTAGGCAGCGCATTCCTGCTGACGTGGATAGGGCCGCAAGGCATGAATCCGCGCATCGAATGCCAGGTCGGTGCCGTTCAGGGCCTCCAGGCTCAGACAGCCCGCGATGTCGGCTGTCTGACTGTAGCGTTCGGCGCGCAGGGTTTGCAGCACGCCCAGCGCGGTCATCACTGCCGTTCCATTCGTCAGCGCCAGTCCCTCTTTAGCGGCCAGCCTCACCGGTTCCAGCCCAGCCCGCCGGAAGGCTTCCGCGCCGCTGATGACCTCACCCTGATACTCCACCAAGCCCTCGCCAATCAGCGGCAGGGCCATGTGCGCCAGTGGGGCCAGGTCGCCGCTCGCGCCCAGCGAGCCCTTCTCTGGGATGACTGGGTGAATTCCCCGGTTGAGCATTTCCGCCAGCAATTGCAGAGTCGAAAGCCGAATGCCCGAATGCCCGCGCGCCAGCGTATTCGCCCGAATCAACATAATCGCGCGCGTGGTGGGAATATCGAACGGCTGGCCGACCCCAACCGCATGGCTGACCAGGATGTTTCGCTGGAGTTGCTCCACCTGCTCTGGCGGGATAATCCGGTCCTTGAACGCCCCAAAACCGGTCGTAATACCATACGCAATCGTACCGCGTTTGAGCAGGGTTTGCACCGCATCTGCCGCGCGCGTCACCAAACGGGCCGCACCCGGGCTAATTTCAACGCGCGGGGCATTCGGCCCTCCATGCGCAACCTGATACACTTGCTCGAAAGTCAGGCTGTTTCCATCAAGAAAAATAGTATCGGGATTCATCAGAAGAACACCTCGTTGGGGGAATGGTGCAAATAGTATAATCCTTTTATGCCTGAAAGCGACCTGAGATCCATCCCCTTTGCCGACCTGCGCGCTGCCGAAGAGACGCTGCGCCGCATCGCATCAAAAAATACCGGCTTCGAAGCCGTTTCAAATACCCTGCTTACTGCCCTGGCCGCCGCCGCCGACCCAGACCGTTCGCTGGTCAACTTCGAGCGTTTTGCCGAAAACTATGGCGAGGGTCTTGTCTCTGTCCTCGAACAAAACCCGCGCGTCACCGAAATCCTGGTCACGCTTTTTTCCGCCAGCCAGTTTCTCACCGAAATTCTGTTGCGCAATCCACAATCTCTATCCCTCTTGCTCGACCGCCAGGAACTGGCCCGCCGCAAAACCATCGAACAAATCCAAACCGAAGCCGAAGCTGTCATCCGTTCCAAATCCACCTCTCCGCCATCCTCCGCAGACAACATCCGCTTATCCGTTCTCCCATCCGTTCCCGAATCTGCTTCTCCGTTTCATCCGTTGTCCACTCCGTTGCCCCCATCCGTTCCCGAATCCGCTTCTCCGTTTCATCCGTTGTCCCCATCCGCTTCTCCGTTTCATCCGTTG
>CAYRBO010000001.1:0-11081 GCA_964422545.1 uncultured Anaerolinea sp. | reverse complement strand
ATCCGCTTCTCCGTTTCATCCGTTGTCCCCATCCGCTTCTCCGTTTCATCCGTTGCCCGCTCCCGACCTTCTCCGCCTCTACCAAAAAACCGAACTCCTGCGCATCGGCGCCAGCGACTTCCTCGACCTGTACGACCTTCCGGCGGTCGTCTCGCAAATTTCGCGTCTTGCGATTGCTCTCATTCGCGTCTCGCTTCACCTGGCATCGAAACAAACCGGCATCAGCAGCGATGGCTTTACCGTTCTGGCTATGGGCAAACTGGGAGGGCGCGAACTCAACTACTCATCCGACATAGACCTGCTCTTCATCGCCCGTGACGAAACGGTAGATTACCTTCCCCTTGCCCAAAAACTCATCGAAATTCTCTCCGCTAACACGCCACAGGGCTTTTTATACAGGGTAGACATGCGCCTGCGGCCCTGGGGCAAAGACGGCCCGCTCGTGCCTACCCTGGCCGGATATTTGAAATATCTCGAACAGCACGCCCGCCCCTGGGAAAAACAAGCCCTGCTCAAACTTCGCCCCATCGCGGGCGACCTGTCGCTCGGCGAAACATTGCGCGAAGCCATCCAACCACACATCTTTGGCCTGCCGCCCGAGCAAGTTCGCGCCGAAGTCCATGCCATGAAACAACGCACCGAAGACTTTCTGCGCCAAAAAGGCCGTACTTGGGGCGAAGTCAAACTCGGTGCTGGCTCTATCCGCGATGTAGAATTCGTCGTTCAATACCTGCAACTGGCCTACGTCAGCCAATTTCCACAAATCCGAACCCGCGCCACGCTCAAAGCCCTGCCGCGCCTGCGCGCCGCCGGGCTGCTTTCCTCCACCGACGCCCGAATCCTGACCGATGGCTACGTCTTCTTGCGCACCATCGAACACTACCTGCAAATGATGGACTACCGGCAGACCTATACCCTGCCCTCTGAACCGCGTGCCATCACTCTGCTCGCCCGCCGCCTGGGCTTTCCCGATGGCGAAACCTTCCTGGCGCGCTATCAGGAACACTGTCGCGCCATTCGCGCCGTTTACCTTAGAATTATAGGAAACGAACCCATGACCGACGAACCTTCTCCCATCGTCAGGCAGCACCTCGCACGCATGGACGCATCCTACGGCGAAATCTTCTCCCCCGCCGAAATCCAGCACCATGCCGCGCTGGCCCAAAAATTGAACGAAACTGTTCCGGCAATTGTCGAGGCCGCCCCCCTGGATGAAACCACCTGGCGCGTCACCATCGTCGGCTATGACTTCCCCGGCGAACTATCCATCATTTGCGGATTATTCTTCGTGCACGGCTTTAATATTTTGGATGGGGATGTCTTCACTTACGAGCCAGAAGAACCTGCAAATCAAGAATCCACTCCTTCCAAGCGCCTGCGGCCTGGCTTTGGCCTGCCTCGTCGTCTCCGGGCAGATTCCCCGCCCCAGCCTTCCCGCCCCAAAATCGTGGACGTGTTTACCGTCAAATCCGTTTTCTTCGAGCCGCATAGCCCCAAAATCTGGGACCGCTATACCCTCGAACTCTACGACCTGCTCGCCAAACTACGCGCGGGGCAGCGCCGCGAAGCGCGCGGCGCGCTTGCAAAGCGGGTAGGCGCAGCCTTTCAGGTCATACCAGGCAAATCTTCTCCCCTCCTGCCCATTGACATCGAAATTGACAACGCTGCTTCAGAACGTTACACCGTCCTGCGCATTAACGCGCCTGATACAGTTGGATTCCTATATGAATTCACCAACGCCCTGGCCTTTACCCGCACCAACATTGCCCGCATGGTCGTCCGCACCGTTGGCGCGCGCGCCCAGGATGCCCTCTATGTCACCGATTCGGAGGGCCGCAAAATCGAATCGGCCCAAAAACAGCGCGAACTACGCGCCGCCATTGTGCTGATTAAGCACTTCACCCATCTCCTGCCGCATTCTCCCAACCCCGAAGCCGCTTTACTGCACTTTCGCGAATTTATCTATCAACTCTTTCAGCGCCCCAACTGGCCCGATGAAATTGCCTCGCTCGAACGTTCAGATGTCCTCAAAGCCCTGGCGCGCGTCCTCGGCGTGAGCGATTTCCTGTGGGACGACTTCCTGCGCATGCAATACGCCAACCTCTTCCCGGTTGTGCGCGATGTCGAGTCGCTGACCGCCGCCAAACCACGCGCCGACCTGGAGGCCGAACTGGCCCTGGCAATCGAAACTTGCTCCCTGGGTGAGAGCGAATACCCCAACTGGCGCGAAGCCCTCAACGCCTTCAAAGACCGTGAACTCTTCCGAATAGACATGCGCCACATCCTGGGCCTGACCGCTGAATTTTGGGACTTCGCCGCCGAACTGACCGACCTGGCCGAAGTGGTCATCATCGCTGCGTTGGAACGCTGCCAGGCCGAGTTGAACGCCAGATACGGCGCGCCATCCTCCGCTGTCGATTTCGCTTCTCCGCTCTCCATCCCCGGCTTATCCGTTCTCGCCCTCGGCAAATGCGGTGGGCGCGAACTGGGCTTCGCCTCCGATATCGAGCTGATGTTCGTCTACGACCCATCCGTTACTTCCGCTTCATCCGCTTCCCCATCCGTTTCTCCGCTTGGCGCTAGCCATCCGTTATCTTCATCCGTTTCTCCGCTTGGCGCTAGCCATCCGTTATCTTCATCCGTTTCTCCGCTTGGCGCTAGCCATCCCTTATCTTCATCCGCTGCCTCCGCTGCCAACTCCGCTTCCCCATCCGTTTCTCCGCTTGGCGCTAGCCATCCGTTATCCTCTCCGCTGCCCGAATCCGTTCCTGACCTCGCCGATTACTACGAAAAACTGGTACAGTCCTTCATGTCTGCCATTCACGCCCGTCAGGAAGGAATTTTCCAGGTTGATTTACAATTGCGCCCCTACGGAAAAGCCGGCAGCATGGCCGTCTCGCTCGAATCCTTCCGCCGCTACTACGCCCCCGGCGGCCCGGCCTGGGCTTACGAGCGTCAGGCCCTGGTCAAACTGCGCCCCATCGCCGGTGACCCGGCCCTCGGCGCGGAACTCTGCCGCCTGCGTGATGAATACGTTTATCACGCAGGCCCCTTCGACGTGACCGCCATGCGCGCCATGCGCGAACGGCAGATACGCCACCTCGTTACCGGCGGCACCTTCAACGCCAAGTTCAGCCCTGGCGGGTTGGTGGATGTGGAATACCTGATTCAGGGTCTGCAAATCAACCATGGCGCCTCCAACCCCGCCCTGCGCGTCACCAACCTCCGCGAAGCCATGAACGTCCTGCATCAGGCTGGAATTCTCTCCGAAGCGGACTACACCACGCTGCGCAAAGCACACACCTTCCTGCGCTGGCTCATCGATTCCCTGCGCGTGGTGCGCGGACACGCCAAAGATGTCACAGTCCCGCCTTATGCAAGCGAGGAATTCGCCTTCCTGGCCCGCCGCCTGCGCTATGGCGACGACACCGCCCGCCTGCGCGACGATCTGCTGCGTTACCAAACCGAGGTGCAGGAGATTAATCAAAGGTTGTTGGGATAAAAAATGATTATGTATGGCGGCAGTTCAACTGCCGCCATAACATTCTTACTCACTTGTTAATCGCTGGCCTTCCTGCTCCCCCCTCCGGCACGACGCGGACAAAGGTATTTTGCAAATCGGTCAGTAATTCCAGGCATGCTGGGCTTCTTCTACCAATTCAGGGGATATTTTGCGCCCATTTTCCAGGTCTTGGGAAATCGTCGTCAAATCGTACAATTATTCTTACTTTTATCTAATTTATTTCACAGGAAAAAATGCTATAGTCAGGCATCGGCAAATTCGTTTGATGTAAAAATAGTATGACAGAATCCACAACTTCAAAATGGCAGCTTTTACGTGAACGCATGCGCAAGTGGGTGAGGGCAGGCGCGCCCTTCGCGGCGGGCGTCCTGGCGGCTTTTTTTGGCATTTTCCTGTACGAAAGCCTCAATCAGCCGCCCGCGCCGCTTTCGGCGCGTGACGTGAAAGCGCAGGTGCTCGAAGTGCTGGCCTCAGCCACGCCGGAGCCATCGTATGCCTCGCAAGTTTACCGCGCCATCCAGCCTTCGCTCGTACTGATTCAAACCACCGGCGAGAATCACAGCGAAACCGGCGATTTCGGCCTGGGCAGCGGGGTCATCATCGATGCCCAGGGCAACATCCTGACCAGCCTGCACGTCATCGAGGGCGCAACAAACGTCAAACTAACCTTCTTCGACGGCAGCGAATCGGGCGCGCTGCTGGTGGCCGCCATGCCGGAACGGGACATCGCCGTCATCCAGGCCACCGAGCCGCCCGCAATTCTCATTCCGGCAGTGCTGGGCAACCCCGCCGCCATGCGGGTCGGCGACGAGGCGTATGCGGTCGGCAATCCTTTCGGCCTGTACAGTTCGATGAGCGCAGGAGTCATCTCCGGCTTCGACCGGGTCTTTCGCGCCCCAGGCAGCGACATCGAAATCGAAGGCATGATTCAGTTCGACGCGGCGGTTAATCCCGGCAATTCGGGCGGCCCGCTCCTGAATCGCTCTGGGCATGTCATTGGCATCGTCACCGGGCTGATCAACCCCTCCCGCCAGAATTTCTTCGTTGGCATTGGGTTCGCCGTGCCAATTAACGTCGCCCTGGGCGCGATGGGCGGCGCGCCGCCGTATTAAACGACGCAGCGAGGGATTTTATCCCGCGCATACCGGACGGGGACGGGATAAATCCCGTCCTACAAATTAAGGAGTCTTTGAATGAATTCCAACCCCACCGAAAACAAACTTCCCATGGAGCGCGTGCTGTACGAAGTCAAAAAAATCATCGTCGGGCAAGACCACCTGCTGGAGCGGATGGTGGTGGCCCTGCTGGCGCGCGGGCACATCCTGGTTGAGGGTGTCCCCGGCCTGGCCAAGACGATGGCAATCAAGACTCTGGCCGAAGCGATTGGCGGCGAGTTCAAGCGCATCCAGTTCACGCCCGACCTGGTGCCGGCCGACTTAATTGGGACGCGCATCTATAACCAGAAAAGCGGCGAGTTCAACACCTCGCTCGGCCCGGTCTTCACCAACCTGTTGCTGGCCGACGAAATCAACCGCGCCCCGGCCAAAGTGCAGAGCGCCTTGCTCGAAGTCATGCAGGAACGCCAGGTGACGATTGGCCGCGAGACCCATAAAGTGCCGAATCCCTTCCTGGTTCTGGCGACCCAGAACCCCATCGAGACCGAGGGGACCTACCCACTGCCCGAAGCGCAGGTTGACCGCTTTATGCTCAAGGTACTGGTCGGCTATCCCACCCCAACCGAGGAATTTGTCATCGTCGAGCGCATGACCGGCGCAATCCAGGCCGTCCAAAAGGTGCTGACCACCGACCAATTGGTCGAGTTGCAAAAAAAGGTCGACCAAATCTACATCGACCCGTCGCTGATTGAGTTCGCCGTGCGCATGGTGACGGCCACCCGCAAGCCGTCCGAGTTCGGGCTGAAGGAGTTGGAGCATTACATCACCTTTGGGGCCAGCCCGCGCGCTTCCATCAACCTGATTCTGACCGCCAAAGCCCTGGCCTTTGTGCGCGGACGCCCCTACGCGCTGCCCCAGGACGTGCTGGATATGGCGCTGGATGTCCTCCGCCACCGCCTGGTGCTGTCTTACGAAGCCCTTTCGGATAATGTTTCCGCCGATGACATCCTGAAAAAGATTCTCGACCGCCTGCCGATTCCGGTGGTGCCGCTGCATGAACACTACGACCTCCGCCCCAGCGCCTGAGCGCATCTTGCACCGGCTCGACTGGCAGGTGATTCGCCGCCTCGATGGCCTCATGCAGGGCGACTATCGCAGCCTGTTCTACGGCTACGGGGTTGATTTTGCCGACTTGCGCGAGTACCAACCCGAGGACGACATCCGCTACATCGACTGGAACGTCTCGGCCCGCATGGATTCGCTCTACGTCCGGCAATACGTCGAGGAGCGCGAGGTAACGGCCTGGTTCCTGCTCGATTTAAGTCCCTCGATTGATTTCGGCACCACCGGCCAACTCAAGCGCGGACTGCTGGTCGATTTCGTCGCCACGATTGCGCGCCTGCTCACCCGGCACGGCAATCGGGTCGGCGCAATGTTCTACAGCGGGAACGCGGTCGAAAAAGTCATCCCGGCGCGCGGCGGACGCATCCAGGTCTTGCGCGTGATTAACGACCTGCTGCGCCAGCCGCAATTGGCCCAGACTCCCTTCACCGACCTGGCGCCCCTGCTTCAAAAGGGATTGGGCGCCATCAAACGCCGCTCGCTGGTTTTAATTATTTCGGATTTTATCAGCGCCCCCGGCTGGGAAAAGCCCCTAACCCTGCTCAATCGCCGCCATGAAGTGATTGCCGTTCGCCTGTGGGATGAACGCGAAATCGAACTGCCGGATGTTGGCCCGCTCATCATGGAGGACGCCGAAACCGGCGAGCAGCTGTACGTCGATACCCACGACCCTGGCTTTCGCCAGCGATTCAGCGAGGCCGCCCGCCAGCGCGAAGCCGCCCTGGCCGAGACCTTCAAACGCGCCGGAATCGACCTCCTGCCGCTTTCCACCGGCGATGACCTGGTGCGGTCGATTGTCCGCTTTGCCGCACTCCGCGAGCGTAGGACAGGTCTCCGACCTGTCTGAACAGGCAAGCAACATGCCAGACAGGTCTCAGGTCTCCGACCTGTCTGAAAAGACACGCTGCATCCAACAGGTCAGAGACCTGTCTTACACTTGGAGAATTCCCTGATGACCTTCCTCTGGCCGGCTATGCTCTGGCTGCTCCTGACCCTCCCGCTACTGGCCGCGCTCTACCTGCGCATCGAGCGGCGCCGGCGGCAGTTTGCCGTCCGCTACGGTGATTTTGGTTTGCTGAAGCAGGCCGCAGCCGGGCAGGGCAGGGTGCCGGGAGTCCGCCGTCACATTCCCGCGATACTGTTCCTGCTCGCAATCGCAATCCTGCTCTTCGCCCTGGCCCGCCCGCAGATGACGCTGCGCCTGCCCAAACTGGAGGGCATCGTCATCCTGGCCTTCGACACCTCCGGCAGCATGGCCGCCGAAGATGTCGAACCCTCGCGCCTCGAGGCAGCCAAATCGGTCGCCCGCGAGTTCGTCGCCCGCCAGCCCTCGGTCGTGCAAGTTGGCGTGGTGGCCTTCAGCGACAGCGGATTTTCGGTCCAGCCGCCGACCGGCGATGATGAAGCCATCCTGGCCGCCCTCGACCGGCTAGAGCCGCAGCGCAGCACCTCGCTCGCCAACGGCATCCTGGTTGCACTGAATACGATTGACAAACTGACCCTGCAAACCCCCGAAGACAGCGAGGACTTCGCGCCCGAATTGCTGCCGACCCGCACGCCCGTCCCGCCCGGAAGTTATTCCCCGGCCTCGATTGTCCTCATCAGTGACGGCGAGAACACGGCCAACCCCAACCCGCTCGAAGTCGCAGCCGAGGCCGCCCGGCGCGGGGTGCGCATCCACGCCATTGGCATTGGCAGCCCTAGCGGGGCGACCCTTGAAGTCGAAGGCTTCCTCATCCACACCCAACTGGACGAAGCCATGCTGCGCGAAATTGCCGCCATCACCGGCGGGAACTATTACAACGCCGCCAGCGCTGACGACCTGCGCGCCATTTACGAGCAAATCGAGCCGCAGGTCGTCGTCCGGCAGGAAAAGACCGAAATCACGGCTCTGTTGGCCGGGTCGAGCATCCTGGTGCTGCTCGCCGGCGGATTCCTGTCGCTGTTCTGGTTTGGCCGCGTGCCGTAAGGAGGCGCGATGAATTTTCTCTGGCCTGGATTTTTCTATTTACTGGGACTGATCCCCGTCCTGATGGGTCTCTACATTTGGGTTTTGCGCCGCCGCAAGCGGTTTACCGTGCGTTATTCCTCGCTCTCGCTGGTGCGCGCCGCCAACCCGGAGCGTTCGCGCTGGAAGCGGCATTTTCCCTTCGCCCTGTTCCTGCTGGCCTTGGCTGGGCTGGTGCTGACCCTGACGCGCCCGGTGGCGGTCGTCTCGCTGCCGGTCGATAAGCGCACCATTATTATGGCAATCGATGTCTCGTTGAGTATGTGCGCCATTGACATCCCGCCCAACCGCCTGGAAGCGGCCAAAGCGGCGGCCCGCGCCTTCATCGAACAACAAAGCCCCGGCACCGAAATCGGGATAGTGGCCTTCGCCGGGTTCGCGGCCGTCCTCCAGCCGCCAACCGACGACCGGGAGTTGCTGTTAGAAGCCATCAACCGTTTGCAGCCGGCCCGCCGCACGGCCATCGGCAGCGGGATTCTGAAATCCATTGACACGCTGGCCGAGTTCGACGAGAACATCCCGCCCAGCGCCTTCAGCCCGGATACCTCCAGCCCGCTTGCGCCGCTCCCGCCAGGCGCGTATCACCCAGCGATTATCGTCGTGCTGACCGACGGCGTCAGCAACGTCGGGCCGCACCCGCTCGACGCCGCCCAGCAGGCCCTCGAGCGCGGATTGCGGGTCTATACGATTGGCTACGGCACCGAAAACAACGATTCGCCGTTCAATTGCAATCCCAATGACCCCAACAGTCAGCCGTTTCAATTTCGCGGCGGCAACTTTAGCGGGGGCGGCGGCAACCCCGGCGGATTCCGGCGCGGCATCGACGAGGAGACTCTCCAACAGGTCGCCGACCTGACCGGCGGGGCCTACTTCGCCGCCGAAAGCGCAACCGAATTGCAGGATGTCTTCCAGAAATTGCCGACCGAAACCATTGCCAAAACCGAAACGACCGAACTGAGCGTCTTCTTCGCTGCCTTCGCCGCCCTGCTGCTGGTGCTGGCGATGGTCTTGGCGATGATGTGGAGTCCGTTGAGCTAATTTGGCGTGAAAAACCCAAAACCTGTACACGGATTTCACGGATTCGGCGGATTTACACGGAGCGGAGCAGTAGATTCCCCTCGCTCAAAAATCTCGTGATAGCCTTTATCCAACTCGTCGTCGCTCAGGTGCGCGTAGCGCTGGGTGACGGCGATGTTGGCGTGACGGGCCAGTTCCTGGGCCAGCTTCAGGTTGCCCGAAGCGCGCAACACAGTAGTGACGAAGTAGTGCCGGAACGAGTGCGGGGTGATTTTCCCGACCGCTTCCTCTCCCAGCGCCTCGCGCACCCGCTCCTCAACGATGTTCCTGCCGGTGGCGGTGGTCACCGGCTTGACCTTTTTCCCCGCCCCCTTATCGTGCCGCGCAAAGAGCGGCAGCGAGCCAAGCGGACGCCCCGAACCGCCGTCGAGTTTGGCGCGCGCTTCAAGATATTCTTTCAGCGCCTTGAGCGCCCGAGTCGAGAAGCGAATCACAGCCTGTTTATCGCCCTTGCCGATGATGACCGCCCGACCCTCGTTCCAGTCAATATCGCCGCGCCGCAATCCGCAGGCTTCATGCACCCGCAGACCGGTATCGGCCAGGGTGACGAGAAAGGCCCGGTCGCGCAGGAAGCGCAATCGTTCCATTTCTCCCTCTCCCGCAGGGAGATGGCCGGGGTGAGGGAGAGGGGCAGGGGAGGCGGAAACATACTCCAGCACCTGCTCAATTGCCTCGCGCGGGAACTGCGGCAGGCGCTGACCGGTCTTACGGGCCCGCATTTTGATTAACTGCTCAATGCGCGGCAGGGTGGGGGAGGCCAACCGCTCGGCAGACAGGAACTTGTAGAAGCCCATCACGGCTTGCAGGTAGAGCTGCTCAGTGGCCGGGGCATGACCCTTGAGCCAGGCCGCAAACCAGCCGACCGCGTCCTCGCGCAATTCGGTGACAGGCGTCGCGGCGGCGTCAATTTTGTTGTCGGCCAGCAGGTTGATGAAGGCCTGCATGGCGTAGCCATAGGTCTCAAAGGTGTTCTTGCTGCGCGCCATCTCGACCATTTCGAGGTATTTTTGGATGGCGGCCTGAATGGTGATAGTCTCGTTCATCGTTCCTCCTGTATGGTGTACCGAGGGTCGAGTAGCCCCGAGCGTTCTTGGCGAGGGACGTATCGAGACCCGACATTCGCTTTGCTTTAGGTTGTCTGACAATTGCGCATAGCATATTGTTTTTCGCGCGCATTGGGTTTCGCGCAGTCATTTGACCCTACCCGGGCGCGGCGCAGGAATTGCAAAACAGGACCTCCTGACCGCCGGGGGAGAGCCATCCGCAGCGGTCAGCGTGTAGCGTAGGGCAACGGTTCGGAACGGTCAGCAGCCTTTCGGCTCGCCCGCGCCGTCCGTAAGTCGGAGGAGGTGACACGCATCGCGGAGGGTTGAACAGCCGCTGGTCGAGTAGCGTATCGAGGCCCGGCGTACTACAACGAAATGATTTTCCGCGCCGCTCCGCAGAGCATCTCCACGCGCTGATAAGCCGCCCCTGGCGCGTTTTTTTTCGCTCAAAACGCTCCTGAATGGGGTGTAAGCGTCTATTTTGGCTGTTTTGATTATGTTTTCATTAATTATACTTAAGTGAAACATAAATACATTATAGCCAAAACTCCCCAAAAGGCAACCCCCCTCTTTCAGTATTCAGTCATCAGTGAACAGTGAGCAGTGAACAGTTACCAGCCAGCCGGGTGACTAAATCACTGATGACTGATTACCGATCACTGATCACTGCCCCTCCCCCACTGGCTATGCCCCATCAAACTGTTCATCAATGACAACTGATAACTGATAACTGGCAACTGACGACTGGTTACTGAAATGTAACAATATGTAACAAAACTACTCCCCTGCCCCTCCAACGAGTCTTATGCCGTTCAGGACGTTTGCAATTGGCGAATGTATTCCGCAAAAGATATTGTGACCGGATGATTTGGTCCCGCCACTTCAGCCAGCAGCGACATGGCAGTTTGAGCAATTTCAATCGCCTGCTCCTTTTGTCCAACTGCAGCAGCGACTCTGGACAGGAACATCAAAACATTGGTTTGTCCAACCCGGTCGTTTATTTGCTCGAACAACCCCATTGCACTTTGGAGGATTTCTATTCCTTTTTGAAAGGATTCCTGGTTTTGTTCATTGAGTCCAATAACAACTGACATTTGGCCGATGGCTTTCAGCACGTTGGCTTCGCCCAGCCGATCCCCCACCTGGCGGAACAGGTTCAGGGCTGCGCCGTAACTTTCCAGCGCGGCCTC